>NZ_JBFUBX010000002.1:0-643952 GCF_056405535.1 Cellulomonas sp. P1_G12_2 | reverse complement strand
GGCCCGGGACCAGCAGGTCCCGGGCCTTCTCGGTGCAGCTCTCAGATCACGCCTTGTCGGCGTCATCCTTGGTCTCGGCGGCAGCGTCCTCGACGGGCGCGTCCTCCACGGGAGCGTCCTCGACGGGCGCGTCCTCGACGGGCGCGTCCTCGACGACCTTGTCCTCGACCTTGTCGGCCTTCTTCGCCTTCGGCGCAGCCTTCGAGGCGGCCTTGGTGGCCTCCTTCACGACGGCCTGCTTCGGGGAGAGCGGCTCGAGCACGAGCTCGATGACGGCCATCGGGGCGTTGTCGCCCTTGCGGGGGCCGATCTTGGTGATGCGCGTGTAGCCACCCTGACGCTCGGCCACGGCCGGGGCGATCTCGGTGAAGAGCACGTGCACGACGGACTTGTCCTTGACGACGGTCATCACGCGGCGGCGGGCGTGCAGGTCACCACGCTTGGCGAACGTGATCAGGCGCTCGGCGAGCGGGCGGAGGCGCTTGGCCTTCGTCTCGGTCGTCGTGATGCGCTTGTGCTCGAACAGCGACGTCGCGAGGTTCGCGAGGATCAGCCGCTCGTGCGCCGGTCCGCCACCGAGCCGGGGACCCTTGGTGGGCGTAGGCATGGTCTTTACTCCTTGAGTTCCAGTGATGGGCTGCAGGCGAGCCGGCTCACGCCGGCACGTCTAGCTCCCCGGCGTCAGTACTGCTCGTCCTCGACGAAGTCGCCCTCGTCGTCGCCGTAGTAGGCGGTGGCGGACGGGTCGAAGTCGAGCGGGCTGTCCTTGAGCGTCAGACCGAGCTCGGCCAGCTTCTCCTTGACCTCCGTGATGGACTTCGCACCGAAGTTGCGGATGTCCAGGAGGTCGGCCTCGGACCGGGCGACGAGCTCACCCACGGAGTGGATGCCCTCGCGCTTGAGGCAGTTGTAGGAGCGGATCGTGAGCTGCAGGTCCTCGATCGGCAGAGCGAGGTCCGCGGCGAGCGCAGCGTCGGTCGGCGACGGGCCGATCTCGATGCCCTCGGCCTCGATGTTGAGCTCACGGGCCAGACCGAACAGCTCGACCAGCGTCTTGCCGGCGGAGGCCAGCGCGTCGCGCGGCCCGATCGCCGACTTGGTCTCGACGTCGACGACCAGCTTGTCGAAGTCCGTGCGCTGCTCGACACGCGTCGCCTCGACCTTGTAGGTCACCTTGAGGACCGGCGAGTAGATCGAGTCGACCGGGATGCGGCCGATCTCGGCGTCGAACGACTTGTTCTGGTTCGCCGACACGTAGCCACGACCGCGCTCGACGGTCAGCTCGATCTCGAGCTTGCCCTTGTCGTTCAGCGTGGCCAGGTGCAGGTCGGGGTTGTGCACCTCGACGCCGGCCGGCGGGACGATGTCAGCGGCGCTGACCTCACCGGCACCCTGCTTGCGCAGGTACATCACCACGGGCTCGTCGTTCTCCGAGGAGACGACCAGCTGCTTGATGTTGAGGATGATCTCGGTGACGTCCTCCTTGACGCCCGGCACGGTGGAGAACTCGTGCAGCACGCCGTCGATCCGGATGGACGTGACGGCGGCACCGGGGATGGAGGACAGCAGCGTCCGGCGGAGCGAGTTGCCGAGCGTGTAGCCGAAACCCGGCTCCAGGGGCTCGATGGAGAACCGCGACCGGTTCTCCGAGATGACCTCTTCGGTCAGGGTGGGGCGCTGTGCAATCAGCACGGTGTGTTTTCCTCTCAGCGGGCGTCCGCCATATGACGCTGCGCAGTACTACGGGCCGGCCTGGTCTCGGTCCACCTGGTCGACGTAAGGATGTCCGGGTCGGTGCGCCTCGCAGCGCACCGACCCGATCGAGCCGACGGTCAGACGCGACGGCGCTTCGGCGGGCGGCAGCCGTTGTGCGCCTGGGGCGTCACGTCCTGGATCGAGCCGACCTCGAGGCCGGTCGCCTGGAGCGAGCGGATCGCGGTCTCACGGCCGGAGCCGGGGCCCTTGACGAAGACGTCGACCTTCTTCATGCCGTGCTCCTGGGCGCGACGAGCGGCCGCCTCGGCGGCGAGCTGCGCCGCGAAGGGGGTCGACTTGCGCGAGCCCTTGAAGCCCACCTGGCCCGACGAGGCCGACGCGATGACGGCGCCGGTCGGGTCGGTGATGGAGATGATCGTGTTGTTGAACGTGCTCTTGATGTGCGCCTGGCCGTGGGAGACGTTCTTCTTCTCCTTGCGGCGCGGCTTGCGCACGGCGGAACGGGTCTTGGGAGGCATGCTCTTCTTCTCTCGAGATCAGCTGGGGATGACCGGGCGGCGCATCGCGGGGATGCAGCCAGCCGGGAGGGCTACTTGCGCCCGGCCTTCTTCTTGCCGGCGACGGTGCGCTTCGGGCCCTTGCGGGTACGCGCGTTGGTCTTGGTGCGCTGTCCGCGCACCGGAAGGCCACGGCGGTGACGCAGGCCCTCGTAGCAGCCGATCTCGACCTTGCGGCGGATGTCCGCAGCGACCTCACGGCGAAGGTCACCCTCGAGCTTGTAGCTCGTCTCGAGGTAGTCACGCAGCGCGACGAGCTCGGCGTCGCCGAGGTCCTTCACGCGCAGGTCCGGGCTGATGCCGGTCGCGGCCAGAGTTGCCTGGGCGCGGGTACGGCCGACCCCGTAGATGTAGGTGAGCGCGATCTCGAGCCGCTTCTCGCGGGGGAGGTCGACGCCGATAAGACGTGCCATGTGTCTGGTGGCTCCTGCACTGCATCGGAGGTCTGCCGCACTGCCCTCCCGCGTGCTGCGGGCCCCGGCCTCCGACCGAGGGTGCACCGGCGAGTGATCGCCGGAGTGGCTGTGCGCTTGCTGGTCCTCCGTGGAGGACCGGTGGTGCTGGTCGAGCTGCTGGTCCGACGGACCGGCGTCAGGGCATCAGCCCTGGCGCTGCTTGTGGCGCAGGTTCTCGCAGATCACCTGGACGCGACCGTGCCGGCGGATCACCTTGCACTTGTCGCAGATCTTCTTGACGCTGGGCTTGACCTTCATCGCGTGTTCCTCCGCCGCCGTTGCGCCCGTGACAGGGCTGACGGCGTGTTCGAGTGGCTGTTACTTGTAGCGGTAGACGATCCGGCCACGGGACAGGTCGTACGGGCTCAGCTCCACCACCACCCGGTCCTCGGGGAGGATCCGGATGTAGTGCTGTCGCATCTTGCCCGAGATGTGGGCGAGCACCTTGTGGCCGTTGGTGAGCTCCACGCGGAACATCGCGTTCGGCAGAGCCTCCACGACGCTGCCCTCGATCTCGATGACACCGTCCTTCTTCGCCATATCCTCCGCTAACTGTCGGTCCTGATGGATCAACCCACGACGACCGGCCCCGCCCGGACGGGCGGCGACGACGTGGTGGGAACTAGATGTGGACAGCGCGCCACGAGAACCGGGCGCACACCCAACGGACGATCTTACGCCATCAGGCCCAGGGGACGAAACCGCCCCCCGCTCCTGGCACGTGCCGTCCGCCACACACGGGCCACCGACACACACGAGGAGGGCCGTCGTCCTCGTGACGACGGCCCTCCTGTGTGTGATCAGCTGGCGCGCCGGCGCCTCAGCAGGAGCAGGGCTGCCCCCGAGAGCACCAGGATGCCCGCGGCGAGCACGCCCGGCATCGGGGACGAGCCGGTCGCGGCCAGCGCCGCACCACCGGTGGGCCCCGCAGCGAGGACCTCGGAGTAGAACGAGGCGGACGGGGTCGGGGTCGACGCGACGATGCCGACGGTGGGAGTCGGTGTCGCCGACGGCGCGTCGTCCACCTCGGTGACCGGGGGCGCCGGAGGAGCCGGAGGCGTCGACGGTGCGGGCGGCGTGACCGGCGTGGCGGGCGACGGCGGCGGCGGGGTCTCGCTGACGCTCGGCGTCGGGCTCGGGGACACCGTCGGCTCGGGCGACGGCGAGGTGGTCGGCGTCGGACCGCACGCCGGGACCGTCACCATGGCGGACAGCTCGAAGTGCTTGGCGTCGAAGAGCGCACCCTTCGGGTTCTCCTTGCTCCGCCAGCCGATGTAGTCCGTCGGGTAGTGGGGCGCCTTGTTGCCGGTGAAGACCGTCGCGTCGCCGTACGCCTTGTCCTCCTGGACCGCCCAGCCCGGACCGCAGACCGTGACGTCGGCAGGCATTGCGGCACCGATCTCCTCGAGCGTGAGATCGCGCCAGTACCCGCCCGACCACGTGGTGACCAGGTACTGCTGGGTCGAGTTCTCCCACGACACCGGCTTGGTGACGTCCTTCTTGAGGTAGACGTAGGCGCCGGTGGTCTCCGGCTCGCTCGTCTGCTGCTTCGTCAGCTGCGTCTGCGGTTGCTGCCACTGCCTGCCCCGGTGGCTGTCGTTGCCGTGCGCCTGCGCAGCACCCGCACCGGTGAGGAGCAGGGCGGAGGCGACGGCCGCGGCGCCGACGAGGCGGCGGACGGAGATCGGGGAAGGACGAACGCTGCGCTGCATGAGCCACCCATCACGTCGAGTGCAGGCGCGCGCTGACCACGTGCCTGCCGGAGTCGGGCCTCCCACCCCTTCACCGCACCGGTCACGCCGCGCGGGCCCCAGGGACGCCCGTGGCGGATCGTTCACCGCCGGGCAGGACCGTATCGGACAAACCGGTCATCGCGTGCGCGTTTGGCCAGATCACAGACAAATTGTGGACAACTGGACACAAGTTCACCTGGATGGACGTACTCGGGAGTAACTCCGGGGTCAGGCGAGCGGTGCGATGGAGACGCCGAGCGCGGCCAGCTTCTCCGCACCGCCGTCGGGCGCGGTCAGCACCCAGATGCCGTCGTCCAGCACGGCGACGGTGTGCTCCCAGTGGGACGCGCGCGAGCCGTCGCCCGTGACGACGGTCCAGTCGTCGTCGAGGACCTGGGTGAACCGCTGTCCGCGCACCACCATCGGCTCGACCGCGACGCACAGCCCCGGGCGCACGCGCGGACCACGGTCCCGACTACGGAAGTTCGGCACGTCCGGCGGCTGGTGCATCGCCGTACCGATGCCGTGACCCACGTACTCCTCGACCAGGCCGTACCGCTGCCCGCCGTTGAGCCCGGCTGCCTCGGCGGCGTCGACGACGTCCTCGACCGCCTCCCCCACCGCGCCCAGCCGCTCGGCGCCGGCCAGAGCGGCGATGCCCGCCCACATGGCGCGCTCCGTCGTCTCCGCCAGGGCGACGTCCTCGGGCGCGGCGCCGTCGAGGACCACGGTGATCGCGGAGTCGCCGTGCCAGCCCTCGACGATCGCGCCGCAGTCGACCGACACCACGTCCCCGGGCTCGAGCACCCGGGAGCCCGGGATGCCGTGCACGACCTCGTCGTTCACCGAGACACAGAGGGACGCCGGATAGCCGAGGTAGCCGAGGAACGACGGCGTCGCGTGCCGGTCACCGATGATCTCCGCAGCGACGGCGTCCAGCTCACCCGTCGTGACCCCGGCCACCGCCCGCTCCCGCACAGCGGCCAGCGCCTCGGCGACCACCAGCCCGGCACGCCGCATGAGCAGCACCTGCTCGGGTGTCTTGTACTCGATCCGCTCGCGACCGAACATGGTCAGCCGGCGCTCGGCGCGCCGATCGCCGCGACGAGCCGCTCGGTGACCGCGTCGACGTCGCCGATCCCGTCCACCTGCGCGAGCAGTCCGCGGTCGGCGTACACGTGCGCGATGGGCGCGGTCTCCTGGGCGTAGACGTCGAGCCGGTGGCGGACGACGTCCTCGGTGTCGTCCTCACGGCCCTCGATCTCGGCACGCTTGAGCAGCCGCGCCACGACGACGTCCGGGTCGGCGGTGATCTCGATCGCGAGGTCGAGGCTCAGCCCCGCGTCCGCGAGGATCGCGTCGAGCTCCCCCACCTGGGCGACGTTGCGCGGGTACCCGTCGAGCAGGAACCCGTCAGCCGCGTCGTCCTGGGCGAGCCGGTCGCGCACCATCTCGTTGGTCACCGAGTCCGGGACCAGCGCGCCGCGCGACGTGTACTCCTGCACCGTCTTGCCGAGCGGCGTGCCGCCCTTGATGTTGGCGCGGAAGATGTCGCCGGTCGAGATGGCCGGGATGCCCAGCCGCTCGGCGATCCGCACAGCCTGGGTCCCCTTGCCCGCTCCCGGAGGACCGAGCAGGACGAGACGCGTGCTCAACGCAAGAACCCTTCGTAGTGCCGCTGCTGCAGCTGGGACTCGATCTGCTTCACGGTCTCCAGGCCGACGCCGACGACGATGAGGATCGACGCCCCGCCGAACGGGATGTTGGTGCCGACGCCCATCACGATGAACGCGATGGTCGGGATCAGCGCGACGATCGCCAGGTAGACGGACCCGGGCGCGGTGATCCGCGAGATCACGTAGTCCAGGTACTCGGCGGTCGGCCGGCCGGCACGGATGCCGGGGATGAAGCCGCCGTACTTCTTCATGTTGTCCGCGACCTCGTCCGGGTTGAACGTGATCGCCGTGTAGAAGTAGCAGAAGAAGATGATCAGGACGACGTAGATCGCCAGGTGCAGCGGCGCGCTGGGCGAGGCCAGGTAGCGCTGGATCCACTGGACCCACCCGGCGGTCGGGTCACCGAACTGCGCGAGCAGCCCGGGGACGGCGAGCAGCGACGACGCGAAGATCACCGGGATGACGCCGGCCATGTTGATCTTGATCGGGATGTAGGTGCTCGAGCCGCCGTACATGCGACGGCCGACCATGCGCTTGGCGTACTGCACCGGCACGCGTCGCTGCGACTGCTCGACGAACACCACCAGCGCGATGACCAGCACGACGATCGCCAGGACCACGATGAACTTCGAGATGCCGTTGTCGCCACCGGCGATCGACCACATGGCGCCGGGGAAGCTGGCCGCGATCGACGTGAAGATGAGCAGCGACATGCCGTTGCCGACACCGCGCTCGGTGATGAGCTCACCCAGCCACATGATCAGGCCGGTACCGGCGGTCATGGTGATCACCATGATGAGGAGCGTGACCCAGTTGTCGTCCGGGATGACGTCGACGGTGCACCCGCTGAACAGCTGACCGCTGCGCGCGACGGTGATGATCGTCGTCGACTGCAGGATCGCCAGGCCGATCGTCAGGTACCGCGTGTACTGCGTGAGCTTCGCGGTGCCGGACTGGCCCTCCTTGTGGAGCTCCTCGAAACGAGGGATGACCACCCGGAGCAGCTGGATGATGATGCTCGCGGTGATGTACGGCATGATCCCGAGCGCGAACACCGACAGCTGCAGCAGAGCACCGCCGCTGAACAGGTTCACCAGCCCGAGCAGGTCGTTGCCCTGGGACTGCTCGATACACGTCTGCACGTTCGGGTAGGAGACTCCCGGTGTCGGCAGGAACGAGCCGGCACGGAAGATCACCATGATCCCGATGGTGAAGAGCAGCTTGCGCCGCAGGTCGGGCGTCCGGAACGCCCGCACGAATGCGCTGAGCACCTGTCCTCCTGGGCCGCCGGAGCGGCATCACGTACGACCGGTCCGTTCCGGCCGTGCAGCCCGCGACGAGTCGCGAGCACCGGGGCACCCTAACTGATGCCCGCCGACATACGGAACGGGACCGGCGGGTAACTACGCACCCACCGGTCCCGTCCCTTCGATCAGTCCTGCGCGACGCTTCCGCCGGCCGCCACGATCGCGTCCTTCGCGGTCGCCGAGTAGGCGTCGACCGCGACAGAGACCTTGACCGTGAGCTCGCCGGTGCCGAGCACCTTGACGGGCTGGCCCTTGCGGACCGCGCCCTTCGCCACGAGGTCGGCGACCGTCACGTCGCCACCGTTCGGGTACAGCGCCGACAGCTTGTCCAGGTTGACCACCTGGTACTCGACGCGGAACGGGTTCTTGAAGCCGCGCAGCTTCGGGAGGCGCATGTGCAGAGGCATCTGCCCGCCCTCGAAGCGCGTCGGCACCTGGTAGCGGGCCTTGGTGCCCTTGGTGCCACGACCGGCCGTCTTGCCCTTGGACGCCTCGCCACGACCCACGCGGGTCTTGGCGGTCTTGGCGCCCGGAGCCGGACGGAGGTGGTGCACCTTGAGCGTCCCACCGTTGCCGGGCTGCGCAGCGGCCTCGGCCGCCTTCGCCGCAGCAGCGGAGACCGTCTTCTTGGGCGCAGCAGCCTTGGGCGCGGCCTTGGGGGCCTTCGCCTTCGGTGCAGCCTCGGTCGTCGCCTCGGCCTTGTCGGCCTTGGCCGGCTTGTCCGCAGCAGCGGACTTCGCCTTGGTCGCCTTCGGAGCGGACTCCGTGTCGGCGGCCTTCTTCGCGGGGGCCTTCTTGGCGGCGGCCTTCTTGGGGGCCGTCACCTCGTCGGTGCCCTTCTCGTTCTCGTCAGCCATGGTCACTCCACCTCTTCGACCGCGACAAGGTGCGTCACCGTCTTGACCATGCCGCGGATCTCAGGACGGTCCTCCTTGACGACGACGTCGCCGATCCGCTTGAGGCCGAGGGTGCGCAGGGTGTCGCGCTGGTTCTGCTTACCGCCGATGCCAGAGCGCGTCTGGGTCACCTTGAGTCGAGCCATCACGCACCTGCCTTCGAGCCCGCCGCTGCGGCCAGGCCGGCAGCCTGGGCACGGAGGAGGGCAGCCGGGACCACGTGCTCGACCGGGAGCCCGCGGCGCGCGGCCACGGCCTCGGGACGCTCGAGACCCTTGAGGGCCGCGACCGTGGCGTGCACGATGTTGATCGCGTTGGACGAGCCGAGCGACTTGCTCAGCACGTCGTGGATGCCGGCGCACTCGAGCACGGCGCGCACCGGACCACCGGCGATGACGCCGGTACCCGGGGACGCCGGACGCAGGAAGACGACACCGGCAGCGGCCTCACCCTGGATGGGGTGCGGGATCGTGCCCTGGATGCGCGGGACCTTGAAGAAGTTCTTCTTGGCCTCCTCGACGCCCTTGGCGATCGCCGCGGGCACCTCCTTGGCCTTCCCGTAGCCGACACCCACGGTGCCGTCGCCGTCGCCGACCACGACGAGCGCGGTGAAGCTGAAGCGGCGGCCACCCTTGACGACCTTGGCCACGCGGTTGATCGTCACGACGCGCTCGAGGAACGCGCTCTTCTCTGCGGCGTCGCGTCCGCGACCGCCGCCGCCGTCACGGCCGCGGCCGCCGTCGCGGCGGTCACCGCCGCCGGTGCCGGTGCCACCCGCGGGCGCCCCGGTGTTGCTGCGCTGAGGAGCAGCCATCAGTGAGTCCTCTTCTTCATGTCGCAGTTCGTCGTCGTCACAGCTTCAGACCGCCCTCGCGAGCGCCGTCGGCCACCGCAGCGACACGGCCGTGGTACTTGTTGCCGCCGCGGTCGAAGACCACAGCGTCAAGGCCGGCAGCCTTCGCACGCTCGGCGATGAGCTCGCCGACCTTGCGGGCCTTGGCGGTCTTGTCGTCGTTCGAGCTGCGCAGGTCGGCCTCGAGGGTCGATGCGGAGACGATCGTCTGACCGATGCCGTCGTCCACGACCTGCGCCGAGATGTGCCGGGCGGACCGGGTCACGACGAGACGGGGACGCACGGCCGAGCCGGCGACCTTCTTGCGAAGGCGCAGGTGGCGGCGCTGGCGGGCAACACGCTTGCCCTTGCCGAGGATCTTGAGAGCCATGATTACTTACCGGCCTTTCCGACCTTGCGGCGCACGTTCTCGCCCGCGTACCGGACGCCCTTGCCCTTGTACGGCTCGGGCTTGCGGATCTTGCGGATGTTTGCGGCGACCTCGCCCACCTGCTGCTTGTCGATGCCCTGCACCGAGAAGCGGGTGGGTGCCTCGACGACGAAGGTGATGCCCTCCGGCGGGTTGACCGTGACCGCGTGGCTGAAGCCGAGCGCGAACTCGAGGTCCGCACCCTTCGCGGTCACGCGGTAACCGGTGCCGACGATCTCGAGCTTCTTGACGTAGCCCTCCGTCACACCGATGACCAGGTTGGCCAGCAGCGTGCGGGTGAGGCCGTGCAGCGAGCGCGAGGCGCGCTCGTCGTCGGGGCGGGTGACCACGAGGGCACCTGCCTCGTCGCGCGCGACCTCGATGGGTGCGGCGACCGTGTGCGTCAGGGTGCCCTTGGGGCCCTTGACCGTCACGACGGCACCGTTGATGTCGACATCCACGCCGGTGGGGACCGGGACGGGGACTCTGCCGATTCGGGACATGGCTAGCTCCTTTCCGTCTCGGACTTACCAGACGTAGGCGAGGACTTCCCCACCCACGCCCTTCTTGGCGGCCTGCTTGTCGGTGAGGAGACCGGAGGACGTGGACAGGATCGCCACGCCCAGGCCGCCGAGCACCTTGGGCAGGTTGGTCGACTTGGCGTACACGCGCAGGCCCGGCTTGGACACGCGCTTCACGCCGGCGAGCGCACGCTCGCGGTTGGGGCCGTACTTGAGCTCGATGATGAGGTTCTTGCCGACGACGGCGTCCTCAACCTTCCAGCCCGTGATGTAGCCCTCCGCCTGGAGGATCTCCGCGATGTGCGACTTCAGCTTCGAGAACGGGATCAGCACGGTGTCGTGGTGAGCCGAGTTCGCGTTACGCAGCCGCGTGAGCAGGTCTGCGATGGGGTCGGTCATGGTCATGGGGCTTCCGCCCTTCCTCGCCGGGGTATCCCGCCCTTGTGGGGGCTGGACCTACCGACGTTCGTGGTGCGTGGGTTACCAGCTGCTCTTGGTGACGCCGGGGAGCTCGCCGCGGTGGGCCATCTCGCGCACGCAGATTCGGCACAGGCCGAACTTGCGGTACACCGAGTGGGGCCGGCCGCAACGCTGGCAGCGCGTGTAGCCACGCACTGCGAACTTCGGCTTGGCAGCAGCCTTGTTCTTGAGGGCAGTCTTCGCCATGGTCAGATCTCCTTGAACGGGAAGCCGAGGAGCTTGAGGAAAGCGCGACCCTCGTCGTCGGTGTCGGCCGTCGTGACGACCGTGATGTCCATGCCGCGGACCCGATCGATCTTGTCCTGGTCGATCTCGTGGAACACGGACTGCTCCACGAGGCCGAAGGTGTAGTTGCCGTGACCGTCGAACTGCTGCGGCGAGAGGCCACGGAAGTCACGGATGCGCGGCAGCGCGGTGGAGAGCAGGCGGTCCAGGAACTCCCAGGCACGGTCGCCACGCAGGGTGACGTGGGCGCCGATGGGCATTCCCTCACGCAGCTTGAACTGCGCGATCGACTTGCGAGCCTTGGTGACCTGCGGCTTCTGACCCGTGATCTGGGTCAGGTCGCGGATCGCGCCCTCGATGAGCTTGGAGTCCTTGGCGGCCTCGCCGACGCCCATGTTCACGACGACCTTCACCAGGCGCGCGACCTGGTTGATGTTCTCGTGCGAGAACTGCTCGAAGAGAGCGGTGCGGATCTCGTCGTTGTACTTGGACTTCAGACGCGGGAGCGCCGGAGCCGTGAGAGTGGTCTCGGTCATCAGATGTCCTTACCGGAGCGCTTGGCGACGCGGACCCGAACGGTGCGGGTACGGCCGTCGCGCTCGACCTGCTCGGTGCGGTAGCCGACCCGGGTGCCCTTCTTGGTCTCCGGGTCCACGAGCATCACGTTGCTGATGTGGATGGGGGCCTCGACGGTCTCGATGCCGCCGGTGCGCGTGCCGCGCTGCGTCTGGCCGGCCTTCACGTGCTTCTGCACGCGCTGGACGCCCTCGACGACGATCCGCTGCGACTCGACGAGAACCTCGAGGACGCGACCGGTGCTGCCCTTGTCGCGGCCCGAGATGACGAGGACGAGGTCGCCCTTCTTGATCTTCGCCATGGTCAGAGCACCTCCGGTGCCAGCGAGATGATCTTCATGAACTTCTTGTCGCGCAGCTCGCGGCCCACCGGGCCGAAGATGCGCGTACCACGGGGCTCCCCGTCGTTCTTGAGGATCACTGCGGCGTTCTCGTCGAACTTGATGTACGAACCGTCCGGACGGCGGCGCTCCTTGCGGGTGCGCACGATGACAGCCTTGACGACGTCGCCCTTCTTGACGTTGCCGCCGGGGATGGCGTCCTTGACGGTGGCGACGATGACGTCACCGATGCCTGCGTAGCGACGGCCGGAGCCGCCGAGCACACGGATGCAAAGGATCTCCTTCGCACCAGTGTTGTCGGCGACACGAAGTCGCGACTCCTGCTGGATCATTACCTACTCCTGTCGTCTGGCGGGTTCTCGCGCCGGGTTGGCCCGAGCCTGGCCGAACGGATAGTTGCCGTGATGCACACGTCGCGCCGGGTGGTGTCCAGGACGTCCACCCGGCGCCCGTGGGCAACTGGGGGTGGTGCTGCTTACTTGGCCTTCTCGAGGACCTCGACCAGGCGCCACCGCTTGGTGGCGCTCAGCGGCCGGGTCTCCATGATGACCACGAGGTCGCCCACGCCCGCCGAGCCCAGCTCGTCGTGCGCCTTGACCTTGCTCGTCCGCCGGATGACCTTGCCGTAGAGCGGGTGCTTGACCCGGTCCTCGACCTCGACCACGACGGTCTTCTCCATCTTGTCGCTGACCACGTAGCCGCGGCGCGTCTTGCGGTCGCCGCGCTTCGCGGCGACAGCGGTCGTCTTCTCGTTCGTCTCGTCGCTCATCAGTCTCACTCGCTCGCGCTCGGGGCAGTACGGATGCCGAGCTCGCGCTCACGCAGGATCGTGTAGATCCGCGCGATGTCGCGGCGAACGGCCTTGAGACGCCCGTGGCTCTCGAGCTGGCCCGTCGCGGACTGGAAGCGGAGGTTGAACAGCTCCTCCTTGGACTTCTTCAGCTCGGCGACAAGCTTCTCGTCGTCGAAGGTGTCCAGCTCGCTGGGAGCCAGTTCCTTGGTGCCGATAGTCATCAGTTACCACCCTCGCGAACCACAAAACGTGTCTTCATCGGGAGCTTGTGCTGCGCGCGGCGCATGGCCTCGCGAGCCAGGGGCTCCGGGACGCCGGCGAGCTCGAAGAGAACTCGGCCGGGCTTGACGTTGGCGATCCACCACTCCGGCGAACCCTTGCCGGAACCCATGCGGGTCTCGGCAGGCTTCTTGGTGAGGGGACGGTCCGGGTAGATGTTGATCCAGACCTTCCCTCCACGCTTGATGTGGCGGGTCATGGCGATACGAGCAGCCTCGATCTGCCGGTTGGTGACGTAGGCGGGCTCGAGAGCCTGGATGCCGTAGTCACCGAAGGAGATCGCGGTACCACCGGTCGCGGCGCCGGAGCGCCCCGGGTGGTGCTGCTTGCGGTGCTTCAACCTGCGCGGGATCAGCATGCTCAGGCCTCCGTTCCGGTCTCAGCAGCCGGGGCCTCCGCCGGAGCGGCGGCAGCCTCGGTCGCCTCAGGAGCGTCTGCACGGTCGCGACGAGGAGCGGCGGCACGGGGGCCACGGTCGCTGCGCTCGCCACGGTCCGTCCGCGGGCCACGAGCCGGGCGCGGGGCCTGGGTCGCCTGCTCGCGAGCAAACTCCTTCTCGGTCATGTCGCCCTTGTAGACCCACACCTTGACGCCGATGCGCCCGAAGGTGGTGCGAGCCTCGAAGAAGCCGTAGTCGATGTTCGCGCGGAGCGTGTGCAGGGGCACACGGCCCTCGCGGTAGAACTCCGTGCGGCTCATCTCCGCGCCACCGAGGCGGCCGGAGACCTGCACGCGGATGCCCTTGGCACCGGCGCGCTGGGCCGACTGGATGCCCTTGCGCATGGCGCGGCGGAACGAGACGCGGCTCGCCAGCTGCTCGGCGATGCCTTGGGCGACCAGCTGAGCCTCGATCTCGGCGTTCTTGACCTCGAGGATGTTCAGCTGCACCTGCTTGCCCGTGAGCTTCTCGAGCTCGCCGCGGATGCGGTCGGCCTCCGCGCCACGACGCCCGATGACGATGCCCGGGCGGGCGGTGTGGATGTCGACGCGGACGCGGTCACGCGTGCGCTCGATCTCGACCTTGGCGATGCCGGCACGCTCGAGGCCCGTGGCCATGAGCTTGCGGATCTTGACGTCCTCGCCCACGTAGTCGCGGTAGCGCTGACCCGGCTTGGTCGAGTCGGCGAACCAACGCGACCGGTGGTCGGTGGTGATGCCCAGGCGGTACCCGAGCGGGTTGACTTTCTGTCCCACTATCGGGCCCGTCCCTTCGTCTCGCGCTCAGCGACGACCACGGTGATGTGGCTCGTCCGCTTGAGGATCTGGCTGGCCCGACCCTGCGCTCGCGGACGGAACCGCTTGAGCGTCGGACCCTCGTCGACGAACACCTCGGAGATGTAGAGGTCCGCCTCGTCGAGACGCTCGTTGCTGCGCTTGGCAGCCTCACGAGCGTTCGCGATCGCGCTCTCCACAACCTTGAGCACCGTCTCCCCCGCGGCCTGCGGTGCGAACTTCAGCACCGCCACAGCCTCGCCGGCCTGCTTGCCACGGATGAGGTCCACGACGCGCCGGGCCTTCTGGGGCGTGACGCGGACGAACCGCGCCTTCGCCTTGGCTTCCATTGCTGTCCTGCCTTCTTGTCTCTGCCGGTTAAGGGCGTCGCCTGGCTGACCCGGGGGTCAGCGGCGACGACCCTTCCGGTCGTCCTTCTCGTGGCCGCGGAACGTCCGCGTCGGGGCGAACTCGCCGAGCTTGTGCCCGACCATCGCCTCCGTCACGAACACCGGGGTGTGCTTGCGTCCGTCGTGCACCGCGAACGTGTGGCCGAGGAAGTCCGGCGTGATGACCGAACGGCGCGACCACGTCTTGATGACGTTCTTCGTGCCGGCGGTGTTCTGGACGTCGACCTTCTTCTGCAGGTGACCGTCGACGAACGGGCCCTTCTTCAGGCTACGTGGCATCTCAGGCTCCTATCAGCGCTTGTTCTTGCCGGTGCGCCGACGGCGCACGATGAGCTTGTCGCTCGGCTTGTTCGGACGGCGGGTACGGCCCTCGGCCTGGCCCCACGGGCTGACGGGGTGACGTCCACCGGACGTCTTGCCCTCGCCACCACCGTGCGGGTGGTCGATCGGGTTCATGGCGACACCACGGACGGTCGGGCGCTTGCCCTTCCAGCGCATGCGGCCGGCCTTGCCCCAGTTGATGTTCGACTGCTCGGCGTTGCCCACCTCGCCGACCGTGGCGCGGCAGCGCAGGTCGACGTTGCGGATCTCACCGGACGGCATGCGCAGCTGGGCGTAGGGGCCGTCCTTGGCGACGAGCTGCACGGACGCACCAGCCGAGCGGGCGATCTTCGCACCGCCACCGGGCCGCAGCTCGATGGCGTGGATGACCGTACCGGTCGGGATGTTGCGCAGCGGCAGGTTGTTGCCGGGCTTGATGTCGGCGCCGGGGCCGTTCTCGATGCGGTCGCCCTGCGACAGCTTGTTCGGCGCGATGATGTAGCGCTTCTCGCCGTCCGCGTAGTGCAGGAGCGCGATGCGGGCGGTGCGGTTGGGGTCGTACTCGATGTGAGCGACCTTGGCCGGCACGCCGTCCTTGTCATGACGACGGAAGTCGATGACGCGGTATGCACGCTTGTGACCGCCACCCTGGTGGCGCGTGGTGATGCGACCCGTGGAGTTGCGGCCGCCCGTCTTGTGGAGGGGACGGACGAGCGACTTCTCCGGCGTGGATCGCGTGATCTCGACGAAGTCGGCGACGCTGGAGCCGCGACGGCCCGGCGTGGTCGGCTTGTACTTACGAATACCCATGAGTTCTCAGTCCTTCGCTCAGCCGACCGGACCGCCGAAGATGTCGATCGTTCCCTCGCGGAGGGTGACGATCGCACGCTTCGTGTCCTTGCGGCGGCCGATGCCGAAACGGGTCCGACGGGCCTTGCCCTGCCGGTTCGCGGTGTTGACCGAGTCGACCTTGACGCCGAAGACCTGCTCGACGGCAATCTTGATCTCGGTCTTGTTGGCCCGCGGGTCGACGAGGAAGGTGTACTTCCCCTCGTCGAGCAGGCCGTAGCTCTTCTCGGAGACGACCGGCGCGATCAGGATGTCGCGCGGGTTCTTGCCGATGTCGGTCACTTCGTCTCCTCCTCGGACTCGGAGGACGTGGCCACAGCGGAGGCACCCTTGACGGGGCCCGCCAGGAACGCGTCGAGCGCGCCCTGCGTGAACACGACGTCGTCCGAGATCAGGACGTCGTAGGTGTTGAGCTGGTCAGAGACCAGCAGGTGCACCCGCTCGACGTTCCGCAGCGACTTCCACGTGATCTCGTCCTGACGCTCGACGACGACCAGGACGTGCTTGCGCCCCGACAGGTTGTCGAGCACGGCGAGCGCGGACTTGGTCGAGGGCGCGGTGCCCGGGGCGAAGCCCGAGACGACGTGCACGCGACCGGCACGAGCGCGGTCCGAGAGAGCACCGCGGAGCGCCGCGGCCTTCATCTTCTTGGGGGTGCGCTGCGAGTAGTCACGCGGGGTGGGGCCGTGGACGACGCCACCACCGGCGAACTGCGGAGCACGCGTCGAACCCTGACGGGCGCGGCCGGTGCCCTTCTGCTTGTACGGCTTGCGCCCACCACCGCGCACCTCGCCACGAGACTTCGTGTCGTGGGTGCCCTGGCGAGCCGCCGCGAGCTGCGCGACGACGACCTGGTGGATCAGCGGGATGTTGGTCTGCACGTCGAAGACGTCCGCGGGCAGGTCGGCCGAGCCGGCCTTCTTGCCCTCGGAGTCGACCACGTCGACAGTCAGCGTGTCACTCATGGTCACGCCCCCTTCACAGCGGAACGCACGACCACGACGCCACCCTTGGGGCCGGGGACGGCACCCTTGACGAGGATGAAACCCCGCTCGACGTCGACGGCGTGCACGGTCAGGTTCTGGGTGGTCTGGCGGTCCACGCCCATGCGACCGGCCATCTTGATGCCCTTGAACACGCGCGACGGCGTCGAAGCGCCACCGATCGAGCCGGGCTTGCGGTGGTTGCGGTGCGCACCGTGCGAGGCGCCGACGCCGTGGAAGCCGTGACGCTTCATGACACCGGCGGTGCCCTTGCCCTTGGTGGTGCCGATGACGTCCACGAGCGAGCCGGCCTCGAAGAGGGCGGCCGTGAGCTCCTGGCCGAGCGTGAACTCGGAGGCGTTCGGCGTACGGATCTCGGCCACGTGCCGGCGGGGGGTGACCCCGGCCTTCTCGAAGTGGCCCTTCAGCGGCTTGGTGACCTTGCGCGGGTCGATCTGGCCGTGGGCCAGCTGGACCGCGGCGTAGCCGTCAGCATCGGCGGAGCGCACCTGGGTCACGACGTTCGTCCCGACAGCGACGACGGTGACCGGGACGAGACGACCGTTGTCGTCCCACACCTGGGTCATGCCGAGCTTCGTGCCGAGGAGAGCCGTGACTGCGCGCTCGTTCTGCTGGGTAACCATAGAAATCAGTTCCTTCCCAGCGTCAGAGCTTGATCTCGATGTTCACGTCCGCAGGCAGGTCGAGACGCATGAGCGAGTCGACGGCCTTCGGCGTGGGATCGATGATGTCGATGAGCCGCTTGTGAGTACGCATCTCGAAGTGCTCGCGGCTGTCCTTGTACTTGTGGGGCGACCGGATGACGCAGAACACGTTCTTCTCCGTCGGCAGCGGCACCGGACCCACGACCGACGCACCAGCGCGAGTCACCGTGTCGACGATCTTGCGCGCCGAGCTGTCGATGACTTCGTGGTCGTAGGACTTGAGCCTGATGCGGATCTTCTGTCCCGCCATGGCGCTTCTACTTCCCTCTGTTTGGAACCGGCCCGTCCGACCCCCGCACTCGGGCGTGTCGCTAGGCGCGACACACCGTTGCGCTGCGTACCGTGTCCGGCACGAGATCGGTGGTTGTTGTCGGGCGTCAACCACCGGGTGATCCCGGGGTCCAGACGCCTTCCACGTGTGTGAGCCCTGTCGTGTGCTGCGCGCGCGAACGCGCCGCCCTCAACTAGGCAACCTGAACAGTGTGCCAGAGTGCGCCCGGGAACTCCAATCGCCTCCGTCACACCCGCGGGCTCGTCCCGCGTGATCTCCCCCACAACCCCGACCGCCGGCGCTACCGTTCGGCCATGCCTCGACTGTCCGGACGCGCCCTCGGGATCGGAGTCGCCGTCCTGGTGCTCGCCAGCTGCACCTCCGCCCCGGCCCGACCGTCCTCCGCCGTCTCTCCAGGGACGTCCACCGCAGCCACGCCGTCGGCTCCCGCACCATCCCCGACAGCCACGCAGAGCATGGCCGCCCCGACTCCGACGCTCTCCCCCACCCCGGCGCCGACCCTCGCCCCCGGCGAGCTGTGCGACCCGGCCGACGGCTCGCCCGACTGCACGGATGCGACGGGAGAGGTCGAGGGCCCGTTCAGGTACATCGTGGGCTACGCCGACTGCGTCGAGGACTTCGGCCCCGAGCATGCGTACGGCCTGTGCACCGACCTCGACGGCGACGGGTACGCGGGCTACCCGGACTCGCACTGATCCATCACGACAGAAGGGCCCGGGAGCCGAAGCTCCCGGGCCCTTCCGTCAGATCAGCAGCCCCGAGGGGCGAGCATCACTTGATGATCTTGATGACCTTGCCCGAGCCGACGGTGCGGCCACCCTCGCGGATGGCGAAGCCGAGGCCCTCCTCCATCGCGATGGGCTGGATGAGGTTCACGTGGATCTCGGTGTTGTCGCCGGGCATGACCATCTCGGTGCCCTCGGGCAGCGTGATGACGCCGGTGACGTCGGTGGTGCGGAAGTAGAACTGGGGGCGGTAGTTCCCGTAGAACGGGTTGTGACGGCCACCCTCGTCCTTGGCCAGGATGTAGACCTGGCCCTCGAACTCGGTGTGCGGGGTGATCGAGCCGGGCTTGACGACGACCTGGCCGCGCTCGACCTCCTCGCGCTTCGTGCCACGCAGGAGCAGACCGACGTTCTCGCCGGCCTCGGCGTAGTCGAGCAGCTTGCGGAACATCTCGACGCCGGTGACCGTGGTCTTGATCGCCTTCTCCTTGATGCCGACGATCTCCACCTCCTCGTTCACCTTGAGCTTGCCGCGCTCCACGCGACCGGTGACGACGGTGCCACGACCGGTGATCGTGAAGACGTCCTCGATCGGCATGAGGAAGGGCTTGTCGATGTCGCGCACCGGGTCCGGCACGGACTCGTCGACGGCGGCGAGCAGGTCCTCGACGGACTTGACCCAGATCGGGTCGCCCTCGAGCGCCTTCAGGCCGGAGACGCGCACGACGGGGACCTCGTCGCCGTCGAAGCCCTGGGCCGAGAGCAGCTCGCGCACCTCGACCTCGACGAGCTCCAGGATCTCCTCGTCGTCGACCATGTCGGTCTTGTTCAGCGCGACGAGCAGGTAGGGCACGCCGACCTGACGGGCGAGCAGGACGTGCTCACGCGTCTGGGCCATCGGGCCGTCGGTCGCCGCGACCACGAGGATGGCGCCGTCCATCTGCGCCGCACCGGTGATCATGTTCTTGATGTAGTCCGCGTGACCCGGAGCGTCGACGTGAGCGTAGTGACGCTTCTCCGTCTGGTACTCCACGTGCGCGATGTTGATGGTGATACCGCGCTGCTTCTCCTCGGGCGCCTTGTCGATCTCGTCGAACGGCGTGAAGGGGTTCAGGTCGGGGTACTTGTCGTGCAGCACCTTCGAGATGGCCGCGGTCAGCGTCGTCTTGCCGTGGTCGACGTGGCCGATGGTGCCGATGTTGACGTGCGGCTTCGTCCGCTCGAACTTCGCCTTGCCCACTGGGTGTCCTCCTCAGGACTTGGTAGAGATTGGCCGACGTTCTGCGGCTACCGGACGGTAGCCGTTCGACGCGGCGTCCTACGGGTCGGTTTGTGTGATGGAACTACAGGGTTCGACCTGTGGGACTACTCGCCCCGGGTCTTCTTGATGATTTCCTCGGCAACGTTCCGAGGAACCTCGGCGTAGCTGTCGAACTGCATCGAGTACACCGCGCGACCCTGGGTCTTCGACCGCAGGTCACCGACGTACCCGAACATCTCGGAGAGGGGCACCGTGGCGCGGATGACCTTCACGCCCGTTGCGTCCTCCATGGCAAGGATCATGCCGCGGCGCGAGTTGATGTCGCCGATGACGTCACCCATGTACTCCTCAGGAGTACGGACCTCGACGGCCATGACCGGCTCCAGCAGAACCGGGTCGGCCTTGCGGACCGCTTCCTTGAGGATCATCGAGCCCGCGATCTTGAACGCCATCTCCGAGGAGTCGACGTCGTGCGCGGCACCGTCGAGCAGGATCGCCTTGACGCCCACGAGCGGGAAGCCCGCGAGGACGCCGAGCTGCATCGCGCTCTGGATGCCGGCGTCGACCGACGGGATGTACTCGCGCGGGATGCGGCCACCGGTGACCTTGTTCGAGAACTCGTACAGCTCGCCCTCGGCGGGGTCCAGCGGCTCGAAGGTCATCTGGACCTTCGCGTACTGGCCCGAGCCACCGGTCTGCTTCTTGTGCACGTAGTCGATCTTCTCGACCGAGCGACGGATCGTCTCGCGGTACGCGACCTGCGGCTTGCCGACGTTGGCCTCGACCTTGAACTCGCGACGCATGCGGTCCACGAGGATGTCGAGGTGGAGCTCGCCCATGCCGCCGATGACGGTCTGGCCGGTCTCCTCGTCGTGCTTGACGCGGAAGGTCGGGTCCTCCTCGGCCAGCTTCTGGATGGCCACGGAGAGCTTCTCCTGGTCACCCTTCGTCTTCGGCTCGATGGCGACGTCGATCACCGGCTCCGGGAACGTCATCGACTCGAGCACGACGGGGTGCGCCGGGTCGCTCAGGGTGTCACCCGTGGTGACGTCCTTGAGACCGATGAACGCGTAGATGTGACCCGCCGTGGCGTCGTCGACCGGGTTCTCCTTGTTGGAGTGCATCTGGAAGAGCTTCCCGATGCGCTCCTTCTTGTTCTTGGTCGAGTTGAGCACCTGGGCGCCCTGCGCCACCTTGCCGGAGTAGACCCGGACGTAGGTGAGCTTGCCGAAGAACGGGTGCGAGGCGACCTTGAACGCGAGGGCCGAGAACGGCTCCGTCGAGTCGGGGTGACGCTCGACGACGAGCTCGGGGTCCTTCATGTCGTGGCCCTCGACCGCCGGGACGTCCAGGGGCGTCGGCAGGTAGTCGATGACGGCGTCGAGCATGGGCTGGACGCCCTTGTTCTTGAACGCCGAACCGCACAGGACCGGGTATGCCTCGCTGGAGACGGTGAGCTTGCGGATACCGCGCTTGATCTCGGCGACCGTCAGCTCTTCGCCACCCAGGAACTTCTCGAGCAGCTCGTCGTCGGTCTCGGCGACGGCCTCGAGGAGTGCTGCGCGGTACTGGTCCGCCTTCTCGACCAGGTCGGCCGGGATGTCCTCGACCTCGTACTTCTCGCCCAGGGCGGTCTCGCCGCGCCAGACGAGGGCACGCATGGTGACCAGGTCCACGACGCCGATGAAGTCGTTCTCGGCGCCGATGGGCAGCTGGATGACCAGCGGCCGGGCCTTGAGGCGGTTCACGATGGTGTCGACGGTGAAGTAGAAGTCCGCGCCGAGCTTGTCCATCTTGTTGACGAAGCAGATGCGCGGGACGTCGTACTTGTCGGCCTGACGCCAGACGGTCTCGGACTGGGGCTCGACGCCCTCCTTGCCGTCGAAGACGGCGACGGCGCCGTCGAGGACGCGCAGCGATCGCTCCACCTCGACGGTGAAGTCCACGTGGCCCGGGGTGTCGATGATGTTGATCTGGTTGTCGTGCCAGTAGCAGGTCGTCGCGGCGGACGTGATCGTGATGCCGCGCTCCTGCTCCTGCTCCATCCAGTCCATCGTCGACGCGCCGTCGTGCGTCTCACCGATCTTGTAGTTGACCCCGGTGTAGAAGAGGATCCGCTCGGTGGTCGTCGTCTTGCCGGCATCGATGTGAGCCATGATGCCGATGTTGCGGACCTTCGTGAGGTCCGTCAGCACATCCAGTGCCACGTGAGTTGCCCCTTGTCGGTTGGCTTGGGTGGCGCCACCGGTCCGGCCCGAGGATCGGACCGGCGGCGCAGCGCCCGTGGGTGCCGGGATTACCAGCGGTAGTGCGCGAAGGCCTTGTTGGACTCGGCCATCTTGTGCATGTCCTCGCGACGCTTCACCGCGGCACCGAGGCCGTTGGACGCGTCGAGGATCTCGTTCATGAGGCGCTCGGTCATCGTCTTCTCGCGGCGAGCGCGCGAGTAGTCGGTGAGCCAGCGCAGCGCGAGGGTGGTCTGACGGACCGGGCGCACCTCGACGGGCACCTGGTACGTGGCGCCACCGACGCGGCGCGAGCGCACCTCGAGCGACGGGCGGACGTTGTCCAGCGCGCGCTTGAGCACGACGACCGGGTCGCCCTGCGTCTTCTCACGGACACCCTCGAGGGCGCCGTAGACGATGTGCTCCGCGACGGACTTCTTGCCGTCGAGCAGGACCTTGTTGATCAGCTGCGTGACGACCGGGGACCCGTAGACGGGGTCGATGACGAGCGGCCGCTTGGGGGCCGGACCCTTGCGAGGCATCAGCCCACCTTCTTCGCGCCGTAGCGGCTGCGCGCCTGCTTACGGTTCTTGACGCCCTGCGTGTCGAGGGCACCTCGGACGATCTTGTACCGGACACCCGGGAGGTCCTTCACACGGCCACCGCGCACGAGCACGATCGAGTGCTCCTGCAGGTTGTGACCGACACCGGGGATGTACGCGGTGACCTCGACCTGGCTCGAGAGGCGGACGCGCGCGACCTTGCGGAGCGCGGAGTTCGGCTTCTTCGGGGTCGTGGTGTAGACGCGGGTGCACACACCGCGTCGCTGGGGGGAGCCCTTGAGGGCAGGCGTCTTCGACTTGTTCGTCTTCGCCTGCCGGCCCTTGCGGACCAGCTGCTGGATCGTAGGCACTACGTCTCCGTCTGTTGGATGAATCTCTGGTCGACCGGCACCCGTCACCCTGGACGGCCGGCATGGTCGAGGATCGTCGCCCGTCGCGCGACTACCTCGCAGTTCTTGCGTCCCGCACCGACCCCCGCGCCCGGGCGTGTCGCCCCGGTCCTCCGCACCGCAGTCCGCAAGGTTGCCTTGAGGAGAGACGGCGCGGTGGAGAGAGACCACCCGATGCCCTCGGACGCACCATCCTGAACTGAGTCCAGAACCAAGGCGTCCACCGAGTGCATGCGCGAGAGCCCGACGGCGCGGGCACGGTGTCCTACGTTACCTGGCGCCTGGGGAGGCGTCAAAGCGGCTGACCACAGAGCCAGCCCTTGCGGGCCACCCCTGAAGAACACCCGGGCCGCACCGGGGATTCCCGGGACAAAAGGCCCGAGGGGGCCCACCGTGACGGTGGACCCCCTCGGGTCGGCATGTGAGGCCGACGTCAGCGGTAGTCGCCGAAGTCGATGTCCTCGAGCGGGATCGCCTCGCCGGAGCCGAGGCCCAGGGCGGGGAAGTCGATCTCGTCGTAGCCGAAGGTCGGGTACAGCTCGGCCTTGGCCTCCTCGGTGGGCTCGACCGCGATGTTGCCGTAGCGGGGAAGCCCCGTGCCGGCCGGGATGAGCTTGCCGAGGATGACGTTCTCCTTGAGGCCGAGCAGCGGGTCGGACCGACCCGACATCGCAGCCTCGGTGAGCACCCGGGTGGTCTCCTGGAAGGAGGCCGCCGACAGCCACGAGTCCGTCGCGAGCGACGCCTTCGTGATGCCCATGAGCTCCGGACGACCCGACGCCGGCTGACCGCCCTCGGACACCGCAGCGCGGTTCGCGTCCTCGAAGCGCCCACGCTCGGCGAGCTCGCCGGGCAGCAGGTCGGTGGTGCCGGAGTCGAGGACCGTCACGCGGCGCAGCATCTGCCGCACGATGACCTCGATGTGCTTGTCGTGGATGTCCACACCCTGCGAGGAGTAGACGACCTGCACCTCGTCGACCAGGTGCTTCTGCGTGGCACGCGGGCCGAGGATGCGCAGGACCTTCTTCGGGTCCACCGCACCCACGACGAGCTGGGTACCCACGGAGACGTGGTCGCCGTCCGAGATCAGCAGGCGCGAGCGCTTGGTGATCGGGTAGGCGATCTCCTCGGAGCCGTCGTCGGGCGTGAGGACGAGGCGACGCGAACGGTCACCCTCCTCCACCGCGATGCGACCCGAGAACTCCGCGATGGGCGCCTCACCCTTGGGGGTGCGGGCCTCGAAGAGCTCCTGGACACGCGGCAGACCCTGCGTGATGTCGTCGGCCGACGCCACACCACCGGTGTGGAAGGTACGCATCGTCAGCTGCGTGCCGGGCTCACCGATCGACTGGGCCGCGATGATGCCGACGGCCTCGCCGATGTCGACGAGCTTGCCGGTGGCCAGCGAACGGCCGTAGCAGCGCGCGCAGGTGCCGACGCGGGACTCGCAGGTGAGCACCGAGCGGATCTTCATCTCGGTGACACCGGCCTCGAGGAGGCGGTCCAGCAGCACGTCGCCGACGTCGTCACCGGCGTGACCGATGACCTCGCCGTCGATCTCGACGTCCGTCGCCAGCGTGCGCGAGTAGACGCTCGTCTCGACCTTGTCGTGACGACGCAGCGTGCCGTCGGTCCCGGGGACGCCGATCGGCATGGTCAGACCACGCTCGGTGCCGCAGTCGTCCTCACGGACGATTACGTCCTGCGAGACGTCCACCAGACGACGGGTCAGGTAGCCCGAGTCGGCGGTCCGCAGAGCGGTGTCCGCCAGACCCTTGCGGGCACCGTGCGTCGCGATGAAGTACTCGAGGACCGACAGCCCCTCGCGGTAGTTCGACTTGATCGGGCGAGGGATGATCTCGCCCTTCGGGTTGGCGACGAGGCCACGCATACCGGCGATCTGGCGGACCTGCATCCAGTTGCCGCGCGCGCCCGAGCCGACCATCTTGTAGACGGTGTTCTGGCGCGGGAAGTTCTCCTGCATCGCCTTGGCGACCTTGTCGGTGGCCTGCGTCCAGATCTCGATGAGCTCCTGACGACGCTCGTCGTCGGTGATCAGGCCCTTCTCGTACTGGCCCTGCACCTTCGCCGCACGTCCCTCGTGCTCCTCGAGGATGGCCGCCTTGGCCGACGGGGTCGCGACGTCCGAGATGGAGATCGTGACGCCCGAGCGGGTGGCCCAGCGGAAGCCGGCCTCCTTGAGCGCGTCCAGCGAGGCAGCGACCTCGACCTTGGGGTAGCGCTCGGCCAGGTCGTTGACGATGACCGAGAGGCGCTTCTTGTCGACGACGCCGTTCTCGTACGGGTAGTCGACGGGCAGGAGCTCGTTGAAGAGCGCCCGGCCCAGCGTCGTCTCGTACAGGAGCACGTCGCCCTCGGACCAGCCCTCGGGTGCGTCCTCCTCGGTCAGGACCAGGTCGTCGAAGCGGATGCGCACCACGGCGTTGAGGTCCAGGGAACCCTGGTCGAACGCCATGATCGCCTCGGAGACCGTGCTGAACGCACGGCCGGCGCCGAGCGCCTCGTCCTTGTCGTTGGTCAGGTGGTACAGGCCGATGATCATGTCCTGCGAGGGCATGGTCACCGGACGACCGTCCGACGGCTTGAGGATGTTGTTGCTCGAGAGCATGAGGATGCGGGCCTCGGCCTGCGCCTCCGCGCTCAGGGGCAGGTGGACGGCCATCTGGTCACCGTCGAAGTCCGCGTTGAACGCGGCGCAGACGAGCGGGTGCAGGTGGATCGCCTTGCCCTCGACCAGCTGGGGCTCGAACGCCTGGATGCCCAGACGGTGCAGCGTGGGTGCGCGGTTGAGCAGCACCGGGTGCTCCGTGATGACCTCCTCGAGCACGTCCCAGACCACGGGACGGGCGCGCTCGACCATGCGCTTGGCCGACTTGATGTTCTGCGCGTGGTTGAGGTCCACGAGGCGCTTCATCACGAACGGCTTGAACAGCTCGAGCGCCATCTGCTTGGGCAGGCCGCACTGGTGGAGCTTGAGCTGCGGGCCGACGACGATGACCGAACGGCCCGAGTAGTCGACGCGCTTGCCGAGCAGGTTCTGACGGAACCGACCCTGCTTGCCCTTGAGCATGTCCGAGATCGACTTGAGCGGGCGGTTGCCCGGACCCGTCACCGGACGGCCACGGCGGCCGTTGTCGAACAGCGAGTCGACGGCCTCCTGGAGCATCCGCTTCTCGTTGTTGACGATGATCTCGGGCGCGCCCAGGTCGAGCAGCCGCTTGAGGCGGTTGTTCCGGTTGATCACGCGGCGGTACAGGTCGTTCAGGTCCGAGGTGGCGAAGCGGCCACCGTCGAGCTGGACCATCGGACGCAGGTCCGGCGGGATGACCGGGACGGCGTCGAGCACCATGCCGGTGGGCGAGTTGGTCGTCGTGAGGAACGCGTTGACGACCTTGAGCCGCTTCAGGGCACGCGTCTTGCGCTGGCCCTTGCCGGTCTTGATGATCTCGCGCAGCGAGTCGGACTCGGCCTCGAGGTCGAACGCCTCGAGACGCTTCTGGATCGCCGCGGCGCCCATCGAGCCCTCGAAGTAGTTGCCGTACCGGTCCTGGAGCTGGCGGTAGAGCATCTCGTCGCCCTCGAGGTCGGCGACCTTGAGGTTCTTGAACCGGTCCCAGACCGCGTCGAGGCGGTCCAGCTCCAGGTCCGCACGCTTGCGGATCTGCGCCATCTCGCGCTCGGCGGAGTCGCGCACCTTGCGGCGTGCGTCGGCCTTGGCACCCTCGGCCTCGAGCTCGGCCAGGTCGGCCTCGAGCTTGGTGGCGCGGGTGTTGATGTCGTTGTCGCGGCGGTCCGAGATCTCCTTCTTCTCCAGGTCGATCCCGTTCTGGAGGTTGGGGAGGTCCTCGTGCCGGCCGTCGACGTCGACCCACGTGATCATGTAGGCCGCGAAGTAGATGACCTTCTCGAGGTCCTTCGGGGCGAGGTCGAGCAGGTAGCCGAGGCGCGACGGCACACCCTTGAAGAACCAGATGTGCGTGACGGGCGCGGCCAGCTCGATGTGGCCCATGCGCTCACGACGGACCTTGGAGCGGGTCACCTCGACGCCGCAGCGCTCGCAGATGATGCCCTTGAAGCGCACGCGCTTGTACTTGCCGCAGTAGCACTCCCAGTCCCGGGTGGGACCGAAGATCTTCTCGCAGAACAGGCCATCCTTCTCCGGCTTCAGGGTCCGGTAGTTGATGGTCTCGGGCTTCTTCACCTCGCCGTGCGACCAGGCACGGATGTCGTCGGCCGAGGCAAGGCCGATACGCAGCTCGTCGAAGACGTTGACGTCGAGCAAGAGGGGTCCTACTTCCTTCGCTTGCCGGTCTCGAGGACCAGCGGAACGGAAATGTTGCTAAAGGGTGCGGGCACCCCGGTCGGCATCTCGGGTGAGCAACCGACCGGGGGCTCGACGTCAGATCTCTTCGACGCTGCTGGCGTTCGGACGCCGGGACAGGTCGATGCCGAGCTCTTCCGCTGCGCGGTAGACCTCGTCGTCGTTCTCCTTCATGTCGATGGAGACGCCGTCCGAGGAGAGCACCTCCACGTTCAGGCAGAGCGACTGCATCTCCTTGAGGAGGACCTTGAAGGACTCCGGGATGCCCGAGTCGGGGATGTTCTCCCCCTTGACGATCGCCTCGTACACCTTGACGCGTCCGGGGACGTCGTCCGACTTGATGGTGAGGAGCTCCTGCAGCGTGTAGGCAGCGCCGTACGCCTCGAGGGCCCACACCTCCATCTCGCCGAACCGCTGGCCACCGAACTGCGCCTTACCACCCAGCGGCTGCTGCGTGATCATCGAGTACGGACCCGTGGAACGTGCGTGGATCTTGTCGTCGACGAGGTGGTGCAGCTTGAGGATGTACATGTAGCCGACCGCGACCGGGTCCGGGAACGGCTCGCCGGAGCGCCCGTCGAACAGGCGCGCCTTGCCGTCGCCCCCGACGGTGCGGACACCGTCACGGTTCGGCAGCGTGGCCGAGAGCAGACCGGTGAGGGTCGTCTCCGGGACACCGTCGAACACGGGCGTCGCGACCGGGTTGCCGGCCGGCGACGACGCGGCGATGGCCGGGACGTCGTCCCGCCAGGACACGTCACCCTCGGCGAGCTGGATGTCCCAGCCCTGCTTGGCCACCCAACCGAGGTGCGTCTCGAGGACCTGGCCGACGTTCATACGACCGGGCACACCGAGCGGGTTGAGGACGACGTCGACCGCGGTCCCGTCGGCGAGGAACGGCATGTCCTCGACCGGCAGGATCTTGGAGATGACGCCCTTGTTGCCGTGACGGCCGGCCAGCTTGTCGCCGTCCGTGATCTTGCGGCGCTGCGCGATGTACACGCGGACCAGCTCGTTCACGCCGGCGGGCAGCTCGTCGCCGTCCTCCCGGCTGAACGTGCGGACCTCGATGACCGTGCCGGACTCGCCGTGGGGCACCTTGAGCGACGTGTCCCGGACCTCGCGCGCCTTCTCACCGAAGATCGCACGGAGCAGGCGCTCCTCCGGGGTCAGCTCGGTCTCGCCCTTGGGCGTGACCTTGCCGACGAGGATGTCGCCGGCCGCGACCTCGGCGCCGATGCGGATGATCCCGCGCTCGTCCAGGTCCGCGAGGACCTCCTCGGAGACGTTCGGGATGTCCCGCGTGATCTCCTCCGGGCCGAGCTTGGTGTCGCGCGCGTCGACCTCGTGCTCCTCGATGTGGATCGAGGACAGGACGTCGTCCTGCACGAGGCGCTGCGACAGGATGATCGCGTCCTCGTAGTTGTGGCCCTCCCACGACATGAACGCGACCAGCAGGTTGCGGCCGAGCGCGAGCTCGCCCTCGTCCGTGGCCGGGCCGTCGGCGAGCACCGAGTTGACCTCGACGCGGGCGCCCTGGTCGACCAGCACGCGCTGGTTGTAGGACGTGCCCTGGTTCGAGCGACGGAACTTGGCGACGCGGTACGTCGACGTGGTGGCGTCGTCGTTGGCGACGACGATCAGGTCCGCCGACACCTCGGTGACGACACCTGGCTTCGTCGCGACGATGACGTCGCCCGCGTCGATGGCCGCACGACGCTCCATACCGGTACCCACGAGCGGGGCCTCGGAACGGACCAGCGGGACGGCCTGGCGCTGCATGTTGGCGCCCATGAGGGCGCGGTTGGCGTCGTCGTGCTCGAGGAACGGGATCAGGGCCGTGGCCACCGACACCATCTGGCGCGGGGAGACGTCCATGTAGTCGACGGCCTCGCCGGCGACGTACTCGATCTCGCCGCCCTTGACGCGGACCAGGACGCGGTCCTCCTCGAAGGCACCGTTGGCCTTGAGCGGGGCGTTCGCCTGCGCGATGACGTGGCGGTCCTCGTCGTCGGCGGTCAGGTAGTGGACCTCGTCGGAGACCTTGCCCTTGATGACCTTGCGGTACGGGGTCTCGACGAAGCCGAACGGGTTGATCCGCCCGTACGTGGCGAGCGAGCCGATGAGGCCGATGTTCGGGCCCTCAGGGGTCTCGATCGGGCACATGCGGCCGTAGTGCGACGGGTGGACGTCACGGACCTCCATGCCGGCGCGGTCGCGGGACAGACCACCCGGGCCCAGCGCGGACAGGCGACGCTTGTGCGTCAGGCCCGCGAGGGGGTTGTTCTGGTCCATGAACTGCGACAGCTGCGACGTGCCGAAGAACTCCTTGATCGACGCCACCACGGGGCGGATGTTGATCAGGGTCTGCGGGGTGATCGCCTCGACGTCCTGCGTCGTCATGCGCTCGCGCACGACGCGCTCCATCCGCGACAGGCCCGTGCGGACCTGGTTCTGGATGAGCTCGCCGACCGCGCGGATGCGACGGTTGCCGAAGTGGTCGATGTCGTCGGGCTCGACGCGGATCTCCACGGACTCGCCGCCACGCGTGCCGGGCAGCGAGGGCAGGTCGATGTGCAGCGACGCGAGGTACTTGATCGTCGCGACGACGTCGTCCTTGGACAGGACCGAGTCGGCGAGCGGGACGTCCAGGCCGAGCTTCTTGTTCAGCTTGTAGCGGCCGACCTTGGCGAGGTCGTAGCGCTTCGGGTTGAAGTAGAAGTTCTCGATCAGCGCGCGACCAGCCTCGACCGTGGGCGGCTCGCCCGGGCGGATCTTGCGGTAGAGGTCGAGCAGCGCCTCGTCCTGCGTCTGGACGTGGTCCTTGTCCAGCGTGTCGATGACGGCCGGGTACGCGGCGAACTCCTCGCGGATCTCCGCGTCCGTCATGCCGAGCGCCTTGAGCAGCACAGTGGCGTTCTGCTTGCGCTTGCGGTCGACGCGCACGCCGACGTTGTCGCGCTTGTCGATCTCGAACTCGAGCCAGGCGCCGCGGCTCGGGATGACCTTGGCCGTGAGGACGTCCTTGTCGGACGTCTTGTCCGCGGTGCGCTCGAAGTAGACGCCCGGCGAGCGGACGAGCTGCGAGACGACGACGCGCTCGGTGCCGTTGATGATGAAGGTGCCGCGCTCGGTCATGAGCGGGAAGTCGCCCATGAAGACCGTCTGGCTCTTGATCTCACCGGTGGTGTAGTTGACGAACTCCGCCGTGACGAACAGCGGGGCGGCGAAGGTGAAGTCCTTCTCCTTGCACTCCTCGGCCGTGTACTTCGGCGGCTCGAAGCGGTGCTCGCGGAACGACAGCGACATGGAGCCGCCGAAGTCCTCGATGGGCGAGATCTCCTCGAAGATCTCCTCGAGACCAGCGGTCTCGGGAACGTCCTGCCGACCGGCCTCGAGGGCCTTGGCCACACGGCCCTGCCACTTCTCGTTGCCGAGCAGCCAGTCGAAGCTCTCCGTCTGCAGACCGAGCAGGTCCGGGACCTCGAGGGGCTCGTGGATCTTGGCGAAGGAGATACGGCGAGAGGCGGTGCGGTTCGCGATGGCGTCGGCGGTCGGAGCAGAAGGGGTGCGCGAGGCAGCCAAAAGAGGGGTCCTTCCCAGCGGATCGAGTGCACGCTGCACTGGTCCTGGCTAGGCGCGATCCCCCGGCCGGCGAGCCCCACGACGTCGTGCATTGACGACGAGGGTGGGCTCGGGTTATACGGGATCGCGGGCACAGGCCAGCGCAAAGCGCTAGCATACTCGGCCGCGGCTGCAAAGTCCACCCGGCATCGACACCCCCTGGAGTCCCCCACCGAAGTGGTTGACCGACCCTGAGGCGTCCGGTACGAGCGGGCGGCTCCGCCCGCACGACGACGTCGTTGTCGTCGCGCACATGGTGGCACACGTGGCGGGCCGGCGAAAGCCTGTCCCTCATCCGGACGCGGCGAGGCCCGCGTCCCCTGGGGGGCGCGGGCCTCGTCTGCGAGCTGGCGTGCTACCTCCGTGCGACCGGCGGACCGGCGACGGAGGCGGCGATCACTTGAGGGTGACCGTGGCGCCGGCGGCCTCGAGGGTCGCCTTGGCCTTCTCGGCGTTCTCCTTGGTGATGCCCTCCAGGACGGCCTTGGGAGCGGCGTCCACGAGGTCCTTGGCCTCCTTCAGGCCGAGGCTCGTCAGGACGCGCACCTCCTTGATGACCTGGATCTTCTTGTCACCGGCGGCCTCGAGGACGACGTCGAACGAGTCCTTCTCCTCCTCGGCCTCGACCTCGGCAGCGCCACCGGCGCCGGCGGGGGCCGCAACGGCGACGGGAGCGGCAGCGGTGACCTCGAAGGTCTCCTCGAACGCCTTCACGAACTCGGAGAGCTCGATGAGGGAGAGCTCCTTGAACGCGTCGATGAGCTCGGTGGTGGTGAGCTTCGCCATGGTGGCGGTTCCTTCCGATCAATGCCCGGTGGCCGGTGCGGCTACCTGGGCGGGGGTTCAGTGAGTGCCTGTCGCCGGGTGGCTCAGGCAGCGACCTCGGTCGACTCCTCGAGCTTGAGCCGGAGAGCGTCGACGGTGCGTGCAGCCTGAGCAGCGGGGGCGGTGAACAGGTAGGCCGCCTGGAAGAGCGACGCCTTGAACACGCCGGCCGCCTTGGCCAGCAGAACCTCACGGGACTCGAGGTCCGCGAGCTTGGTGACGTCCGCAGCGGTCAGGGCGCGTCCGTCGAGGACACCGCCCTTGATGACCAGTGCAGGGTTCGCCTTGGCGAAGTCACGCAGTCCCTTGGCGGCCTCGACCGGGTCACCGGAGACGAAGGCGATCGCCGACGGGCCCGTGAGCGCGTCGTCGAGGCCTTCGAGGCCGGCATCCTTGGCCGCGATCGCGGTCAGCGTGTTCTTCACCACGGCGTAGGTTGCGTTGCCGCTGAGCGCCTTGCGCAGCTTCTTGAGCTGAGCAACGGTGAGCCCGCGGTACTCGGTCAGCACGGCTGCGTTGGAGTCACGGAACAGGTCCGTGAGCTCTGCGACAGCGGCTGCCTTGTCCGGCCTCGCCATGGCAATCCTTCCGATGGTGGTGCCACCGGTCGTCACGTCCCCCAACAGAAAGAGCCCCGCGCAGGCGCGGGGCTCGCCAGGAAGCTCGGCGCAAGCCGAACCATCCGGGAACTCTCACCTGCGCTGGCCTCCGCGTGCTGCGGGACTTCGGGCGATCGGGCGTGAGCACTGCGTGCGCACGACACGGTCGACGACCGGCGGTCTTTGGGTCCCCTCAGGGTACGGCACGGGCCGGAGGCCACCAAATCGCCGGTCAGAGCGGGGCGCCGAAGCAGACCAGCGGTGCGACGACCCCGGTCTGGGCCGCGTCCTCGGCGGTCGCCGTCGCGACAGCCTGCGCGACCGGGACGCCCGTGGCGAGAAGCGCGTGGGTGCGCGTCATCACCTTGAGCGCGGTCGCGTCCGGGAGCGGGGCGAGCGCGGCGACGACGCAACCGACCCCGGTGCGCAGGAGCACGCTCGCGAGCCCGAGCGCCTCTCCCCCGGCCCGGATGCTCGCGCGGCCCACCTCGCAGCTGGACAGCAGCACGAGGTCCGGCGACCCCCCACCCGAGTCCAGCTCGTGCGCGAAGAGCGGCCCGTCGGCCATGCGGACCGACGAGAAGAGCGGGTTGTCGGGCTCGTGGCGGCCGTGCGCGGCGAGGTGCACGATGCCCGGCGAGCCCAGCAGGGCGATCATCCGGGAGACCGTGGCCTCCTCGCCCACCACGACCTCTCCCCCCGGCCACAGCCGGCCGATCTCCTCGGCCTCCGCCTCGGCGTGGCGCAGACCCGGTCCGGCGGCGGCGCTGACCCGGACGGGGACGGGGCTTGCCGTGCCGGCGTAGGTCATCCAGTGGTGGACCGACGGGGCGACGACGGTCGGCAGGCCCACGCGCGACGAGAGCATCGACCACGGCAGCACGCCGAGCCAGCCGGTCGCCACGACGACCAGCTCACCGGGCGCGCCGAGCGCCGGCTTGAGCCGCTGCTCCAGCCGGGTCATCCCGGTGTGCAGGGAGCTCAGCGCGACGCCGCGCAGGTCGGAGGGGACGAGGGGGTTCGCGGTTACCTCGAGGTCGGCGTGCACGCGCCGGACCAGCTCCGCGATGCTCGCCGTCTCCCCGAGGTGGTGCAGCACGGTGCGGTCGTCGCCGACCTCCACGGCCAGGAGCTCGCCCCGGTGCTCGAGCACGTCGAGGACCACGCCGCCGGGCCGGTCGCGCAGCAGCCGCCGCACCTCGACGGTGCGACCCGCCCGGTCACCCCCGGCCCGTCCGCTCTCGTGCCAGGACCGGGCCAGGATCTCGTGCTTCAGGCGCTGCGCCTCGCGCTCGACACGGAGGAGCCGAGGGTCGCCGCCCACCCGCAGCCGCACCCCACGGTTCTTGTCGATCAGCTCGCGCAGCTCCTCGAGCAGGGCCGCCGAGACGGGGTCGCTGGGCGGGTTGACCCGCGGGGTCCCGCCGATCACCGACCGCACCCGCTCCGCCGCGTCGAGCACGGCCGAGGCCCGGCCGGTGGCGAGCGCCAGCGACACGTCGAGCGCCGCGAGCCCGGTCCCGTGCACCGCGCCGGCCGTCCGCAGGTCGAGCGAGCCGAACCGCGACCGGTGCAGCCCGAGATCGCGCTGACCGGCACGGACGTACCGCCCCGCGCGCTCCCGGTCCCCCGCCTCGAGCGCGAGCATCGCGCGGATGCGGCGCCCGTGCAGCCGGACCGCGATGGGGTCGCTGTTCCGCACGGGGCCGAGCGCCTCGAGCACCGCGGCGGGCTCGGTGAGCACCCCGCGCGCGAGATCCGCCTCGATCCGCACGTAGGCCGCGGCGGTGGCCCAGATGGTGCGGCCGGTGGAGATGCACATCTGTTCCAGCCGACTCGCGCTGCGAGCCAGGGCCGCCCAGCGGGCGCGGGAGTGCACGTCACCCGGGGCGCTCGCGTACGCCTCGGCATCGGCCTGCAGGGCGAGCAGGGAGGAGCGGACCACCCACGCGTCGTCGCCGCGCCGACGGAACCGTCGCTCGGCCGACAGGGCGAAGTCACGGGCGGCGGCGAGGTCGCCACGCAGCATCGCGCACTCGGCCCGACCCAGCTCGCACTCGGCGACGTCGCGCGGGAGGTGCTGCTCGGCGAACCGCGCGGCGGCCTCCGCCAGGGTGCTGTCGGCGACACCGACCAGCCCCGCCTCCAGCAGCACGCGCGCGCGGTCCTGGAGCGCGGTGGGTCGGGGTGGCCCCGGCAGGATCGCGGCCGCGGCCTCCATCACGGCGAGGGCCTCGGGCATCCGGCCGGCGACGAAGCTCAGGTAGCCGAGGTTGTGCTCCGCCTTGAACACGAGGCGGACGAAGCCGGCCTCCCGCGCGCGCCGGGCGCACTCCGCGAAGTCCGCCCTCGCCGCCGCCACCTCGCGGCGCTCGATGTGCAGCACGCCGCGGTTCAGCAGCGAGCGGCACGCGTCGATCGGGTCGGCGTCGTCGGACGCGGCGATCGCCACGTCCAGCTCCCGCAGCGCGTCGTCCTGGCGACCGGCCCGCAGCGCCAGCAGCCCGCGCAGGCCGGAGACCGCCGGACGCAGCCCGCGCCAGCCCCCGCCCGACTCCTCCTGCTCCACCAGCATCGCGTCGAGCCGCTCGAGCACGGGGCGTGGCCCGCCCCGGGTCTCGAAGTCGCACTTGGCGAGCTCGACGAGCGCGCGACCGCGCCACCGGGCGACCTCCGGCGTCGGGGGCATCGCGTCGAGCGCGCGCAGCGCAGGACGCAGCCGACGACGCGCGCGGGTGGGCCGACCCTCCGCGTTGTCGTCGTCCGCTCGTTGCACCTGCTCGGCCAGCGCGCCGAGTGACGGCGATCCGGCCGCCGCCGGACCGCCGGGTTCGGCCATCTGCGCTAGAGCTCGATCTGCGGGGTGACGATGGGGACCGTCGGCTCCGAGGGACGCCGGAGCACCAGCCGCGCAGGTCCGCGCTCGATGTCGGAGAACGAGAAGCGGCCGTCCACGTCCGACGTCGTCGACGTCACGTCACCGCCCTGGTGCAGCTCCACGGACAGCTCGCCCGCCGGCGCCGCCCAGCCGTCGACCCGCACGCGACCCGCCTCGGCGTGCACCGAGATCATCACGGTGAGCACGTCGGTGGTGAACGTGATGGTGCCGGCCTCGATGCTCGTCTCGTCCGCGCGGACGGCGAGCGCAGGCTCACCGACCAGGTGCAGCTCGGCCACCTCCGCGTGCATCGCCTCGATGGTCAGCGCCATGCCGATGCTCTCGATGAGGCCCGGCGGTACGGGGTCCGCGCGCTCGACCAGCTCCGCCAGACGGTTCAGGATGCGCCGGTCGTCGATGTCCAGGCCACCCGCGGCGACGAGCGCGAGGGTCCTCTCGTCGGTGCTCATGACACGCTCCAGGCGGGGTCGGAGGCGAGTGCGACGCGGAGCTTGGCGAGGCAGCGGCCGCGGGTGGGTCCGATGCTCCCCACCGGCATGCCGAGCGCCCGGGAGACCACCCCGTAGTCCGGGCGGTCGACCAGCGCGACCAGGCCGAGCAGCCGCCGGCACCGGTCGGGCAGCTCGGCGACATGCTGCCAGAGCAGCTTGTCCCGCTCGGAACGCACCGCGACCGTGTCGGGCAGGTCGTCCGCCGGTGCGGCGAGCCAGTCGGTCACGTGCTCGTCCTGCTCCTGTCGGACCATCTCGTCGCGGCTGCGCCGCACGGACCTCCACGCGGCGCGCTTGGCGGTGACGAGCATCCACTGGAGAGTCGCGCGGGGATCGCGGATCGACTCGATGTCCCGCACGAGGGTCAGCCAGGTGTTCTGCACGATGTCCTGCGCCAGCTCGGGGTCGGCCCCCTGGGCGCGCACGGTGTGCCACAGCAAGGGAGTCATCACCTGCACCAGGGCGGCGAGCGGCGCGCGGTCTCCGTCGCGGTAGGCGACCACCGCGCGGGCCGCCTGGTCGGCGAGCCCCTCACCCTGGCTGCGGAGCTCGGTGTCCACCGGCTCCACCAGGTCGTCACTCATCATGGACCCCTCACAGGCAGGCCTCGTCGGGCGGCCGCCCCGCACACAGTAGGACGACCCGGACAACCCCGACAAGGAAATCGGCGTCGCTCGCCGCTGCCCCGGGCAAGCCGCTGGTGACGGCCTGCCCCCGCGAGCACCCGCGGGCGACCCCACTCGACCGGGTCGACGAAGAGGAGCCCCCTCTCGGCAGCCAGATACATCTCTGCGAGTGTTCGTTCCTGGCGGATGTATCTAGCCCGACTTCACCCGCTCCTGACGAGCACCCGACCGGTTGAGGAGACGCGCGACATGACTGAGCAGGACCCCACACCCGACCCGTACACCCGCGAGCAGATCCGTACGACGAAGCGCACCGTCGAGGACGCGCTCATCGCCCGGCCCGGCGTGGTGGGGGTCGACATCGGCGAGAAGTGGTCGGACGGGTCGCCCACCGGCCGGCAGGCGATCGTGGTCCACGTCGAGCGCAAGCGCGCCGCCGGTGACCTGCCCGACAGCGAGCGCATCCCCAGCGAGATCGACGGCATCCCCACCGACGTCGTCGAGCACCGCGTGCGGCTCCTGTCCGACGCGGAGCCCACCCCGGCGAGCAAGCGCGTGCGACCACTCGCCGGCGGCATCAGCATCGGACCCGCCGCCCCGGTGACGATCCCCGTGGACGGCACGGCCCAGCTGCGGTCGGTCAACGGCACGCTCGGCGTGCTGGTGTACGAGCGGCACACCGGCCAGACCTTCGGCCTGACGAACTGGCACGTCGCGGCGGGCGACGGGCTCGAGGACGTCGCGAGCACGTGGATCCAGCCGGCGCTCGCCGACGGCGGGAACCCCCGGTCCGACCGCGTCGGCGCGCTGGTGCGCGGGGCGCTGACCGACCACATCGACGCGGCCGTCGTCGCACTGGCGCCCGGTGCACCCTGGGTGCCGGGCATCGTGGGCATCGGGCCCGTGACGGGGTCCGAGCCCGCCACCGAGGGGTCGGCCGTCCGCAAGACCGGCCGGACCACGGGGCTGACCAGCGGCACGATCACCTCCACCGACTACACGACCGCGGTCGACTTCGGGCCCGGCATCGGATGGAAGACCCTGCGCGACCAGATCCGCATCGAGCCCGCCGAGGGCGTCGCCGCCTTCTCGGCCGAGGGCGACTCCGGCTCGGCGATCGTCACCGAGGACGGCCGCGTGGTGGGCCTGCTGTGGGCGGGCGAGGACGACGGCTCGTTCTCCGTGGCGAACCCGATCGGTGCCGTGCTGGGCACGCTGGGCGTCGACGTCCTCACCCCGACCGCGGCGCGCGCCCTCGCGGCACGGCGGGCGGTGCGGTCGCGTCCCGCCCGGCCGACGGGTGCTCCCTCGCTCTTCCCGCCGATCGAGGCGGCGTACGGGCGTCGTCGCACCCGCCGGCGCCCTGCCGCACCCGGCACGGCGACGAGCGGCAACGGCGCCACCGGGCGTCGCGTCGCCGCCCCTGCTCAGCCGGGCGCGGCGGCATCCGCTCAGTCGGCTGCGGCGGCCGGCGCGGACGCGCAGCCGTTCACCGAGCCGTTCACCGAACCGTTCACCGAACCGTTCACCGAACCGTTCACGGAGCCCTTCACCGAAGCGCTCGGAGCGAACCCGTTCACCGAGCCCTTCACCGAACCCTTCACGGAACCGTTCACCGAACCGTTCACCGAGCCCTTCACGGAGCCCTTCACGGAGCCCTTCACGGAGGCGTTCGGAGCGAACCCGTTCACCGAGCCATTCACCGAACCGTTCACGGAGCCGTTCACCGAGCCCTTCACGGAACCGTTCACCGAACCGTTCACCGAGGCGTTCGGAGCCAACCCGTTCACCGAACCCTTCACCGAACCGTTCACGGAACCCTTCACGGAGCCGTTCACCGAACCGTTCACCGAGGCCCACACGCAGGCAGCGGGCCCCGGCGGTGCCGCCGGCGCCCGCGCACGGGCCTACGCGTCGCTCCGGCTGCGCGAGGCGTTCTGGGCCGGCTACGTGACGGCCATCGTCCGCGGCCGGGCCCGCTGACCCACCACCCCGGCTCCACGAAGCAGAGAGAGGAAGGCAGCGCGATGTCCGTCGACGTGGAGAGCACGGCCGGCCGCAGCCGCGCCGCGGTCGACCGCAGTCCGTCCGCACGCGTCGTCGCGCTGCGTCCGCGGGTCGGGCGCCACACTGCGGCCGGCCTCTCGCCGGAGGTCGTCGCGCTGGTCCCGGACCTGGGGCACCCGGTCGCGGCGGTCCCCGCACACCCGGCTCGGCACCAGCGCGGTGGGGGGACCGCGCTGGTGCCCGAGCCGGACGGGCGTCCGCTGGTCCGCGAGCTCGAGGACCTCGTCGGACGGCTCCACGAGCGAGGACCCGCGCCGGTCCTGCGCGGAGAGCTCACGGCTCTCCTCTCCGCGTGGGCGGCGGCCCTGGTGCGCCTGCACCGCACGCCGCTCACGGCGCTCACGCCGACCGCCGGCCTCCCCTGGGTGCTCGACGCACCGCTGCCGGACTGGCTCGACGAGCTGCCGGTGCAGGCGGGGCCGGTGTGGGCCGTGCGGGCGCATCCCGCGATCGGGCGTGCGCTCGCGGACGCCCGATCGACATGGACGACCGCGCAGTGGATCCACGGCGAGCCGACCGGCGACGACGTGGCAGTGACCCGCGTGCGCGGATCCGTGCGCGCGGTCCTCCTCGGCGGGATCCCGCAGACGGACGGTGCGCTCCCGGGTCGCGACCACCTCTCCGCCGGGTGCGGCGACCCACGGTGGGACGTGGCCACGGCGCTCGACTGGGTCGCCATCGCCCTCGGCCCGGTGCTCGATCCGGCATGGGGACTGGACCCGGTGGCGACGTTCCTCACGGAGTACCGCAGCCTCGGCGGGGACGCGACCCCGACCCGTTCGATGGCCGTCGCACGGACGGTCGGCACCGCGATCGAGTGGAGCGCGCAGCTCGCCGTCGCCGCAGAGCCGACGGACGACGAGCTCAGCTGGCTCTCCGGCCTGTGGACGCGCCCGCTCGAGCTGGTCGGTGCGGCTCGACCGGGGGCGGCGCGGCGCGCGCGCTGATCCCGGTCGGCCCGGGAACGACGAAGGCCCGGTCCGCAGGGGGGACCGGGCCTTCGTCCTGCTGGAGCTACCGTCAGGCGGCGTCGTCCTCGAGCAGGTTCCGCGTCTTGTTCTGGTCGACGAGGATGCCGGGGCCGTTCGTCGTCGAGAAGGTCGCCTTCGCGATGTAGCGACCCTTCGAGGCCGACGGCTTCAGACGCAGGATCTCGTCGAGCGCGGCTGCGTAGTTCTCCACCAGCGCGGTGTCGCTGAACGAGACCTTGCCGATGATGAAGTGCAGGTTCGCGTGACGGTCCACGCGGAACTCGATCTTGCCGCCCTTGATGTCGGACACGGCCTTGGCCACGTCCATCGTCACGGTGCCGGTCTTCGGGTTCGGCATAAGACCACGCGGGCCCAGGACCTTGCCCAGTCGACCGACCTTGCCCATGAGGTCGGGCGTCGCGACGGCGGAGTCGAAGTCGGTCCAGCCGGCGGCGACCTTGTCGATGAGCTCGTCGCCACCGACCTCGTCGGCACCCGCGGCGCGGGCCTGCTCGGCGCGCTCGCCGGTGGCGAACACGATGACGCGGGCGGTCTTGCCGGTGCCGTGGGGCAGGTTGACCGTGCCGCGGACCATCTGGTCCGCCTTGCGCGGGTCGACACCGAGGCGGAAGGCCACCTCGACGGTCGAGTCGTACTTGGTGGTGGCGGTCGTCTGCGCGAGCCGGACAGCCTCGAGGGGGGTGTAGAGGTGCCCCTCCTCGATCTTCTCGACCGCGGCGCGGTACGCCTTGCTGTGCTTAGCCATCTGCTTGGTTCTCCTTGATCAGCAGTCGTGGTCTGCGGGCCGCACATGGCCCTGCCACTGGGGTGGGCTGGATCAGCCCTGGACGTTGATACCCATCGAACGAGCGGTGCCCGCGATGATCTTCTCGGCCGCGGCCAGGTCGTTGGCGTTGAGGTCCTCGAGCTTGGTGCTCGCGATCTCGGTGACCTGGGCCCGGGTGAGCGTGGCGACCTTGACGGTGTGCGGGGTCGGGGACCCCTTGGCCACACCGGCGGCCTTCTTGATCAGCTCGGCGGCCGGCGGCGTCTTCGTGATGAAGGTGAACGAGCGGTCCTCGTACACCGTGATCTCCACGGGGATGACGTTGCCGCGCTGCGCCTCGGTGGCCGCGTTGTACGCCTTGCAGAACTCCATGATGTTGACGCCGTGCTGACCCAGCGCCGGACCGATCGGCGGCGCGGGGGTGGCGGCGCCGGCCTTGATCTGGAGCTTGATCAGGCCGGTGACCTTCTTCTTCGGGGGCATAGCTGCTTCCGTTCGTGTCGTGGGCCGACGCCGTGGGCGATGACCCGGTTGCAGTGCGTCCTCGCAGCGCGAGGACGCTCAATCAGATCTTGGCGACCTGGCTGAAGGACAGCTCGACCGGGGTCTCCCGGCCGAAGATGGAGACGAGCACCTTGAGCTTCTGGCTCTCGGCGTTGATCTCGGAGATCGTGGCCGGCAGCGTGTCGAAAGGGCCGTCCGTGACGGTGACCGACTCGCCGACGGTGAAGTCGACCTTGATCTGGGAGGCGGCCTTGGCGGCGCCGGCGGCGGTGGTCGCCTGCTTGGGCTCCAGCGACGGCGCGAGCATCGAGAAGACCTCGTCCAGCGTCAGCGGGACCGGCTGGTGCGTGTGGCCCACGAAGCCGGTGACGCCGGGCGTGTGCCGGACGGCGCCCCACGACTCGTCGGTGAGGTCCATGCGGACGAGGACGTAGCCGGGGATCCGGACGCGCTTGACGACCTTGCGCTGCGCGTTCTTGATCTCCACGACCTCCTCCATGGGGACCTCCACCGCGTAGATGAAGTCCTCCATGTTGAGGCTCTGGCGACGGTTSTCGAGGTTCGCCTTCACGCGGTTCTCGTAGCCGGCGTAGGAGTGGATGACGTACCAGTCACCCAGCTGGCTGCGGAGCTGCGCCTTGAACGCGGCGACCGGGTCGTCCTCGACGTCGGGCTCTGCCTCGGCCTCGTCGGACTCCTCGGCGACCTCGTCGGCGGCAGGCTCGGCACCCTCGTCGGCCGGCTCGTCGCTCTCGGTGGCGTCGGCGCTGACATCCTCGGACGAGGCGTCCTCGACAGCCGACGACTCGACGGCCTCGACGGACGCGATGGCGTCCTCGAGCTCCGCCTCGGCGCCCGTGGTGGGCTCCTGCGACTCCTGCGACACGTGCGAACCTGCTTTCTCCTGCGTGTGCGCCCCGGCGGACCGGGGCGGTGGGTGCTCGACCCGGGTGGGGCGACGCGAGCCTGACGGCCCGTGGGCGTCAGCCTCCGAAGACCCAGAACGTGAGCTTGCCGATGCCCAGGTCGACCACGGTGACGAAGGCCATGACCACCGCGACGAAGACGAGCACGACGCTCGTGTAGGTGATCAGCTCCGACCGCGTGGGCCGGACGACCTTCTTCAGCTCCGCGACGACCTGGCGGACGAACAGTGCGATGCGTGCGAACAAGCCGCCACGAGACGACGACGACCCCTTGCCGGCAGCCTTCGGTGCCGACGGGCGCGCCGCCGAACCCTCGGCGTCGGACGCCGCAGCCGGTGCTGTTTCGCTCACGTCTGACCCCTACGTCTCGTGGTGGTCAGGTCCCGTACGGAACCTGACGGACGGACGGGCCGACGCGTCGCGCCGGACCGACCGGCGGTCCTGCTCGCCTCCCGGACCTCCGAGCGAACCCGGAGGACCAGACGCGTGCGCAGGGCAGACAGGACTCGAACCTGCAACCTGCGGTTTTGGAGACCGCTGCGCTACCAATTGCGCCACTGCCCTACGGCGGCCTGGGCCTCCACGACGATCCGTCCGCCCGTAGGCGCGCACCGACGGACACCACCCGCAGGGGCTCCGCACAGGCTCCCGGAGACCTCCGGGGCACGGCTCATCATGGCGGACGTCAACCGCCGGGGGTCCACTGTACGCGACGAGCGCCCGTGGGTCGAACCGTCCCGATGCCCGCCGGAGGGACGAAATGGCGGGCACGAGCGAGCGTGACCTCTGCCACTATGGGCCCCGTGAGCGAGCAGACCTCCCCCCGCGCCCGTGTGTCCGCCCGACTGGCCGCGATCGCCGAGTCCGCGACGCTGGCGGTCGACGCCAAGGCCAAGGCGCTCAAGGCCGCCGGCCGTCCGGTGATCGGCTTCGGCGCCGGGGAGCCGGACTTCCCGACACCCGAGTACATCGTCGACGCCGCCATCGCCGCCGCGAAGGACCCCGCCAACCACCGCTACACGCCGGCCGCCGGGCTGCCCGCGCTGCGCGAGGCGATCGCCACCAAGACGCTGCGCGACTCCGGCTACGAGGTGAAGCCGTCGAGCGTGCTGGTCACCAACGGCGGCAAGCAGGCGGTCTACCAGTCGTTCGCGGCGATCGTGGACCCGGGCGACGAGGTGATCCTGCCCTCGCCGTACTGGACCACGTACCCCGAGGCGATCCGGCTGGCGGGTGGCGTCCCGGTCGAGGTGTTCGCCGGCGTCGACCAGGGCTACCTCGTGACCGTCGAGCAGCTCGAGGCGGCACGCACCCCGAAGACCAAGGTGCTGCTGTTCAACTCGCCGTCCAACCCGACCGGCGCGGTGTACTCCCCCGAGCAGACCGCCGCGATCGGCCGCTGGGCGCTCGAGCACGGCGTGTGGGTGATCACCGACGAGATCTACGAGCACCTGACGTACGACCACGCCGTGTTCACCCCGATCGTCCGCGTGGTGCCGGAGCTCGCGGACACGACGATCGTGCTGAACGGCGTCGCCAAGACCTACGCGATGACCGGATGGCGGGTGGGCTGGATGATCGGCCCGGCCGACGTGATCACCGCCGCGACGAACCTGCAGTCGCACCTCACGTCGAACGTCGCCAACATCTCGCAGCGCGCCGCGATCACCGCACTGAGCGGCGACCTCACGGCCGTCGAGGAGATGCGCACCGCGTTCGACCGTCGGCGACGGACGATCGTCGAGATGCTGTCGCAGATCGACGGCGTGCGGATCCCGGCCCCGGAGGGCGCGTTCTACGTGTACCCGTCGGTCGAGGGGGTGCTCGGCAGAACCATCCGCGGGGTCACCCCGCAGACCTCCGCCGAGCTGGCCACGCTCATCCTCGAGCAGGCCGAGGTCGCGGTGGTGCCGGGCGAGGCGTTCGGTCCGAGCGGGTACCTGCGACTGTCGTACGCGCTCAGCGACGCCGACCTGGTGGAGGGCGTCACCCGGATCCAGTCGCTCCTGGCCGAGGCCGAGTAGCGCGCGATGCCGGATGCGGTCGAGGTCGTCGGCCTGCGCAAGGCCTACGGCGAGAAGCAGGCGGTCGACGGCCTCGACCTGCACGTCGCGCACGGCGAGGTGGTGGCGATCCTCGGCCCGAACGGCGCCGGCAAGACCACGACCGTCGAGATCCTCGAGGGCTACCGGTCGCGGGACGCCGGCGACGTGCGCGTCCTCGGCCAGGACCCGCAGACGGGGGGCCGGGCCTGGCGCTCGCGACTCGGCATCGTGCTGCAGACGAACAACGACCTCGCCGAGGCGACCGTCGCGGAGCTCGTCCACCACTTCGCCCGGTTCTTCCCGGACCCCCGCGACCCGGACGAGGTGATCGCCGCCGTGGGCCTGCAGGAGAAGGTCAAGACCCGTGCGCGGCAGCTCTCGGGCGGGCAGCGGCGACGGCTCGACGTGGCCCTGGGCATCGTCGGCCGGCCGGAGCTGCTGTTCCTCGACGAGCCGACGACCGGGTTCGACCCGCAGGCGCGGCGCTCGTTCTGGGACCTGGTCGAACAGCTCGCCACCGAGGGGACGACCATCCTGCTGACCACGCACTACCTGGAGGAGGCGGAGCGGCTCGCCGACCGGGTGCTCGTGGTGCGCGACGGCAGGCTCGTGGCCGAGGGGCCGCCCGCGGACCTCGGCGGCCGCACCGCGCGGCAGGCGGTGGTGCGCTGGACGCAGGACGGTGAGACGCGCGAGGTCCGCACCGACACCCCGACGCAGACCGTGGTCGAGCTGACCGGCGCGCTCGGCGGGGAGGTCCCCGGGCTGCAGGTGCTCCGGCCCACTCTCGAGGACGTGTACGTCAGCCTGATCGACGGGGGCACCTCGTGAGCGTCGTCGACACCCGGACCCGACTTCCCGGCGTGCTGCGCCTGGGTCTGGTCCGCACCGGCTACGAGGTGCGGACGTTCTTCCGCGAGCGCGACGCCGTCGTCTTCATCTTCGCCTACCCGATCATCATGCTCGCGATCTTCGCGACGGTGTTCGGGCAGGACGGCGCGACGGTCGGCCCGGAGCCAGGGATCCCGTTCGCTCAGTACTTCCTGCCCGGGATGGTGGCGACGGGCGTCATGCTCTCGAGCTTCCAGCAGCTCGCCATCTCGATCGCCGTCGAGCGCGACGACGGCGGTCTCAAGCGGCTGCACGGGACCCCGCTGCCGCCGGCGGCGTACTTCCTGGGGAAGACCGGCGAGGTCCTGGCGACCTCCCTGATCCAGACGGCGCTGCTGCTCGCCGCCGCTGCGCTGCTCTTCGACGTCCCCCTCCCGACGACCGCGACCGCGTGGGCCACGTTCGCGTGGGTGTTCGTCCTCGGGACTGCCGCCGGCACGCTGGCCGGGGTCGCCTTCTCCTCGGTCCCCCGCAGCGGCAAGTCCGCGAGCGCGGTGGTGACCCCCGTCGTCCTGGTCCTGCAGTTCATCTCCGGGGTGTTCTTCGTGTTCCAGGACCTGCCCACCTGGATGCAGCAGGTGGCGTCGGTGTTCCCGCTGAAGTGGATGGCGCAGGGCATGCGCTCGGTGTTCCTGCCGCCCAGTGCGGAGGCGTGGGAGGTCAGCGGCTCGTGGCAGCACGGCGCGACGGCCGCCGTCCTGCTCGTGTGGGCCGTCGGAGGCCTGGTGGTCGGGATCCGCACGTTCCGGTGGCAGCGGCGCGACGACGGCTGACCCCGGAACGCACCTGCGCCGGGCCGGGCGAGCCGGACATACTTGCGTCCATGTCACGCAGCGCCAGGGCCGGCGGTCGCGCCGAGGTCCTCGGCGTCTCGACCGGTTCCATCCCCGCCTACCAGCGCACGCTCGCGCACCTGACGGTCCGCGCGCGGCTGCTCACCGCGGTGCTCATGCTCTCCGCGCTCACCGTGATGATCGCGGGGGGCACGGCGTTCGCGCTGCAGGCCGCGGAGACTGACGCCCGGATGGACAACTCGCTGTCCCGAGCGGTCGCTGCCCTGCGCAACGTGCAGGCCAAGGAGGACCCGACCACGGAGCTGGCGTTCGCCAACGTGAGCGACGTGCTCAAGCAAGGGGTCCGCAGCCGCGTCCCTGGCAACAACGAGGGCGTCCTCACACTCATCGACGGGGACCCGAAGTGGAAGCCCGCCGTGGAGACCAGGTCGGTCCGGCTCGAGCAGGACCCCGAGCTGGTCGCGATGCTGGCCGAGCTGACCGCCGACACACCGTCGCTGCCCCGCACCGTGGGCACCTCGATCACGCAGTACCGGCTCATCGCCGTGCCGGTCCTGCTCCCAGGCGACCCCGGCACGGGGATGTTCGTCGTCGCGTTCGACCGGTCGGCGGAGATGTCGAGCCTGCGTCGGACGTTCCTCACCTACTCCGCGGTCGGGCTCGCCGCCCTCGCCGTCATCGCGGTCGTCGCGTGGTTCGTCGTCGGCCGGCTGCTGCGGCCCATCCGGCTCCTGCGCGAGACCACCCACCGCATCACCGAGTCCGACCTGTCGCAGCGCATCGCCGTGACCGGCAAGGACGACCTGTCGAACCTCGCCCGGACGGTGAACGCGATGCTCGGCCGGCTCGAGCGGGCGTTCGGGTCGCAGCGCGAGCTCCTCGACGACGTCGGCCACGAGCTGCGCACACCGCTCACCATCGTCCGCGGTCACCTCGAGCTGCTGGACCCCGACGACCCCGACGACGTCCGCGCCACGCAGGCGCTGGCCCTCGACGAGCTGGACCGCATGCAGCGGCTGGTGGACGACCTCATGACACTCGCCACCGCGGACCGGCCCGACTTCGTCCGGTACGCGCCCACCGACGTCGGCCGGCTCACGGACGACGTGCACGAGAAGGCGCGCGGGCTCGGCGACCGGCACTGGGTGGTGGCCGCCCGCGCGGACGTCACCGTCCAGCTGGACGCGCAGCGCATCACGCAGGCGTGGCTGCAGCTGCTCGCGAACGCGTACCGGTACTCGGACCCGTGGTCGACGGTGCGCCTGGGCAGCGAGGTGGCCGACGACCGCCTGCTCCTGTGGGTGCGGGACGAGGGTCCGGGCGTCCCGCCGGACGAGGCGGACCGCATCTTCGAACGGTTCCATCGCGGTCAGGCCGACCGCCTCTCGCACGGCGCCGGGCTGGGTCTGCCGATCGTCGCAGCGATCGCACACGCCCATCACGGCCGTGTGTTCGTGGAGCATCCACCGGCTAACGTCGGGCGCGGCGCAGTCTTCGTGCTGGACCTGCCGGCCGTCGACCTCGTGGACGGCGAACCCCGACCTGTCCCGGAGCTGGTGGAGTACCTATGACGCACATCCTCATCGCGGAGGACGAGGAGCGCATCGCCGCGTTCGTCGCCAAGGGCCTGCGTGCCTCCGGCTTCGAGACGAGCGCGGTGACCTCGGGCGAGGAGGCTCTGGCGACGGTGCAGTCGGGCGGCATCGACCTGCTCATCCTGGACCTGGGCCTGGTCGACATCGACGGGTTCGAGGTCCTGCGGCGACTGCGCGCGGCCGGGGAGACGGTCCCGGTCATCGTGCTGACCGCGCGGTCGTCCGTGACGGACACGGTCACCGGGCTGGAGTCCGGGGCCGACGACTACATGGCCAAGCCGTTCCGGTTCGAGGAGCTGCTCGCCCGCGTGCGGCTGCGGCTGCGGGCACACGGAGTGGCCACGGGTGAGGCGTCGGTGCTCAAGCACGGTGCTCTCCAGCTGGACCTGCGGACGCGGCGGATCAAGGTGGGCACGCACGAGGTGGACCTGTCGGCGCGGGAGTTCGCGCTGGCCGAGACGTTCCTGCGGCACCCCGGAGACGTGCTCACGCGTGAGCGCCTGCTGTCGGAGGTGTGGGGCTTCGACTTCGACCCGGGCTCCAACGTGGTCGACGTGTACGTGCGGTACCTGCGACGCAAGGTCGGCGCCGAGCACTTCGACACCGTCCGCGGCGTGGGGTACCGGCTGATCGACGCGACCGCGGCAGGCGTGTGAGCCGGGACCTCGCGCTTCTGCCGAAGGCGCACCTGCACCTGCACTTCACCGGGTCCATGCGGATCTCCACGCTGGCCGAGCTGGCCACGCTCCACGGGATCCGGCTCCCGGCCGCCCTCCTCGACGCGGATCCCCTGCACGTGCCCGCCGACGAGCGCGGGTGGTTCCGGTTCCAGCGGCTGTACGACGCCGCGCGGGCGTGCGTGCGTGGCGAGGCCGACATGCGCCGGATCGTCGCGGAGGCCGCCGAGGACGACGCGCGCGAGGGGTCCGGCAGGCTCGAGATCCAGGTGGACCCCACGTCCTACGCGCCCTTCGTCGGCGGTCTGACGCCCGCGCTCGAGATCGTGCTGGACGCGGCGCGCGAGGCGTCCGCGGCCACCGGGGTCGACATCGGGGTCATCGTGGCGGCGTCACGCATGCGGCACCCGCTCGAGGCCCGGACCCTCGCGCGCCTGGCCGCGACGCACGCCGGCGACGGACCCGGGCAGGTGGTCGGCTTCGGCCTCTCGAACGACGAGCGCCGCGGCGAGACCCCCGAGTTCGCCGCCGCGTTCGCGATCGCCCGCCGGGCCGGCCTGGCCTCCGTCCCGCACGGTGGCGAGCTGCTCGGTCCCGCGCACGTGGAGGACGTCGTCGGGCACCTGCACCCCGACCGGCTCGGGCACGGCGTCCGGTCCGCCGAGGACCCCCGGGTGCTCGAGCGCGTGGTCGAGGAAGGTGTGGCGCTGGAGGTCTGCCCGGCGTCGAACGTGTCGCTCGGCGTGTACGCGACCGCCGCCGACGTCCCCCTGCGCGCGCTCGTGGACGCGGGCGCGACCGTGGCGCTGGGCGCCGACGACCCGCTCCTGTTCCTCTCGCGGCTGGTGGACCAGTACGCGATCGCGCGAGACGTGCACGGGTTCTCCGACGACGAGCTCGCGGGCCTGGCGCGGTCGTCCATCCGGGCCAGCCGCGCCGCCGACGACGTGCGCGCACGCCTGCTCGCCGGGGTGGACGCGTGGCTGGCCTCTTGACCCGGACGCCAGACTGCGGCATTGTGTCAATCAATTGATTCATTGACACAAAGGAGTTCGGGATGCCCGTCCTCGTCCCCGTGCTGTTCCTCCTGGTGGTGCTCGCGATCGGCGCGGCCCTGCGGCCGACCCGGACCGTCGGACCGGTCAGCCCGTCCGACGCGTGGCTGACCGCCGCCCGGCACGCCGGTCGTGTCTCCGCGAGCGCCTGGACCGGGCTCGTGGCAGCACCGCTGCTGGTCGGCGTCGCGGTGGTCCCTGCGCTGCGGGGCCTGACGACCGGGCTCGTCATGGGTCTGCTCCCCGCGGCCGGCGGCGCGGCGTTCCTTGCGGTGCACGCGATCGGGGAGCTCACCTGGCCGCGGCCGACGGGTGCCGTCCGCCGTGCGGCGCTCAGCCGCCGAGGGCTCCGGGACATCGCGCCGACCGGCCCGGCCGTCCTGGTCCTCAGCTGGTCGGGTGCGCTCCTCGTGCTCCTCACGGTCTGCGCGATCGTCGCGACGGACGACGGGCGCGCCCTGCCCTGGCGCCACGGCCCGGACATCACCAGCGCGGCCGGCCCGTTCCCCGGCTGGTTCTACGGACGCTGGATCCTCCTCGCGGTCGCGGTCCTGCTGATCGGCTGCGTCGCCGTCCTGCGACTGGTCGCGCGCCGGCCCGCGGTGAGTGACGCCTCCGCCGACGACGACACGGCCCTGCGTCGGCTCTCGGCACGCCGGGTGCTGGGAGGTGTCCAGCTGGTGCTCGGCTGGACGCTCGCCGGGTGCTTGGGTGTCGCGAGCGCCGCGCTGCGCGGGGCGCAGGGCGGCTCGGTCGACGACGTGCCCCTTGCTGACCCCGTCGCCGTGGCCGTCGCCCTCGTCGGGACGCTCGTGGCGGTCGCCGTGGCGGTGACGTCCGCGGTCGTCGCCGGGCAGTCCGCCGTCCGCGCTCGAAGCGCCGCCGAACGGCAGCCTCTGGTCGGGACGGCGACGCAGGCGCGCGCGTCATGACCGCCGAGCTCGAGGTCGACCTCACCTCCGGAGTCCCCGCGTTCGAGCAGATCCGCGCGCAGGTGGTCGCGCACGTGGCCGCGGGTCGGCTCGTCGCGGGCGACCGGCTGCCGACGATCCGTGCGCTGGCCACTGATCTCGGGCTCGCCGCCGGCACGGTGGCGCGTGCGTTCCGCGAGCTGGAGGCGGAGGGGGTCGTCGAGACGCGCCGCCGCGCGGGGACGGTCATCGCGGAGGGTGCGTCCGTGCCGACGGACATCGCGCGGCGCGCTGCCGAGACGTACGTGACCGCGGTGCGCGCGGCCGGGCTGACCGACGACGAGGCGCTCGTGCTCGTGCACGGCGCCCTGCTCGGGCGGCAGAGCGTGACGCGTCAGAGCGCGACGCCCACCAGCACCGGCTCGGGCTCCAGCTCGACGCCGAAGGTGGATCGGACGCCGTCGCGCACCTGACGCGCGAGGGCCAGCAGGTCCTCCGCCTTCGCTCCCCCGCGGTTGGTCAGGGCGAGCGTGTGCTTGGTGGACAGGGTCGCCGGGCCGGGGGCGCCGAAGCCGCGCGAGAACCCGGACCGCTCGATGAGCCACGCGGCGCTGGTCTTCACGCGGGCGTCGTCGGCCGGGAAGCGCGGGGCGTCCTCCGGCAGGGCAGCCGCCTCGGCGGGGCTCAGGTGCGGGTTCGTGAAGAACGAGCCGGCGCTCCACGTGTCGTGGTCCGCGGCGTCGAGCACCATGCCCTTGCGGGCGCGCAGGGCGAGCACGGTGTCGCGCACCTCGGCCAGCGGGGCGCGGCCGCCCACCTCGACCCCCAGCGTGCGGGCGAGCTCGGCGTAGGCGATGGGGCGGGACAGCGAGCCCGGACGGAGCTGGAACGTCACGTCGAGCACCACGTAGCGCGGGGTCGGCGACCAGGGTGCCTGCGGGTCGGCCGGGTCCGCCTCGCGCATCGAGCGCTTCAGCAGCGAGGTGCGGTACCCGAACGCCAGCGTGACCAGGGGCAGCGTGCGGACCTTGCCCCGGCCGCGGTCCCAGACCCGGACCGTCGCGATGCTCTGCGACACCTCCTGACCGTAGGCGCCGACGTTCTGCACGGGCGTCGCGCCGGTCGACCCCGGGATGCCCGAGAGCGTCTCGATCCCGGTCAGCTCCTGCTCGACCGCGTAGCGCACCACGTCGTCCCACGGCGTGCCGGCCGGGACGGTGAGGGTGGCACCGGCGCAGGCGGAGGCGTCCGGCACCTCGATGCCGCTGCGCACGTCCCGCACGACCACCCCGTCGAACCCGTCGTCGGCGACGAGCAGGTTGGAGCCGCCGCCGAGCACGAGCACCGGCTCGGAGTCGGCGTCGGCCGCGCGGACGGCGTCGATCAGCTCGGCCTCGGTCGTCGTCTCCACGTACCGCCGCGGCGCTCCGCCGACCCGGAGGGTGGTGAGGTCCGCGAGGGTGGTGGACGACGGGGCGGTCCGGGCCGGCCAGGTGATCGTCGGAGGGACGGTCGCCGGCGAGCAGTCGGCCGTGCTCAGCTCACTCTGCACGCCCTCAGGCTACGCGGTCCTTCTTCAGGGGCGCGGCGGCGTTGACCACGAGGAGGCCCAGCACGATCGGGGCGATGATGACCAGCAGCGCGTGCCGGTAGCCCACCTGCTGCGCGAACAGCCCGAGCAGCGGCGGACCCGCGAGGAACGCGCTGTACCCGATGGTCGAGACGACGCTGACGCGCTGGGCGGCCCGCAGCGGGTCGTCCGCCGCGGCGCTCATGCCCACGGGGAACCCGAGGGCCGCACCGGCGCCCCACGCCACGATGCCCACGGCCGCCAGCCACAGCGGGTCGGCCAGCCCGAAGATCAGCAGGCCCACGAGCGAGAGCCCGGCACACAGCCGCAGGACCGCGACACGGCCGTACCGGTCCAGCAGCGTGGTGCCGAACCAGCGCATCGCGGTCATCGCCGTGACGAACACCGCGAACGCGATCGCGCCGACCGCGTCCGTCACGTCGAACCCGTCGACCACCGCGAGGCTGACCCAGTCGTTGGCGGACCCCTCGGTGAGCGCCGCCGCGAGCACCACGAGGCCGATGAGCAGCGTGCGGGGCTCGAGCCACGCCGCCAGGGCACCCCGTGCACCCGTCTGCGGGCGGTCGCCCGCGTGCCGGACCTCGGGCTCGTCGGCGGTCGGCAGGAACACCCGGACCGCGAACGCGACGCCGATCACCGACAGGACGACCGCGATCGGGATGTGCACGACGACGGGGACGTGCAGCCCGGCCGCGACGGCGGCGACCCCGGCGGCGGCGACCGTCCCGAACGAGAACCCGGCGTGGTACCGCGGCATGACGGTCCGGCCGAGGTGCTGCTCGACGGCCGCGCCCTCGACGTTCATCGACGCGTCCCACACACCGGTGCCGACGCCGAAGAGGACGAGTCCCAGCCCGACGACCAGCACCTGGCCGAGCGCGACGCCGACCGACGCGACGATGAGGCCCGAGGCGTTGAGGATCGCGAACGCGAGCACCGTGCGGCGGGCACCGAGGCGCTCGACCACCATCCCCGACAACGGCAGCGAGAGGAGCGAGCCGACCGAGCCGACGAGGAGCAGCAGGCCCATCTGCGCCGGCGAGAAGTCGAGCCCGTCACGGATGGCCGGCAGGCGCGCGGCCCAGCTGGCGAAGTTGAACCCGTTGAGGAAGAAGACGGCGAAGACGGCGATCGACGCCCGTTCGACCGCCCGCGAGGCGCGTCCGGGCACGCTCGGGAGCGTCAGCTCGTCGTCGTGTCCCGCTGGCGTCGTCATCGGCCCTCCGGTGCTCATGATGTCGTCCGTTCCATGGTCAGGGCACGCGCAGGGGTCGGCGACGCGGGCTGCGCTGCGTGCGAGGGGTGTGGTGGTCGGTGTGCCGGGCCACGATCGCGCCGTACGGGTCCGGGTCCGCGTCGGCGAGGTGCGCGAGCGGCTCGTCGTGGTGACGCACGGGAGCGTCCTCGTTCGACGCCGGCTCCGGCGCGACACGGTGGGCCAGCAGCACGCTCGCCACCATCGCGACCGCGATGAGCACCAGGGCGTGGCGGGCACCGGCGGAGGCGGCGGCGATCCCGAGCAGCGGCGGCGCCGCGATGGAGGCGACCGAGGCGAACGCCGACACGACCGCCACCCGTCCGGCGGCCCGCATCGGGTCGTCGGACGCGGCCGCGATGCCCACGGGCACGGCGAGCGCGGCACCGAAGCCCCAGAGCACGATCCCGACGCCGGCGAGCGCGAAGCCGGGCGCGAACCCGAAGAGCAGCAGCCCGACGACCGACACGGTTCCCGAGACGCGCAGGACGGCCACGCGTCCGAACCGGTCGATCACGCGCGTGCCGAGAAGCCGGACGAGGGTCATGGCGCCGACGAACACCGCGAGCATCGCGCCGCCGACGGCCTCGGTCTGGTCGAATCCGTCGACGACCGCCAGGGACAGCCAGTCRTTGGCCGACCCCTCGGACAGCGCGGCCGCCATGACGACGACTCCGATCAGCAGGGTGCGCGGCTCGCGCCAGGAGTCGAGCGCGCTCGCGATGCGGCGGCGCCGGCCCATGGTCACCGCGCCGGGGACCGCGCGATGGGGCGTGCGAGGACGGTCCCCCGGCGCGTCGGGCAGGACGAGCCCGCGCAGCGAGGCCAGTCGCCACACGACCGCGAGGACCGCGACGGCGGTGAACTGCACGGCCACCGAGATGCCCAGGTGCGAGGCCGTCGCGCCGAGGGCCGAGCCGGCGACCGCGCCGATCGAGAAGGCGGCGTGGAACTGCGGGATGACCGTGCGGCCCATCGCCCGCTCGATGCGCGCCGACTCCACGTTGAGCGGGACGTTGCCGAGCGCCACCGCGACGCCGTTGAGGAAGATGCCGACGCCGAGCAGGCCGACGGAGCCGACCGAGGGCCCGACGCCCATGAGCACCAGCGCCACGGCGAGGACGGCCGTCGAGGCCACGACCGCCACCGGGCTGCCGAACCGCTGCACGGCGACGCCCGAGACGGTCACGGTGAGCAGCGCGCCGACCGAGCCGACCAGCAGGAGCACCCCGAGCTCGGAGGTGGACAGGTCGAGCAGGTCGCGGACCGTGGGGATGCGGGCGAGCCAGCTGGAGAAGGTGATGCCGGTGAGGGCGAACAGTCCCATGAGGAGCCAGCGGGCTCGACTCAGGGAGGGGGAAGGGTGGCGCACGGGCTTGCTCCGGGGCATCGGGTCGAGCGGCGATCGAATCGATTCGACCAGGCGCCGTCGTCGGTGGTCGAATCGATTTGAGGGTCGCAGCCATTCTGCGGGTACGCTGGCCGCTGCGTCAACCGTGCGCTCGTCACGCGCGTCGCGTGCACCCGGGTGCCGCGGCGCCGATCCGGAGGTCCGACCCCTGTCTCCGCACCGCCCCACCCTGGCCGACGTCGCCGCCGCCGCGCACGTGTCGGTATCGACCGCCTCGCTCGCGTTCTCCGGTGCGGGTCCGATCGCCGCGGCGACGCGCCAGCGCGTGCTCGACGCGGCCGCGGCGCTCGACTACTCCGGTCCGAACCCCCTCGGTCGCCAGCTGCGCCGCGGCCGGTCCGGGATCGTCGGGGTCGTGGTCGGCGACTCCCTCGGCCGCTCGTTCCGGGACCCGGTCTCGATCCAGGTGCTCGACGGGCTGGTCAGCACGCTCGGCCCCCTCGACCTGGGCGTCCTGCTCATCCCCGGCTCGAGCGACCCGGCCGGCCCCGCCGTGGACCCCCTGCTCGAGACCGCCGCGATGGACGTCGCCGTGATCATGTGGGGCGGCACCACCGACGACCCGATGCTCGGGGCGCTGCGGCGGCGCGGGACACCGACCGTGCTCGTCGAGGGTCAGCAGCTGCCGGACGTCGCCTCGGTCGGGATCGACGACCGCGGTGGCATGCGGCAGGCCACCGAGCACCTGCTCGCGCTCGGCCACACGCGGATCGCGTCCGTCACGCTCCCCTTCGACCGCTCCCGCGGCGAGGGGCTCGTCGCGCTCGACCAGATGGACCACCTCAACTGGGAGATCACCCGTCGTCGGCTCACCGGGGTGACCGACGCGGGCGTGACGCCGGTGGCGATCTGGGAGACGCCGGCCTCGCTCGTGGAGCACGGGCGCACCGCCGGGATCGCCCTGCTGTCCACCCCCGACCGCCCGACCGCGATCGCGTGCCAGTCCGACCTGCTGGCGTCGGGCGTGGTGCTCGCCGCGCGCGAGCTCGGGCTGCGCGTGCCGGAGGACGTGTCCGTCAGCGGGTTCGACGGCCTCGACCTGCCGTGGCTCGCACCGGACGTGCTCACCACGGTCGTCCAGCCGCTCGCGGAGAAGGGCGCCGCCATCGGGCACGCCGTCGAGGACTTCCTGGCCGGCGAGGGCCCCTCGCGGCGGGAGCTGCCGGTCAGCCTGCGGATCGGCACGACGACCGGTCCGGCGCCGACCGTCAGCTGAGTCGGACGACCGCCTGCGCCTTGCCGAGCACGCGGACCCCGTCGACCGCGACGGTCAGGTCGATCCGTGCCGTGCCGGCCTCGCTGTCGAGGGCACCGACGACCGCGATCACCTCGACGGTCGCCGCACCCGGGTCGGGCACCGGCACGGGACGCGTGAAGCGCACCTGGTAGTCGAGGATCGCGCCCGGGTCCCCCGCCCAGTCGGCGACGACGCTCGACGCGGCACCCATGGTCCACATGCCGTGCGCGATCACACCGGGCAGACCGACCGAGGTGGCGACACGGTCGTTCCAGTGGATCGGGTTGAAGTCGCCGCTCGCGCCCGCGTACCGGACGAGGCGTGCGCGGTCGACGGTGATCTCGCGGCGGGCGACCTCGTCGCCGACGGCCAGGGCCTCGGTCATGACTCCTCCGGGCGGACGGCCAGGGTGGAGATCACCGTGGTGACGGGCTCGCCGTCCTCGGCCGCGATCTCAGCACGCGTGGTGATCATGGCCAGTCCCGCGCGCACCGTGATCGAGTCGACGTGGAGCACCGTCACCAGACGGTCCCCCGCGTGGATGGGCCGGTGGTGCGTGAACCGCTCGTCGGCGTGCACGACGCGGCTGAAGTCGATCCCGGCGGCGGGGTCCTCGAACAGCTGGGCCTCGGCGCGCTGCGCCACCAGGACGGCAAACGTCGGCGGCGCAATCACGTCGGGATACCCGAGCGCGCGCGCCACCGACGGATCCGTGTGGGCTGCGTGGGAGGCGCCGACCGCGTCGGCGAACTCCTGGAGCTTCTGACGACCTACCTCGTAGGCAGCGGTCGGCGGGTACTGACGACCCGCGTAACCGACGTCGACCGGCATCAGTGCGAGGTCAGCGGGTCTCGCGGTGCAGGGTGTGGCGGTTGTCGCGGGGGCAGAACTTCTTCATCTCGAGACGGTCGGGGTCGTTCCGACGGTTCTTCTTGGTGATGTAGTTCCGCTCCTTGCACTCGGTGCACGCGAGCGTGATCTTCGGACGGACGTCCGAGCTCTTGCTGGCCATGGTCTTGCCACCTCTCGCACCCGGAACGGGATGCATGCGATCTTGTCATTGCGCGCCGGCCGACGCGCAGCTGTGTCACTGGGATGTAGCGGGAGCGGGGATCGAACCCGCGACCTCACGATTATGAGTCGTGCGCTCTAACCACCTGAGCTACCCCGCCTCGGGTGATATCGAGGTGCGACCTGCGTCGCACCCCGAACACACCACAGAGCCCCGAAAGGGAATCGAACCCTTGACCTTCTCCTTACCATGGAGACGCTCTGCCGACTGAGCTATCGGGGCAGCGCGAGCAAGGTTACACGGGCCCACGGGTGCTCGCGAAATCGGCTCCTCGCACCGTGCGCCGACGCGGTTGCCTAAACGATTCATCTCGTGGTCCCCGCCCCTCGCCGCGTGCCACGATCCGGCCCATGCGCCAGCCACGACGCAGCACCGCTGCTGCCCTGCTCCTGTCCGCCACCCTCCTGCTCAGCACCGCCGCGTGCACGGGCGACGACGACGGCGACGACGCACCGACCACGGACGCCGTGACCGTCCCCGCGTGGCCCACCGCGATCGACCCCACGGCCACCACCGAGCAGTTCTGGGTGGTCTGGACCGAGGTCGTGGAGACCGGCGCCGGGGACACGACCACGCTGCAGCCGTCCATCGACTCCCTCGCGGCCCTGGGCTACCCGACCCTGCCGCTGGACCCCGCCTGCCAGAGCGGCGCCGAGGAGCAGCTGGCCGGCCTCACCGGGTACGCGAACCCGCTCGGGGTCGGAGTGGCCTTCGGGTCGGCGCAGGACGCCGGCATGTTCGACACGCTCTACGAGGGCGCGACGGTCTCGATCACCCCCGGCACCTACACCTGCGGCGCCGCGTCCTGACACCCGCGCCCCGCCGGACGAGAATGGGTGTCCAGGCAGAGAGCGGGGCAGCACCATGAGCAGGGCACTGATCGTCGTGGACGTCCAGAACGACTTCTGCGAGGGCGGTTCGCTGGCGGTCACCGGCGGCGCCGAGGTCGCGCGGGCAGTGTCCGCCTACGTGCGCGAGCACGAGGACCGGTACGCCGCGGTCGTCGCCACCCGGGACTGGCACGCACCGCTGCCGGACACCAACGACGGGCACTTCGCCACCGGCGCCGATCCCGACTACGTCACCACCTGGCCCGTGCACTGCGTCGCCGGGACCGTCGGCGCCGAGTACCACCCCGACCTGCACCTGCCCACCGACACCGTCCACGTGCGCAAGGGTCAGAGCCGGCAGGACTACTCCGGGTTCGCCGGTGAGGTCGTCGGCGCCGAGGGTGCCCGGCTGACCGAGGTCCTCACCGCGGCGGGGGTCACGGAGGTGGACGTCGTCGGCCTGGCCACCGACCACTGCGTCACCGCGACCGCCCTGGACGCCCGCGCGGACGGGTTCGACGCGACGGTCCTGGTGGACCTCACGGCCGCCGTGGCCCTGCCCACCACGCTGCGCGCCGCCGCCCGGCTGTCGCAGGGGGGCGTGAGCGTGACGACGGTCGAGCCGCCCGCCTGATCAGCCGCGCAGCGCCAGCGCGAACGGGAGCACGGCCGGCGCACCCGCCTGCCGCAGCTCGCGGGCGGCGACGGTCATGGTCCACCGGCTGTCCACCAGGTCGTCGACGAGCAGCACCGGCCCGGACGGCAGCTGCAGCGCGGACGCGTCGAACCGCCCCCAGACGCCTGCCAGCCGGAACGCGCTGTTGCCCCCCGGCTCCCCGCTCGGACCGCCGTCGCGCGGCGCCAGGGCACCCGCGTACGGCAACCGGCCGATCTCGGCGATACCCCGGGCCAGCGAGTCGACGAGCAGCGGTCGCCGCCGCGACGGCAGGGCGACCACCGCCGCGGGTCGATCGTCCCAGCCCCACTGCGCGAGCACGCGCACGCAGCCGTCGAGCATGGCCCGCGTGACGGGCGCGTCGACCGCGCCGGCCGCGAAGATCTCGCGCAGGGCGGTCCCCCAGCCCAGGTCGGTGAGCCGGGCGAGCGCCCGGCCCTCGACCGCCCGCTCCGACTCGGCGAGGCGACCGCGCACGGGCAGGCCGAGCCGGTCGGCGCCGACCGGCCACTGCACCCGCGGCTCGACAGGCACGCCCACGCGGTCGAGCGAGCGCTCCGCCGAGGCCGTCGCGCCCTCGGCGACGTCCCGCGGGTACCAGGCGCCCGCGCACGAGTCGCAGCGCCCGCACGGCGTCGCGGTCTCGTCGTCGAGGCTGCGCTGCAGGAACTCCATCCGGCAGCCGTCGGTGCGCTCGTACTCGAGCATGTGCTCCTGCTCGGCCTGGCGGGCCGCGGCGATGCGTGCGTAGCGCTCCGCGTCGTAGGTCCACGGCTGCCCGGTGGCCACCCAGCCGCCCTGCACGCGGCGCACGGCACCGTCCACGTCGAGCACCTTGAGCAGCAGCTCCAGCGGGGTGCGGCGGACGTCCACCCGCGCCTCCAGGGCCGGTGTCGACATCGGGCGGTCCGACAGCTCCGCGATCACGCGCTCCGCCCGGTCCTGGTTCGGCATCGAGGCCGTGGCGAAGTACTGCCAGATGTCCGGGTCCTCGGTGCCGGGCAGCAGGAGCACGTCCGCGCTGGCGGTGGCGCGGCCGGCGCGGCCGACCTGCTGGTAGTAGGCGACCGGCGAGGACGGCGCCCCCAGGTGCAGCACCCACCCGAGGTCCGGCTTGTCGAAGCCCATGCCCAGCGCGCTCGTCGCCACCAGCGCCTTGACCTCGTTGGCCTTGAGCGCGGCCTCGGCGGCCTCCCGGTCCGCGGGGTCGGTCTGGCCCGTGTAGGCCCGCACGTCGTGGCCTGCCTCGCGCAGCAGGCGTGCGGTGTCCTGCGCGGCCGCCACGGTGAGCGTGTAGATGATCCCGGACCCCGGGAGGTCACCGAGGTGGCTGAGCAGCCAGGCGAGCCGCGTCCGCGCGTCGGGCAGCCGCAGGACGCCGAGGCGCAGGGACGCCCGGGCGAGCGGTCCGCGGATGGTCAGCACGCCGTCGCCGCCCGAGTCCAGCTGCTCCGCCACGTCGGCGACGACCCGGCTGTTGGCGGTGGCCGTCGTCGCGAGCACCGGCACTCCCGGCGGCATGGTCGCGATGAGGTCCCGCAGACGCCGGTAGTCGGGCCGGAAGTCGTGGCCCCAGTCGCTGATGCAGTGCGCCTCGTCGACCACCAGCATGCCGAGCCGTCGCACCAGGGCCGGCAGCTGGTTCTCCCGGAACGCCGGGTTGTTGAGACGCTCCGGCGAGACGAGCAGCACGTCGACCTCGTCGGCGGCGAGGCGCGCCAGGAGCTCGTCCCACTCGTGCGCGTTGGTCGAGTTGATCGCCACCGCCCGCACCCCGGCACGCTCGGCGGCCGCGACCTGGTCGCGCATCAGGGCCAGCAGCGGCGAGACGAGGACGGTCGGACCGGCACCCCGCTGCCGCAGGAGCATCGTCGCGACGAAGTACACCGCCGACTTGCCCCACCCCGTCCGCTGCACCACGAGCGCACGGCGGCGGTCGTCGACGAGCGTCTCGATGGCCTCGAACTGCCCCTCGTGGAAGTCGGCGGTCGGGTTGCCGACGAGTCGGCGCAGCACGTCGAGGGCGGCGTCACGGGTGGTCTGGGGCACGCGCCCACCCTGCCAGCACTCGCCCACACCAACGACACGACCCCGGGCCGCAGGCGGTCCGGGGTCGTGATCACAACGTGGCGGGTGAGGGATTCGAACCCCCGTAGGCGTTGCCAGCTGATTTACAGTCAGCCCCCTTTGGCCACTCGGGTAACCCGCCGGGGATGCCAGCCGAACGAGAGGACACCCAGGGGGCGAACGCGCGTGCAGCGTGCGGGTGGAAGGATAGCAACACCCGGGCGGTGCTAGCGAAAGCGATGCCGAGCCCGCGCCCCAGTGCCCGTAGCAGCAGGAGGAAACATGGCGAGCGAAGCCTCGTTCGACGTCGTCAGCAAGGTCGACCGCCAGGAGGTGGACAACGCCCTCAACCAGGCCTCGAAGGAGATCGCGCAGCGGTACGACTTCAAGGGCGTCGGGGCGTCGATCGCCTGGAGCGGCGAGAAGATCCTCATGATCGCCAACTCCTCCGAGCGGGTTCTCGCGGTCCTCGACGTGTTCCAGACCAAGCTGATCCGACGCGGCATCTCCCTGAAGTCGCTGGACACCGGCGAGGAGGACACCCCCGAGCCCAAGCCGTCCGGCAAGGAGTACCGCCTCGAGGCCCTCATCAAGGAGGGGCTCAGCAGCGAGACCGCCAAGAAGGTGGCCAAGATCGTCCGCGACGAGGGGCCCAAGGGCATCAAGACGCAGATCCAGGGCGACGAGCTGCGCGTCACGGGCAAGAGCCGCGACGACCTGCAGGCCGTGATCGCGCTGCTCAAGGGCGCCGACGTCGACGCCGACCTGCAGTTCACCAACTACCGCTGACGCCCTCGAGCTCGGTGGTCGGCGCCGAGCTCGGTGGTCGGCGCCGAGCTCGGTGGTTCGAGGCACCGAGCTCCGCGGCAACCACCGCGCTCGGTGCCAGGTCAGTAGCGCGAGATGCCGTCCTGCGGGCCGGCCTGACGCTCGAGGCGGGCGATCCGGTCGGCCATGGGCGGGTGTGTCGAGAACAGCCTCGCCATCCCCGCGCCGCGGAACGGGTTCGCGATCATCAGGTGCGACACGTCCACCAGCTGGCGGTCCTGCGGCAGCGGCCTGGCCCGGGTGCCCATCTCGAGCTTGCGCAGGGCGGACGCGAGCGCCAGCGGGTCGCCGGTGAGCCGGGCCCCGTCCTCGTCGGCGTCGTACTCGCGGGTGCGCGTGATCGCGAGCTGGACCATCATCGCGGCCAGCGGAGCGAGGAACACCAGGAGCAGCCCGGCGATCGGGTTGCCGCCGCGGTCGCGGTCGCTGCCCCCGCCGAAGAAGAGCGCGAACTGCGCGAGCGACGTGATGACGCCCGCCACCGCCGCAGCGACGGACGACGTGAGGATGTCGCGGTTGTAGACGTGCATGAGCTCGTGGCCGAGCACCCCGCGCAGCTCGCGCTCGTCGAGGAGCTGCAGGATGCCCTCGGTGCAGCAGACCGCGGCGTTCTTCGGGTTGCGGCCCGTGGCGAAGGCGTTGGGCGCCGCCGTCGGTGAGATGTACAGACGGGGCATCGGCTGCCGGGCAGCGGTGGAGAGCTCGCGGACGATCCGGTACATCGCCGGCTGCTCGATCTCGCTGACCGGTCGCGCCTTCATGGCGCGGATCGCGATCTTGTCGGAGTTCCAGTAGCTGTACGCGGTCATCACCAGGCCGAGCGCGGTGAACAGCAGCAGGAACTTCGGCGTCCCGCGGCCGAGCAGCCACCCGATGCCGAGCAGCACGGCCCACATCACGCCGAACAGCGCGGCCGTCTTCAAACCGTTGTAGTGCCGGTGACCCATCGTCTCTCTCTCCTCGCAGCAGTGCACCCGTGGAACGCGCGCCACCGCGTCGGGGTTCCCTCGTATCCTGACCCCACCCTTCCCACGACACCTCCGGAGCACGCCGTGCGCAGAGCCCGCTGGACCACCCTTGCCGCCGTCGCCGCCCTGGCGCTGGCCGCGTGTGCTCCGACCGACGAGGACGCAGGCGCCGCCCCGAGCGACGGGACGCTGGCGACGGTCACGGACGGCGTCCTGACCATCGCGACGTCCGATCCGGCCTACCAGCCCTGGGTCATCGACAACGACCCGACCAGCGGCGAGGGCTTCGAGTCGGCCGTCGCGTACGCGGTGGCCGACCAGCTGGGCTTCGACAAGGACCACGTGGAGTGGACGGTCGCCAGCTTCGACCAGATCATCGCGCCGGGCGCCAAGGACTTCGACTTCGCGATCAACCAGGTGTCGATCAGCGACGAGCGCGAGGCCAACCTCGACTTCTCCTCGCCGTACTACACGACCTCGCAGGCCGTCGTGACGCTCGAGGGCTCGGCAGGCGCCGGCGCGACGACGCTCGCGGACCTCAAGGCGCTGAAGATCGGTGCCATGGTGGGCACGACCAGCCTCACCGCGGCCCAGGAGGCGATCGACCCGAGCACGCCCGTGTCGCCGTTCAACGACAACGACCAGGTCAAGCAGGCCCTGACCGCCGGGCTCGTGGACGCGATCGTCGTCGACCTGCCGACCGCCCTGTACATCACGGCGGCCGAGCTGGACGGCGGGAAGATCATCGGCACGCTGCCCGACAGCGCCGGGGGTGACGAGTTCGGGCTCGTGCTCGACAAGGGCAGCGCGCTCACGACGCCGGTGACCGAGGCCGTCGACGCCCTGCGCGACGACGGCACGCTGGCTGACCTCGAGGCGCAGTGGCTCACCGACGCCGCGGGTGCACCGGTCCTCCAGTGAGCTGGGTGCCGTCCGAGCGCCAGGAGGAGCGGGACGCCTACCGCCGCAGCCGTGCCCGCCGGTCGACCGCCGTCGCCTTCCTGTCGACGATCGCGCTGGTCGCCATCGCCGTGCTGGCGCTGGTGTCCTCCCCCGGCTGGCCGCGGGTCAAGGCGTCCTTCTTCGACTGGGACGTGGCGGTCGAGTCGTTCCCGGCGATCCTGCAGGGGCTGTGGCTGAACATCCGGGTGATGGCGGTCAGTGCCGTCCTCATCGTCATCGTCGCGATGGCCCTGGCGCTCGCCCGCACGCTGCGCGGCCCGGTGTTCTTCCCCGTCCGGGCGCTGGCCACCGGCTACGTCGACGTGTTCCGCGGCCTGCCGCTGATCCTCGTCCTGCTGCTCGTCGGGTTCGGGCTGCCGGGCCTGCGGCTGCAGGGGATCCCGACGTCGGCGGTCGCGCTCGGCACGCTGGCGCTGGTGCTCACGTACTCGGCCTATGTCGCGGAGGTCTTCCGGGCCGGGATCGAGTCCGTGCACCCGTCGCAGGTGGCCGCGGCACGCTCGCTCGGGCTCACGCGCGCGCAGGCGATGCGGCACGTGGTGCTCCCCCAGGCGGTCCGGCGCGTGATCCCACCACTGCTCAACGACCTCGTCGCACTCTCCAAGGACTCCGGCCTCATCTCGATCCTCGGGGCCATCGACGCGGTCCGAGCCGCGCAGATCGAGACCGCGCGGTACGCCAACTTCACGCCGTACGTCGTCGCGGGGGTGCTGTTCGTGGCCCTGACCATCCCGCTGACCCGGTTCACCGACGTGCTGGCACGACGCTCGGGCTGGATCGGTGCGCAGAGCGCGCTGGCCGGCGGCGGAGCGCTGCGATGAGCCCCGGTCCGATGCGCGACCCGATGCCCGGCCGGCCGCTGCGCCTGGACCGCCCGCTGCTGTCCGTCCGCGGGGTCCGCAAGGCCTTCGGCGACCACGTGGTGCTCGACGACCTCTCGCTCGACGTGCACGCGCACCAGGTCGTCGTGCTCATCGGGGCGTCCGGCTCCGGCAAGTCGACCCTGCTGCGGTGCATCGACCTGCTCGAGGACGTCGACGACGGCGTGATCGAGCTCGAGGGTCAGGACATCACCGACCCCCGCCTGGACGCCAACGCCGTCCGGGCCCGCATCGGCATGGTGTTCCAGGCCTACAACCTGTTCCCGCACCTGCGCGTGATCGACAACGTGACGCTCGCGCCCCGCCTCGTGCACAAGACGTCGCGGGCCGAGGCGGAGGCCGAGGCGCTGGCGGTCCTCGACCGCGTCGGCCTGGCCGCGAAGGCCCAGGCCTTTCCCGACGAGCTCTCGGGCGGGCAGCAGCAGCGGGTCGCCATCGCGCGCGCCCTCGTCGGCAAGCCGGCCGTGATGCTCCTCGACGAGGTGACCAGCGCGCTCGACCCGGAGCTGGTCGGCGAGGTGCTCGCGCTGCTCGCGGAGCTCAAGCAGACGGGGCTGACCATGGTGATCGCGACGCACGAGATGGGCTTCGCGCGCGAGGTGGCCGACGAGGTCTGCTTCCTGCACGAAGGACGCGTGCACGAGCGCGGCACGCCGGCCCAGGTGCTCGGCAGCCCGCGCGAGGAGCGCACGCGCGAGTTCCTGCGCCGCATCACCGGCCCGTAGACGACGACGTCCGAGCAGGTGCGGGCTCTGACCCGCCTCTGCTCGGACGTCGCGCGCGTTCTGTCAGCCGTTGCGGCCCAGGGAGACGTCCACCATCTCGTCGCGCGGGACGAGCTTCACGCGCTCGCGGCCGTGCGGCTCTCCGAGCGAGCGCTCGTACGCGTCCAGGAGCTCCCAGCCCTGCCACGTGATGACGTCCACGCCGCGGCCGTGCAGGAACTCGGTGACGGCCTCGGGGTCGCGGTCGGTGGCCGTGTAGAACGCCTCGCCGCCCTCGGCCACGTCCTCGCCGAGGTGCCGGATGGTCTCCGACGCGTCCGACTTGGTGTGTCCGATGAGGCCGACCGGGCCGCGCTTGATCCAGCCGGTCGCGTACACGCCGGGCAGGTGCTCACCGTCGACGTCGACGACGCGGCCCTCGCGGTTGGGGATCACGCCGGCGACGTCGTCGAACGGGATGTCCACCAGCGGCGACCCGAAGTAGCCGACGGCGCGGTACACGGCCTCGACCGGCCAGTCCTGCAGCTGGCCCGTGCCGGTGACGTTGCCGTCCCCGTTCAGGGCGGTGCGCTCGGTGCGGACGCCGACCACGCGGCCGTCCTCGCCCAGGATCTCGACCGGCTTGTGCAGGAAGTGCAGGTGGATGCGCCGGCTCGCGGTGTTCTCCTCCGGCTCCTTCAGGGTCCAGTCCGTGAGGGTCTTGACCACCTGCTTGGTCTGGTTCGAGGAGTGGATGGCGGCCATCGAGCCCTCGTCGAAGTCGAAGTCCTCGGGGTAGACGATGACGTCGACGTCCGGGACGTGACCGAGCTCGCGCAGCTCGAGCGGGGAGAACTTGACCTGGGCCGGGCCGCGGCGCGCGAACACGTGCACGTCCGTGACGGGCGAGGCCTTGAGGATCTCGTAGACGTTGGCCGGCAGCTCGGTGGGCAGCAGGTCGTCGGCGTGCTTGGCCAGGATGCGGGCCACGTCGAGCGCCACGTTGCCCGCGCCGAGGACGGCGACGTGCTGGGCGTTCAGCGGCCAGGTGCGCGGGACGTCCGGGTGCCCGTCGTACCAGGACACGAAGTCGGCGGCGCCGTAGGAGCCCTCGAGGTCGATGCCCGGGACCGGCAGTGCGGCGTCGCGGATGGAGCCCGTGGAGAAGATGACCGCGTCGTAGAACTGGCGCAGGTCGTCCAGCTTGAGGTCGGTGCCGTAGTCGACGTTGGCGAGCAGGCGGATGTCACCGCGCTCCAGCACCTTGTGCAGCGCGACGATGATCTGCTTGATGCGCGGGTGGTCGGGCGCGACGCCGTAGCGCACGAGGCCGAACGGCGCGGGCAGGCGCTCGAAGAGGTCGATGCTGACGTCGAGGTCGGTCTTCGACAGGATGTCGGCGGCGTAGATGCCGGCCGGGCCAGCGCCGACGACGGCCACTCGCAGAGTCGGGGTGCTCACGGGACGCGGGTGCCTTCCGATCAGGGGAGCCCTGCGGGAGTGCGTCACGCCGGGTGCAGGCACGACGGACGGCACCGTGCAGGACTGTGCTCGAGGCCAGTGTAGGACCGGGCGCGAGGCGGACCTTCCGTGGCCGCCAGCATCTGGACAGACGTGAGACGCGCGAAGGGGTGGCGCCGCACACCTCCACGCGCTCGACGCCACCCCCGTCCGCGGGCCACGGGCGCCGTCCCGCAGTGCAGGACGGCGCCCGGACCGTCTAGCTGCGCCAGGTGTCGGTCAGGGTGAGGACCCCGCTGGCCGGCACCGTCGCGGTGCGGTTGGACCCGGACTCCCAGGTCACCGCGCCGTTCGACTCCTTGCGCACGTACTTGTACTGGACGACCGTGCCCGCCGGCAGGGTCACGGACGCCCGCCACACCGGGTAGGTCGCCGACGAGAGCGCGACGGCGCTCGCCGGGTTCCAGCTGCCCAGCTCCGCGCGGTCGCCCACGACGAAGACGTTCTGGCCCCACGACGTCGTCGCGTCGACACCGAAGGAGATCTGCGACGTCGTCGGCGTGGGGGTCGCCGTGCCCCCGGCCGGCTGCCCCACGTGCAGGGCGACCGAGCCGTTGGCGGGGACCGTGAACGACGCCGCTCCGCCGGACACCACCGTGACCGTGGTGCCGGAGCACCCGCCGCTCGTCGTCGCGCCGCTGATCACGTCGCAGTAGCGGCCGGCCGGAAGTGACGTCTGGAAGGTGCGCTGCAGGGCGGAGCCGTTGCGGTTGATCGCCACGTAGCCGAGCGACCCGCGCCCGTAGGCCAGCCGGCCGCCGTCGCTCCAGACGTTGGTCAGGGCTGCGGTGCCGACGGCGTTGCGGAAGCCGACCATGTGCGCGGTCTCGTTCCACCGGTGCGCGCAGGTCCAGGTGCCCTGCCCGCACACGGCGTCGTTCACCTTGCCGCTGCTCTGCTGGGGAGCCCCCGCGTCGTTGGCACTGAACGCGTACCCGGAGTACACCGTCGGCCAGCCGTACGGGTAGCTGAGGGCGAACACGTTGGCCAGGCGGTAGTCAGAGCCGTCCTTGTAGCTGAGGGTCTCGCCGTTGCGCTCGGTGTCGTGGTTGTCGACGAACACCGCGGCCCTGTCGGTCGGCAGCAGCCAGGACTGGTCCTTGAGCCCGCCGAGCGAGGTCAGAGTTCCGCTCTGGAACACCGACTTGAGGTTCCGGGAGTAGTTGAACTCGTTGGAGTCCCCGGAGCCGAAGTACTCCGCCGGCTGGATCGGCTCGCCACCGCCCGCGATCACCTCGTGCTCGATGTAGACGCTCTGGTCGGTGAGCTTGCCCCGGATCGCCTCCAGGTCCGCCGCGGCGATGTGCTTGGACGCGTCGACCCGGAAGCCGCGGACGCCCAGGGAGATGAGGTCGTTGAGGTAGGCGGCGATCTCCGAGCGGACGTAGTCGCTGCCCGTGTCGAGGTCCTGCAGCCCGACCAGCCGGCAGTTCTGCACCTGGTAGCGGTCGTTGTAGTTGCTGATGTTCGTCTTGCAGGCGTGGAAGTCCTGCGGGCCGTAGCCGCCCTCGGGTCCGGGGTAGCGCTCCTCGGAGTACGCGGTGCCCGCCCACCCGGTGCCGGCGCTGGTCTGACCGGACATGTGGTTCACGACGACGTCGGCGATGACCGAGACGCCCGCCGACCGGCAGGTGTCGATCATGGCCTTGTACTCGGCGCGGGTGCCCAGCTTGGACGCGATCTTGTAGCTGACCGGCTGGTAGGACGTCCACCACTGGCCGGCGAGCACCACGTGCTCGTTGGGGGGCGACGTCTGGACGTAGCCGTAGCCGGCCGGCCCCAGCTGGGTGGTGCACTCCTGCGCGATCGCGTTCCAGGTCCACTGGAACAGGTTGGCGGCGGGGCGCATCGTGGCGGGTGCGGCCGCGGCGGGCCGGGCGGTGGCGAGCCCCGCGGCGGTCAGCCCGGCGAGGGCCAGCACCGCGGCGAGCAGGGCGCCGAGGGCGGCTCGGCGCGGTCGGACGTGGATCGGGTGGTCTGACACGTGGTGCACTCCTCGAGGTGGGGCCCGACGACGTCGTCGAGCCGCTCGCGGTCACCGCACCGTCGCGGGACCGACCTGCATCCGCCCGACGCGCACCGGGTGGTGGCGGCGCACGGCAACGCGGGTGGGACCGGCGGGACCGGTCCCGGGAGGAGGTGTGCCGACCGCCGGGACCCCGGTGGAGGGCGCGCTGGACCTGCGCCACAACACGCTGTAACACGCCCTGCAACGCGGGTGAAACTTGCTGCAACCGGACACTAGGGGAGGTCTCCCGACGCGTCAACAGGGACCTAGGCTCTGCTGGTGACCGACGCTCCCGCCACCCGCCCGGCGACGACCCCCCTCGACGGGCTCGGCCTGGCGACCGGCGTCGGCGCCTACGTCCTGTGGGGCGTCCTCCCCCTGTACTTCCCGCTGCTGCAGCCCGCCGGCGCGGTCGAGATCATCGCGCACCGCGTCGTCTGGTCGCTGGTGTTCTGCCTCCTCCTGCTGCTCGCCACCCGCACGTGGGACACGTTCGTCGCGGCGCTGCGGAACCGGCGGACCCTCGGCGTGCTGTCGGTCGCAGCCGTCCTGCTGGCCGTCAACTGGCTCGTCTTCGTGTTCGGCATCCTCACCGACCGCGTCGTCGACGCCGCCCTGGGGTACTTCATCAACCCGCTCGTGACGGTGACGCTCGCGGTCGTCGTGCTGCGCGAGCGGCTGCGCGCGGTGCAGTGGGTGGCGCTCGGGTTCGGGGCCGCCGCGGTGGTGATCATCACTGCGGGCTACGGGCAGCTGCCCTGGATCGCGCTGACGCTCGCCCTGAGCTTCGGCTTCTACGGGCTGCTCAAGAACCGCGTGGGACGCAGCGTCGGCGCCGTGCCGGGTCTGGCGGTCGAGACCCTCGTCCTGTTCCCGTTGGCGCTCGGCTACCTGGCGTGGCTGAGCGCGGTCGGGGCGGGGACGTTCGAGACCGAGGGCCTCGGGCACGCCCTGGTCCTCGCGTCGTCCGGCATCGTCACGTCCATCCCGCTGCTGCTCTTCAACACGGCTGCCCGGCGGCTGCCCCTGTCGATGATCGGGCTGCTGCAGTACATCGCGCCGACCCTGCAGTTCCTCATCGGCGTCCTCGTCCTGCACGAGCAGATGCCGGCCGCGCGCTGGTGGGGCTTCGCGCTCGTGTGGGTGGCGCTCGGCATCCTCACGGTCGACGGCATCCGCCACGGTCACGCCCAACGGCTCAGCCGTCGCGCGGCCGACGTCAGCGCCGCAGCGTCGCGTCCACCACGATGACCGTGATGTTGTCGTGGCCGCCGGCCGCCAGCGCCGCGGCGACCAGCCGGTCCGCCGCGGGCTGAGCCGCGTCCTCGGCCCGCAGCTCGGCCTCGATGCGTGCGTCCGACAGCTCGTCGGTGAGTCCGTCGGAGCAGACGAGCATGCGGTCGCCCGGGCTCACGGGGAGCAGCCAAACGTCGGGCTCGACCTGCGAGGCGCCACCGCCGAGCACCCGCGTCACCACGTTCCGTCGCGGGTGCCGGCTCGCCTCGTCGGCCGCGACGATGCCGCTGGCCACGAGCTCCGCGACCTCCGAGTGGTCGAGCGTGACCTGCTCGAGCACGCCGCCCGCCATCCGGTAGGTGCGCGAGTCTCCCACGTTGACCACGAGCCAGCACGGGGTGTCGCCGTGCTCCGTCAGCACGACGCCGGTCGCGGTGGTGCCTGGGCGCCGTCCGGTGGTCGCCGGGAGGTCGCGGACCGCGGAGTGCGCCTGACGGACCGTCCGGCGCGCGTCGTCGGGTCCCGGGGTGCCGACGGCCAGACCCCGGAGCACCTCGATCGCCGTGCGGCTGGCCACGTCGCCGGCCTCGTGCCCTCCCATGCCGTCCGCCACCAGGAACACCCCGTCGGCCGCCCAGTGGAAGTCCTCGTTGCGAGCCCGCTGTCCTCGGGCCGTCGCGACACCGACGTCCAGTCGCACCCGGTCGTCGATCATCGGCGCGCCCCCGCGGCCCGGCGTCGTCGCTGGGCGGTCGGCGTCCTCACGGCGGCCATGCTACGGGTCGGCGCAGCCGCGGTGCAGGTCAACCGTCCTGGACCAGCAGGCTCCGCCGACCGAACCGCACGGTCCACCCGCGTTCGACCACCGCGCGCGTGCCCGGGGGAAGCGCGACGCTGGTGCCGTCCGGGTCGACGAGCACCGTGCCGTTGGTCGACCCGCGGTCCACCACCCAGAGGCGCCGACCGCCGGGCTCCGGCCCGAACGCGAGGTGCGCCTTCGAGATCGACCGGTCGGGGTCGTCGATCGACACCACGTGGGCGACCCCCGGCTCCGTGGCCGGGCTGCGTCCGACGAGCCCGTCGCCCTCGACGTCGAGCTCCTCGCCCGTGTCGAACCGCAGGTGCAGGTGGACGCGGGGCGCCGGGACCGACGGGCGCAGCCGGGTGTGCTCCAGGTCGCCCAGGCCGACCTCCGCGGGCTCCGGGTCGTCGAGCCCCGGGTCCGCCGGACGTACCACCGGCGCGTCGGCGAGACGCTCGAGCTCGCCCAGGCCCGGGTCGGCCGGACGCACCCGCGGGGCACCCGTGAGGTCGGGGCGCGGCCCGGGGAGGAGGCCGCGTGCTCCGACCGGCGGCGCGGGGACGTCGAGGGCCGGCGCGTCCGGCACGTCGATCACCGACGCCGCCGCCGGCGCCTCGACCGCGGGCTGTGCAGCATCGACGCCGGGCATCCCCGTGATGACCGGGGTCTCTCTGGGTGCAGGGGCGGTTCGGGTCCGGTCGTCCGGCGCGCTCCGCACCAGACCGGCAGAGTCCGGCCCGGGCGGGGGCGGCACGAACGGGATCGGCTCGCGCGGCGCCTGGCCCACCGCGTCCGGCGGCACGAACGGGATCGGCTCACGCGGCCCCTGCCCGACGGCGCGCGCGACCGCGGTGTTCCACGCCGCCGTCGTACCCGCTCCGGCGGCCGGCGGTCGCAGGGCCCGTGCGCGGAGCACGAGCGTGCCGGCCGCCTTGTCGTGCCAGCCCCGCTGCGCCGGGCTGTCGTCCCAGGCGCCCGACGCCACCACGACCCACTGGCCCACCAGGCACACGAGGGCACCGGCCGCGACGACCAGCTGCCGGACGAGGATCGCGAGCATGCCGGCGGGTCGACCCGTCGAGACGGCCACCGTCCGGATGCCCACCACGGCGCCGCCGACCGTCGCACCGGTGCGCGCCTCCGCCACCCACTGCCCGACCGCCACCACCAGGCCCAGGAGGCCGGGCAGGAGAACGGCCCGGGTCGCCGACGCGGCCGCGGCGACCGCGTACCCGAGGCCCACCGCGGCCAGTGCGACGAGCACGTCGAGGGCGTACGCCAGCACCCGGGTGCCCACAGGAGCGACCGATCCCGGCGTGACCGGGTACGACGCCGCGCCGCTCGTCGCACGCCGGGACGCGCGCGTGGGCAGTGGCGCGGTCGGCTCGGTCGGGGTCGTGCTCACGGCGGTCCTCCGGCTGCGGTCCCGGGAGCGGGGCCGCGCGGCCATGGTGCCAGATCGGGTCCCCGCGACGACCTCAGGACGCGCGGTCCACCAGCGCGTCCGCGAACGACACGAGCGCGTCCTTCACCGACCCGGCCGGCAGCGGGTCGAGCTCGCGGACCGCGGCCTGCGCCAGCGCGACCGCGCGGTCCCGGGTCTCGCCGACCACCGGGTGCACGCGCAGCGCCGCGACGGCCGACGCGAGGTCGTCGTCGTCCGAGAGGTCGCCGTCGAGGAGGGCGACCAGCCGCCGGTCCTCCTCGGTCGCGTCCGGGCCCGCAGCGCGGGCGCGCAGGAGCAGCGCCGGCATCGTCGGCACCCGCTCCCGCAGGTCCGTCCCCGGCGTCTTGCCGGTGACGTCCCCGTCGGAGGTGAGGTCGATGACGTCGTCGGCCAGCTGGAAGGCCACGCCGATCTTCTCGCCGAACCCGGTGACGGTGGCCACCACGTCGGGTCGGCAGCCCGCGAACATCGCCCCGAACCGGGCCGACGTGGCGATGAGCGACGCGGTCTTGTCCGCCAGCACCTGGAGGTAGTGGGCGACCCGGTCGTCCTCGGGCCGCGGGCCGACGGTCTCGTGCAGCTGGCCGAGGCACAGGCGCTCGAACGTGGCGGCCTGGATGCGGACCGCGTCGGGGCCGAGCCCGGCCACGGTGGCCGATGCCCGGGCGAACAGCAGGTCCCCGGTGAGGATGGCGACCGAGTTGCCCCAGACCTCGTGCGCCGCCGGTGCGCCGCGGCGCAGGGGCGCCGAGTCCATGACGTCGTCGTGGTAGAGCGTGGCCAGGTGGGTGAGCTCGACGACGACCGCGGCGTCGACCACCTCACGCCGCGAGCCGTCGCCCAGCTCGGCCGCCAGCAGGGTGAGCAGCGGGCGCAGCCGCTTGCCGCCGGCGTTCACCAGGTGGCGCGACGCGTCGTCGGCCAGAGGGTCCACGTTGGTCACCGCGTCCCGCAGGCGCTCCTCGACCAGCGCGAGGCGCACGGCCAACCGGTCGGCCAGGTCAGGATCGGCCAGCGGGAAGGCCGTCAGGGAAGTCACGGCTAGAACCTATCCCGGCGCAGCGACCGCGCCCGACAGGCGGGGCACTCAGGGCAGGAATGCCGCCACGCCGTCGATGAGCTCGAGCACCGGGGACGGGAACACGCCGAGCAGGACCGTGAGGACCGCGCAGACCGCGATCGCGACCACGGCGAACCCCTCGGTCCCCACGACCGCCGTCGTGACCGTGGAACGGGCCTCGACGACCACCGCGGTGCCCCCGATCGCCGAGTCGGAGGGCGCCGACACGGCCGAGCCGGTGGCCACCTCGTCGGCACCCGCCGGCTCGGTGAAGAACATGAGCACGATGATCCGCACGTAGAAGAACACCGCCGCGGCCGATGCCAGCACGCCGATGAGGGCCAGCGGCCACGCGCCGCCCTCGACCGCCGCGGAGAACACCGAGAACTTCCCCACAAAGCCGGCCGTCAGCGGGATGCCGGCGAACGACAGCAGGAACAGGGCGAACGTGAGGGCGAGCAGCGGGTGGCTGCGGCCGAGGCCTGCCCACTGCGACAGGTGGGTGGCCTCGCCGAGGATCGCCCCCGGCCCCTCGCCGGAGCGCTCGCGCACCAGCCAGACGATGCCGAACGCGCCGATGGTCGCCGCCCCGTAGACCAGCAGGTAGAAGAGCACCGCGGTGATGCCGGCCTTGTTCAGCGCGATGATGCCCGTGAGGACGAAGCCGGCGTGCGCGATCGAGGAGTACGCCAGGACGCGCTTCATGTCGGTCTGCACCAGCGCGGCCACCGTGCCGACCACCATCGTGAGGATCGCGACGGTCCAGAGCACCACGCCGAGGTCCCACGCCAGGCCGGGGAGCATCGTGTAGACGATCCGCAGCAGCGCACCGAACGCGGCGACCTTGGTGCACGCGGCCATGAAGCCCGTGATCGGGGTGGGCGCACCCTGGTAGACGTCCGGCGTCCAGGTGTGGAACGGCACCGCGCCGACCTTGAACAGCAGGCCGGACAGGATCAGCACGGACCCGACGAGCAGCAGGCTGTCCAGCCCACCGGGCACCTGGGTGGCCTCGGCGATCTCGGAGTACCGCAGCGAGCCGGAGTAGCCGTAGACGAGCGCGATGCCGAACAGCAGCAGCGCGGAGGAGAACGCGCCCAGCAGGAAGTACTTCATGGACGCCTCCTGCGAGAGCAGGCGACGCCGGCGGGCCATGCCCGTGAGCAGGTACAGCGGGAGCGAGAGCACCTCGAGGGCGACGAAGAGCGTGAGCAGGTCCCCCGTGGCCGGGAAGATCAGCATGCCACCGGTGGCGAAGAGCACGAGCGGGTAGACCTCGGTCTGCCGGACGCCCTTGCGGCGCGCCAGCTCCTCGTACTCCGAGCCCGGGACCGCGGCGGCGTTGGGCGCGAACGCGTCCTCCCCCGTCTCGGTGCGGTCCGCGATGATCAGGAGCGCCAGCAGGGCCAGCAGGGCGATGGTGCCCTGCAGGACGAGGGTCGGGCCGTCGACGAGCAGCGATCCGCCGAGCACGACGGTGCCACCCGTGTCCTCGACGCCGCTCCACAGTGCGGCGACCGCGATGATCGCGCCGAAGAGGGCCACGAGCGCCAGGGACAGCTGCACCGTGCGGCGGAGGCGGGCGGGCACGAAGGCCTCGACCAGGACGCCGAGCACGGCAGCGATCAGCACGATGACGACGGGGCTCAGGGCGGCCCAGTCGACGTCCGGTGCGACGAACTCGGTCACTGGTCGCTCCCTTCAGTTGCAGCGGCGGTCGGCACGTCCTGCACGCCCACCTGCTCGAGCGTGACGGACGCGGGCGGCCGGACCAGGTCGAGCGCGGGTCCGGGCACGAAGCCGAACACCACCATCAGGCCGAGCAGCGGCGCGACGACCCACTTCTCGCGCGTCACGGCGTCGGGCATTCCGGCGAGCTCCGGGCGCACCGGGCCGGTGAACATGCGCTGGTACGTCCAGAGCACGTAGATCGCGGCGAGCACCACGCCCAGGCTCGCGACGATGGCCGCGGCGGGGTGCCGGGCGAACGTGCCGACCAGGACGAGGAACTCGCTGACGAACGTCGACAGGCCCGGCAGCGACAGCGCCGAGAGGCCCGCCACCAGGAACGTCCCCGCGATCACCGGCACCACCTTCTGCAACCCGCCGAAGTCGGCGATCTGCTGCGACCCCCGGCGAGCCACCAGGAAGCCGGCGATGAGGAAGAGCGCCGCGGTCGAGAGTCCGTGGTTGACCATGTAGAACGACGAGCCGGCCACCGACGTCGACGTGAACGCGAAGATCCCCAGCACGATGAAGCCGAAGTGCGAGACCGACGTGTACGCGATCAGGCGCATCAGGTCCTTCTGCCCGATCGCGAGCAGCGCCCCGTAGAGGATCGAGACCACGGCCAGCACGATGACCACCGGCGCAGCCCAGCGGGACGCGTTCGGGAACAGCGGCAGGCAGAGCGTGAGCATCCCGAACGTGCCGACCTTGTCCAGCACGCCGACCAGCAGCGTCGAGGTGCCGGCGGGGGCGTTCTCGGCGGCGTCGGGCAGCCACGTGTGCACGGGGAACATGGGCGCCTTGATGGCGAACGCCAGGAAGAACGCACTGAACATGAGCTTCTCGGCCGTCGGGTCCAGCGCGATCCCCGTGAGGTTCTCGGTGAGGAAGCCCTGCGGACCGCCCGGCCCCTGCTGGTACAGGGCGATCACGGCGACCAGCATGATCAGCCCGCCGGTCAGCGAGTACAGCAGGAACTTCACGGCCGCGTACCTGCGCTGGGCACCGCCGAAGAGCCCGATCATGAAGTAGACCGGGATGAGCATGGCCTCGAACAGGACGTAGAAGAAGAACACGTCGCGCGCCGCGAACACCGCGACGATGAACGCCTCGAGCAGCAGGACGAGGGCCAGGTAGCGGCGCAGCCGGTCGGTGGCGACGGTGAGCGCACCCTGCTCGCGCCACGCGGCAAGCACCACGACCGGCACGATGAGCAGCGACATGAGCACGAGGATCAGGCCCACACCGTCGACGCCGACCGCGTAGGACACCCCGAACGCGGGGATCCAGCCGTGGACCTCGGTGAGCTGGACGGTGCCGGCGTCGGCGACGTCGAAGGCGGTGAGCGCAGCGACACCGAGCAGGAGCTCGAGCAGCGCCACGCCGAGCGCGACGGCCCGGGTGCGACTGGCAGGCAGCACCCACAGCGCGACCGCGCCCAGCAGGGGCACGACGATGAGGGCGGTCAGCCAGGGGAGGGAGGACGACATCGGTGTGAGCACTCCTCAGTTCTGGATGACCAGGACGGCGACGACGAGGACGACGAGCCCGAGCAGCATCGACGCGGCGTAGGACCGGACGTACCCGGTCTGCAGGCGCCGCGCCCACCCGCCCAGCAGGACGGTGGACAGGCCGACCCCGGTGACGGTGCCGTCGATGACCGTGCGGTCCGCGTACACGAGCGAGCGGGTGAGCGCCTGCCCCGGCTCGACCAGCAGGACGTCGTTGACCGAGTCCTGGTAGAGGTCGACGCGCGCGGCGCGGGTGAGCTCCGTGCCCACCGGGGGGATGACCGGCACCTGCGAGACGGCGTACCGCCGCCAGGCGATCACCACGCCGACGATCACGAGCCCGAGCGTGAGGACGGTGAGGACCCAGATGGGCAGCACCGGCTCCTCGTGCTCCGGGTGCCCGAGCACCGGCGAGAGCCAGTCGACGAACCGACCCCCCAGGTTCAGGAAGAACCCGAGGCCGATCGACCCGATGGCCAGGACGATCATCGGCCACGTCATGAGCTTCGGGGACTCGTGCGGGTGCTGCGCCGTGCCGTCGCGCTTGGTGGACCAGCGGCGCTCGCCCTCGAACGTCATGAAGAACAGCCGGGACATGTAGAACGCGGTGATCCCGGCGCCCAGCAGCGTGATGCCGCCGAACACCCAGGCCCGCCACGGCGACCCGTCGACCGGGACGAACGCGGCCTCGATGATCTTGTCCTTGCTGAAGAACCCGGAGAACGGTGGCACGCCGATGATGGCCAGCCACCCGGCCATGAACGTGAGCCACGTGATGGTCATGTACCGGGCGAGCCCGCCGAAGCGGCGCATGTCCACCTGGTCGTCCATGCCGTGCATGACCGAGCCGGCGCCGAGGAACATCCCGGCCTTGAAGAAGCCGTGCGTGATCAGGTGGAAGATCGCGAACGCGTACCCGACCGGGCCGAGCCCGGCGGCCAGGATCATGTAGCCGATCTGGGACATCGTCGAGGCGGCCAGCGCCTTCTTGATGTCGTCCTTGGCGCAGCCGACGATCGCCCCGAACAGCAGGGTGATCGCGCCGACGATGACGACGACGAGCTGGGCCGTCGGTGCGGCGTCGAACAGGGGTGCCGACCGGACGATGAGGTAGACCCCGGCGGTGACCATGGTCGCCGCGTGGATGAGCGCGGACACCGGCGTCGGGCCGGCCATCGCGTMGCCGAGCCAGGACTGCAGCGGGAACTGCGCCGACTTGCCGCACGCGGCCAGCAGGAGCATGAGCCCGATGGCGGTGAGGGTCCCCTGGCTCGCGCTGCCCTCCACGCCGCTGAGCACGGTCCCGAAGTCCACGGCGCCGAAGGTGGCGAACATGAGCCCGAGGGCGATGATCAGGCCCAGGTCGCCGATGCGGTTGGCGACGAACGCCTTCTTGGCGGCGACCGCGTAGTCGTAGTTGTGGTTCCAGAACCCGATGAGCAGGTACGACGCGAGACCGACGCCCTCCCAGCCGACGAACAGCAGCAGGTAGCTGTCGGCCAGCACGAGGATGAGCATCGCCGCGACGAACAGGTTGAGGTACGCGAAGAACCGGCGGCGGTCGACGTCGTGCTCCATGTACGCCACGGCGTAGACGTGGATCAGCGTGCCGACGAACGTCACCAGCAGGACGAACGTGAGCGACAGCGGGTCGAGCCGCATCCCCGCGTCGAGCTGGAAGGCCCCCGCGTCGATCCAGGTACCCAGCGACACGTCGATGACGCGGGCGTCGGCCGACCGCTGCAGCATCGCGACGAACACGATCGCGGCGACCACGAAGGACGCCGTCGACGCCAGCACGCCGAGCCAGTGGCCCCACCGGTCGGACCGGCGGCCCGACAGCAGGAGCACCGCGGCGCTCAGCAGGGGCAGGCCGACGAGCAGGGGCGCGACGAGGAGCACGCCGCTGCGGACGATCTCGCTCGCGGGCTCGAAGCTCTCGGACGGCAGGCTCGCCACCAGAGTGGTCAGGGTGTGCACGTCGCCCCTCAGCTCTTCAACAGGTTGATGTCGTCGACCGAGGCCGAGCGCCGGGTGCGGAAGATGGCCACGATGATCGCGAGCCCGACGACGACCTCGGCGGCGGCGACGACCATCACGAAGAACGCGAGCACCTGCCCCGTCAGGTCACCGTGGATCCGGGCGAACGTCACGAGCGCCAGGTTCGAGGCGTTGAGCATGAGCTCGACGCCCATGAACACGATGATCGCGTTCCGGCGCAGCAGGACCGTCGTGGCGCCGATCGAGAAGAGCAGCGCGGACAGGACCAGGTAGTGGGTGAGGCTCACTTGCCGTCCTCCTGTCCGATGACGCCCGAGGGGCCGGTCGACGGGCCGTTCTGGCCCGTGTCGCTCACCGCGGCGCCGAGCTCGGGCGCGTTCGCCGACGCTCCCTCGGGTGCCGCCAGAGGCGGTGGGGTGCCGCGCACCTGGGAGGCTCCCGCGAGCACCCGCTCGGTCCGGGCCGCGAACTCCTCGGCGTCGGCCTCCTGCCCGCGGATGCGCAGCACGCGGGACACCGAGTTCTCCAGGGGCTGGCCGTCAGGCCCGAGGGCCGGGACGTCCATCGCGTTGTGGCGGGCGTACACACCCGGTGCCGGCAGCGGCGTCAGCGACCCACCGGCGGCGACGCGCGCGTCGGCCCGCTCCCGCTGCCCGACGCGCGGCGTGAGCCGCTGCCGGTGCGTGAGCACGAGGGCGCCGAGCGCGGCGGTGACGAGCAGGGCGCCGACGACCTCGAACGCGAACACGTACTCGCCGAAGATGATGTGCGCGACGCCGGTGGGGTTCTGCGAGCTCGCCTCGCCGCTCAGCCCGAACGGCTTGCCGTAGGTCGCGCGGCCGACGACGCCGACGAGCACCACACCGAGTCCGGCGCCCGCCAGCAGGCCGATCCAGCGCTGACCGCGGATGGTCTCCACCAGCGAGTCCGAGCTGTCGACGCCGACGAGCATGAGCACGAACAGGAAGAGCATCATCACGGCGCCGGTGTAGACGACCACCTGCACGACCCCGAGGAACACGGCGTCCTGCGCGACGTAGAGGAACGCCAGCGAGATCATCACGACGACCACGGAGAGCGCGGCGTGCACCGCCTTCTTGGCGAACAGCAGGCTCAGGGCGGCGAGGACCATGATCGGTCCGAGCGTCCAGAACAGCACCGCCTCGGCGGTCGTCGTCTCCCCCGTCTCGAGCAGGGTCGTGGCCAGGCCTCTCATCGCTTCCCCTGCTTCGTCGCGGCGGCCACGGTCGCGGCCATGACGGCGGCCGTCTCACCGGGCACGTTCGCCGCGTCCAGCCCCGCGCCGCCGGGCAACGTCGGGTCGTCGGGACGGTGCTCGGAGACCCACGCGGCCTGCGCCGGCGTCGAGGCCGTGACGGCCCCGCGGTAGTAGTCCGTGTCCGTGGTGCCCTCGACCATGGGGTGCGGCGCCTGGAGCATCCCGCTGCGCAGCGGGGCCAGCAGGTCCTGCTTCTCCCAGATCATCCCGGCACGCGTGGGACCGGCCAGCTCGTACTCGTTGGTCATGGTCAGCGCGCGCGTCGGGCACGCCTCGATGCACAGGCCGCAGAAGATGCAGCGCAGGTAGTTGATCTGGTAGACGCTGCCGTACCGCTCCCCCGGCGAGCGCTGGTTGTCGGGGGTGTTGTCCGCGCCCTCGACGTAGATCGCGTCCGCGGGGCATGCCCAGGCGCACAGCTCGCACCCGATGCACTTCTCCAGCCCGTCGGCGTAGCGGTTGAGCTGGTGACGACCGTGGTACCGCGGCTTGGTCGGTGCCTTCTCCGACGGGTACTGGTCGGTCACCGTCGGCCGGAACATGTTCGAGAGCGTGACGCCGAACCCGCCGACCGGGGCGAACAGGTCCGAGAGCGGACCGCGCGGCTCGATGAGGGACTGGTACCCCTCCTGCGGGGCCGCGACCTCGCCGGCGCGCGGCTTCGGCGCGACGGCCTTGCCCTTCGCGGGCTGGGCCGGGGCCGGCTTGCGGACGGGCTTGCGCTGGTCAGCCACCGTGCACCTCCTGGGTGACCTGGGGGGTCGTCGAGTTCTCGTCGTCAGCCGCAGCGGCCGCGGCCGCCCGCTGCTTGCGCGGCGAGGGCGGCAGGACCTGCCCCGGCAGCGGGGGCACGGGGTACCCGCCGGCGAAGGGGTCGTACACCTGCGGACCGGGGGGCCGCTTCGGTGCGGGTGGCTGCTTCTTCTCCGGGACGAGGAACGAGATGAGCAGGCCCAGCAGCACGATCCCGGCGAGCACGAACAGGATCGTGCGCAGGTCGAGGCCGGAGAACTGCCGCACGCCCTGGACGACACCCACGCAGACCACCCACGTCAGGGCAGCGGGGATGAGCAACTTCCAGCCGATCTTCATGAACTGGTCGTACCGGAACCGCAGGACGGAGCCGCGGATCCAGACGAACACGAACATGAGCAGCCAGAGCTTGGCCAGGAACCAGAGCACGGGCCACCAGCCCGTGTTGAACATGCCGTCGTTGATCGCCGAGATCGGCCACGGGGCACGCCAGCCGCCGAGGAACAGCGTGGTGGCGACCGCCGAGACGTTGAGCATGTTGATGTACTCGGCCAGGAAGAACCACGCGAACTTCATCGACGAGTACTCGGTCATGTACCCGGACACCAGCTCGCCCTCGGCCTCCGGGAGGTCGAACGGCAGGCGGTTGGTCTCGCCGACCATCGAGATGACGTAGATGATGAACGCCGGAAGCAACGGCAGGAACCACCACACGGCGGTCTGCGACGTGACGATCTGCGACGTCGACATCGAGCCGGCCAGGATGAACACGCTGACCAGCGACAGGCCCATCGCGAGCTCGTAGCTGATGACCTGCGCGGTCGAGCGGACCGCACCGAGCAGCGGGTACGTGGACCCGGACGACCAGCCACCGAGCACGATCCCGTACACGCCGACGGAGGCGCAGGCGAGGATGTAGAGGACGGCCACCGGGAAGTCGGTGAGCTGGATCGGGGTGTCGATGCCGAACATGCTCACGTTGGGACCGAACGGGATGACCGCGAACGTGAGCAGCGAGCAGAACACCGCGATCATGGGCGCGACGATGTAGACCAGCTTGTCCGCGGCCTTGACCGTCATGTCCTCCTTGACCAGGAGCTTCATGGCGTCCGCGAGCGACTGCAGCAACCCGAACGGGCCGTGCACGTTGGGCCCGGGCCGCACCTGCATGCGGGCGACGACCTTGCGCTCGAACCAGATGGCGATGAGCACGCTGGTCAGCAGGAACACGACGATGGCGACGGCCTTGATCAGCCAGATCCACCACGTGTCGTTGCTGAAGTCGGCGGTGACGGGTGCCACGGCCTCGCCGAGGATCCTCATGCGCTGGCCTCCAGGTCACGAGCACCCGGCGCGAGGCGCACCAGGTGGCCCGCGTCGGCGTGCAGGGCGTCGCGGACACCGGCGCCGACCGCGTTCGTCGGCAGCCACACCACGTGGTCCGGCATGTCGGTGACGACCGCCGGGAGCGTGAGCGAGCCCGCGTCGGTGGACACGGTCAGGGACCCGCCGTCCTCGACGCCGACCGCGGTGGCGGTGCCGGCCGAGATGCGGGCGACGGGGCGCTTGGCGGTGCCGGCCAGGAACGGCTCGCCGGACTGCAGGCGGCCGCCGTCCAGCAGCTGGTGCCAGGTGGCCAGCACGGCGGCGCCCGGGGACACGGCCGGCGGCTCGGCGGCGGGCACGTCGGGCGCACCCACGCGGGTGCCGTCCCAGCCGCCCAGCTGGTCGAGCTCGTCGTGCACGGCCCCGATCGTCTGCAGGCCGAGCTCCACGCCCAGGGCGTCGGCGAGCCGGTCCAGGACCCGGTGGTCGGCCATCGAGTGCGACACGAGCGCCTGTGGGAACGGGCGCGGGCGCCCCTCCCACGTGACGAAGGTGCCGGGCTTCTCGGTCGGCGGCGCGACGGGCAGGACGACGTCGGCGCGGTCGGTGACCTCGGAGTGCCGGACCTCGAGCGAGACCACGAACGTGGCCCGGTCGAGCGCCTCGCGGGCGATGGCCGGGTCGGGCAGGTCCGCGAGCTCCAGCCCGCCGACGACGAGGCCGCCGAGCAGACCGGCACGGGCGGCGGCGAGGATCTCGGTCGTCGAGCGGCCCGGTTCGGCAGGCAGGTGGTCGACGCCCCAGGCGGCGGCCAGGTCCACCCGCGCGGCCGAGTCGGCGACCGGACGGCCGCCGGGCAGCAGCGAGGGCAGCAGACCGGCCTCGACGGCGGACCGCTCCCCCACGCGACGGGGGATCCAGGCCAGCCGCGCGCCGGTGCGCTGCGCGAGCCGCAGGGCGGCGGAGAAGCCACCGGGCACGCCCGCCAGGCGCTCCCCGACGAGGACGAGGGCGCCGGCGGTGCCGAGCAGCGTCGCGGTCTCCGCGAGAGCAGGGTCGGTGCCGATGCCGTCGAGCACCTCCGCCTCGGTGCCGGGCGCGGCGGGCAGGAGGGTGCCGGAGAGTCGCTCGAGCCCGCGGCTCGCCAGGGCGGCGACCGAGAGCACCCGGAGCTTGCGGGAGACGACCGAGTCGCGCAGGCGCAGGAACGCGATGCCCGCCTCCTCCTCGGCCTCCAGTCCGACGAGCAGCACCGCGGGCGCGCGGTCGAGGTCGGCGAACGTGACCTCGAGGGTGCGGCCGGCGACGTGGTGGCCGAGGAAGGTCTCCTCCTCCGCCGAGTGCGGGCGGGCGCGGCCGTCGACGTCGTTGGTGCCCAGGGCGACCCGGGCGAACTTGCCGTACGCGTAAGCGTCCTCGAGCGTCAGGCGGCCACCAGGCAGCACCGCGACACCAATCGCGGTGTCGCGCGGGTCGTCCGGCTGCTGAGCCGCACGCAGGCCGGCGGCGGCGACGTCGAGCGCCTCCACCCAGCTGGCCGGCTCGAGCTCGCCGTCGGCGTTGCGGACCAGCGGGGTGGTGATGCGGTCCGGCGCCGACTGCCACGTGAACGCGAAGCGGTCCTTGTCGGTGATCCACTCCTGGTTGACCGTCGGGTCCTCGCCCGCCAGCCGGCGCAGCACGACGCCGCGGCGGTGGTCGATGCGGATGGCAGAACCCTGCGAGTCGTGCTCGCCGATCCCGGGGGTGGACACCAGGTCGAACGGGCGGGACCGGAAGCGGTACGCCGCGCTGGTCAGGGCGCCGACCGGGCAGATCTGCACGGTGTTGCCGGAGAAGTACGACGCGAACGGACGCCCGGAGGTGTCCTCCGCGGACGCGCCGAGCGGGGCCTCGCCGACGAACCCGAGCACGTTCGTGTCGAACGTGCCGATCTGCTGGTTGGCGCCGCGCTTCTGCAGGTCGATGAAGACGTCGCCGGCGATCTCCTCGGAGAACCGGGTGCAGCGCTGGCACAGGATGCAGCGCTCGCGGTCCAGCAGGATCTGCGTGGAGATGGCGATCGGCTTGGGGAACGTGCGCTTCACGTCGACGAAGCGGGTGCTGGCGCGGCCGTTGCTCATCGCCTGGTTCTGCAGGGGGCACTCGCCGCCCTTGTCGCAGACCGGGCAGTCGAGCGGGTGGTTGATGAGCAGCAGCTCCATGACGCCGTGCTGGGCCTTGTCGGCCTCCGGCGACGTGTGCTGCGTCTTGACCTGCATGCCCGGCGTGGCCTCGAGCGTGCAGCTGGCCTGGGGCTTGGGCATCTTGGCCAGGGCGCCGTCGCGGCCGGGTGCCCAGACCTCGACCAGGCACTGGCGGCACGCGCCGGCCGGGGCGAGCAGGGGGTGGTCGCAGAACCGCGGGATCTGGATGCCCAGCTGCTCGGCGGCACGGATCACCAGGGTGCCCTTGGGCACGGCGGTCTCGATGCCGTCGACCGTGAAGGTCACCAGGTCACCCTCGGGTGCAGCGGGCGCGACCGGCGCGGCCGGGACCAGCGAGGTCGTCGGCCCGGAGGACAGGATCGTCATGCGTGCACCCCAGCGAGCTCGTGCTTCGGTGTGTAGGCGAACAGGGAGCTGTTCTCCGGCGGGAAGAGGACGTCCGCCGGGGTGTGCGTCCCCGCCACGAACTCCTCCCGGAAGTACTGCACCGCCGAGGTGATCGGGCTGGTGGCGCCGTCCCCCAGGGCGCAGAACGCCTTGCCGAGGATGTTGTCGCACAGGTCCAGCAGCAGGTCGATGTCGGCGAGCGTGCCCTGCCCCGCCTCGATCCGCTGCAGCACCTGCGTCAGCCAGTACGTGCCCTCGCGGCACGGCGTGCACTTGCCGCACGACTCGTGCTTGTAGAACTCCGTCCACCGCGTGACCGCGCGGACCACGGAGGTGGTCTCGTCGAAGATCTGCAGCGCACGGGTGCCCAGCATCGAGCCGGCCGCGCCGACCGACTCGTAGTCCAGCGGGACGTCGAGGTGCTCGGCCGTGAAGATCGGCGTCGACGACCCGCCGGGCGTCCAGAACTTCAGCTCGTGGCCCTCGCGGATGCCGCCGGCCATCTCCAGCAGCTCGCGCAGCGTGATGCCCAGGGGGGCCTCGTACTGCCCCGGCCGCGTGACGTGGCCGGACAGGGAGAACAGCCCGTGGCCGGTGGACCTCTCGGTGCCCATCGACTTGAACCAGTCGGCGCCGCCCACGACGATGCCCGGCACCGACGCGATCGACTCGACGTTGTTCACCACGGTCGGCCGCGCGTACAGGCCCGCGACCGCGGGGAACGGGGGCTTGAGCCGCGGCTGACCGCGCAGGCCCTCGAGCGAGTCGAGCAGCGCCGTCTCCTCGCCGCAGATGTACGCGCCGGCACCCGCGTGCAGGGTGATCTCGAGGTCGAAGCCGGAGCCGAGGATGTCGGTGCCGAGGTACCCCTTGGCGCGGGCCTCCTCGATCGACTTCAGCAGGCGGCGGTAGACGTGCAGCACCTCGCCGCGTACGTAGAGGAACGCGTGGTGGCAGCCGATCGCGTAGCTGGTGATGATCATGCCCTCGATCAGGTGCTGCGGGCTGGCCATCATCAGCGGGATGTCCTTGCAGGTCCCCGGCTCGGACTCGTCCGCGTTCACCACGAGGTAGCGGGGTCCGCCGTCGGGCGCGGGCAGGAAGCCCCACTTCATGCCCGTCGGGAAGCCGGCTCCCCCGCGGCCGCGCAGGCCGGAGTCCTTGACCATGGTGACGACGTCGGCGGCCGGCAGGCTGAGCGCCTTGCGCAGGCCCCGGTAGCCGCCGGCGTCCTCGTACGAGGCGAGCGTCCAGGAGCGGTCGGCGTCCCACGTGTCCGTGAGGACCGGGGTGAGGGTCGTCGCCATCACGACTCCTTCGCGTCGTCGGAGGACTGCTTCTTGCGCTCGGCGGCGGGCGAGGTGTCGGCCGGGGTGGTGACCGGGCGCTCGGCGCTCGACTGCTCACCGCCGACCTTCGGCTCGGTGCTGCCGGCGGGTGCCGCCGTCGTGCCGGTCGGGAGCTCGGGAGCCGTCCAGTGCTCGGCCCGGGCCAGCTCGACGCCGCGCAGGGTCGGCGCACCGGCCCCGACGCCCTCGTCGGCCCGTCCGTCGCCGAAACCGGCCAGCACGCGGGACATCTCCTTGAACGAGCAGACGCTCGCTGCCCCACGCGTGGGGACGACCGCCTTGCCGGCGGTGAGGTCGTCGGCGATCTGCCGGGCGCTGTCCGGGGTCTGGTTGTCGAAGAACTCCCAGTTGACCATCACGACGGGTGCGTAGTCGCAGGCCGCGTTGCACTCGACGCGCTCGAGGGTGATGACCCCGTCGTCGGTGGTCTCGTCGTGCCCGATGCCCAGGTGGTCCGAGAGGTCCTCCCAGATGGCGTCGCCGCCCATGATCGCGCACAGCGTGTTGGTGCAGACGCCGACCGTGTACGTGCCGTTGGGGTGCCGCTTGTACTGCGTGTAGAAGGTCGCGACCGCGGACACCTCGGCGGTGGACAGGCCGAGGTGGGCCGCGCAGAACGCGATCCCGCGGGGGCTGACGTAGCCGTCCTCGGACTGCACCAGGTGCAGCATCGGCAGCAGGGCCGACCGTGCCTGCGGGTAGCGGGCGACGATCGCGTCCGAGTCCGCCGTCAGTCGCGCGTGCGTGTCCGCGTCGTACGCGGTCTTGTGGGTCCTGCCGGTCTCGATCGACATCAGCGGTCCACCCCTCCCAGCACCGGGTCGAGGGACGCGACGGCGACGACAACGTCGGCCACCTGCCCGCCCTCGCACATGATCGACGTGGCCTGCAGGTTGTTGAAGCTCGGGTCGCGGAAGTGCGCGCGGTACGGCCGCGTCCCCCCGTCGGACACCAGGTGCACGCCGAGCTCTCCACGAGGGTGCTCGACCGTCTGGAACACCTGGCCCGCCGGCACGCGGAAACCCTCGGTGACCAGCTTGAAGTGGTGGATCAGGGCCTCCATCGAGGTGCCCATGATCTCCCGGATGTGGTCGAGGGAGTTGCCCATGCCGTCCGACCCGATGGCCAGCTGCGCGGGCCAGGCGATCTTCTTGTCCTCGACCATGACCGGCCCGGGGCCCATCTTCTGCAGGCGGTCCAGGGTCTGCTCGACGATCTTCATCGACTGGTAGCACTCCTCGACGCGGAGCACGAGGCGCCCCCAGGAGTCCGCCGACTGCGCCACGGGGACGTCGAAGTCGTACGTCTCGTACCCGCAGTACGGGTTGGCCTTGCGCACGTCGTAGGGCAGCCCGGCCGACCGGAGCACCGGCCCGGTGATCCCGAGCGCCATGCAGCCGGACAGGCCCAGGTAGCCGACGTCCTTGAGCCGCAGGTGCAGGATCGGGTTGGCCATCATCAGGTCTTCGAGCTGCTTGAAGTAGCCGCGGACGAGCACCAGCGCCTCGCGGATCGTGTCGATCGCGCCCGGCGGGATGTCCTGCGCGACCCCGCCCGGACGGATGTACGCGTGGTTCATGCGCAGGCCGGAGATCAGCTCGAAGATCTTGAGGATCTCCTCGCGGGCGGTGAAGCCCACGGTCATGATCGTCGTGGCGCCCAGCTCGTTGCCGCCGGTGGCCAGGCAGACGAGGTGCGACGTGATCCGGTTGAGCTCCATCATCAGCACCCGGATGACGGTGGCCCGCTCGGGCACGTCGTCGGTGATGCCGAGCAGCTTCTCGACCGCGAGGCAGTACGCGGTCTCCTGGAACAGCGGCGCCACGTAGTCCATGCGCGTGCAGAAGGTCACGCCCTGGGTCCAGGTGCGGAACTCCATGTTCTTCTCGATGCCGGTGTGCAGGTAGCCGATGCCCGCGCGGGCCTCGGTCACCGTCTCGCCGTCGATCTCGAGCATGAGCCGGAGCACGCCGTGGGTCGACGGGTGCTGCGGGCCCATGTTGACGACGATCCGCTCCTCGCCGAGGCGGGCGGCCTCCTCGGCGATCTCGGACCAGTCGCCGCCGGACGCCTCGAACGAGGGGACGCCCTCGGTGTCGGCGTCGACGACGTGCGCGGTGGAACGGGGTGTCTGGGTGGTCATCGGTACGACCTCCGCTGGTCCGGGGGCGGCACGGTGGCGCCCTTGTACTCGACCGGGATGCCCCCGAGGGGGTAGTCCTTGCGCTGCGGGTGGCCCGGCCAGTCGTCGGGCATCTCGATGCGGGCCAGACCCGGGTGTCCGTCGAAGATCAACCCGAAGAAGTCGTAGGTCTCGCGCTCGTGCCAGTCGTTGGCCGGGTACACCGACACGGTCGACGGCAGGTGCGGGTCCGAGTCGGAGACCGCGACCTCGAGCCGCAGCCGACGCGAGTGGGTCACTGAGACCAGGTGGTAGACCGCGTGCAGCTCACGGCCGGCGTCGTGCGGGTAGTGCACGCCCGAGACGCCGAGGCTGAGCTCGAACCGCAGGTCCTGGTCGTCCCGGAGCACCTGCGACACCTCGACGATGTGCTCGCGCGCCACGTGCAGCGTGAGCTCCTCGCGGTCGACGACGACCGACTCGACCGCGGCCGCGTAGGTGGTGCCGGACTCGTCGAGCACCTCGGTGAGGATGTCCACGACCTCGTCGAACCAGCCGCCGTAGGGCCGCTCGCTGGGGCCGGGCAGCGCGATCGCGGTGACGAGCCCGCCGTAGCCGGAGGTGTCGCCCGAGCCGGTGGCACCGAACATGCCGCGGCGGACGTCGACGACCTCGATCTGGGTCCGCCCCTCGGCGGGGACGTTCTGCGAGCCGGCCTCGAGCGCGGCCTCGCTGGTCGGCTGCGCGGCGGTCGTCGAGTCACTCCCGCCACCAGGCTTCGCGGCGTCGGCGGCGTCGGTCTTCTCGGTCACTTGAGCAGCCCCGTCATCTGCGACGTCGGCGTCGCGGCCAGCGCGGCGGCCTCGGCGGCCGCGGCCGCCGCCTTGCGGTTGCCGCCGAGCGGCTCGTTCTCGATCTGCTCGTGCAGCGCCAGGATCGCGTTGATGAGCATCTCGGGCCGCGGCGGGCAGCCGGGCAGGTAGATGTCGACCGGGATGATGTGGTCGACGCCCTGCACGATCGCGTAGTTGTTGAACATGCCACCGGAGCTGGCGCAGACGCCCATGGAGAGCACCCACTTCGGCTCGGACATCTGGTCGTAGACCTGACGCACCACGGGCGCCATCTTCTGGCTCACGCGACCGGCGACGATCATGAGGTCCGCCTGTCGCGGGGATGCGCGGAACACCTCCATGCCGAACCGCGAGATGTCGAACCGGCTGGCGCCGGCGGCCATCATCTCGATGGCGCAGCACGCCAGCCCGAACGTGACCGGCCAGAGCGACGCCTTGCGGAAGTACCCCACGAGGTCCTCGACCGTCGTGAGCAGGAACCCCGACGGTGCCTCTTCGATGCCCATCTCAAACCTCCTGGGGAACAGCAGCGATCAGTCCCACTCGAACCCGCCGCGCTTCCACTCGTAGACGAACGGGACCGTGATGAGCACGAGGAAGCCGATCATCGCGACCAGCCCGAACAGGGCCAGGTCCGCGAAGCTCACGGCCCACGGGTAGAGGAAGACCACCTCGATGTCGAAGACGATGAACGTCATCGCGACCAGGTAGTACTTGATCGGGAAGCGGCCGCCGCCGATGGCGTGCGGGGTGGGCTCGATGCCGCACTCGTACGCCTCGAGCTTGGCGCGGTTGTACCGCTTGGGTCCCAGGATCACGCTCGCGCCCACGCCACCGAGGGCGAGCACGGCGGCGATGCCCATGAGGAAGAGCAGCGGGACGTACGGGTTGTTCATCGTGCGTCACTCCACTTCTTTGTGGTCGGCGGCCTCATGCGGCCGGGGCGATCCGCGCCAGGCCGGCGATCACCCGGTCCACCAGGTCACCGCCCTTGGGCTCGTAGCAGTCGGAGAGGAGCTTGAGCACGAACTTCATGACGAGCGGCCGCGGCAGACCGTACCGCGTGCACACCCGCATCACCTCGGGGTGCTCGATCAGCCGGACGAACACCCGGCCGAGCGTGTAGTAGCCACCGAGGTCGTCCTTCATCCTGCCCTGGTACGTGGCGAACGCGCGCTCCCGACCGGCGGCGGTGCCGCGGGCGAGGCCCTGGGAGATGGCGTCGGCCGCGACCCGGCCGGCCTGCAGGCCGTACGCGATGCCCTCGCCGTTGAACGGGCTGATCATCCCCGCGGAGTCGCCCGCGAGCAGGAGGCCGTTGCCGTAGAGCGGTCCCCGGTTGAACCCCATGGGCAGGGCCGCACCCTTGACCGGCCCCACCTGGTTGTCCGGGGTGAACTCCCACTCGGCGGGCACGTGCCGCATCCAGGTGGCGAACAGCTTCTTGTAGTCGACCTTCGTCGGCGCCGCCGTGGAGGCCACCGAGCCGAGCCCGACGTTCGCGGTGCCGTCGCCGAGCGAGAAGATCCAGCCGTACCCGGGCATCAGGTTGCCGTCGTCGTCGCGGAGCTCGAGGTGGCTCTCCATCCACGGGTCGTCGTGCCGCGGTGTCTGGAAGTAGGTGCGGACCGCGACGCCCATGGGGCGGTTCATGCGCTTCTCCAGGCCCATCCCGGTCGCCAGCCGGGCGGAGACCCCGTCGGCGGCGATGACGACCGGCGCGCGGTACGTGACCGTCTCGCCGTCGACCTTGGCGTGCACCCCGACGACCCGTCCCGAGCGCTCGTCGCGCACCGGTCCGGTGACGTTGGTGCGCTCCTGCAGCTTGGCGCCCGCGGACCGCGCGTGGTCGGCCAGCGTGTGGTCCAGGGACATCCGGGACTTGGCGAGCCCGTACGAGGGGTAGCTGGACAGCTCGGGCCACGCCAGCTCGAGGCGGTGGCCGCCGCCGATCACGCGCAGCCCCACGTTGCGGATCCAGCCGTCCTGCTCGCGGATGGGCAGCCCCATCCGCACCAGCTCGGCGACCGCGCGGGGCGTCAGGCCGTCCCCGCACACCTTGTCCCGGGGGAACTCCGACTTCTCCAGGAGCAGCACGTCCAGGCCCGCGGAGGCGCAGTGGAACGCGGCGGCTGACCCCGCTGGGCCCGCGCCGACGACGATGACGTCCGCGTCATCCATCGCTGCATCAACCACTGGGGACCCCACTTGTGACGTTGTTCACGCACTGCTCCGGCGAGTGTAACCAGCGCCCCAAGGGCTGTCTGCGAAGGCTTTCCTAACCTCGCGGACGAGGGTGTCGAACTCGCTGTGAACTGCTGGTCGACCCCATGAAGAATCCGCCGAAGAGGGCAGGCGACGACCATTGTTCACCCGCGCCGCCCAGCCGGACAGAGGCCGGCGCGCGCGGGTCCCGAGGCGTCAGTCGTGCGTGGGGTGCCGACGACGACCGGCGGCGGTCAGCAGGACACCGAGCCCGACCGCGCCCGTGGCCGCGGCGAGTGCACGCGCTGCGTCGAGGCCCGTCCGCGCCAGGTTCCCGCTCGGGGGTCGCGCGCCCCCGGGAGCCGCCACGGTCCCGGGCCCGGTCTGCACCAAGGACACGGTCGAGAGCACCGAGGTCGTGTCGAGCCGGACGGCGCCCCGCGCCGACGTGCTGACGGTCACGACGAGCGAGATGCGCACCGCGGCGCCCGCCGGCAGCGCAGGACCTACCCACAGCTCCCCGCCCACCGCGGGGGTGCCGTCGATCGCGAGGCTGAGCTCCCCTGCGAGGCGGCCCGGTGCCGAGCCGAGGTCGTCCGCGACGGTGAGCTGGACCCGGGTCGGGAGCTCGGAGCTGTTGCGCACCCAGAGCTCCGACGTGATCACGTCGCCGGGCACCGCGAACTGCGGGACGTCGAACACCTCGTCGGGCAGGGACCCCGACCAGTGCGTGCCGTCGGAGGAGAGCTCCAGCTGCTCCGCCGCCTGGGCCGGCATCGCCATCGCGCCGACGGTGACGAGCACCGCGCCGATCACGGTCAGGCTGCGACCGACGCGCCCGGTCACGAGGTGCCGCGCTCGATCCGTGCAGCGTCGCCCTCGTCGGCGCGCGCCGGGTCGTCCGGCCGTGCGCGGAGCTTGTCCCGCAGCCCGCCCAGCAGGAGCACGACGCCGTAGCCGATGAGCAGGCCGGCCGCGGTCCTGAGCAGCCAACCGGGCCGGTTCACACCGACCCACAGGTTCACGTAGCCGAGGTACGGCAGGTCGTAGGCCACGACGCCGCGCACCTGGACGTCCGTGACGGGTTCGGTGTCGGGAGCCGGGTTCGCGTCGCCCCGCAGCGTGAGGACGGTCTCACCGTCGCCGCGGGTACCGACACCCACCACCCGGTGCGTGACGACCGTCGGCTCGCCCGACCGGAGCTGGTACGTCACGACGTCACCCATCGCGATGCCCTCGAAGGGCACGGGACGCACCACGACGAGGGAACCCGGCGGGATCGCAGGCGCCATGCTGCCGGTGAGCACCGTGTAGGGCGTGGCGCGCAGCAGAGCCGGCACCACGATCATCGCGAGGGCGACGACGACGACCGCGCCGAGGGCCACCGAGCTGAGGACCGTGCCCACCCGCGACCACGGACCGCGTCGCGTCGTGGCGGGCCCAGGGGTGGGTTCGGTCTCGATCCGGGTCACGGTGTCGCTCATGGGGTGCAGTCCAGAGCCTGGTACTGGAAGAAGAAGAAGAAGACCTTCGTCTTCACGTAGACCGAGTCGCTGTTCGAGGGCACGGACGTCCACGTCGCCGCACCGGGCGCGGTCGGTGTGTAGCGGGTGGTGACGTTCGCGACGACCGCCCCGTTGTGGGAGCCGGGAAGCGAGGTCGGGGTCAGGTTGGTGGTCAGTGCGGCCCCGGCGTCGATCGACCCGTTCCACACCGGTCCCGCCTGGGTGAAGCTCACCGTGTAGCCGTACGCGGTGGGTGCGGCGGGGCTTGCGGCGCCCCAGGTCACCGTGACACCGGTGTCCCCGTTCTCCGTGCAGACGAAGCCGGTCGCCGGGGGCACCGTGGCAGCCCCGCCCGTGGACGACAGCGCGGTAGCACTCACGACCCAGAAGGCCCACGCGGCACCGACCGGCACGAGCACGAGAGCGAGGACGACGACGAGCACGGAGAGGCCACGTCGGCGCAGAGGGGAGTCCATCCGGCGGTCCTCCTTCGTGTCTCGTGGTCGAGTCGGGGTGCGGTTCTCCGGCCAGCCGCTCAGTACGTGGGCTGGTTTCGCGCGGACCCGGTCACCTGGATCGAGAGCGGGCGCCCCTGGCTCGCGCTCGGCGCGGTCGGCGACAGGGTCACGGTCACGCACACGTCGACCGACGTGCCGGTGGCGTACGTCGTGGTGGACCACGCCCCCGGGGTGATCGGGGTGGTCCCGCAGACACCGGGACCCGTGCTGGTGGTCAGGGCGAACGTCGTGTCGGGTGCGAGCGCGCCCGACGCCGCCACCGCGACGGCGTAGTTCCAGCGGCCGTTGCCGGAGTGTGTGAGCCTCACCGTCCCGACCCGGGACTGGCCCGGCCACATCTGTGTCGTGGACAGCGGGCTGGTCCAGGCCGCTGTCAGGCCGATCGTCCCGGAGCTGATCGTCGCGTTGCTGTCGAGCGGCCTCGAGCGCGCCCAGGACCCGTAGGCCGTCGCGCTGCCCACGAGGAGCAGTGCGACGGCCACGGCGGCCACGGCGGGGGCGCGGGTCGACAGCCTCATGTCATCAACCCCTGATCAGATCCCGGACGACGGACGTCAGACGGTCTGGTTGAGCGAGATGGTCGTCTTGGAGAGATCGACCGACTGCGTGGTCCCGTTCTGGGCGTCAGCCGTTCCGAACGGGAACTCGACCTCGACCTTGACGTCCACCTGGAACGTGAGCGCGGCGGCGCCCGGGTTGGTGACCGTCAGCGAGTCGTTGGTCGCAGCCACGACCACACCGGCGGGCAGCGTGCCGACCACGGTGACCAGCGGCGTGAGGACCAGCTTGTCGTCCAGCACGTTGGCGGGGTTGACCGGCGTGTGCGCCGTCTTCGTCGGCACACCGTTGACCATGAGCTGCGCCTTGAGTCGGTCGCCCTGCGCGGTCACCGTGTAGCGCTGCGTGAAGACGACCGTGTCGCCCGGCACGATGCGCGAGGTCGCCGGCACGAACGTCTGGCCGCCGGTCTTCCAGGTCCAGGCCGCGGACGCCGCGACGGGCGCGAGGTCCAGGTTGCCCGCCGTGACGGTGGTGTTGGAGTCCAGGTCCGAGGAGTCGGTCCAGTACGCCATCGTGCCCGCGCCGCCCAGCAGCAGTGCCACTCCCGCGCCAACCGCGATGGCGCCCTTCGTCGTCTTGCGCATGTCCGTCCTCCCGTAGCCGTGGCCGGCGAAGACGACCGGCGCAGAGGCTCTCGGCAGTAGGCGCGCGGAACTGAGCGGTTGAGAACCGTCATCATCCGAAGGTGGAGAGTCACGCAGGGGCTACCACCCCAACACTTCGGAGGCCAGAGGACGAAGGCGCGCGAACCGGACCGTTCTGGGGCTACGCCGAACGGGCGATGCCCTCTGCGGCCGGACGGGTGCCGCGGTGCAGGGCGACGATGCCGCCGGAGAGGTTCCGGTAGGCCACGTGGGACCACCCGGAGTGCTTGATGAGCAGGCCCAGGGCGTTCTGGTCCGGCCACTCGCGGATGGACTCCGCCAGGTACACGTACGCCTCGGGCTCCTTGGAGACCGCGCGGGCGACGGGCGGCAGCGCCCGCATCAGGTAGTTCTGGTAGATCACCCGGAACGGCGTGAAGGTGGGGCGGGAGAACTCGCAGACCACCAGTCGACCACCCGGCTTGGTCACCCGCAGCAGCTCACCCAGGGCGGTCTCGACGTCCTGCACGTTGCGCAGGCCGAACGACATGGTCACCGCGTCGAACGACTCGTCGGCGAACGGGAGGTGCAGCGCGTCGCCGGCGACGAACGCCAGGTCGGGGCGCCTGCGCTTGCCCACCTCGAGCATGCCGACGGACAGGTCGCACGCGACGACGCGGACGCCCGCGTCGGCCATCGGCTCCGACGACGTGCCCGTGCCGGCGGCGAGGTCGAGCACGGTCTCGCCGGGCTGGGCGCCGACGGCCTTGAGGGTCGCCTTGCGCCAGGCACGGTCCTGACCGAGCGAGATGACGTCGTTGGTCCGGTCGTAGCGGTGGGCCACCGCGTCGAACATGGCGGCGACGTCCTGGGGGTCCTTGTCGAGGGAGGCACGGGACATGTGTCCATCGTCGCAGGTCCGGCGCGCCCCTTCGACAGGGAGCACCGGCGACCGAGGCATACGCTGGTACCGATGAGTACGCAGACCTCCGCCCCCGCGGACGCGGTCCCGTACCCGCTCGTGGTCCGCACGGTCGCGCTGGACGCGCTCGGCGGGACGACCGATGCGGTGAACACGGACCCCCTGGACCTGCTCGGCCTGCTGCCGTCGCAGGCGCCGCTCGCGTGGGTGCGCCGGGGCGACGGACTGGTGGCGTGGGGCGAGACCCTGCGCATCCCCGTCAGCGGACCGGACCGGTTCGCCGACGCCGAGCGCGCCTGGCAGGACGTCCTGGCGCACGCGATCGTGCGGGACGAGGTCCAGCTGCCCGGGACCGGGCCGGTGGCGTTCGGCTCCTTCGCGTTCGACGAGGACTCGCCTGCGGGAAGCGTGATCGTCGTGCCGAGCGTGATCGTCGGCCGCCGCGGCGGTCGCACGTGGCTCACCTCGATCACCACAGGCGCCCGGCTGGGTGCGGCGCCGAGGCTCGCCGACGTCGTCGGGCCGCGGGTCCCGCCCGTCGACCCGGGGACGGTCGTCTACTCGGACGGCGCGGTGAGCGCGGACGGGTGGCGCGAGGTGGTCGCCCGCGGGATCGCCGCGATCAAGGCCGGCGAGGTGGACAAGGTGGTGCTGGCGAGGGACGTGCACGCGCGCACCGAGAACCCCGTGGACGCCCGCTGGGCCCTCGAGCGGCTGGCCGTGCAGTACCCGTCCTGCTGGACGTTCAGCGTCGACGGCATGATCGGCGCGACGCCCGAGCTGCTGGTCCGGTCCGAGAAGGGCCTGGTCACCTCGCGCGTGCTCGCCGGCACGATCCGGCGCACCGGGGACGACGCGGCGGACATGGCCCGCGCCGCGATCCTCGCGCACTCCTCGAAGGACCTCGAGGAGCACGAGTACGCGGTGACCTCGGTGGCGCACGCGCTCGAGCCGTTCTGCTCGTCGACCAACGTGCCGGACGTGCCGTTCGTCCTGCACCTGCCCAACGTCCTGCACCTGGCGTCGGACGTCACCGGCGTCCTCACGGCTCCGAGCGGCGACGCGGCGCACCCGTCCTCGCTCGCGCTCGCGGCGGCCCTGCACCCGACGGCCGCCGTGTGCGGCACGCCGACCGCGGCGGCCCGCGAGCTCATCCGCAGCATCGAGGGCATGGACCGCGCCCGGTACGCCGGGCCGGTCGGCTGGTTCGGCGCCGACGGCGACGGCGAGTGGGGCATCGCGCTGCGCTCGGCCGCGGTCGACCCGGCCGACCCGCGCCGTGTCCGGCTGTTCGCGGGCTGCGGCGTCGTCGCCGCGTCCGACCCCGCCGCCGAGGTCGCGGAGTCCGAGGCCAAGCTGGTCCCCATGCGGTACGCGCTCGGCCGGGACGCCAGCGACAGCTGACGTCCCGGCCGGGGGGCCGGCGGCCAGGGGTCCGTGGGGGACGAACGACCCGGCGGCCGCCGGCGATCAGGGGGCGGTGCTCAGCCCTGGCCCTGCTGCTCCTGCTGCTGCTGGAACCACTCCCACAGCTCGTCGGGGCTCATCCCCTCGGGGAAACCGTTCTGGCCCTGCTGGTCGTCCGGCGCCTGCTGCTCGTCCGGTGCCTGCTGCTGGTCCGGCGCCTGCTGCTGCGGCTCCGACTGGGCCGTCTCCGGGCGGACCGCCAGGGTCACGTCGACCTCGATCGTCTTGCCGTCGCGGACGACCGTCAGGGTGACGTCGGTGCCGGACGGGAGCGCCCGCACGTAGGCGGTGAGGGACTCGGCGCCGCCGACGGCGTCACCGTCGATCGCGACGATCGCGTCCTTCGCCCGGAGCTCGGCCTTCGCCGCCGGGGAGCCGTCCGTGACCTGCTCCACGACCGCGCCGCGACGCGTCACGCCGTCGGCGGTGGCCGTGCCGTCGGACAGGGAGACGCCGAGGAACGCGTGCTCCGCCGTGCCGTCGTCGATGAGCTGCGAGGAGATGTTCTTCACCAGGTCCACCGGGATGGCGAAGCCGAGGCCGATCGACCCGGACTCGCTCGACAGCGTCGCGATCGAGGAGTTGATGCCGATGACGCGGCCCTGCGCGTCGAACAGCGGACCACCCGAGTTGCCGGGGTTGACGGCCGCGTCGATCTGGATCGCGTTGGTGACCGTGGCCTCGCTGGTGCTGTCGCCGGACGTGGAGACCGGACGGTCGACCGCCGAGACGATGCCCGTGGTGACCGTGTTGGCCAGGCCGAGCGGGTTGCCGACCGCCATGACCGGCTGGCCGACGACCACCTTCGACGAGTCGCCGAGGGCCGCGGCCTTGAGGTCGTCCGGGGCGTCCTTGAGCTTGATGACCGCCAGGTCCGTGGTCGCGTCGGTGCCGACGATCGTGGCGTCGAACAGGCGCCCGTCGGTCAGCGTGACCTGGACCTCGCCGTCCGCGCCGGCGACCACGTGGTTGTTGGTGACGATGTGGCCGGCGTCGTCGATGATCACGCCCGAGCCCTCCGCGCCGCCGCCGTTGCCGGTGCTGACCTGGATGGCGACGACCGACTGCTGGACCGCCTGGGCGACCGCCTGCCAGTCCGGGTCCTCCGACGTCGACCCGGCCACGGGGACCGTGTCGTTGGTCGACTGCCCGATGGTCGCGAGCGAGGCCGGGCGGTTGCCGGCCACCTCGTCGTCGGACAGCCCCTGCGTGATCCCGACGGTCGCGATCGCCGCGACGATCGCGGCGGCGGCAGCCGCCGACGTGACGGGGAGCCACAGGCTGCGCTTGCGCTGCGGGGGGACCGGAGCCTGCGGCGCCGGCCCCCCGGCGTAGGCCGCCGCGGGCTGGTAGGCAGCCTGCGGAGCGGTGGCGGGGTCCTGCGCGGCGGCGCGCTGCGCGGCCTCCCACTGGGCGCGTCGGACGGCCTCGAACTGGTCCATCTGCGACGCCTGCTGCTGGGCCGCCTGCCGCTGGGCCGCCTCGTACGCCGCGCGCTGGTCGGCCGGTGCGGCCGGGTGCGGCGGGAGGAACGGGTTGGTGGGGTGCGCCGGGCGGGGGTGCACGGGCAGCGGCTGGGTGGCGTGGACCGGCAACGGCTGCGTCGGGTTCACGGGCGGCAGCGGCTGCGTCGGCTGCGCCTGGGGGTGCTGGTCGGCTGCGGGCGTCTGGTCTGCCGCGCCGTTCTCCGGGGTGGTGGTCATCGGGGGTGCCCTCCTTCGTCGACGACCATCAGACCCGGTCGCGCTGGAGGGACCCTTCGTGGAACCTGGGAATCCGCTGCGAGTTTCGCATGGACCCTCAGCCGGCGAGGGCTGCGTCGACGGCCTGCGCGACCTCGTCCGCGAGCCGCTCGCCGAGCGCGCGGCGGCCCGTGCGGTCGACCCGGACCTCCACCACGCTCAGGCCCGGACCCGGCGACGCCAGCGCCGGGAGCAGGCCGTCGACGTCGCTGACACGCGTGTGCCGGACGCCGTAGCCCGCGCAGAGCGCCGCGAGGTCCGCGCCGTGCGGGGTGCCGAACACGCGCTCGAACACGTCCGCGCGCGCGGGCTCCCCCGGTTCGAGCGTCGAGAAGATCGAGCCCCCGTCGTCGTTGGCCACCACGAGCTGCAGGTGCACGGGTGCCTCGAGCGGGCCTCGCAGCAGTCCGCCGACGTCGTGCAGGAACGTGAGGTCGCCGAGGAGTGCGCGGACCCGGCGGGTGGGCAGCCCGAGCGCCGCTCCGACCGCGGTGGAGACCGTGCCGTCGATGCCCGCGAGGCCACGGTTGGCCAGGACCACGGGCGGCGTGTCCCAGCGCGCCACGAGGTCCAGGTCGCGCACGGGGTTCGACGATCCGACGACGAGGGCGTCGTCAGCCCCGCTGACCTGCGCGACGACGCGTGCGAGCGCCGGACCGGTCACGCGGGTGCCGCTGCGCGACCGGCGCCCCGCATCGAGCCCGTCCAGCACCGCGTCGATGGCCGACCCCGCCGCCGTGTCGGCCGCGCGCCACGAGTCGAGCCAGCCGGCCGGTGCGGGCATCCGCCCCTGCCGCATGCGGGCGGGCGGCTCGAGGAGCACGTCGGCGGCGTTGCGCGGCGCGTCGGGCCAGTCGGCGCCGCGCGGGGCGACGACGATCACCTCGACGTCCTCACGGGCCAGCAGCTGCTGCACCGGGCGCGACAGCGTGGGCCGCCCGAGCACGACGGCCCGGCGGACGGCTCCGCCCAGCAGCGGGTGCGCCAGCAGCAGGCGGTAGGCCGCGATCGAGTGGGAGCCTCCGCGCGCCCCGGAGGACGGCTCGGCCAGCAGGGGCCAGCCGTTGGCCTCCGCGAGCCGGCGCGCGGTCGGCCCGGCGCCGTCCCCGGCGACGAGCACGGTCGGCACTCCCCCGCGACGCGCGGGGGCCGTGGGGTCCGCGACCGCAGGCACGGCTCCCGTGGTCGAGCTCGGCGGCACGTGCCGGGCCTGCACCACCGTCAGACCCGCGGTCGACGGCGCGGGCCACGGGCTGTCGCCGGGCACCAGGGGCTCCCGGAACGCGAGGTCGAGGTGCACCGGTCCCGGGTCGCCGGTGCGCGCGCCCGTGGCGGCGGCCACCGCGCGGGAGATCGTGCGGCGCAGGCTGCGCGCCTCGTCGGCGCGGCCGACGGGGGCCGGGACGTCGACGGCGAGGCGCACCGCGCCGGCGAAGATGCCCACCTGGTCGGTGGTCTGGTTGGCGCCCGTGCCGCGCAGCTCGTGCGGGCGGTCGGCGGTGAGGAGCAGGAGGGGCAGCCCGCTGTGGTGCGCCTCGAGCACCGCCGGGTGCAGGTTGGCCACCGCGGTCCCCGACGTGGTGACCACGGCGACCGGCCTGGCCGCCTGCACCTGGTCGCCGTCGCCGTGGGCGGACGCCCGGGCGAGCCCGACCGCCAGGAACGCGGCCGTGCGCTCGTCCACGCGCACGTGCAGGCGCAGGCTCGGGGCTCCGGCGGGCCGCTCACCGTCCGGGCGGGCGGCGTCCGCGATCGCGTAGGCCAGCGGTGCGCTGCGCGACCCGGGGGCGAGCACCACGTCCTCGACACCGAGGGCCGCGAGCGCCTGCACGATCACGCGGGCCGCCGTCGTCGCCGGGTCGGGATCGAGGGCGGTCGTCGTCGGCACGCCCGCCATCATGCCCGAGCCCGGACGGCCGCGACGCGCGCGCGCCAGCGGTCCGTGAGCTCGGGTGATCCCGCCGCGTCGGCCAGGAGCACCGGGTCGGGCGCGGTCCGGCGGACGTCGAGCATGCCGTCGACCGGCAGGAACGGCCGGTCCACCAGGTCGGAGGTGAACAGCTGCGCGGTGGCCAGACCGCAGGCGTAGGGCAGGTCCGGGAGCGCGGCGGCGAGCGCGACGCCGGCGGCGAGTCCCACGGACGACTCGAGGGCGGACGAGACGACGACCGGCAGGCCGATGCGCTCGGCCAGCTCGAGGCAGGCACGCACCCCGCCGAGCGGCTGGACCTTGAGCACGACGACGTCGGCCGCGTGCGCCCGCGCGACGGCGAGCGGGTCCTGCGCGCGGCGGATCGACTCGTCGGCGGCGATCGGCACGTGCGTGCGGCGTCGCAGCGCGGCGAGGTCGTCGACGCCGGGCACCGGCTGCTCCGCGTACTCGAGGCCTCCGGCGGCGCGGTCGAGGGCGGCCAGCCGGCTGACGGCGGTGTCGACGTCCCACGCCGCGTTGGCGTCGACGCGGACGGCCCCGCCGGGGCCGAGTGCGTCGCGGACCGCCTCCAGCCGGGCCACCTCGTCGGCGAGCGACTGTCCCGGCTCGGCGACCTTGACCTTCGCGGTCCGGCACCCGCCGGAGGAGCGCACGATCCGGTGGGCCGTCTCGGCGTCGACCGCGGGCACGGTCACGTTCACCGGGACCCGGCTGCGCACCGGCGCCGGCCAGCCCTCGTCGGCAGCCTCCCGCGCTGCGCGCCACCAGGCAACGGACTCCTCGGCGTCGTAGTCCCAGAACGGGCTGAACTCGCCCCAGCCCGCCGCGCCCCGCACCAGCACACCGTCCCGGACGGTCAGCCCGCGGAACTGCGTCCGCAGCGGCAACGACCAGACGTGCAGGTCAGCGGGGTCGTTCGGCATCCCGTCAGCGTACGACGCCGGTCATCGACCCCACGCCGCGACCAGGATCGCGCGCGCCGTCCCCCGCACGTCCCGTCGCTCGGTCAGCGCCGTGACGACGGCCCCGTCGACCAGCGCGATCGTCACCGCTGCCGACGTGGGCGCCCCGACCCGCGCGACGAGCTCGGCGAGGACGCCGTCGACCACGGAGCGGCCGCCGGCGAACGCGGCCGCGAGCGCGGGGTGCCGACCGGCGCCGAGCAGGTGCTCGTAGTGGCTGCGCACCTCGGTGTCGTCCCCGGGCGGCAGCACGGCGTCGGCCAGCACGCCGGCGGCCGTCTCCGGGTCGTCGCGCACGGTGACGGCCGGGGCGCGCGCGACGACGGCCCGGGCGTGCTCGGCCCATGCGTCGGCGAGCGCGCTGCCGGCCGCCGCCGCCAGCTCGTCGAGCGACGCGAAGTAGTACGTGGTGGCCGAGAGCGAGGCCCCTGCCTCGAGCGCGACGCGCCGGTGCGTGAGGGCACCCGGCCCCTCGCGCAGCATCAGGGTCGCGGCCGCGCGGGCCAGCTCCTCCCGGCGGCGCGCGCCCTTGCCCCGCACGCCCCGCCCGCTCATGCGTGCGCACCAGCCGAGGAGAGGTTGAGGCCCACGACGCCGGCGACGATGAGCACGAGCGACACGATCTTCAGCACCGAGACGGTCTCGTGGAACAGGACGACCGCGAGCACCGCGGTGAGCGCCGCCCCGATGCCGACCCAGACTCCGTAGGCGACGCCCACCGGGAGCGACTTCAGCGCCCAGGAGAGGCCACCGAGCGAGAGGACCGCGAAGACCACGAACATCACGCTGGGCACGAGCTTGGTGAAGCCGTCGGACGCCTTGAGGCTGAGCGCCCAGCCGGCCTCGAGCATGCCGGACAGGACGAGGACGATCCAGGCCATGGTGTGCACCTCCGCGTGCGCGCCGGGTGGCAACCTCCGCCGTCCCGCGCACGTTCTGGTACAAGCGTACCAGAACGCGTCTGCGCGGTTAGGCTGCCGCCGTGACCCTGCCTCCGCTGCCGGACTCCGTCTCCGAGACCTTCGACCCGACGCGCTGGCGCACGGTCGACGGGTTCGACGACCTCACCGACCTCACCTACCACCGCGGGTTCGCCCGCCCGAGCGCGGACCAGGTGGCCTCCGGCGCGGTCGCGCGGGACCTGCCCGTCGTCCGCGTCGCGTTCGACCGCCCGGAGGTCCGCAACGCCTTCCGGCCGCACACGGTCGACGAGCTCTACCGGGTGCTCGACCACGCGCGGACGACCTCCGACGTCGGCACCGTCCTGCTCACCGGCAACGGCCCGAGCCCGAAGGACGGCGTCTGGGCGTTCTGCTCCGGCGGCGACCAGCGCATCCGCGGTCGCTCGGGCTACCAGTACGCGTCGGGCGAGACCGCGCGGGACGTGGACCCCGCACGCGCCGGCCGCCTGCACATCCTCGAGGTCCAGCGCCTGATCCGGACCATGCCCAAGGTCGTCGTCGCGCTCGTGAACGGGTGGGCGGCCGGGGGCGGTCACTCGCTGCACGTCGTCGCCGACCTCAGCATCGCCAGCCGCGAGCACGCCCGGTTCATGCAGACCGACGCCAACGTGGGCTCGTTCGACGGCGGCTACGGGTCGGCGCTGCTGGCGCGGCAGGTGGGGCAGAAGCGTGCCCGAGAGATCTTCTTCCTGGCCCGCGAGTACTCGGCGGAGCAGGCGCTCGCGTGGGGCGCGGTCAACGACGTGGTCGACCACGCGCAGCTCGAGGAGGCCGGGCTGGAGTACGCCCGGATCATGGCGACCAAGTCGCCGCAGGCCATCCGCATGCTGAAGTTCGCGTTCAACCTGGCGGACGACGGCCTGGCGGGGCAGCAGGTGTTCGCCGGCGAGGCGACCCGGCTGGCGTACATGACCGACGAGGCGGTCGAGGGGCGCGACGCGTTCCTGCAGCGCCGCGAGCCCGACTGGTCGGGCTTCCCGTACGCGTACTAGCTGCTGGACAGGGCCCAGCCGGCGAGGTCGACGATCGAGCCGAGGACGCCCGCGGCGCCGACGAGCAGCGCGACGAGGACGACGGCCGAGACGATGACCGCGCCGAGCGACCGGACGTCGTGCTCGACGGGTGTGGGGTGCGGGTGGGTGAGACTGGCCATGCGTCCAGCCTCGTCCGCGCACCCGACCTCGGGCATCGGTCCGCAGGCCCGTCGTGCTCCCGCCCTGGGGTGGCCAACCCGCCCCCGGAGATCATCCCGTGGGCGGACAACCTCTCCGGATCAGCCGACGGTGAGCGACCCGCTCCCGGCCGGCACGAGCTCGACCCAGGTGTTCCCGGGCGCCAGGTCCGCGGGCTTCCCGTCCGCCGTGAACAGCCGCATCGGTGCGTCCTGCGAGTCCTTCTGCCACCGGACGGCCACGGTCTTGCCGCCCGTCGCGACGACGCCGTCGCCGGCGCCCACGAGCGAGTAGGTCGGCACCGGGGCGCCACCCTGCGCACCGAAGCCGGAGTTCGGGTGGTCGGCCGTGATCGACACGACGTTGACGGCGGTCAGCCGCGCTCCGCTGCGTGCCGTCGCGGGTGCCGCGCCCTCCGACCGCGCCCAGGTGCCGCTGCCCGCGTCCCAGCCCCACGTCGGGTTGGACGCGGGTGAGAGCCGGAACGACAGGGTGTTCGCCGGCGTGCCGCTCACGACGGCCGCGGCGCGGTCGGCGCTACGCGCGAACGTGAACTGCTCGCCGGGCGGCGCCTGGTGGTTGGCGTCGGCCTGGTCCCAGAACGTCTGCGGGGTGCCGTACACGTTGTGCGGCGCCGCACGGTCCTTGGTCCGGTACATGCCGGGCGCTCCCGCGTCGTGGCTGATCATCTGCACGCCGCTGGCCGCCACGAGATCGAGGATGCCCTGCTGGCCACCCGAGAACGCGAGCAGCCCGTGCATCGGCGCCACGATGACGGGGTCCATCGGCCGGACCGAGCGGATCGGGCCCACCTCGGCCGGCACCTGCGAGTGGTACACCGCGATGAACCGCGACACGTCGAACTCGACGATGGTCTCCCAGACGACGTCCGCCTGCTCCAGCCCGGTCTGCGGGCGCGCCACCGCGGTGTTCTCGATCTTCACCGAGAGCGACGGTCGCGCAGCCGGCTCCCCCGCCACCCCGGTCAACGGCCAGGTGGGCGGGACGACCGGCACCGGCGCCGGCCCCTTGTCCGGCGCGATCGTCGGCCCCTGCACCACGGGCGGCGGCGACTCCTGCGGCGGTTCCTGCGGTGAGCTGCAGCCCGCGACGGCCAGCGCCAGCGCCGCGAGCAGCGCCGCTACGCCCCCCGTCCGTCGTCGTGTCGTCGTCGTCATCGCGTTCCCCCGTCGTCCACCTGCACTGCACCAGGCTGCCGTACCGGCCGGCCCGGGTCTTCTCAACTGATCGTGACGGCGCCCGAGGTCGTCGGCACCAGCTCTACCCACGTCGTCCCGGGCGCGAGCGTCATCACGGCACCGTCGGGCGTCGCGAGCGTGAGGACCGCGTCCGTGCCTGCCTTGGTCCACGTGCCGGTGACCGTCTTGCCCCCGGACGAGACGGTCGCGTCGCCCGTGCCCTCGAGCACGGTCTCCGGGACCGGGTTGCCGGCGGGGTCCTTGGTGCCGGAGTCGATGAGGCGGACCTTGAGCGTCACGACGTTCGTCGCGGCGATCCGGGCGCCGGACCGCACGGTCGCCGGGGTGGCACCCTCCGCGCGCAGCCACGTCGCCGTCCCCGCGTCCCAGGTCCAGGTGGGCCGCGCGAAGCCGGAGAGGCGCACGGCCACGGTCGACGACGGGCCTCCGGAGACCACCGCGGTGGCCTTCTCGGGCACCTTCGCGATGACGAACTGCGCGGCCGGCGCGGCGGAGTGGCTGCCGTCGGCCTGGTCCCAGAACGTCTGGGGCGTGCCGTAGACGTTGTGCGGCGCCGGACCGACGCCCTTCTTGCGGTAGAAGCCGCCCGCGCCCGCGTCCATGCTGATCGTCTGCAGACCCGCGTTCTTCAACGCCTGGACGAACGGCTGCTGACCGCCGGAGAAGGCGATGAGGCCGTGCAGCGGCGCGGCGATCGCCGGGTCCATCGGCCGGACCGAGCGGATCGGGCCCACCTCGGCGGGCACCTGCGACTGGTACACCGCGACGAACCGGGTGATGCCACCCTCGACGACCTGCTCCCAGACGACGTCCGCCTGGTCGAGACCGGTCTGCGGGCGGGCCTCCGTCGAGTTCTCCACCTTGATCGCGAGCGCCGGTCGCGTGGAAGCCTCCGGGGCGGTGACACCCGTGAGCGGCCAGCGCGGCGGGACGACGGGTGCGGGCGGAGCTGCCTTCGCGGGCTCGATGACGGGAGCCTGCGTCACGGGGGCGACCGGCGTGGGGTCGCTCGGCGGTCCGCTGCACGCGCCGAGCGCGAGCGTGGCGCCGGCGGTGAGGGCCACGAGCACGGCTGCCCGACGGCGGGCGGGCGAGGCGGTGAGGACGGACGGCACGGTGCTCCTTCGGGTGTGAATCGCGCGACACTCTACGGCGTGACGACGCCTCGCCCGGGCGGAGGCGCGCGCAGACGGACCTACGCTGGGCGGGTGAGCCGGCCCCTGCGTGACGTCCCCGCGCGGCCGGAGATCCTGCTCCCTGCGCTCGAGGCCGCGCTGACCGGCACCGGACCGGCCGTGTCGCCGGGTGCGGTCGACGCCACCGAGGTCCCCGACGCGGTCGCCGTGGTGGTGCGCACCTCGGGTTCCACGGGCGATCCCCGCGCCGTGCTGCTGTCGGGATCTGCCCTGCGCGCGTCGGCCGCCGCCACCGGCGCCCGGCTCTCCGGCCCCGGGCAGTGGCTGCTGGCGCTGCCCGTGCACCACGTGGCCGGGCTGCAGGTGCTGGTCCGCTCGGTGCTGGCGGGCACGGTGCCGGTGGCGATGACCTCGGGACCGTTCCGCGCGCCCGACTTCGTGGCGGCCGCCGACGCGATGGCCGGGACACGACCGCGGTACACCTCCCTGGTGCCCACGCAGCTGGTACGGCTGCTCGACGACCCCGCCGCGACGACCGCCCTCGCCTCGTTCGACGCCGTGCTGCTCGGCGGCGCCGCGACGAGTCCGGACCTGCTGGCCCGCGCCACCGCCGCGCACGTCCGCGTGGTCACCACCTACGGCATGTCGGAGACCTGCGGCGGGTGCGTGTACGACGGACGACCGCTGGACGGCGTGTCCGTGCACCTCGACCCCGACGGACGGATCCTGCTGGCCGGTCCCGTGCTGGCGGACGGCTACCTCGGGCGTCCGGACCTCGACGCGGCCGCGTTCGTGCAGGTGGACGGCGTCCGCCACCTGCGGACCACCGACGTGGGCACGTGGACCGGGGGGACTCTGCACGTGCTCGGTCGCGCGGACGACGTGCTGGTCACCGGGGGCGTCAAGGTGCCGCCCGGGCCCGTGGAGTCGGTGCTCACCGGCCTGCCCGGCGTCGGCGAGGTGTGCGTCGTCGGGATCCCGGACAGCGAGTGGGGTCAGCTGGTCGTCGCCGTCGTCGTCCCGCGGCCCGACGTCGCCCCGCCCTCGCTCGCCGACGCCCGCGCCGCCGTCACCGACAGGCTCGGTGCCGCCCACGCGCCGCGGCACCTCGTGCTCGCGGACTCGCTCCCGCTGCGCGGGCCGGGCAAGATCGACCGTCGGGCCGCCACGCTGCTCGCCGCCCGCCACCTCGAGAGGACCTCCCCGTGACGACAGCCAGCGACTGGGTGCAGGGTGCACGACCGCGGACGCTCCCGGCCGCCGCGGCCCCCGTGCTCGTCGGCACCGGTGCGGCGGCCCAGCTCGGCGAGGCCGACCTCGGCAGTGGCGCGCTGGCGCTCGGTGTGGCGCTCGCGCTGCAGGTGGGCGTGAACTACGCCAACGACTACTCCGACGGCATCCGCGGCACCGACGTCGACCGCGTAGGCCCGCTGCGGCTCACCGCGTCCGGCACCGCCAGCCCGGGCACCGTCAAGGCCGCGGCGTTCGCGGCGTTCGGCGTCGCCGGCCTCTTCGGGCTCGCGCTGGTGTACGTGAGCGGCTACTGGTGGCTGCTCGGCGTCGGGGTGATCGCGATCGCGGCGGCCTGGGGGTACACCGGCGGCAAGAACCCCTACGGCTACCTCGGGCTCGGCGAGGTCGGCGTGTTCACCTTCTTCGGCCTCGTCGCGGTGCTCGGCACCACGTACACGCAGGCCGACGAGCTCTCGTGGCCCGCCTGGGTCGGTGCGGTGTCCGTCGGCATGCTCGCGTGCGCCCTCCTCATGGCCAACAACCTGCGCGACATCCCCACCGACGCCCTCGTCGGCAAGCGCACCCTCGCCGTGCGGCTCGGTGACCGCCTGGCCCGACGCGCCTACGCCGGGCTGGTGATCCTGCCCGTCCTGCTCGGCGGGATCGTGTGCGCGTTCGCGTCGCCGTGGACGCTCCTCGTCCTGCTCCTGCTGGCGCCGGCGGTCGTCCTCGCGGTCACCGTGCTGCTCGGCGCCCGCGGCCGCGCGCTGGTCCCCGTGCTCGCCGGGACCGGGATGCTGGAGCTGGGGTTCGGCGTCCTCCTGGGGCTGGGCCTGGCACTCTAGGAGTCCTGCGTCCGCGTGGCCTCGTCGGCCGCGTCCTCGACGTCGGCGTCCTCCTGCGCGCGCCTGCCGAGAACCGTCTTGTCCCCGGCCTGTCGCCGACGCTCCGCACGCTCGGCCAGCTGACGCGCAGCGGCGTCCCGCGGGCCGCTGAGCAGCACGTACGACAGCCCCCACGCCAGGAACGCGGCGACGACGGCCACGAGCCACGACCGCAGGCCGGCCCACCAGAGCAGACCGAGGCAGGCACCGAAGAGGGCGAGGCGCAGGACCGAGTAGACGACGAAAGGCACGGTCCCAGCGTAGGACGCTCCGCGGGGGCGCCCGTCCGCCGAGCGGCGTCTAGTCTGACGAGGTGAGGAACCTCGCCGTCCTGCTGATCATCGGACTGACCGTCTACTGCGTGTTCGACGTCGTCCGCAGCACCGCCGAGGAGCGGCTCGGGGTGCACCCGGCCTTCTGGGTCCTGCTGATCCTCTTCGTGCCGCTGCTGGGTGCGCTCGGGTGGCTCGCCGTGCGGTGGTCCCGACGCACCGCGGCCGCCGGGCAGCCGGGCACGCCGCGACAGAGCAGGCGGCCGACGGCTCCCGACGACGACCCCGAGTTCCTGTGGCGGCTCGACGAGGACCGCCGGCGGACCGACCCCGGCGCCTCGGGCGACGCGCCGCCGCCGCCCTCGGCTCCGTGACGGGTCCGACTGCGACGGTCAGACGCCCGAGTACGAGTGCTTCCCGGTGACCACCAGGTTGACGACCGTGAAGTTGGCCAGCACCACCGCGTAGCCGACGAACACGAAGTACGCCGCCCGCCGTCCGCTCCAGCCGCGGGTGGTCCGGGCGTGCAGGTAGGCCGCGTACACGACCCACGCCACGAACGTGCCGACCTCCTTGGGGTCCCAGCCCCAGTACCGACCCCAGGCGTGCTCCGCCCAGATGGCCCCGCCGATGAGCGTGAGGGTCCACAGGACGAACGCGATCGCGTTGAGCCGGAACGACATGGCCTCGAGCTCACGCGAGCCGGGCACCTGCTCGAGCCACCCGAACCGGCGCCCGCCGACGACCCGGCGGACCCGGTCGGCGCGCGCGGCGCCAGAGGAGGCTGCGACCGGCTGGCCGGACGCACCCACGGCCACCGCGGGAGCGTCGGCGGCGGCCTCTTCGCGGTAGCTCTTCAGCACCTGGAGCACCGACGCCGCGAACGCGACCGTGAAGATGCCGGTCGCGGTGATCGCGACGCCGACGTGGATGATCAGCCAGTAGCTCTGCAGGGCGGGCTGCACCTGGTCGGCCTGGATGAAGAAGGCGTTCAGCGCGAGCACGAGCGCGAGCACCGCCATGCCCGTGACGAGCACGCCGACGAACGCGATGATCCGGCGGCGCTGCACGAGGGTGAGCACGAGGACCGCCACGAAGACGCCGACGATCGTGAACTCGTACATGTTGGCGGTCGGCCAGCGACCGGCGGCGATCCCGCGCAGCACGATGCCGGCGAAGAGCATGACCAGGCCGAGCACCGTCGTGGACCGGGCGATGCCCTCGGCTCGCACCGACCGGCCGGGCGCGCTCTGCTCCTCGGAGCCGCTGATGGCGGTCGCAGGCCGGGAATCGCGCACGGCGCCCGCGGTGGCGAGCTCGGGGACGCGTCGCTGGGAACGCTCGGCGATCCGCGCGAGGTCGGCGCTGAACGCGATGAGCGCGATGGTGAACGCCGTGGCGGCACCCCACACGAGCAGGGTGCTCAGGTCACCGGTGGTCATGGCGTGCTCTCTCCAGAGGTCGGGCCGCGGGGGGCGACCGGGGATCCGTCGTCGGTCTGGGCGAGGGTCTGCGCGAGCACCCTGTCGAGCTCGGGCTGGAGGCCCACGTCGTCGCCGCGCGCCAGCCCGGCCGCGGTCACCACTGTACGACCGGTGTCCTCGCCGCCGCCTGGTGCGAACCGGAGCCAGAGGCGTCGCCGCGGGGCGAAGAGCGAGGTCGCGAGCCCCGCGAAGGCGAGCAGGGCGAAGACGAGCACGAACGGCAGTGCGGGGTCGTGCCGCAGGTCGAGCGCCACGTACCGGGGCAGGCCGTTGAACGTGAGGGTGCCGAGCCCGTCGGGCAGGTCGACCGTCTCCCCCGGGCGCACGTAGAGCGTGACCGTGGTGCCGTCGTCGTCGACAGCCTGGGTCATCCGCGCCTCGTCCAGCTGGTAGACGTTCTGCGGCACGCCGGTGTCGAGCCCGAGGTTCCCGGACCAGACCGAGAGCACGAGCAACGGGTCGGTCGGTTGCGGGTCGATCGACCGGTAGAGGTCCTCGCCCACCTCCTGCGCGGTGGGGAGCAGGTAGCCGACGATGCCGATCTGCTCCTGGTCGCCCGAGACGTCCGGCACCTTGAGCACGCCACGGGACGTGTAGACCTCGTCCTGCGGCAGGAACGGGGTGGGGCCGGAGAAGGCCACCTCGCCGGCGGCGTCGTGGACGGTGATGTCGGGTGCGTACCCGTTGCCCTGCAGGTAGACCTTCGCGCCGCCCGCGTCGAGGGGGTGGTTGACCTTGATGGTCTCCGCCACCGGCTCCTCGCCGGGGTTGGTGAGCGTGACGTGCGCGGTGAAGTCGCGCGACTGGAGCGTGTCGGGGTCGAAGCGGGACTCGAACTCGTCGAGCCGCAGCGTGAACGGGACGAGGTTCGACGGCGAGAAGGCGGTGCCCTGCTCGAACGTGTCGTAGTCCACCTGGGCGTTCGCGAACCCGCGGCCCTGCACGACGATCGCCTGCCCGCGGTAGTGCAGCACCTGCCCGGTGGCCACCGAGATGAGCAGCCCGACCAGCGCGAGGTGGAAGACGAGGTTGCCGGTCTCGCGCAGGTAGCCGCGCTCCGCCGAGACGGACCAGGTGCCGCCGCCCTCGTCGCGGGTGTCGACGCGGTAGGTCGGGACGAACGGCAACCAGCGCCAGCCGGAGCGCAGCACGGTGGCCGAGTGCTCGGCGGCCCGCGACGGGGGGACGTCGAGCGCCCCCGAACCCTGCGAGGGGAACCGAGTGAAACGCCGGGGCGCTCGGGGCGGCCGGCCGCGCACGCCCGCGAGGTGCACCCTGGTGCGCGGCAGGATGCAGCCGACGAGCGAGACGAACAGCAGGAGGTAGATCGCGGAGAACCAGACCGACGAGTACACGTCGAAGAACCCGAGCCGGTCGAGCCAGGGGCCGGTGGTCGGGTGGTCGGAGATGTACGTCGCGACCTTGGCGGTGTCCTGCGCGCGCTGCGGCCACACGGTGCCGGGCACGGCCGCGACCGCCAGGAGCATGAGCAGCAGGAGCGCGACGCGCATGCTCGTGAGCTGGCGCCACGCCCAGCGCAGCCAGCCGACGAGCCCGAGCGTCGGAAGGGTCGGCGGGGCGGACGTGGGAGCCTCGGTCGGCTCCATGAAGACGTCGGACAGGCCCTCGGGTCGGTGCGTCGTCACGTCACACCACCGGCACGAACGGGTCGCCGCCGACGAGGACGCCCTGCAGCCAGGACGCCCAGGTGCCCCACACGCCGGTGACCAGCGCGAGGCCCAGGATCACGAGCATCGCGCCGCCGAAGCGCATGATCGCCAGGCGGTGCCGGCGCAGGAACCCGAGGGCGCCCTTGCTCCGGTCCACGAACAGGGCGACCAGCAGGAACGGAAGCCCGAGCCCGACGCAGAACGCCACGGCCAGGAGCGCGCCGCGGCCTGCCGAGCCGCCGTCGAGCGAGAGCGTGAGGATCGCCGCGAGCGTCGGGCCGATGCAGGGCACCCAGCCGAGCCCGAACGTGATCCCCAGCAGCGGCGCACCCCAGAGGCCGGCGCGCGGCGCGAGGTGCACGCGCTTCTCGTTCTGCAGGAACGGGATGAGCCCGAGGAACCCGAGGCCGAGCACGATGACGACGACGCCGAGCACCCGCGTGATGACGTCCTGGTACTCCACGAGCACCCCGCCGAGCGAGCCCGCGAGCGCGGCCAGCGCGACGAACACGGCGGTGAACCCGGCGACGAACAGGGCGACGCCGAGCAGCACGCGGCTGCGCGCGGGGGCGGCGGTGCGGACGAGCGTGCTGCCCTCCGAGAAGGCGCTCTGGGCCGAGCCGGTCATGCCCCCGAGGTACCCGACGTAGGCGGGCACCAGCGGCAGCACGCACGGCGACGCGAACGACACCAGCCCGGCGATCAGCGCGACCGGGACGGCCAGGAGCAGCGACCCGGAGGCGACGGTCTGGCCGAAGGCGTCGCCGGCGTCGGCGAGCATCACGTCGTCGGCGCCGGCTCGGCGAGGAGCTCGTCGATCATCGAGCGGAGCGTGGACGGGTCGGCGAGGCCCAGGATCCGCCCGGCCACCTTGCCCGAGCGGTCGAGCACCACGGTCGTCGGCACGGCGTTGATCGGGACGGTGCCCTGCAGGGCCGCGATCGCGGCGCCGTCGGTGTCCGCGAGGCTCGGGTACGGGACCTCGAACTGGCGCTCGAACGCCAGCGCGGTGCCGGCGTCGTCGGTCCGGTTGATGCCGAGCACCTGCACGCCGTCGGCCGCGTAGTCGGTGGACAGGGCGGCGAGGTCGGGGGCCTCGGCGCGGCACGGCGGGCAGTTGGCGTACCAGGTGTTGAGGACGACGACGTCGCCGCGCCAGTCGGCCACGTCCTGCGCGGTGCCCTCGAAGTCGGTGCCGGCGAGCTCGAGCGGCCCGGTGCGGTCGCCCTCGGCCCACGTGGTCGTGCTGCCGTCCCCGGACTGGTAGCCCTGGTCGGCGACGTCGTCGGGGTTCTCCTGGGCGCCCCCCGTGCAGCCGGCGAGCAGGAGGAGCGCGACGGTGCCCACCAGCAGGGTGCGACCGCGCACGTCAGGCCCCCGCGACCGACGAGACGCCCGGCAGCAGCGAGGCGGCGGGCTCGCTGTAGCCGACGCCGACGAGGGTGTCGCCCTCGTACCGCAGGCTCGTCAGCGAGGCCACCGAGCACTGCCTCTTGCGGGGGTCGTGCCACAGGTGCCGGTTCTCGAGCGACAGGCGGGTGACCCAGACGGGCAGCTGGTGGCTGACCAGCACGGCCTCATGCCCCCGGGCCACCTGGCGCGCGGCGGCCACGGCGGCGAGCATCCGCTCCACCTGCTCCGTGTACGGCTCCCCCCAGGACGGCCGGAACGGGTTGCGCAGGTACGGCCAGTGCTCCGGGTGGCGCAGCGAGCCGTCGCCGACGCCGAACGTCTTGCCCTCGAAGTGGTTGCCCGCCTCGATGAGCCGCTCGTCGGTGCCGATCTCGACGTCGAACGCGGCCGCGATGGGTCCGGCGGTCTCCTGCGCGCGCTGCAGCGGGGACGCGATCACGGCGACGACGTCGCGACGGACCGGCCCAGCGAGGTGCGCAGCCACCATGTCCGCCATCGCCAGGCCGCGCTCCGAGAGCCGGTAGCCGGGCAGCCGTCCGTAGAGCACGCCGCGGGGGTTGTGCACCTCGCCGTGCCGCATCAGGTGGATCGTGGTCGCGACCATGGGCTCAGTGTCGCAAAGACTCCTGTGCGGCACGGCCACGGGGCGGGGTCACTCGACGTGACACGCGCCACCCGTGAGGTGCAGGCGGACCGTCTCCATGGCGTCGCCGAGCGCGGCGAACTGCTCGGGCGTGAGCACGTCGACGAGGTGGTCCCGCACCGACTGGACGTGGCTCGGCGCGGAGGCGACCAGGACCTGCCAGCCCTTCTCCGTCATGGTGCAGTTCACGCCGCGCGCGTCCTCGATGCAGGGCAGACGCTCGACCAGCCCCTGCTCCTCCATGCGCCGGATGGTGTGGGTCAGCCGGCTGCGCGAGTGCGCGAGGTTGTCGGCGAGCTGCGCCATGCGCAGGGTCCGGTCGGAGGTCTCCGACAGCCGGACCAGCACCTCGTACTCGTGCGTGGACAGCCCGGTGTCGCGCTCCAGCTCGTGCTCGAGCGCCGCGAACAGCCGCGCGGTGCCGCCACGGAACGCGCGCCAGTGGGTCTGCTGCTCGGCCGTCAGCCACTCGACCGTCCGCGTGGTGGCCGGTGTGTCAGTGGTCACGACGGGGCCTCCGTTCCTGGGCATGGGGTTGCGCCCTCCCCCAGAGTGTAGTACAACTTTGAACTAACAGTTTGGTTGACAGTTCAACAACCACGGAGGACACCCCATGAGCACCACCGCCACCGCCATCCCGACCGGCCTCACCACCGGCACCTGGGCCGTCGACGCCTCGCACACCGAGGCCGCGTTCACCGTCCGGCACGCCGGCATCTCCAAGGTCCGCGGCACCGTCGCGGTCACCGAGGGCACGGTCGTCGTCGGCGACGACCTGGCGAGCACGTCGGTCTCCGTCACGCTGGACCCGTCGACCGTCACCACGGGCGACGCCAACCGCGACGGCCACCTCAAGAGCGGCGACTTCTTCGACGTCGAGAAGTTCGGCCAGTGGACGTTCGTCTCCACCGAGGTCCGCGAGGCCGGCAAGAACTACGTCATCGCCGGTGACCTCACCATCCACGGCGTCACGCAGCGCGTCGAGCTCGAGACCGAGTTCAACGGCACCGCGGTGGACCCGTTCGGCAACACCCGCGCCGGGTTCGAGGCCTCCGTCACGATCTCCCGCAAGGACTTCGACCTCACCTGGAACGCGGCCCTCGAGGCCGGCGGCGTGCTGGTGTCGGACAAGGTCGTCATCGCGCTCGACGTCTCCATCATCAAGGGCTGACACAGCTCGTCCCACGCGAACGGCCGGGTCCCTCACGGACCCGGCCGTTCGCATGCTCACGCACCCGTCCCGGCGCGACGCCGGTCGTGGAACGCGAGGATCTGCAGCTCGGAGGCCACGTCCACGGCCCGCAGGTCCACGGTCGGCGGCACGCGCAGGGCTCGCGGCGCGAACGTGAGGATGCCGACGACGCCGGCCGCGACGAGCGCGTCGCACACGTCCTGCGCGACCGCCGCCGGGGTGGCGATGATGCCGATGGTCACGTCGGACCCGCTCACCACCGCGGCCAGCTCCTCGGGCGGCTGCACCACGAGCCCCGCCACGGTGGTCCCGACCACCTTGGGGTCGGCGTCGACCAGCCCCACCACCGCGAACCCGCGCTCGGCGAACACCGAGTAGCTGGCCAGCGCGTGCCCCAGGTTGCCGATGCCGACGATGACGACCCTGCGCTGCGTGGTCAGGCCGAGGACCACCGCGATCTGCTCGGAGAGGTGCACGACGCCGTACCCGACCCCGCGGCGCCCGTACGACCCGAGGAACGACAGGTCCTTGCGCAGCTGCGCCGGGGTGACCCCCGCTCCGGCGGCCAGCTCCTCCGAGGACGTGGTGACCACGCCGTCCGCGGCGAGCCCGCGCAGAGCCTGCAGGTACCCGGGCAGGCGCGCGACCGTGGCGGGTGGCACGTCACGCGCGCGGGCGCGCCCGCTCGCACCGGGCTCCCCGGCCCTCCGCTGCGTGTCCACATCGACTCCTGCGACGCCCTGTGGACCCGGTCGCCCGGGCCCTGGGGGTCAGGCTAGGGGGCGCGGACCGGCGGCGGTAAGGGTTCGGCGCAGACGTGCCGCATCGATGCGCCAGTACCCCTGCCGGACGCCGTCGACCTCGACCACCGGCACCAGCTCGCCCAGCTCGTCGACCAGGTCCCGGCCGGAGGAGGGGTCGGTGTCGATGTCGACCTCGGACCACTGGTCGCCCGTCTCGGCGCACACCGCGCGCACCACCTCGCGCGCCTCGTCGCACAGATGGCAGCCGGCTCGGCCGTAGAGCACCACACGCGTCATGGCCCCACCGTCTCACGGGGTCGGCGGCTGCCCCGTGCCACCAGCGCGCTCGACCGTCGTTACAGTGACCGGGTGCGTCAGGCGTCCGGGAACACCACCGCCCCCGCTCCCGTGCTGCGGGACCCCGGGGCCGGTCCGGACGGTCCCGGCACCGGTGCCTTCTTCGACGTCGACAACACGATCATCCGCGGGGCCAGCTCGTTCCACCTGGCGGTCGGCCTGTACCGGCGCGGGTTCTTCCGCAAGCGGGACCTCGTCGAGTTCGGGCTGCACCAGTTCCGGTACCTGACGTTCGGGGAGAACAAGCATCAGATCGACGAGGTCCGCAGCCGCGCGCTGTCGATCATGCGCGGCCACTCCGTCGCCGAGGTCACCGCCATCGCGGAGGACATCTACGACGAGGTGCTCTGCCTGCGCATCTACCCCGGCACGCAGCGGCTCCTCGACCAGCACATCGCGGCCGGCCACTCGGTCTGGCTGGTCACGGCGACGCCGGTGGAGATCGGCTCCCTGATCGCGCGGCGGCTCGGCGCGACGGGCGCGCTGGGCACGGTCGCCGAGCACGAGGACGGGTTCTACACCGGCCGGCTGGTCGGAGACATGCTGCACGGCCAGGCCAAGGCCGACGCGGTGCGCGCGCTGGCCGAGCGCGAGGGCATCGACCTGGCGGCGTCGTACGCGTACGGCGACTCGACCAACGACGTCGCGATCCTGTCCGAGGTCGGCTTCCCCTGCGCGATCAACCCCGACCGCCGCCTGCGCCGGTACGCCGCCGAGGTGGGCTGGCCGGTCCGCGAGTTCCGCAACCGCCGCCGCAACGCCCGCCGCGGCACCACCGTCGCCAGCCTGGCCGGCCTCGCGTGGGCCGGAGGGCTCGTCACGCGCGCGCTGCTGCGGTCCTGGCGCGGCACCCACGACGGAGAGGACCTCCTGTGACCACCCTCGAGTCGACGGTCCGCCCGGCCGTCCCCGCGGACCTGGACCACCTGGCCGCCCTGGCCGCGCTCACGTTCCCGCTCGCCTGCCCGCCCGGGTCGACCGCGCAGGACCAGCAGGCGTTCATCGACACCGTGCTCTCCGTGGACCGGTTCGCCCAGTACCTGGACGACCCGTCCCGCGACGTGCTCGTCGCGCAGGACGGTGTCCTGGTCGGGTACACCATGCTCGTCGCGGGCGAGCCGGCCGACGACGACGTGCAGGCCGCCCTGCACCTGCGCCCGACCATCGAGCTGTCCAAGTGCTACGTGCACCCCGACCACCACGGGGCGGGCGTCGCGCACGCGCTGATGACGGCCTCGCTGGAGGCAGCCCGGGAGCGCGGCGCGCAGGGGATGTGGCTGGGCGTCAACCAGCAGAACGCGCGGGCGCAGGCGTTCTACGTGCGATCGGGCTTCGCCATCGTCGGCACCAAGCACTTCACGGTCGGCGCCCGGGTCGAGGACGACTACGTGCTGGAGCGTCCCCTCTAGGGAGCGGTCGTCGCCACCGGCCAGCCCTCGTCGTCCCAGTCCAGCTCCCGGATCTCGAGCCGGAAGTCACCCCCGGCGGCCGCGTCGTAGTAGTGGAACGCGAGGTACCCGCGGGAGACCGACTGTCCCCCGGGGCCCACCATGTCGCCGTCCGAGGTCAGCAGCTGCTCACCGCCGTCCAGCGTCATGTCCTTGCCGGAGCGGTCGACGTACGGCCCGGTGACCTCCTTGGCGCGCCCGACCGCCATGTTGTAGGTCGAGTCGGTGCCCTGGCAGCAGGAGTCGCGGGACACGAACAGGTAGTACCAGTCGTCGTGCCGCACCAGGTAGGGCGCCTCGATCGCGTTCGGCGGCGACGTGCGGCTGGCGATCGTCTCCGGCGACGCCCCCTCGACCGGCTTGCCGGACGGCCACGACAGCTCGACCAGCTGGATCCCGCCCCAGAACGAGCCGAACGCCATCCACGGCGTGCCGTCCGCGTCCTCGATCACGCCGGGGTCGATCGCGTTGTAGTTCGTCTCCCCCGGCTCGGACGCGATGACCTGCCCCCGGTCCACCCAGGCGTAGTCGGGGTCGTCCGGGTCGAGCGTCGTGTTCGTCGTCAGGCCGATGGCCGAGCGGTTGGAGCCGAACGTGGACGCCGAGTAGTAGAGGTAGAACGTGCCGTCGTGCTCGATGACCTCGGGCGCCCAGAAGTTCGACACGCCGGGCACGACCTCGTACGCCCACTCCGGCCGGGTCGCGGCGTCCCAGACCGTGCCGACGAGCTCCCAGGTGAGGCCCTCGTCGGTGGACCGCCGGATCTGCGGTGCGCCGAGGCCCTTGCGGACGTCACCGGTGGAGAACACGTACCAGGGCTCACCCTCGGTGCCCGCGACGAGCGCGGGGTCGTGGGTGTGGATGTCCCCGTCGAGGGACAGCGCCGTCGCGGCGGGCTCAGGCTCGGGCCACAAGGCGGCCGCGGCACCGACCCCCGCCACCAGGGTGAGGGCCACCGCGCCCGCCACGACGACGCGTCGCACGCTCTCAGACCCCCAGCCGGACGACGTTCCAGGACACCGGCGGCACCTCGACGGCGAGACGGCCGTCCCGCACGACCGCGGTCGCGTTGGCCCGCGGCGCCACCGAGGTGTCGTCGTCGGCCGTGGCGGACCAGGTGTGGTCCGGGTTGGACAGGGTGCTCGCCTCGACCACGCGCAGGCCGGGCAGCGAGCGGGCGTCGACCTCGAGCGTGACGGTCTCCGTGAGCGAGCGGTTCACCGCGAAGAGCGCGACCGCGCCCGTCTCGGGGTCCCGCGTGGCGACGGCGTCGACCAGCGACGCGTCGCCGTACTTCGCGGTCTCGTACGTGGGCGACTCGACGGCCACCTGGAGCACGTCGCCCACCGCGTACCGGGAGGCCTGCGCGAACGGGTGGAAGATCGTCTGCTTCCAGGACCGGCCGCCGGGCTCGGTCATGATCGGCGCGATCACGTTGACCAGCTGCGCCAGCGACGCCGAGTGCACGCGGTCGGTGTGGCGCAGCAGCGAGATGAGCAGGTTCCCGACGACGACGGCGTCCGCGACGTTGTACTTGTCCTCGAGCAGCACGGGTGCGACGGGCCAGTCGTGCCCGGTCGGCGGCTTGGACTCGGCGCGGTGCTGGTACCAGACGTTCCACTCGTCGAACGAGATGTGGATCCGCTTGTCCAGCTTCTTGTGCGCGCGCACGGCGTCCGCGGTCGCACTGACCGACTCGACGAAGTGGTCCATGTCCACGGCCGAGGCCAGGAACGAGCCGAGGTCGCCGTCCTCCTCCCAGTAGTACGCGTGGGCGGAGATGAGGTCGACCTGCTCGTAGGCCTCGCCGAGCACGATCCGCTCCCACTCGCCGAACGTCGGGATGGCGACGCCGGACGAGCCGCACGCGACGAGCTCCAGGTCCGGGTCGACCATGCGCATCGCGCGGCCGGTCTCGGCGGCGAGGCGGCCGTACTCGTAAGCGGTCTTGTGGCCGATCTGCCAGGGGCCGTCCATCTCGTTGCCCAGGCACCACATGCGGATGTCGTAGGGGTCCTCGGCGCCGTTGGCGCGGCGCTGGTCGGACAGGCGGGTGCCGCCGCGGACGTTGCAGTACTCGAGCAGGTCCACCGCCTCCTGCACCCCGCGGGTGCCCAGGTTGACGGCCATCATCGGCTCGACCTCGGCGAGCCTGGCCCAGCGCATGAACTCCTCGACGCCGACCGTGTTGGGGTCGGTGGAGTGCCATGCGAGGTCGAGGCGTGCCGGGCGCTGGTCGAGGGGGCCGACGCCGTCCTCCCAGCGGTACCCGGACACGAAGTTGCCGCCGGGGTAGCGCACGGTGCTCACGCCCAGCTCGCGGGTCAGCTCGAGCACGTCCTTGCGGAAACCGTCGGCGTCGGCCGTCGGGTGCGCGGGGTCGTGGATGCCGGTGTAGACGCAGCGGCCGAGGTGCTCGACGAACGAGCCGAACGTGCGCCGGCGGACCGGGCCGACCCGGAAGGCCGGGTCGAGGGTGAGTCGGACGGGGATCATGAGGTCTCCTGGTTCGGTCGGGTATCGAGTGCGGTCCAGCGCACCCCGTGGGAGGGCACGTCGAGGACGAGTGCCCCCTCCGGTTCCCACGTGGTCGGGTGCAGGTCAGGGGTGGTGCCCGGGTCCCACAGGTCCCGGGCGGTCCACGTGTCCCGGGCGGCGGCGTGGCCGACCAGGGACGAGAGCGGCAGCGAGACGTTCCGCTGCCGGGGGCCGGTCCAGAAGACGGCGACGTAGGTGGTCGCGTCCGCCACGGCCGTCCAGACGATGAGCTCGCCGTCGTCGAGGGGCTCCCGGACGATCTCCCGGCCCCCGGTCGCGGCGCGCAGCACGTGGCCGACGGCGGGGTTGGCCAGCAGGTCGAGGGTCGCGGGGTCGCTCGTCGGCAGGTCGCCGCCGACCATGAGCGGCGATCGGGCCATCACCCAGAGCGTGAGGATGCTCCGCTGCTCGTCCGGGTTCAGCCGGCTCTGCCGGTCGTCTCCACGCTCGGCGCGCAGGCCGATACGGCCGAGCGGCAGCATGTCGGCGTCGGCCCACCCGCCCGGCTGCTGGAACGGGGCCCACCGGGCCAGCCGGGCGAACTGCGCGTGCACGTCCTCCCAGCGGTCCCAGAGGTCGTCGGAGATCCGCCACATCTGGGCGTGCTCGCGCAGGTGGTCGACGTGCGCGGTGGACAGGTGGGTGCCGGGCGACAGGGAGAGCACGACGTCCCGGCCGGAGCGCTCGATCGCCCGCGCCCACGCCTCGACCGCGTCGGGGTGGTACGGGGCGAGCATGTCGTCGACCTTGAGGAAGTCGACGCCCCAGCCGGCGAGCTGCGCGACGAGCCCGTCGAGGTACGCCTGGGCAGCGGGGTGGTCGTGGTCGAGCCCGTAGTTGTCGTCGTTCCAGGGGCACACCGAGGTCGTGTCGGCCGCGTCGCGGGCGGTCCACGACGTGCCCTCCACGGGCAAGTCCTGCTCGACCGCGATCCGCGGGATGCCCCGCATCATGTGCACCCCGAACCGCAGGCCCAGGGCGTGCACCTCGTCGGCGAGCGGCCCGAAGCCGCGGCCGCCGACCGCCGACGGGAACCGGTTCTCGGCGGGGAGCTGCCGGCCGAACGCGTCGAGCGTGAGCGACGAGCCGTCGTTGTAGCCGTGCGCGCGGGCCGCCGGGTCGTACCAGTCGATGTCCACCACGACCGTGTCCCAGCCGTGCGGCAGCAGCCGTTCGGCCAGCACGCGGGCGTTCGCGAGGACCTCGTCCTGCGTCACGGTGGTCCCGTACGAGTCCCAGCTGTTCCAGCCCATGGGCGGCGTCCGAGCGTGCTTCGACATCGTCAGCCCCTTCGCCGTCGGTCGCTTCTACATCGTTGTAGACGCATCATGCACGGCGGCTCAGACGACGTCAACCGGCCGTTACCGGTTCGTGGCTTGACCGATCGCCGGTTCTCGTGTCATGTTCTACATCGTTGTAGATCAACGTTGTAGATGCAGCGTCGATCAGAGCGAATGAGGTCAACGACGACCCTGACGGACCAGCCCCCACCGGTCCCGACGCGACCGTGACCTCGCACATCCTTGGGATATGGGAGGCAGGACGATGAAGAAGAACAGGCTCATCGCCGGCGCCGTGTGCGCCGCGGTCGCCGGGACGCTCACGCTCACGGCGTGCAGCGACAACGGCGACGGCGGTAGCGACGGCGGCGACAAGCAGATCACGTTCATGTTCCGCGGTGGACCGGACGAGAAGGCGGCCTACGAGGCCGCCATCGCCAAGTACACCGAGGACACCGGCGTCAAGGTGAAGGTCATCGTGACCGACGCCGACCAGTACGCCACCAAGCTCCAGGCCGCCGTGGCCGGCAACAACGTGCCCGACGTGTTCTACATCGAGCAGGCGACGCTCCAGTCGTACGTCAGCTCGGGCATCCTCATGGACATCACCGAGCAGGTGGACGCCAGCGGCATCGACCTGGACAACATCTGGCCCTACGGCGTCGACTCCTACCGGTTCGACGGCACGCTCCAGGGCACCCCCGACGGCAAGCTCTACGGGCTGCCCAAGGACGTCGGCCCGTTCTCGTTCGGCTACAACAAGACGATGCTCGAGGCGGCCGGCATCCCGCTGCCCGACAAGGACACCCCGCTCACGTGGGAGCAGTTCGTCGACATCAGCAAGCAGCTGACCGTGGACACCGACGGGGACGGCGCCGTCGACCAGTGGGGCACCGGGCTCAACGTCCAGTGGAACCTGCAGTCGCTGGTGTGGAGCAACGGCGGCGACTGGACCAACGCGGACCGCACCGAGGTCACCGTGGACACCCCCGAGTTCGCCGACGCGCTGCAGAAGTTCGCGGACCTCACCAACGTGGACAAGGTCACGCCGTCGGCCTCCGACGCCGCGACGCTCGACACGTACCAGCGGTGGATGGCCGGCGAGATCGGCTTCTTCCCGGTCGGTCCGTGGGACGTCTCGGTCTACAACGACCTCGACTTCGACTACGACCTGATCCCCTGGCCGACCGTCGGTGACGGCGGCGCGGCGACGTGGCTCGGGTCGCTCGGCATCGGCGTCTCCGCGACGTCGAAGCTGCCCGACGACGCGGTCAAGCTCGTCACGTACCTGAGCACCGACGCCGACGCCCAGCAGACGCTGGTCGACGCCAACATCCAGATCCCGAACCTCATCGACATGGCCGAGACCTGGGCCGCCGAGGAGGGCGCGGAGCCCGCCAACCGCCAGGAGTTCCTGGACATCGCGCAGGACTACGGCCGGGCGATGCCGGCGGCCTTCACGTACGGCGCCGAGTGGTACGACGAGCTCTGGACCAACATCCAGCCCGTCCTCGACGGCGAGCAGACGGCCGCCGACTACCTGGCCGAGGAGCAGCCGAAGATGCAGGCCCTCCTCGACGAGTCGAACGCCACGGCCGAGCAGGCCGCGGCCGGCAACTAGCCGCACCACCTCCTCCCGTCCCCGCCGCCCGGGCACGCCTCCGGGCGGCGGGGACCCCCGGAAAGGTTCTCCAGATGACCGCGACGCAGCTGTCGACCACCCCCGGACTCACGTCCGAGCAACGAGCGAAGCAGGCCAACCGCCGCCTGCACCGCACCGAGCACCGCTGGGCGCTCGCGTTCGTCGCCGCCCCGATCCTGGGGTTCCTGCTCTTCACGCTCTACCCGATCGGCTTCGCGGTGTACGCGTCGCTGACCAGCTGGAACGGTCTGGGCCCGATGACGTTCGTCGGCCTCGACAACTACGTGACCCTGTTCGGCGACGAGTACTTCCGCATCTCGCTGTACAACACGTTCTTCTACATGATCGGCATCCCGATCGGCCTGGCGCTCTCGCTGCTGCTCGCGCTCGCCATGAACCGCCGGATCCCCGGACGCACCGCGTTCCGCACCATCTACTACGTGCCGGTGATCTCGTCGCTGGCCGCCATCGCGATCGTCTGGCAGTTCGCCTACAACGGCGACTTCGGCCTCATCAACCAGGTGCTCGCCTGGTTCGGCATCGACGGCCCCGACTGGCTGCAGAACACCGCGACCGTCAAGCCCGCGATCATCATCATGGCCATCTGGAAGGGCCTCGGGTACTCGATGCTCCTGTACCTGGCCGCGATCCAGGGGGTGCCGGCGTCCCTGCACGAGGCCGCGGCGCTCGACGGGGCCAACGCCTTCCAGCGCTTCCGCCACATCACGCTGCCCATGGTCCGGCCGGTGACGTTCTTCCTGGTCGTCACCAACATCATCGCCGGGTCCCAGATCTTCACGGAGATCAACATCATGACCCCCGCCGGCGGCCCGGAGTTCAGCTCGGCGTCGGTGGTCTGGTACATCGTCCGCAAGKCGTTCAAGTACCAGCAGATGGGGTACGCCACGGCGATGTCGATCGTCCTCGGGCTGCTCGTCTTCGTCATCACCTTCATCCAGTTCCGCCTCAATCGGCGCAACAGCTTCAGCATCGACTGAGAACGACTGAGAGAGACAGGAGACGCAGCCATGGCCACGACCTTGATGACGCCCCCGACGACCACCCCCGGTCAGCCCGGCCCGTCCGAGAAGAACCGGATGAGCGCCAGCTCCCAGAACCGCCTCGGCAACGTGGTCGTGTTCACCGTGCTCGCCGTCGGCTCGCTCGCGATGCTCGCGCCGCTGCTGTGGATGTTCACCACCGCGCTGAAGACCAAGGTGCAGGTGTTCGCGCTCCCCCCGGTCTGGATCCCGGACCCGCCGCAGTGGAACACCTTCGTCCGCATGTGGAGCGAGGCACCGATCCTGTCGGGCTTCCAGAACAGCCTGATCGTCGCGCTCTCGGTGACGGTGGTGGGGTCCCTCACCTCCGCGCTGGCCGCGTTCGCGCTGGCCAAGCTGCGGCTGCCCTACAAGAACGCGATCTTCCTCGTCCTGCTGTCCGGGCTGATGGTGCCGTACCCGACGATCATGATCCCGCAGTTCGTCATGTTCTCCCGGCTGCACTGGGTGGACACCCTGCTGCCGCTGATCGTGCCGCTGCTGTTCGGGAACATCATCATGATCTTCTTCCTGCGGCAGTACCTGTCGAGCGTGCCGGACTCCATGATCGAGGCCGCCAAGATCGACGGCGCCTCCTACCTGCAGATCTTCCGCGTGATGATCATGCCCATGATCCGGCCGGCCATCGCCGCCCAGTTCATCCTCTGGTTCATGGCGATCTGGAACGACTACCTGGCGCCGATCCTGTACTTGAACACCCCCGAGCGGCAGACGCTGCAGGTGGTCATCGCCAACCTCAACGTGGAGTTCGCGACGCAGCGGGACTACCCGCTGATCATGGCCGCGTCCTTCGTGGCGCTGCTGCCGATCCTCATCGTCTTCCTCATCTTCCAGCGGCAGATCATCGAGTCCGTCGCACTCACCGGCTCGAAGGGCTGACCCATGGTTCCCGACACCACCGTCTGGGGCGGTCGGCACGCGCACGACCCGACCGCGGTCCGCGACGACGACGGCACGTACTGGCTGTTCTCCACCGACGCGTGGGCGGACGGTCCGGTGCGGGCGGGCGTGCAGGTGCGCCGCTCGGACGACCTGGTGACCTGGCAGTTCCACGGGTGGGCGCTCGACGGCGTGCCGCCTGCGGGGGCCGACTGGTCCGGCGCCGCCGGGCTGTGGGCACCGGACGTGGTGCGGGTGGGCGACGAGTGGCGGATGTACTGGTCCGCGTCGACGTTCGGCTCGCGCACCTCGGCCATCGGCCTGGCGGTCGCGCCGCACCCGACGGGACCGTGGGAGGACCGCGGGCTGGTGGTGACGAGCCTGCACGACGTCGACGGCCCGAACGCGATCGACGCGAACGCGGTGGTCGACACGGACGGCCGGCACTGGCTGGTCTACGGCTCGTTCTTCGGCGGCATCCACGCGCTCGAGCTCGACCCGGCCTCAGGCCTGTCCGTCGGCGACGCGCCTGGGATCCTGCTCGCCCGGCGGCCGCGCAGCGTCGAGGGAGCGGTGGAGGGCGCGTTCGTCCTGCCCCGCCCGGGCGGCGGCTACGCGCTGGTCCTCTCCTACGACTCGCTGTTCTCCACGTACCACGTGCGGGTGGGCGTCTCCGAGTCCGTGACCGGCCCCTACGTGGACCGCGCCGGCCGCGACCTCACTGACCTGGACGGCGACCCCGCCCTCGTCGGCACCCTCATGCTCGCCGGGCACGCGCTGGCCGGCGGACGCGCGTGGCTGGCCCCCGGGCACGCCTCGGTGCTCACCGACGGCGACCGCCAGCTGCTGGTGCACCACGTCCGGGACGCCGGCGACCCCACCCAGCACGAGGTGCAGGTGCGTCGGCTGGTGTGGACCGCCGACGGCTGGCCGGCCGTGTCGCCGCAGCCCTGGGCCGGCGCCGCGGAGCCCGACGACGTGCGACCCACCGACCCGGCCGCGCTGGCCGGCACCTGGGAGCTCGTGACGTTCGACCAGGCCACCGCCGGCGGGGTCGCGACCTCCCGCACCCTGCAGATCGACGACGCGCTCATCGCGACGATCCGGTCGCGCGGCGACGGGCACTTCACGTCCCCTGCCCTCGAGCTCGTGGTCTTCCCCTCGGTCGACGCGGTGCGCGGCGTCAGCACGCTGTCGTTCGCCGGCCTCGACGCGGACGGCAACGCGACGCTCGGCACCCGGGTGGTGGAGCCGTGAGCAGCCTGCCGACGACGCACGACGACCTCGCGGTCGGCGGCTGGGCCGGGCGCGTGATGGTGTTCCTGCGCGTGGCCACCCAGCTGGTCGCCGTGAACGCGCTGGTCGCGCTCGGCACCCTCGCGGGCGGGATCGTCCTGGGCGCCTACCCGGCGCTCGGCGCGGGCGGCGCGGCACTGGCCAGGCTGGCCGGGGGGACGCCGTCGGAGCACCTCTGGCAGGAGTTCTGGGCCGCGTACCGCGCGGGCTTCCGCCGGCTCAACGTGCTCGGCGCACCGCTCACGGTGGGCTTCCTGCTGCTGGCGCTCGACGCGTCCGTGCTCGCCGCCGCGTCCGCCGGTCCCGCGCGGGCCGCGCTCACCGCCGGCGTCGTGGCGCTCACCGGCTACCTGCTCGTCGCGCTCGCCACGCTGGTGCCGGTCGCGCGCAGGTACGAGGGCGTCCCGGCCGCGCGCACGTGGCGGTTCGTCGCCGTCGCGCCCCTGCTCTCCCCGCTGACGGGCCTGGCCGTGCTGGTCGCGTTCGCCGTGCTGGCGGTCACGTTCACCTACGTCACGGTGCTGCTCCCGCTGGTCGGGCTCAGCCTCCCGCTGCTGGTCAGCGGCTGGCTCGTCGACCAGCGGCTGACCGCGCTCGACGCCCGCGCCGCCTGACCGCCCTCACACGGTCGCGGCGCGCTCCGCATCGCTGGTGGCCGCCGCCTGCTCGCCCAGCGTGGACTCCCGGCCGATGATCTGGAAGTCGGTGATGACCTGCTCGAACGGCCTGCCCGGCTCGACCTCCTCGATGCGCGCCAGCAGCAGGTCCACCGCCGTCGTCGCAATCTGCTCGCGACCGGGGGCCACGGTGGTCAGGGTCGGCGAGGAGTAGGCGGTCTCCTCGATGTCGTCGAAGCCGATCACCGCGATCTGCCCCGGGACGTCGATGCGACGCGCGTGGAGCGCGTGCAGGGCGCCGAGCGCGAGGGCGTCGTTGAGGCCGAACACGGCATCGATCTCGACGCCCGAGTCCAGCAGCCGGTTCATCGTCTCCGCGCCGGTCGCCCGGTGCCACAGGCCTGCCTCGCCGACGAGCGCGGGGTCCACCTCCAGGCCGGCCTCCTCGAGCGCCTGCCGGTAGCCCTGCACACGGAGCGCGGCCGAGCCGACGGTCTCCCCCTCGTGCGCGCCGATCACGGCGATGCGGCGGCGCCCCAGGTCCAGCAGGTGCTGGGTGGCGGCCCGCGCGGCCTCGATGTTGTTCATGGTCACGTGGTCCGCAGGCCCGCCGAAGATGCGCTCGCCCAGCAGGACCATCGGGTAGTCGACCCGGAGCGCCTCGGCGTCCTGCGGGCCGAGCTCCAGCGGCGAGAAGATCAGCCCGTCCGTGAAGTGGCGACGCTGCCCGGAGAGCACCTCGAGCTCGCGCTCGCGCACCGACCCGGTCTGCTCGATGAGGACGGTGAGCCCCCGGGCCTCGGCGGCGCGGATCACCGAGTCCGCGAGCTCGGCGAAGTACGGGAGCGACAGCTCCGGCACCGCGAGGCCGATGATGCCGGTCTTGCCGCGACGCAGGTTCCGCGCCGAGATGTTCACCTGGTACCCGAGGTCGGCGATGGCCTTCTCGACGCGCTCCTTGGTGGCCGGCCGGATGTACTGGTAGCCGTTGACCACGTTGGAGACGGTCTTGATGGACACCCCCGCCCGCGCGGCGACCTCGTGCATCGTCACTGCGGTACCGCGCCTCGCCGTGCTCATCGCGCTCTCCCGATCCGTCCGTGCAGTGTCGAAGGCCAGCGTGGCAGACCCAGCCCCGTCACGGTCGCTCCGCCACGGGCAGCCACACGCGCATCGCTCCAGGTCCGCGGCTCCCCCAGCGGTGGTAGGGCACGGCCCGCAACGTGATCCTCCCGGCCGATGTGCCCGGTCTGGGGGTGCCGACGACTCCGGCGGACGCGGCGCGATAGAGCGGCCCGCCGGTCGCCGGTCGGTGGACCGCGACGGCCTCGACGGTGACCAGCGCGTCGACGCCCGCCACCGGGGGCGCCGCGGACAGCGGGCTGCCGGGCAGCAGGGCGAGGTCCTCGAGCACGACCCCGGACGGCAGCCCGGCCTGCTCGACGCAGTAGACGACCGGCCCCCGGCGCAGCGCCACGCAGCCGCGCGCCGCGTCGACGCGCGGGTGAGCCGCCACGGCGACCACGGGCATGGGGAGCTCGAGCTCGACGCGCCGCACAGGACCGGCCACGCGGACGTAGCCCTGCTCGACGACGACGTCGGTGACCGCTCCGTCGACGACGAGCCGCACCGCCGGTACGTCGGCCCAGGCAGGGATCCGCAGTGCCAGGTCCTGCGCCAGCCCGTCGGGACCGGCGTCGACGACCACCCGCCCGTCCCACGGGTACTCGGTGCGGACCCGCAGCAGGGTGGAGCCCACGGTCACGTCGGCGTCCGCGTACAGGTGCAGCTGCACCCCGTCGGCGTCGCGCGTCGCCACGTAGCCCTGCAGCGAGGCGACCAGCCGCGCGAGGTTCGGGGGGCAGCACGCGCACGCGAACCACGGCAGCCGCTCGGCGGGCGCGAACTCGCTCGAGCCGTCGTGCCCGGTCCGCACCTGCAGCGGGTTGGCGTACAGGAACCCCGTCCCGTCCACCGAGGTCGATGCGGGGATCGCGTTGTAGAGCGTCCGCTCCATCTCGTCGGCGAACCGGCCCTCGCCCGTGAGCAGGAGCATCCGCCACGCCCACTGGAACGTCGCGATCGCGGCGCACGTCTCGGCGTAGGCACGGTCCGGCGGCAGCTCGTAGGGGTCGCCGAACGCCTCGTCCTTGTGCCGCGACCCGGTCCCGCCCGTCACGTACGTGCTGGTGCCCGGCGCCGAGTCCCACAGCCGCAGGAGGTACGCGCGCAGCTCGGGGTCACCGGTCTCGGCGACGACGTCCGCGACACCCGCCGCCAGGTACGCCTGCCGGACCGCGTGCCCGGTCACCTCGGTGACCTCGCGCACCGGCAGGTGGTCCTGGTGGTACGCGGGAGCGAACGGTCCGGACCCGAGCAGGCCGGAGCCGCGCAGGTCCACCTGCCGCCGGGCCAGGTCCAGGTACGACCGCTCGCCCGTGAGCCGGTACAGCTCGACCAGCGCGGTCTCGACCTCGGGGTGTCCGCAGTAACCGTCCTCGCCGCCCTCCCCGAACCGCGCGACGGCCAGGTCCGCGAACCGCCGGGCGACGTCGAGCAGGTCGGTGCGGCCCGTGGTCCGCACGCGTGCCACCGCCGCCTGCACCAGGTGACCGAGCACGTACAGCTCGTGCCCCCAGCGCAGGTCGGCGAACACCTCGTCGCCGCTGTAGAGGGTGTGCAGGTAGCCGTCCTCGCGCTGCGCCGCGGCCAGCAGGTCCACCAGCTCGCGCGCGCGGTCCTCCCACGGCTGGTCGTCGGGCAGCCGGCCGGCCTCCCACGCCAGCGCCTCGAGCGCCTTGTAGACGTCCGAGTCGACGAAGTTGAATCCCCGGTGGGCGGCCTCGGAGCGCCCGACCAGGCGACGGAAGTTGTCGACCGTGCCGGCCGACTCGAGCTGCGCGAGCACGTGCGGGATCGTGGCGTCCCGGTTCACCGACTGCCAGCGGCCCAGGAACGAGCCCGGGTCGAGCGCGACGGCGTCGAACGGGAGGGGCGCCCGGCGGACGACACCGGCTCGCGGCACCGTCGGGCCGTCCACGACCGCGGTCGGCGTCGACATCGGGCTCCTGGTGGCGTGGGGCACACTCGAACTCTACATCGTTGTAGAAGCGTCGGACCTCAGTCCGGGCGACAAACACGACGGGCCCGGCAGATGCCGGGCCCGTACGTCGGAGCAGGCGACCTCGCGGCCGCCCGGGCTCACTTCTTGTTACGACGCTGGTGGCGCGTCTTGCGCAGCAGCTTGCGGTGCTTCTTCTTGGCCATCCGCTTGCGGCGCTTCTTGATGACGGAGCCCATGGGTCCTCACTTCGCTTCCGATGGAGGCCCGGCGACGGGCCGTTCTGGTGGTCGATCGACGCGTAGAAGAGATCGAGTGCAATCGAGTCGCCCACGCACGAACAAAGTCCGAGGCTCTACCTTACGCGATCCGGAGGGTGCCGGACGACGCGCGGGCTCTTACGAGCTCCGTCGGTCCTCGTCGCGCACCTCGACGGCCGGCGACGTGGCGAGATAGTGGTCCAGCGCGTCCTGCGGGACGCGGAACGAGCGGCCGACGCGGACGCCGGGGAGCTCGCCGGAGTGCAGCAGACGGTAGACCGTCATCTTCGAGACGCGCATGACGTCCGCGACCTCGAGCACGGTGAGGAATCGCGTGCGGCCGGGCTGGTCGCGCTGGTCGCTCATGTCGTCACCCGTTCCGCCCGGCGCGCGGCGGGCCCGCGCACCCACCCTGCGGGTGCCGGCTCAGCCTAGTGGCCCCTGGGACGCACGGGAAAGAGGGGACGCCTGGGACTTCGCCCGTGTGGCCCAGCGGCTCAGTCGTGCTCGGGGTCCAGCCCCAGCGACGGGAAGACGGCCGCGCGGGTCGCCCGGATGGTGCGGTCGACGTCGTCCGCGGGGTCGTACCCGCTCGCCCACGGGCTGAACGTCGCGTCGCGGTCGTCGGTCATCCGGTCCGGACCCAGCCGCCCGTACCTCTCCCGCACCAGCGAGCGCCACTCCTCCGGGATCTCGGTGGCGGGGTCGACGGGGTGGTGCGTCGCGATGGCGAGCAGGTGCGTCCACGACCGCGGCACCACGTCGACCACCGCGTAGCCGCCACCGCCGAGCGCCAGCCAGCGACCGCCCGCCACCTCGTGCGCGAGCTCGTGCAACAGCTCCGCGGCCCGCCGCTGGCCGTCCAGGCTCACCCGCAGATGCGTGAGGGGGTCGAGGGTGTGCGTGTCGCAGCCGTGCTGGGTGACCAGCACGTCCGGGGCGAACTCGCGCACCACGGCGGGGACCACGGCGTCGATGGCCCGGAGCCAGCCGGCGTCGCCCGTGCCGGACGGCAGCGCGACGTTGACGGACGTGCCCTCGGCGCCGAGCCCGCCGGTCTCGCGCGCGTGTCCCGTGCCCGGGAACAGGGCGTGACCGGTCTCGTGCAGCGAGACGGTGAGCACGCGGGGGTCGTCCCAGAACACCGACTGGACGCCGTCCCCGTGGTGCGCGTCGATGTCGACGTAGGCCACGCGCTCCGCCCCGGCGTCCAGCAGCGCCACGATGGCCACCGCCGCGTCGTTGTAGACGCAGAACCCCGACGCCGCCGACGGCATCGCGTGGTGCAGGCCACCGGTGACGTTGACGGCGTGCTCCGCCCGTCCCTCCCAGACGGCGAGCGCCGAGTCGACCGACCCCTGGACCACCATGGCGGAGGCCTCGTGCATGTGCGGGAAGACGGGGTCGTCGCTGGAGCCCAGGCCGAACGAGAGGTCGGGGGTGCCGTCGTCGGACGCCCGGTGCACCGCGGCGACGTAGGCGGGGTCGTGCACGGTCTGCAGGAGCTCGTCCGAGGCCTCCTTCGCGCCCACCAGCTCCACGTCGGGCCCGGTGAGCAGGCCGAGGGACTCGGCCAGCCGGATGGTGAGGTCCAGCCGCTCCGACGTCATGGGGTGCCCGTGGCCGAAGTCGTACGCGAGCATCTCGCGCGACCAGACCACGCGCACGGGTGCCGACGACGTCATGGGCTCACCGTCGCACCCGACGCTCCCGCTGTCGATCCGACGCGGCCGTGCCCGTCGCGCGCCTGTCGGGTCGAACCACACGCCCGGGGCGTGCCAGAGTTGCCCCGACCGGCGAGCGCCGGGCCGGTTGCGGGAGGTGTGATGGCGCGGGGTGGCCCGGGCGTGGCGTGGCGGTGGCGTGAGTACGTCGACCGCTCCGCACGGCAGTCCCCCGCCCGCCTCGCCCTCGGCGTGTTCGCCCTCGTGATCGCGGGGGTCACCGCCGGCCTCTACGCACCGTGGGCGACCGCGAGCGGCCGTCAGGCGCCGTTCGTCGACGCGCTGTTCACCGCGGCGTCCGCCAGCACCGTCACCGGCCTGGTCGTGGTCCCCACCGGCGAGTACTGGTCGACCTGGGGCCTGGTCGTCATCCTGATCGCCATCCAGATCGGCGGCCTCGGCGTCATGACGCTCGCGTCGCTGCTCGGCATGGCGGTGTCCCGGCGGATCGGCCTCACGCAGCGCCTGCTCGTCTCGTCGGAGACCAAGGAGACGCGGCTCGGCGAGGTCGGCTCGCTGGTCAGGACCGTCATCATCACGTCCGTCTCCCTCGAGCTGATCATCGCGATCGTGCTCTTCCCGCGGTTCCTCATGTTCGACGAGGACCTGGGTGAGGCGGCGTGGCACTCGATCTTCTACGCGGTCTCGTCGTTCAACAACGCCGGCTTCGTGCCCACCCCGTACGGGCTCGAGCCCTTCGTGTCGGACTGGTGGGTGCTGATGCCGATCATCGTCGGCGTCTTCATCGGCTCGCTCGGGTTCCCCGTCATCCTCAACGTGGCCCGCAACCTGCGCGAGCCGCGCCGCTGGAGCCTGCACTCCAAGCTGACCGTGACCACCAGCCTCGGCCTCGTGGTCGCGGGGTCGATCCTCGTCGCCGCGTTCGAGTGGACCAACCCGGGCACGTTCAAGCCGCTGGGCCCCAGCGCCACCGCGCTCGCCTCGCTGTTCGCCGGCGTCATGCCGCGGTCGGGCGGGTTCTCGACAGTGAACGTCGGGGAGATGCACGAGAGCACGTGGCTGCTCATGGACGCCCTGATGTTCGTCGGTGGCGGCTCGGCCTCCACCGCGGGCGGCATCAAGGTCACGACGCTCGCCGTGATGCTGCTCGCGATCCTGGCCGAGGGGCGCGGCGACAAGGACGTCGAGGCCTACGGGCGGCGGATCCCGCGCGAGGCCCTGCAGGTCGCGATCGCCGTCTCGCTGGTCTCGGCCACACTGGTGCTGGTCTCGTCGCTGCTTCTCCTGGCCATCACCAACCTCACCCTGGACAAGGTGCTCTTCGAGGTCATCTCCGCGTTCGCCACGTGCGGCCTGTCCACCGGCATCACGCCGACCCTGCCGACCCCGGCGAAGTACGTGCTCACCGTGCTCATGTTCATCGGCCGGACCGGCACGATGACGCTTGCGGCCGCGCTCGCGCTGCGCAACCGTCGTCGGGTGATCCGGCTACCAGAAGAGAGGCCGATCATTGGCTGACAGATTCGGCGACTCGCTCAAGGGGCCGCAGAACGCACCGCGCACACCCAAGAAGGACTCGGGCGTGCTCGTCATCGGGCTCGGCCGGTTCGGGTCCGCCATCGCGGCGACCCTGGACCGGCTCGGCCAGGACGTGCTCGCCGTCGAGCGCAACCCGGAGCTGGTGGCCCAGTGGGCCGGCCGGGTCGCGCTCGTCGAGGCCGACGCCGCCAACCCCGAGGCCCTCGAGCAGCTCGGGGCGCGCGAGTTCCCCGTGGCCGTCGTCGGCGTCGGGTCCTACCTCGAGGCGTCCGTCCTGATCACCGGCAACCTGGTCGACATCGGCGTGCCGCAGATCTGGGCCAAGGCCGTCAGCAACGAGCACGCGCGCATCCTGCAGCGCATCGGCGCGCACCACGTGGTGCTCCCCGAGGCCGACGCCGGCGCGCGCGTGGCCCACCTGGTGTCCGGCAAGCTGCTCGACTACATCGAGGTCGAGGACGGGTTCACCATCGTGAAGATGCGCCCGCCGAAGGAGACGCAGGGGTTCACGCTCGCGCAGTCGAAGGTGCGCGAGCGCTACGGCGTGACCGTGATCGGGGTGAAGAGCCCCGGCATCGACTTCGTGTACGCGACTCCGGAGACCCGCCTGTCGCAGAACGACCTGATCATCGTCTCGGGCCACGCCGACCTGCTGGAGCGCTTCGCGGCACGGCCGTGACCCACACAAGGCCCTCACTCCCGCACGCGCTCGCAGGACGGCGAACTCGGTGGTTCGCGCCGAGCTCGGTGGCTAGAGCTACCGAGCTCGGCGCGGATCACCGATCTCGCGCGCGGGCGGGGACAGAGGTGCGCGGGGTGGGCGGCGGTGCGCTCAGCGGCGGCGGATCACCAGGAGGCGCTGCAGGACCACGAAGATCAGCAGCAGCGCGCCGATGAAGATCTTGGTCCACCACGAGCTGAGCGTGCCCTGGAACGTGATGATCGTCTGGATCAGACCCAGCACCAGCACGCCGAGCACCGACCCGAGCACGAAGCCGCTGCCGCCCGTGAGCAGCGTCCCGCCGATGACCACCGCGGCGATGGCGTCGAGCTCCATGCCGACGCCGGTCAGGGCGTACCCCGAGCGCGAGAAGATCGCGAACAGCAGGCCGCCGAGCCCCGCGCAGGTCCCGCTGATGACGTAGACCAGCACCTTGGTGCGCGCGACCGGCAGGCCCATGAGCTTCGCGGACTGCTCGCTGCCCCCGATCGCGTACACGGTGCGGCCGAACCGGGTGTAGTGCAGCGTCACGAAGGCGATCGCCACGACCGCCAGCGCGATGACGCCGCTCGGGGTGATCACCAGGCCGTCCTCGGTCCCCCAGCGGGTGCGGGCCAGGGCGACGATGGTCGGGTCGGTGATCGGGATCGACTCGGGCGCCACGATGTAGCACAGACCCCGCGCCAGGAACATCGCCGCCAGGGTGGCGATGAAGGGTTGTATCTCGAACACGTGGACCATCACCCCGACGGCCAGGCCGATGACCGTGCCGACGAGGATGACCAGCGGGATCGCCACGGCGGCGCCGTAGCCGTGCGAGAACATCCACGCGGCGACGCACCCCGACAGCGCGACGACGGCGCCGACGGACAGGTCGATGCCCCCGGTGAGGATCACGAACGTCATGCCGACGGCGATCACCACGAGGAACGAGTTGTTGATGAGCACGTTGGCCATCACGCGGCCGGTGAGGAAGTTCTCGTACCGCGAGCCGCCGATGGCCAGCATGATGATCAGGACGACCACGGTGCCGATGACCGGCAGGTAGCGCTCGTCGACGCGGAACCGCCGGACGCGGGAGCCCAGGGACGGCGGGGCGTCGGCGGGCCGGGTGAGCTGGTCGGTGGTCATCAGGCCGGGACCTCCACAGGAGCAGGGGCGACAGCTCGTCTGCGGGCCCGCATCTTGTGCCTGACCACCGGCGACTGCAGCAGGCAGACCAGGATGACGACGAGCGCCTTGAACAGGGACACCGCGTTGGCGGGGATGCCCAGGATGGTCACCGAGAAGGTCAGCGTGGTGATCACGAGGACGCCGACGAGCGTGCCGACCAGCGAGAACTTGCCGCCGGCCAGCGAGGTGCCGCCGATGACGACCGCGAGGATCGCGTCGAGCTCGATGAACAGCCCGGCGTTGTTGGCGTCGGCCGCCATGATGTCGGAGCTGCGGATGAACCCGGCGACGCACGCGAAGAACGCGCACAGGATGTAGACGGTCCAGATGATCGTCCGCGCGCGCACGCCCGCCAGCCGCGAGGCGACCGGGTTGATGCCGACCGACTCGATGAGCACGCCGAGCGCCGTGCGCCGGGTGATCAGCGCGGTGACGAGGAAGAAGAACCCGGCGATCAGCGCGGCGACGGGCAGCCCCAGCCAGTAGCCGGTGGCGATCGTCTTGTAGGGCGCGCTGGTCACGGTGGTGATCTGACCGCCGGTGATGAGCATCGCGATGCCCCGGCCGGCCGTCATGATCACGAGGGTCGCGATGATCGGCTGGATCCCGACGACGGCGACGAGGAACCCGTTGAACACGCCGATGAGCAGGCACACGAGCACGGCACTGCCGATCGCGGACAGGACGACGGCCAGCGACCCCGGGTCGTCGGACGCGGCGATCTGGGACAGCGCGACCGCGCCGGCGATCGCCATCACGGCGCCGACGGACAGGTCGATGCCCCGCGTGGCGATGACGAGCGTCATGCCCAGCGCCACCAGCAGCAGCACGCTGGACCGCCGCAGGATGTCGATCGGCCCCCCGTACAGGTGCCCGTCGCGCACGGCGATGTCCAGGAACGTGTTCGACTTGAGCACGCAGGCCAGCAGCAGCACGGCCAGCGCGACGACGGGCCAGAACAACCGGTGCCGGGTGACGGCTCCGACGGCGCTCATGACTGCCCTCCGCTCGCGATGAGGTGGACGACGTCGTCGGTGGTGACGTCGTCGGAGTTGGTGATCTGGGCGACGAGCCTGCGGTCGCGCAGCACGGCGATGCGGTGCGAGAGGCGCAGCACCTCCTCGAGCTCGGCGGAGATGAACACGACCGCCATGCCCTGCGCCGCCAGGTCCGCGACGAGCCGCTGGATCTCGGCCTTGGCGCCGACGTCGATGCCGCGGGTGGGCTCGTCGAGCAGCAGGAGCTTCGGGGCCGTGGCCAGCCAGCGCGCGAGCAGCACCTTCTGCTGGTTGCCGCCGGACAGGTTGCCCGCGATCGCGTCGGGGTTGGCGGGCCGGATGCCGAGGGCCTCGATGTAGCGGTTCACCACCTCGTCGGACTTGCGCTTCGAGATCCGGCGCAGCCAGCCGCGGTCGGCCTGGAGGCCGAGCACGATGTTCTCCCGCACGGTCAGGTCGCCGACGATGCCCTCGGTCTTGCGGCTCTCCGAGGAGTAGACGATGCCGCGCGACAGGGCCGTGCGCGGGGTCCGCATCTTCGTGGGCGTCCCCTCCACGCGGATCTCGCCGGTGTCCGCGTGGTCGGCGCCGTAGAGCAGGCGAGCGAGCTCCGTGCGGCCCGAACCGAGCAGACCCGCGAGCCCGACGACCTCGCCGGCATAGACGTCGAGGTCGAACGGCTCGATCGTGCCCTTGCGGCCGAGGCCGATGGCCTGCACGTACGGCTGGGTGTCCGCGCGCTCGGCGACCGAGCGCTTGGGTGCCTCCTCGAGCTGCTCGAGCACCTCGAGCGCCCGGCCGATCATCTTCTGCACGAGCTCGACGCGGGGCAGCTCCGCCGTCAGGTACTCCCCGACGAGCGCGCCGTTGCGCAGGACCGTCATGCGGTCGCTGATCTCGTACACCTGGTCGAGGAAGTGCGAGACGAACAGGATGGCGACGCCGCGGCGGCGCAGGTCGCGCACCACGCGGAACAGCCGGGCCACCTCGTCGGCGTCGAGGCTGGACGTCGGCTCGTCGAGGATGAGCACACGGGCGTCGACGACCATCGCGCGCGAGATCGCGACCAGCTGCTGCACGGCCAGCGAGTGAGCAGACAGCGACGACTTCGGGTCGATGTCGAGGTTCATGGTCCGCAGGTGCTCGCGGGCGGCCGCGCGGGTGCGCCGCCAGTCGACGACGCCGGCCCGGCGCACCTCGTGGCCGAGCATGATGTTCTCCGCCACGGACAGGTTGTCGCAGAGGTTGACCTCTTGGTAGACGGTGCTGATCCCCGCGGCCTGCGCCTGCGCGGGACCGGCGAAGGTGCGCTCCTGGCCGTCGATGACGATCTGGCCGGAGTCGATCGTGTACACGCCGGTGAGGGCCTTGATCAGGGTGGACTTGCCGGCGCCGTTCTCGCCCATCAGGGCGTGCACCTCGCCGGGGAACAGCCGGAAGTCGACGCCGTCCAGCGCCTTGACCCCGGGGAAGGTGATGGAGATCCCCGACATCGCCACGATCGGGGCGGCGTCCGGGGTGCTCACAGCAGTGTCGTCGGTCATCGTCGACCTTTCGTCCGAGCCGGTCCCACGGTACCGGCAGGGCGGTGCTGCCCGGGGGGACGTGGACGTCCCCCCGGGCAGCGGGGGCGGGTCGGGTCAGTACTGCCGGTCGGCCAGTACTGCCTGGGCACCTGCCTGGTCGAACGCCTCGTCCTTGGTGACGATGCGCGGCTCGACGGTGCCGCCCTCGTCGAGGGTCTTGATGATGTCGGCGAGGTCCGGGCCGAGCAGCGGGTTGCACTCGACGATGTAGCTGATCTCGCCGGCGGCGAGGGCGGTCATGCCGTCCTTGACGCCGTCGATGGTGACGACCTTGATGTCCTGACCGGGCACCTTGCCGGCCGCCTTGATCGCCTCGATGGCGCCGAGGCCCATGTCGTCGTTGTGCGCGTACACGACGTCGATGTCGGGGTAGGCCTGCAGGAAGCCCTCCATGACCGTCTTGCCCTCGGCGCGCGTGAAGTTGCCGGTCTCCGAGGCGATCACCGAGATGTTGTCGTTGCCGGCGATGGCGTCCTCGAACCCGGTCTTGCGGTCGATCGCGGGCGCGGAGCCCGTGGTGCCCTGCAGCTCGACGACGTTGATGGGCTCGGTGCCGAGGTTCTCGGACACCCAGTCACCGATGCGCTTGCCCTCCTCGACGAAGTCGGAGCCGATGAACGTCACGTAGAGCGACGTGTCCTCGGAGTCGACCGCGCGGTCGGTGAGGATGACCGGGATGCCGGCGTCCTTTGCCTCTTCGAGCACGCTGTCCCAGCCGGACTCGACCACCGGGGAGAACGCGATGTAGTCGACGCCCTGCGCGATGTAGGACCGGATCGCCTGGATCTGGTTCTCCTGCTTCTGCTGGGCGTCGGAGAAGCTGAGCTTGAAGCCTGCGTCCTCCGTGAGTGCGTCCTGGATCGACTTGGTGTTGGCGGCACGCCAGCCGCTCTCGGCACCGACCTGGCTGAAGCCGACGGAGATCGCGCCGTCGCCGCCGCCGTCGCCGCCTGCGGTCTCCCCGTCGCCGGAGTCTCCGCTGCCGCTGCATGCTGCGAGCCCGAGTGCGAGCACCGCGATGCCTGCGGCGATCGATCGTGTCCTGAACATCTTGCTGACCATCTGCTTCTCCTCCTCGAGAAACGCACTCGCTCGCGGACCCGACCCACGCCGGTCGGCCCACGTCGCGCACCCGGGGCACCGGGGCACGAGTCCTGCCGGACCGAGGTCCAGTAGGTGGTTCGCCTGATGTTAGCGCTCACATTCCGTCAGTTGTCGCGATTGTCAGGTTGCATTCCGGTCACGCTTCGCAGCTGACGGGTGCACGGTCAAGCCCGCGCGGCACGTCCGATCCAGGCGCAGTCGTGACGCGTGGTGACGGAGTGACGCGAGAGGCAGCTCCTGGCGAGCTCAGGGGCGCTCGCGCAGGACGACCACCCCGCGCGCGGCCACGCGGTCGCCCACGGCGTGCTCGACGTCGCCGACGAGGTCCCGCCCCGCGGCGTGCAGGGGCAGGTCCTCGTCGGTGTGGTTGATCGCGAACAGCCAGCTGCCCGACGCCCCGACACGGCGGACGAGCTCGAGCCCGCCCGGCGCCTCGGCCAGCGGCGTGACACCGGCAGCGTCCAGCACCCGCGCCACGAGCGCCGCGGTCGACGGCACGTCGAGCCGCGTCGACAGGTACCAGGCCGCTCCCCCGCCGTCGACGGTCCGCCGGGTCAGGGCGGGACCGCCAGCGGACGGGCCGTCGGTATAGGTGGCCAGCACCTCGGCGTCGTCGGCCGTGAACCGCTCGGTCCACACCTCGCCGGACGAGCCGTCGCTGAGCCGCACGGACCCGCCCTCGCGCAGCGGAGCGAACTCCTCGACCCGGACGCCGAGCAGGTCCCGGAACGCGCCCGGGTAGCCGCCGAGCAGGACGCGGTCGTGCTCGTCGACGATGCCGGAGAAGTAGGAGACGAGCACCTGGCCGCCGCGCTCGACCACCGCCGACAGCCGGTCGGACAGGTCCGCCGGCGCGAGATAGAGCGTCGGGACCAGGACCACGTCGTAGCCGTCGAGGTCCGACGTCGCGGGGACCACGTCGACCGCGACCCCGGCGTCGAGCAGCGCTCCGTGCAGCGCCCGGGGCAGGTCGAGGTACCGCAGGTCGACGGTCGGGTGCGCCTCGAGCTCGCTGGCCCACCAGGCCTGGGTGTCCCAGAGCAGGGCGACGCGGGCCTTCTCGACGACGCTGCCCCGCACCTCGGCCAGCCGCCCGAGCGTGGCGCCCAGGTGGGCCACCTCGCGGAACAGCTCCGAGTCGGCGCCGGCGTGCGGCACCATCCCCGAGTGGTACTTCTCGGCACCCGCACGGGACTGGCGCCACTGGAAGAACAGGACGCCGTCGGCGCCGCGGGCCACGTGCTGCAGGGAGTTGCGCAGCAGCTGGCCCGGCTCCTTGGCCAGGTTGCGGGGCTGCCAGTTCACCGCGCTCGTCGAGTGCTCCATGAGCACCCACGGGTCGCCGCCCGCCAGCCCGCGCGCGCGGTCGGCGCTGAACGCCAGCTCCGCCCAGCCGCGCGGGTCCTCGGCACCCAGGTAGTGGTCGTTGGACACGATGTCGATCAGCGGCGTGGCCTGCGTGTAGTCGATCTGGTGAAAGTCGCCCATGACCATGTAGTTGGTGGTCACCGGCAGGTGCGGCGTGACCTCGCGCAGCACGGCGGCCTCGGCGTCGAGGTGCGCGACGAAGGCGTCGGAGGAGAACCGCTCGAAGTCCAGCCGCTGGCCCGGGTTGGGGATGGTGGTCGTGCGGCGCGGCGGCAGCACCTGGTCGAGGCTCGCGTACCGCTGGCCCCAGAACGCGGTGCCCCAGGCGAGGTTGAGCGCGTCGACGTCGGCGTACTCCTTGCCCAGCCAGTCGCGGAACGCCGCGGCGGACACGTCGCAGTAGCAGCGGCCGTTGTGGCAGGCCAGCTCGTTGGAGATGTGCCACATGGCCACCGCGGGGTGGTGCCCGTAGCGCTCGGCGAGCACGCGGGCGATCCGGGTGGCGTGCTCCCGGATCACGGGCGAGGAGACGCACCACGACTCGCGGCTGCCGTGGGTGTACCGCAGGCCGTCGGCGTCGACCGGCAGCATCTCGGGGTGCGCGAGGTGCAGCCAGACCGGGGGCGCGGCGCTCGGCGTGGCCAGGTCCACGCGGATCCCGGCCTCGTGCAGCAGGTCGAGGATGCGGTCCAGCCAGCCGAAGTCGAACTGGCCCTCCGCCGGCTCCAGCTGCCCCCAGGAGAAGATGCCGAGGCTCACCAGCGTGACGCCGGCCTCCCGCATGAGCGCGACGTCGTCGGCCCACACCTCCTGCGGCCACTGCTCCGGGTTGTAGTCGGCGCCGAACGCGATGCCGTCCGTGGGCCACGGGCCCGTCCAGCGGCTCATCGGGCCACCGCCACGAGCACGTCCCACGAGCCGAGGCTCAGCGTGGACCCCTGCGCGACCGACGGCCCGGCGGCGTCCGACGGCGGCGGGTCGGCGGGTGCGGCACCCCGGGGGGCGACGAGGACGTCGAGATCGGTCGGAGCAGTCACGGTGGCGGCCTCCCAGGACCAGTTGTGCACGACGTGGACGCGGGTGCCGTCCGGTCGGGTGGAGCTGTGGACGGTGACGCTCGGGGGCAGGTCCTCCCAGCCGGCGAGCGGGGCGGGCACCAGCCAGTCGGCCAGCGACCGGGCGAGCTCCAGGCCGGGCACGGTGCCGACGACCGTGATCCGACCGGCGCCGTGGGACCGCGTCGTGGCCGCCGCCCAGGCGCCCAGGTGCGGGTGCTCGTAGGTGGCGAGCACGTCGGCGCCGTCGGCGACCAGGCACTCGGCCCACGCGGTCGCCTCACCCGCGAGCGCCCCGGTGACCGGCACCGGCTCGGCGAGGTTGCTGAACTCCTCGTACCAGGCGCCCGCCGCGGTGGACAGGCGCGCGGGCTGCACCTCGGCGCGGGCGCGGCCCTCGTGGTCGGCGTAGCCGGTGCGGGGTCCGACGACCAGGTGGCCGCCGGCCTCGGCGTACCGGAGCAGCCACGCGAGGTCCGCGTCGGACGCGGGGTAGTAGCCGGCCGCGACGAGCACCGGGTGGGCGCCGACGACGGCCGCCGGGTCCTCCGCGAACAGGTAGCGCGGCCGGACCACGCGCACCTGCAGGCCCGCGTCGAACGCGCCCCGGTAGAACGCGCTGACGATCCGGGGGTAGCTGTTCGGGTCCGCCGTGCCGTCGGGCTTCTGCAGCGGCGGCTGGGCGGCGAGCGCGAAGCGCGACTCGGTGGACGACAGGATCGCGATGTCGGAGTCGGGGACGGCGTCCGCCAGCTCCCCGCCCACGCGAGCGAGCTCCGCGCCCAGCAGCGCGAGCTCCCGGTACGGCCGGCCGGGCACCCCGCTGTGCGGCAGGACGCCGCCCCAGTAGGTCTCGGCGCCGTAGTGCAGCGTGTGCCAGTGCCAGTACTCGACCATCCGGGCACCGCGCGCGACGAGCGCCCAGGCCGACTGCCGCCACTGGCCGGGGTAGGCGGGGTTGTTGGTGCTGGGGCCGCCGATGGACTGCGCATTGGTCTCCGTGACCAGGAACGGCTCGCCGCGGCTGGAGAACATGGCGTCGCCCACCTGGAACAGCGCCCACGTGCCGTGCGCGGTCCAGAACTGCGGCACGGTCGACGTGCTCGGGTGCGCCAGCGAGTCCTGCATCCCGTAGTACGCGTTCCCGCTGGTCACGTCCAGGACGGAGGCCAGGTCGACGTCCTCCAGCGCCGGGCGGTCGTACGCGATGCACGTGGTCACCCACTGATCGGGCCGGGCCAGCGCGCGGACAGCCTTCGCCTGCCAGTCGATCATCTCGGTGGTCAGCGACGCCTGGAACCGGCGCCACGCCAGGTCGTACTGCGGCTGCACGTTCCCGTCGGGGGTCCACAGGTCCGCCCACGTGGACAGCCGGTGCGACCAGTACACGAGCCCCCACTCCCGGTTCAGCGTCTCCACGTCCCCGTACGTGTGCCGCAGGTGGTCGACGAAGCGCTGGAACACCCCCCGGTTGTGCAGCAGGTGCAGCCCCGGCTCGTTGTCCACCTGGAACCCGACGACCGCGGGGTGGTCCCGGTACCGCTCGACGATCCGGGTGAGGATCCGCTCGGCGTGGAACCGGAACGCGGGGTGCGTGATGTCGGTCTCCTGCCGGGCGCCCCAGCCCATCGGCTGACCCGTGCGGAGCTCGCCCGCGACCTCCGGGTACCGGCGGACCAGCCACATCGGGAGCGCGTACGTGGGCGTGCCCAGCACCACGTCGATGCCGCGCGCGTGCGCCCCGTCGAGGACGGGCTCGAGCCAGTCGAGCTCGAACCGGCCCTCGTCGGGCTCCCACGTGGACCACACCGACTCCCCGACGCGGATCACCGAGAACCCCGCCGCCTGCATCAGGTCGAGGTCGCGCTCCAGGGTCTCGGGATGGGGGTCGTCGCCCGGCCCCGCGTACTCGTAGTAGTACGCGGCGCCGAAGCGGACTCCATCGTGCTGGGCAGCCATGTGACTCTCTCCGTGGTGGTGCGGGCTCTTCGCTGTGCTGGTGGGGACCGTCAGCGCCCTGGGGGTGGTGCGGCCGTCGTCTCCCGGACCACGAGCTCGACCGGGACGTTCTCGCGGCGGTCCTGCCGCCGCGGGTTCTCGATGGCGTCGATGAGCATCCCGACGCCGAAGGTGGCCAGGTGACCGAGGTCCTGGCGGATGGTGGTCAGCGCCCGTGCCAGGTAGGCGGCCTCGGGCACGTCGTCGAAGCCGACGACGCTCACGTCCCCCGGCACGTCCCGGCCGGCCTCCATGAACGCGCGCAGCAGGCCGATCGCCATCTGGTCGTTCGCGACGAACACCGCGGTGACCGTCGGGTCGGCCGCCAGGTGCACGCCGGCCTCGTACCCCGAGCGCGCACTCCAGTCGCCCAGGAGCACGGGCGGCTGCGGGGCGCCGGCAGACTCGAGCATCGAGCGCCAGCCGTCCGTGCGCAGCCCGCTGGACCGCCAGCCAGCGGGACCGGAGACGTGGTGCACCGTGCGGTGGCCCAGGCCGAGCAGGTGCTTCACCGCCTGCCGACCGCCCGACGCCTGGTCCGCGTCGGCGACGACCTCGTTGGCCGAGATGCCGTACCGGCCGGACAGGCTGAGCACCGGGAGGTCTCCGATGGCACCGGGCGCCAGGCTGAACGGGCCGACCGGCTCGTTGACCACGATGCCGTCCACGCCCTGGTCGACGAGCTCGTGCAGGGACCTGGTGATCGACTCCGGCTCGTCCTCGAGGGTGTTGATGACCGACATCGAGTAGCGGGCGCTGCGGATGGCGTGCTCCGCGGCGACCATCAGCGCCGACGGGCCGTAGTCGGTGGATCCGACCGAGAGGACGCCGATGGTCCGGCTGCGGCCGAGCACGAGGTTGCGGGCCGCGCGGTTGGGCCGGTAGCCCAACGCGGTGATCGCCTGGTGCACCCGGCCGCGGACCTCGGCACTCACGTGCGGGTCCCCGTTGATCACCCGGGACACCGTCTTCTGCGACACCCCGGCAGCGCGGGCCACGTCCATCGCCACGACCGGACGGGGCTTGCTGGTGACGGTGCGGTCAGTCACGGCGAGGTCCCCTTCGCGACGGCGGTGTCGGATGACTACGCAGTCAACGCCACGCCTGACTACGTAGTCAAGCGAGCCAGGTCATCGGAGTGCAACGGCTTAGTGCCGCCGCGGCGACCCGAGCGCAACCGCAGCCACGGTCCGCGTGCGGTCCCGCTGGGTCGCGCGCGCGAGTTCGTGAGTTTGAGGCGAGTTCGTGAGTTGCAACTCACGAACTCGACAGTCACTGCGCGGTTGCGGGTGGCGCAGGTGAGGAGGCGGCGCTGACGCGTGCGGCTAGCGGCGGCCGCGGCGGCGGAGGTCGGCGCCGGCGGGCGGCACCGCGGCCGCAGCGGCGGGGGCGCAGGCTCGGCGTGTGGGGCTCAGGGTGTGCGGCGGCGGAGCGTGGCGCTGCCCACGAGGAGGGCTCCCACGATGAACCCCGCGATCACCCCGACGTCACCGCGCACGTCGGCCCAGGCCCCGCCGGCCGCCAGCTGCTGCATCGCATCGAGCGCGTACGTCAGGGGCAGCACGCGCGACAGCCACTCCAGGACGACCGGCATCTCGTCGCGCGGCATGAGGATGCCGCAGGTGATCAGCTGCGGGAAGAGGACCAGCGGCATCAGCTGCACGGCCTGGAACTCGGTCCTCGCCAGCGCCGACGCCCCCAGCCCGAGCGCGCACCCGAGCACCGCGTCCAGCACCGCGACGAGGACCACCAGCCCGATCGGCCCCGCGACGTCCATGCCGCACACCCACACGGCGAACCCCACGATGACCAGCGCCTGCACGGTGGCCAGCACCGCGAACGCCAGGGCGTAGCCGACGACCACGTCGCCGCGCCCGATCGGCAGGGTCATCAGGCGCTCGAGCGTGCCGGAGATGCGCTCCCGCAGCGTGGCGACGCTGGTCACCAGGAACATCACCATCATCGGGAACAGCCCGACCAGCAGCGGACCGAACTGGTCGAGCACCGGCGTGTCGTCGAACATCCAGGCGATCAGGCCGATCAGCACGCAGGGCAGCAGGATGACCAGGGCGATCGTGCGCTTGTCGTGGCGCAGCTGCGTGAGCACGCGGCGGGCGGTCGCGGCGGTGAGCGCAGCGGTCATCCCGCGGCCGTGCTCCTGACGGGTCGCCGTCCGGGTGTCCGTGGCGACGCTGTGGGCGTTCATGCGACCGCTCCCTTCGCTGCGTCGCGGGCCACGGCGTCGTCGACGAGCGCGAGGAACGCGCCCTCGGCATCAGCGGCGCCGGTGCGCGCGAGCAGCTCGTCCAGCGTGCTGTCGGAGAGCACCGCGCCGCCGCGCAGCAGGATCAGCCGGTCGCAGCGGGCCGCCTCGTCCATCACGTGGCTGGACACCAGGAGGCTCACACCGGAGTCCGCGAGCCGGTGGAACAGGTTCCACAGGTCGCGGCGCAGGACGGGGTCGAGCCCGACGGTCGGCTCGTCGAGCACCAGCAGGTCGGGCCGGCCGAGCAGGGCGATCGCGAGCGACACCCGCGAGCGCTCCCCGCCGGACAGGGTGCCGATCGACTGGTCGGCGTGCTCCACGAGGTCGACCTCGGTCAACGCCCGACGGATCCCGTCGGCGTCGACGCCGAGGATCGCCGCCGCGTACCGCAGGTTCTCCGTGACGGTGAGGTCGCCGTACACGCTGGGCGACTGGGTCACGTACCCGATCCGGCGGCGCAGCGGAGCCGACCCCGCCGGCTGGCCCAGCACGATGACGGTCCCCCCGTCCACGATCTGCGCGCCGACGATCGCCCGCATCAGCGTCGTCTTGCCGCTGCCGCTGGGACCGAGCAGCCCGACCACCTGGCCGACCGGGACGGTCAGGTCCAGCGACTCGATGACGCGGGTGCCACCGCGCACGACGCGGAGCCCGACGACCTCGATCGCACTATTCCCCATGTGAGGAATTGTGCTCCTCGCCGGACGATCGGCACAAGGCGCTACTGCGTCGACTCGACGATCACCGCGCGAAGCCGCTCGATCGCCGCCGGGTCACCGTCGCGCTCGAGCGCGTCGATGCCGCCGCGCCCCCAGAGCCACAGCTCCAGGTCCCAGGCGGAGCCGGACACCGTCGCCGTGACGTCCTCGTCCTCCCCCTCCCACGGCGCACCGCCGACCAGCTCGGCGCACTCGTCGTCGTACTGCTTGCCGCTGGCCGGAGACGTGCCGTGGAACCGCCCGAACGCCATGACCCACTCGCGGCCGGCGTCGGTGGCGTGCAGCCGGACCCGCTGACCGTCGGGGGTGAACGTCGCCCACTCCGGCAGCCCGCTGACCATGACGCCGAGCATCTCGTCCACGCCGTCGGCCGCGAGCACGACGCCCGGATCGGTGACGGGCAGCCCGGCGGTCTGCTCGGCGTCCACCCGGTGCACGAGCGCCTCGTGCGACTGGCGCCGCAGCACCCAGCCGACCGTCCCACCGACGGGCGACCAGGACCAGCACGGGTCCGCCGGGTCGTGCGCGGCGATCGCGGTCAGCAGCGCGCCCGTGCGGGTGCGCAGGAACGCCACGAGCTCGTCGTCGGGCAGGCGTTCCGTGTCCTGCGCGTCGTCGGGACCCGCGGGGGCGTTCCCGACGATCTGCGACCAGAAGTCCTGCACCTCCCCCAGGTGGTAGGCCAGGTCGGCGGTGCTCCAGTCCGGGCACGCCGGGACCTGCGCGGACAGCGGCGCCTTCTCGAGCGCGTCCGCAGCGCGGGCCGACTCCTGCCCGATCACGCGTTCGTAGTGGTCGAAGGAGAGGTCGACGGTGTCCATGCCGCGCACGCTATCGACCGGCACCGACAACGGCCTCCCGGCTACCGTGGCGCGTGCTCACCTCGATGCTCCGCCGCCACGGTCCCGCGATCGCGCTCGCCGCCCTGCTGGGCACCTCCGGCGTGCTGCACCTGCGCCGGCCGGGCATCTTCCGGCCGCTGATCCCCCGCTCCCTGGGCAACCCCGACCCGTGGGTTCTCGGGTCCGGGGTGGCGGAGATCGCCTGCGCCACCGCCCTGGTCGTGCCCGCGACGCGACGGCTCGGCGGGCTGGCGTCCGCGGCCCTGCTGGTGGGCGTGTTCCCCGGCAACGTGACGATGGCGGTCCGGTCCCGGCCGGACGCGCGCGGCTGGGCGGGCCGGCCGGTGGTCGCCTGGGCTCGCCTGCCGCTGCAGGTGCCGCTGGTCGCGTGGGCGGTCGCCGTGGCCCGGCAGCCTAGGTGAGCGGCCCGGACAGGTAGCGCTGCAGCGTGGGCCCGACGAGCGCGACCACCTCGTCGACGGGCATCGAGGCGAGCGGCTCCAGCTCCAGCACGTGCCGGGTCATGAGGACGCCGACCACCTGCGACGCGACCAAGGAGACGCGCAGCTGCTGGTCCGGCGGTGCCAGCACCCGTGCCACCTGGCCGAACACCTCACGACCGACGTAGCCGACGAGCGCCTCCGCCTGCAGCTCGCCCGCCGTCATCCCGGCGAACGCGACCCGGAACGCCACACCGCCGTCCGCCTCCCAGACCCCGAGCACGGCGGTCAGCAGCCGTGCACCCAGACCGTCGACGCCCGACGCCGTCAGGCCGGCGACGATGACCGCGGGGTCGGCGCCAGCAGGGATCATGCCCGCGGCCAGCAGCTCCGACTTGTCGCGGAAGTAGTGCCGCACGAGGGCAGGGTCGACCTCGGCGCGGCGCGCCACCGAGCGGATGCTGGCACCCTCGAACCCGCGCTCGGCGAACTCGTCGCGCGCGGCGGCCAGGATGGCACCGCGGGTGTCCTCGCCCGCGGGCCGACGACCGCGGCGGCGCCCCAGGCTCGAGGTGCCGTCGTCGGTGTCGGTGGACATGGCCCCAGCGTACGGAGCCGCGTCAGGACTCCGGAGGTGCGCTGCGCTGGGTCGGCACCTCGGTGAGCGTCGACCGGTGGCGGCCGGCTGCCCAGCGCTGCTGGTGGGCGATGACGGGCGACGCGACCGCGGACACCATCGCGACGGCGACAGCGGCGGCCGTGCCGGCGAGCTGGAGGACGGTGGCTGCCAGACCGCCGGTGACGAGCGCGGTCTGCAGGGAACGACGGACGAAGGAACGCATGGCGGACTCCTCAGCGAGGTGCGGACGGATGCGGGGGTGATCGCGCAGCAGCGCGACGAACCCGCTCACGCCGGGGAGTCAGGGACCTCCGGGCCGGGGGCGGACGGGGGTGCGGGACAGGGGCTGTCGCGGGTGGTCGTTCCGCGCAGCGCGGGCGGCTCGACGCCGGCCGGGACGTCACCGTCGATGCCACCCCGACCGGCGCCCGGCGAGGCGCTGCCGGAGACCGGCAGTCCAGCGCCCTCGCCGCCGGGGAGGTGGGTGGGTCGGTGCGGACCGCGCGCGGGGGCGACCTCGGCGGCGGCCACTCCGGCATCGTCGAGCTCGGCGCCACGCTCGGAGGTGCTGCCCGCGCCGGTCACCGCGGAGGTCACGCCGGCACCCGGGCTCACCGGGGTCGGCTCGACCGCGGCGGGCGCGACCGCGCTGGTCGCAGGGGTGGGCACGGCCGTCACCGGATACTCGGCGTCCGTGCCGCGAGCGGGGCCGTCGGGGGGCACCAGCGCACCGGTCACCGGCCGGAGAGCTCGGGTCACGGGGTCGAGCGCCTTCGTGACCGGGTGGAGCGTCTGCCGTACCGGCTCGAGCGCTCTGGTCACCGGCCCGAGCGCCCTCGTCGCCGGGTCGAGGGCCTGCGTCACCGGCCGGAGCGAACCCGCCACCGGTGCGAGCGCGGCCGTCACGGGGGTGAGCGCGTCCGCCACCGGCGCGAGCGCCGACGTCACGGGGGTGAGCGCGTCCGCCACCGGCGCGAGCGCCGACGTCACGGGGGTGAGCGCGTCCGCGGTCGGCCGGGCGCCGGCGACCACCGGAGCCGCGACCTCGGCCACGTGCGCGAGCACCGGAGCCGCCGGGGCGGCGACCACGCCCACGGCGTCGGCCACGGGCGCCACGGCACCGGCGACCGGTACGGCGACCACGCCGAGGACGTCGGCCGCGTCGGCGACGGGTGCAGCGACCCCGCCCACGAGGTCCGCCACGGGTGCGCGGTCGGCGACGACCGTCAGCAGGCCGGTGACCGTCGCGACGTCGCCCTCCGCCGGCGTCTCCGCATGTGCGGGCTCCGCGGACCACAGCGCCGAGCCGAGAGTCACGAGGAGGCCCGCGCCGACCGCGAGGAGCGCACGGAGCAGCCAGGTCCTCCCCGACACCCCCTGCACGTCCACCGTGGTCCCCCGTCGTCGTGCGATGTCATGACGCTAAGCACCAGAGTTGCGCGCGGCAATAACTGGGGATTTCCTCACCCGTTCGGAGGAATCGGTCAGAACCCCTGCGCCAGGCGGAAGTAGACCTGGTTCCAGCGCACCTGGTCGCGGAAGCCGCGCCGGGTGGTGTCCTCGTCGATGACGAGCAGCTCGGTGCGGGCGATCTCCGCGAAGTCCTCGAACGCCTCGACACCGACCGCGGTCGTGAGCACGGTGTGGTGCGCTCCCCCGGCGGTCAGCCAGGACTCCGCGGACGTGCGGAAGTCGGGGCGGGGCTCCCAGACGGCCCGCGCGACCGGCAGGTGCGGCAGGTCGGCGGTGGGCGGGACGACGTCGACCACGTTGGCGGTGAGCCGGAAGCGGTCGCGCATGTCGGCCAGCGAGACGACGACGCCCACGCCGGGATCGGCGTTGAACACCAGGCGGACCGGGTCCTCCTTGCCGCCGATGCCGAGCGGGTGGATCTCCAGGGTCGGCTTCGACGTGGTCAGCGTCGGGCAGATCTCGAGCATGTGGGCGCCGAGGATCCGCTCCGAGCCGGGAGTCAGGTCGTAGGTGTAGTCCTCCATGAGCGACGCGCCACCGGGCAGGCCCGCGCCCATCACCTTGGCGGCGCGGACGAGGATGGCCGTCTTCCAGTCACCCTCGGCGCCGAACCCGTAGCCGTCGGCCATGAGCCGCTGGACGGCCAGGCCCGGGAGCTGGCGGAGGTCACCGAGGTCCTCGAAGTTCGTCGTGAACGCCTTGGCCCCCAGCGACTCGAGGAGGGTGCGCAGCGCGATCTCTTGGCGGGCGCCGTAGCGCAGGGACTCGTGCCGGTCGCCGTCCGCCCGCAGCTCGGGGACGACGTCGTAGAGCTCCTCGTACTCGGCGACGAGCGCGTCGACGTCTTCCGACGCCACCGCGTCCACGGCCGCCACGAGGTCGTTGACACCCCACGTGTTCACCGAGACGCCGAACCGCAGCTCCGCCTCGGTCTTGTCACCCTCGGTCACGGCGACGTTGCGCATGTTGTCGCCGAACCGGGCGAGCTTCAGCTCGTGCGTGGCGGCCCAGCCCGCGCACGCGCGCACCCAGGTGTCGATCGACGCGACGACGGCCGGGTTGGACACGTGCCCCGCGACCGTCTTGCGCGCGGCGCCGAGCCGGGTCGCGATGTACCCGAACTCGCGGTCGCCGTGCGCGGCCTGGTTGAGGTTCATGAAGTCGAAGTCGATGGTGTCCCACGGCAGCTCGACGTTCGCCTGGGTGTGCAGGTGCAGCAGCGGGGTGCGCAGCGCGTCGAGCCCCGCGATCCACATCTTGGCCGGCGAGAACGTGTGCATCCACGCGATGACCCCGATCACGGAGTCGTCGGCGTTGGCCTCGAGCGCGGCGCGGCGGATCGCGTCGGAGTCGGTGAGCACCGGCTTCCAGACGAGCTTCGCCGGGAGCGTGTCGCCCAGGACGCGGGCGATCTCCTGCGACTGCGTGGCCACCTGGCGGAGCGTCTCCTCGCCGTACAGGCCCTGGCTCCCGGTGAGGAACCAGATCTCGCGGTCGGCGTAGGGCTTGGTCATGAGTCGCTCTCCGGGGTGTGGGTGGGCTGCTGTCCGTAGACGTTCTGGTAACGCGCGTAGAGGGAGTCGATGTCCGACTGCGCGATCGGGATCGTGTCGCCCAGCTGCCGTGCGATGTGCACGGTGCGGGCGACCTCCTCGACCATCACGGCCGCCTTGACGGCGGCCTTGGCGTCGCGGCCGATGGTGAACGGCCCGTGGTTGCGCATGAGGACCGCGGGGCTGCGGGAACCCTGCAGGGTCTCGACGATGCCGCGGCCGATCGAGTCGTCGCCGATGAGCGCGAACGGGCCGATCGGCACGTCACCGCCGAACTCGTCGGCCATCATCGTGAGCACGCACGGGACCGGCTCGCCGCGGGCGGCCCAGGCGGTGGCGTACGTGGAGTGGGTGTGCACGACGCCGCCGACGGACGGCATGTGCCGGTACACGTAGGCGTGCGCGGCGGTGTCGCTGGACGGTGCGCGGGTGCCGTCGACCAGGTTCCCGTCGAGGTCGCAGACGACCATCGCCTCCGGGGTGAGCTCGTCGTACGTGACCCCGGAGGGCTTGATGACGAACAGGTCGGCAGGACCGGGAGCGGAGCCGACGACCACCCGCTGCGACACGTTCCCGGCGGTCCACACCACCAGTCCCCAGCGCGGCAGCTCGGCGTGCAGCTGCGCGACGACGGTCCGCGTCTGCTGGACCAGGTCCTCGGTGCTCACAGCGCCTCCACCGCGGCCTGCTCGATCGCCAGCCCGGCGCTGTAGCGCTCGAGGTACGCGTCGAAGCCGCGGACGTCGTCCTGGCCCGGCGCGACCGTCTCCGAGACGGCGTCGCCGAACACGCGGGTGGTCAGGTGCGTGCTCAGGTCCTGCTCGTCGGCCGCGCTCAGGTACGCGGCGAGCACCGCGATCCCCCACGCGCCGCCCTCGCCCGCGGTGCTGCCCACGGTGACCGGTGCGCCGACCGCCGCGGCGAGCAGCCGCTGCGCCACTCCGGCGGTGCGGAACAGACCGCCGTGCGCGTACATCGCGTCGAGCTCGACGCCCTCGCCCCGCAGCACGCGCATGCCCAGGCTGAGCGTGCCGAAGGCGCTGTAGACCTGGGTGCGCATGAAGTTGGCCAGGGTCAGCCGGCTGTCGGGGGTGCGCACGAACAGCGGCCGCCCCTCGGACAGGCCCGTGATCGGCTCGCCCGACAGGTAGTTGTAGGCCAGCAGCCCGCCGCCGTCGGCGTCGCCCGCCAGCGCCTCGCGCAGCAGGGCCCCGAACACCTCGTCCGGGCCGGTCGGCTGCCCCAGCGCGGTGGCGAACTGGCCGAACAGCTCGGCCCACGCGCCGAGCTCGCTGGCGCCGTTGTTGCAGTGCACCATCGCGACCAGGTCGCCGCCGGGCGTGGTGACCAGGTCGAGCTCGTGGTGCACCTGCGTGAGCGGCTTCTCCAGCACGACCATCGCGAAGATGCTCGTGCCGACGCTCACGTTGCCGGTGCGGGGTGYGACGGAGTTCGTCGCGACCATGCCCGTGCCCGCGTCGCCCTCGGGCGGGCACAGCGGGATGCCCGGCTGCAGCGTGCCCGTCGGGTCGAGCAGCGCGGCGCCGGCCTCGGTCAGCCGACCGGCCTCCTGGCCGGCGAGCAGGATCTCGGGCAGCAGCGGCGCGAGGTCCGCGCCCGGGTAGGTGGCGAGCATCGTCGCGTCGTAGGCGTTCGTGGCCGTGTCGATCGGGAACATGCCCGAGGCGTCGCCGACGCCCAGCACCTTGCGGCCGGTCAGCCTCCAGTGCACATAGCCGGCCAGCGTGGTGAGGAAGCGGACCTGCGGCACGTGCGGCTCGGCGTCGAGCTCGGCCTGGCGGAAGTGCGCGATCGACCAGCGCAGCGGGATGTTGTGGCCGAACAGCCCGGTCAGCTCCTCGGCGGCGCGGCCCGTGGTCGTGTTGCGCCAGGTGCGGAACGGGACCAGCAGCTCGTCGGCCTCGTCGAACGCGAGATAGCCGTGCATCATCGCGGAGATGCCGATGGCCTGCAGCCGCGCCGGACGCACCCCGTACCTCTGCTCGGTCTCGGCCAGCAGCGCGGCGACGGACTCCTGCAGCCCGGTCCAGACGGCATCCAGCGAGTACGTCCACACGCGGTCGACGAACTGGTTCTCCCAGTCGTGGCTGCCGCTGGCCAGCGGAGCGTGGTCGGGACCGATGAGGACGGCCTTGATGCGGGTGGAGCCCAGCTCGATGCCGAGCGTCGTCGCGCCGGACTCGATGGCCGTCCGGGGGTCGGTTCCGGGGGGATCGACCGTCATCACGCGGCTCCGCTCTTGCGACGAGGACCGCGGCGGACGCCAGCGGCCGGAACACATGTTAGCGCTAACATCGAGCGCGCCGTCCACCCGCCCAGGCTCAGCCGTGGGACGCGCGACCGACCCCGGTGAGCGTCGTGAGCAGGAAGACGCTGTCCTCGACCGCGTGCACCGAGTGCCGCTCGTGCGTGAGCACCCACAGGTGGCCGGTGCTCGCCTCGACGTCCCCGTCGGGAGACTCGACCCGCACCCGTCCGCGCAGGACCTGCAGCGTCGCCGCGTTCGGGGAGTTGTGCTCGCCGAGGCTCGAACCGGCGGTCAGCGCGAGGATCGTCTGCCGCAGCTCGCCGTCGTGCGCCACGATCCCGGCCGAGCGGCCGTGCGGGTCGGAGCGGGCCGCGTCCAGGTGCTGCTCGGCGAGGTCGGCGATGTCGATCATGACCCGAGCGTAGGACTACGCCGGTCGCACCGAGCTCGCGCGCACCACCAGCTCCGCCGGGATCTGCCGGCGCGCCACGACCTCGCCTGCGAACGCGGACTGCAGGGAGCTGACGGCCAGCCGCCCGAGCGCGCCGAAGTCCTGCCGGACCGTGGTCAGCGGGGGCGTGTAGTGCGCGGCGCCGACCTCGTCGTCGAACCCCACCACGGCGACGTCCGACGGCACGCTGACGCCCGTCTCCCAGAACGCGTGCAGCAGCCCGAGGGCCAGCTGGTCGTTCGCCGCGAAGATCGCCGACGGCACCCCCTCACGGGCCATCCGGAGCCCGAGCTCGTACCCGTCGGCCGCGTCCCAGCCGGCCTCGATGTGCTCCGGGGCGCCCGGCCCGGACACCTCGCGCCACCCGGCGAGCCGGTCCTGCGCGTCGAACCAGTCCTGCGGGCCGGCCACGTGGACGACCTCGGTGTGACCCTGGTCGAGCAGGTGCTGGGTGGCCAGCCGGGCGCCGTGCCGCTGGTCGACACCGACCGCGTGCAGGTGCGCGACGGGCGGGACGTCGGACGCCGACGAGATGAGCACCACCGGCACCGGGGACGCGAGGGCGGCGATCGCCTGGGCGACCTCGGTGGTGGGCGCGATGATCGCGATGCCGTCGACGCCCTGGCCCAGGAAGTGCTCGATCGCGGTGTGCATCGTGTCGCCGTCGAACTGGCGGATGGTCGCCACCGACACGTACCAGCCGACCACCCGCGCGGCCTCCTCGAGCCCGACGAGCGTGCTAGTCGGCCCGTACAGCGCAGTGGCCGGGGTGACCACGCCGAGGGTCCCGGAGCGGCGGGTGACCAGGGTGCGCGCCGCGCTGTTGCGGCGGTAGCCCAGCCGGACGATGGCCGCGTTGACCCGCTCGCGCGTCTCGGGGCGGACGCTCGGATGGTCGTTGAGCACCCTCGACACGGTCTGGTGCGAGACGCCCGCGAGCGCGGCGACGTCGCTCATCGCCGGCGGACGCGCGGACGCGTTCATCAGTACTGCTTGCCGAGCTCACGCGAGCGGTCGCGCGCGGCCTCGGCTGCCGCGACGACCCCGGCGCGGACGCCGTGGGCGTCGAGCACCTGGACCGCGGCGACCGTGGTCCCGCCCGGGGAGGACACCCGCTCGCGCAGCACCGCCGGGTGGTCGCCGGACTGGGCCGCGAGCGCCGCGGAGCCCTCGACCGTCGCGATGGCGAGCTTCGTCGCCAGGTCGCGGGTGAGGCCGAGCAGCACGCCGGCCTCGGCCATCGCGTCGATCAGGTAGAACGCGTACGCGGGCCCGGAGCCGGAGATGGCGGTGACCGCGTCGAGGTCCTTCTCCTCCACCCGGACCACGAGCCCGGTGGCACCGAGCATCTTCTCGACGAGAGCCAGGTGCCCCTCGCTCGCGTGCGTGCCCGGGGCGATGGCGCTGGCCCCCTTGCCGACCACCGCGGGCGTGTTGGGCATGACCCGCACGACCGGCTGTGCAGGGTTGAGCCGCTTCTCGTAGGTGGCGATCGGCAGGCCGGCGGCCACGCTGACCACCAGCTCGCCGCCGCGCAGGGCGTCCTTGATCTCGTCCAGGACCGAGGCGACGACGTTGGGCTTGACGGCGAGGAGCACGACGACGGCGCGGGCCGCGGCCTCCGCGTTCGACGAGCCGGTGCGGACCCCGTAGCGGGCGGCGAGCTCCTCGGCCCGCGGCGCGTACCGCTCGGTGACCTCGACCTGCTCGGCAGTCCAGCCTGCGGTCAGCAGCGCGCTGAGCAGGGTCTCCCCCATCACACCGCCGCCCAGCACCGCGACGCGCGGCGTGTCGGCGGTGGGCTCGTCGGTCATCGTGGTCCTCCCGTCCGTGCCGCCGGAGGGCGACGCCGCGAGCCTATCCACGCCGGACGGACGCCGGGGCCGACGCCCAGGGATCCGAGCCCACCCGGATCCCTGGGGCCTGTCTCAGCCGTTCCCGGGCGGTGCGAAGCCGGCCGGCGGCCCGCCGCTGCCGTCCATCACGAAGCCGCCCGGAGGGCCGGTCATCTCGGTCGCGTCGTCGCCCAGGCCCGACAGCCCGGTCGTCGTCGACGTCCCGGTCTCGATCGGCTCGTCGAGGTCCGCGAGGACCACCTCGTCGCCGGCGGACAGACCGTCGGTGATCTCGGTGCGCTCCGTGCCGACCGCGCCGCGCGTGACCGTGACCTCCGTCGGCACGCCGCCCTCGAGCACCTGGACCGTGGCCGTGGCGCCGTCGACGTGGACCGCAGACGTCGGCACGGTGAGCACCTGGTCGGCGCCGGCGACCGTGATCCGGACCTGGGCGGAGGCGCCGTCGTACAGCGTCTCCTCGGTCGGGTCGACGGCGAGCTCGACGGTGTAGGCCGGGTCGGCGGTGGTCGACGTGTCGAGGACGCCGATGCTGCTGACCGTGGCCGTGAGCGTCGCGTCGGTGCTCGGCGTGGTCACCTGGGCGGTCTGGCCGACCGTGACGATGTCGATCTTCGTGAGCGGGACGCTGGTGGTGACCGTGTAGCCGTCGGGGCCGAGGACCGTGATGACGGAGGTGGTCGACGAGGCGGTGACCGAGTCACCCGGGGCCAGCGAGACGGCAGCGACCGTGCCGGCGATCGGGCTGGTCAGGGTCGCGAACGGGAGCCGGCTCTGCGCGAGCGCGACGTTCGCCTGCGCGAGGTCGATGGCCGCCTGGTCGGCCACGATCGTCGCCGCGGAGGCCACGGACGTGGTGGCTCCCGACGAGGAGGACGGCGTGCTGGTCGACGGCGCGCTCGTCGACGGGGTGCTGGTGGAGGGCGCGCTCGTCGACGGGGTGCTCGTCGACGGCGTGCTCGTCGACGGGTTGCTGGCGGACGGGGTGCTCGTCGACGGGCTCGTGCTCGACGAGGAGGACGCCGCCACCGCGCTCTGCAACGCCTGCACCGCCTGGTCCAGCGCGCTCGCGAGGGTCATGAGCGCCTGCTGCTCGGCATCGGTCGCGGTCTGCGCGTCCAGAGCACCGGTCAGGGCGGCCTGGCAGTCGGCGAGCGCCTGCTCGACGGCGGAGGTGTCGGGATCGGCGGTGGCGTCGGGATCGGCCGTGGCGTCGGGGTCCTCGGCCGGAGCCTCGTCGGCGGGCGGATCGGTCGGCTCCGGGGACGGCTCCGGGTCGGGGCTGTCGACGTCGCCGGCGACGACCGCGAGGAACGCCGCGCACGAGGCCTGCGACGCCGTGACGCTCTCGCCGCTGCTCGCCAGCGCGTCGGCGGTGACCTGGTACTGGTCGAGCAGCGCCTTCTGCGCCTGCTGGACGTCGGCCACGGCCTTCGCGACCGCCGGATCCGACGAGTCGCCACGCGGGTCCGCCCCGGGGGTCGGCTCGGTCGTCGGCGCAGCGGTCGGGGCCGACGACGAGGTCGAGGACGAGGAGGTCGAGGACGTCGACGTCGAGCTCGATGCCGTCTGCGAGTCCAGGTCGTCGCTCAGCTGCTGCTGGGCGTCCGCGAGGTCCGCCTCGGCCTTCTGGACGGCGTCCTGCAACGCCTCGGTGTCCAGCGTGGCCAGCACCTCGCCGGCAGCGACGACCTGGCCGACCGACACGCTCACGGTGGCCACCGTGCCGTCCACGGAGAACGCCGCGTCCCGGCGGCTGGCGGACGCGACCGTCCCGACGGTGTCGATGACCTGCTCGACGCTCGACAGCTCGGCGGTGGCGGTGCGGTACCGCTCGTCGGCGGAACCCCCGACAGCGAGGGCGACGCCGCCGCCGCCGGCCACGAGGACCAGGGCGCCCGCGGCGCCGAACCCGACGATCCGGCGCCGACGAGCCCGCCGGCGGAGCGCGACGGACGGGCGTACGGCGCGCTCAGGCATCGGAACCGTCGCCCTGTGCGCCCGCACCGGGGAAGCCGCGACCGAGCATGCCCGTCGAGCACTCGCCGTCGGTCGGCGCGGAGACCGTGACGCTCGTCGCGGTCACCTTGCCGCTGTCGTCGGACTCGCCGCGGGCGGTGGCGCACTGTCCGACGACGATCGCGGACGCGTCGGCCGCGACCGTCGTCGTGTAGGTGGTGGCGTCGGTGACGGTGACCGTCCGCGTCGTCGTGGCGTCGTCCAGGCCGGTCGCCTCGACGGTCAGGGTGCTGCCGTCGGTGGCGGTGACCTTGCCGGTGGCGAGGCCGCCGAAGCCGGCGAAGCCGCCGGGGCCTCCGGACGGCAGGTCGGTCGGAGCACCGTCGGGCAGCTCGCCTGCCGGCATCGACGGCATGTCCGTCGGCATGCCGTCGGGACGGCCACCGCCGCCGGGTCCGCCGCCGCCGAAGCCACCGAAGCCGCCGGTGCAGGTGCCGTCGTCGGCCGGCTCGGTGAGCTGGACGCTGGCGGCCTCCAGCGGAGCGGACGTGTCGGTCGCGTCGCCGCTGGTCGCGGTCGAGACGGCCACCACGCACGCGCCGACCGTGACGTCGGCGAGCGACCCGGCGACCGTCGCGGAGAACGTCGTCGTGTCGGTCCAGGTCACCGCGGTCTGGGCGTCGGTGGACCGCACCTGCATGACGGTCCCGTTCACCGAGGCGATCTCGCCGGACGCACCCCCGCCGGGCCCGGGTCGCTGGGCGTCGTCTGCGCCTTGCTGCTGAGGTGCGGCCGAGGTGGTCGGTGCGGCCGCCTCGGAGGGGCCGGCCGAGCAGCCGGCGAGGACGAGGACCGAGGCCGCAGCGAGCGCGGGAAGCAGTCGCGTGGTCAGGGTGGACATGGAGGGCTCCTTCAGGAAGGGGGAGGTCATTCGGCGCGCAGCGCGTCGATGGGGGCCAGGCGCGCGGCACGCGTGGCGGGGTAGACGCCGAACACCAGGCCGATGCCCATGGCGATCACCACGGACCCGGCCACGGCCGCGCCCGAGACGACGACGGAGGTGTCCAGCAGGCCGGGCAGGATCTGCGCCGCGGCGATCCCGAGGACCGCGCCGAGCACTCCGCCGGCCAGGCCGAGCACCGTGGCCTCGACCAGGAACTGCCGCCGGATGGCCCACGGCGGGGCGCCGAGCGCCTTGCGCAGACCGATCTCGCGGGTCCGCTCGGTGACCGAGACGAGCATGATGTTCATGACCCCGATGCCCCCGACCAGCAGCGACAGGGCCGCGATGCCGGTGAGCAGGACGGTCAGGGTCTTGTAGACGGCGGTCGCCGTGGACACCAGGGCGTCCTGGCTGTTGATGGTGAAGTCGGCGCTGTCGGCGTCGGTGATCCCGTGCAGGTTGAGCAGCAGCGCCTCCGCCTCCTGGTACGCCGCGTTCAGCTGGTCGGTCGATGCCGCCTGGACGTAGATCGTCGACACCGCGTTGCGGTCCTGGCCGCCGACGACCGTGTCCGCCGCCGTGGACATCGGGATGACGGCCACGTCGTCGAGGTCGTTGTCGCCGCTGGCGCCCTCCGCCTCGAGCACGCCGACGACCCGCAGGTCGGTGTCGCCGATGGTCACCGTCTGGCCGACCACCCGCGTGGAGCCGAACAGCTCCTCCGCGGTGGACGGTCCGAGCACGACGACCGCGGCCCGGTCGGCCTCGTCGTCGGCCGTGAAGAACGACCCGGTGGCGAGCGTGCGGCCGCGGACGTCGAGCCAGTCCGTGCTGGTGCCGACCACGCCGGTGGTCCAGTTGGTGTCGTTGGCCTCGAGCGAGGTGGACGTCGTCTTCTCGGCGGCGACCTTGCCGATGTCGGGCGCGTTGACCGACGAGTCGAGCGCCTCGGCGTCGGCGGTGGTGAGCGTGGTGCGCGAGCCGAAGCCCCCGCGCACGCCCTCGGTGCTGGTGCTGCTGCCGGGCTTGACGATGAGCAGGTTGCTGCCCAGCTGGCTGATCTGCTCGCTGACGTCCTTCTGCGTGCCGAGCCCGAGGCCGACCGTGAGGATGACCGCGGCGATGCCGATGAGGATGCCGAGCACGGTGAGGATCGAGCGCATCGCGTGCGAGGTCACCGCCGACCAGCCGGTGCGCAGGGTCTCGGTCCAGGTCATCGGGCACCGTCCGACACGATGAGCCCGTCGTGGACGCGGACGATCCGCTCGGCGCGCTCGGCCACCTCGGCCTCGTGGGTGATCAGGACGATCGTGCGACCTTGCGCGTGCAGCTCGTCGAAGAGCCCCAGGACGTCCCGGGTGGAGGTCGAGTCGAGGTTGCCCGTCGGCTCGTCGGCCAGCAGCAGGGCGGGTTCGCCGACGAGGGCGCGGGCGACCGCGACGCGCTGCTGCTGCCCGCCGGAGAGCTCGCCGGGACGGTTGTCCATCCGGTCGCCGAGCCCGACCCGGGTCAGCGCCGCGGCGGCCCGGTCCCGGCGGACCGGTGCGTGCACGCGGCCGTAGACCAGCGGGAGCTCGACGTTGCGCCACGCCGAGAGCGACGGCAGCAGGTGGAACTGCTGGAACACGAACCCGATGCGGCGGTTGCGGATGTCGGCCAGGTCGATCTCGTCGAGCTCCCCCACGTCCTCGCCGGCCAGGTGGTACGAGCCGCTGGTCAGGGTGTCCAGGCAGCCCAGGATGTTCATCAGCGTCGACTTGCCCGACCCGGACGGCCCCATGACCGCGACGTACTCGCCCTGGTCGATCCGCAGGTCGACGCCCCGCAGGGCCTCGAACTCGATGCTGCCGGACGTGTAGGTCTTGGTGACGCCGACGAGGTCGATGACCGGCTCGTTGCTGTCGGCCCGGGCCGGCGCGGCGATCGACATCGTGAGCTCAGCCATTCGTCGAACCGCCCTGCTGCTGCGGACCTGCGGGGAAGCCGCCCTCGGGGAAGCCGCCCTCGGGGAAGCCCTCCGGGAAGCCCTCCGGCACGGTGCCGCCCTGGCCCTGGCGACCGCTGCCGCCCGACCCCGGGGTGAACGTGGCCAGCACGACCTCGTCGCCCTCGGCCAGTCCCTCGGTGATCTCCGTGACGCTCCCGGATGTCTCGCCGACCGTCACGGGCACGTCGACGGTCTCGCCGTCGGCACCCACCTGCTCGACCGTGGTCGTCCCGTCGGCCGCCGTGGTGACGGCCAGGCTGGGCACCGTGAGCACGTCCGTGCGGCGCTCGTAGACCAGCTCGACCTCGGCGGCGACGCCGTCGTGCAGGCCCTCCTGGTCCCCCGTGACCGCCACGGTGACCGGGTAGGCCGCCACGCCGGAGTCGCTGGTGGACAGCAGGCCGATCTCGCTGATGGTGCCGAACACCGGCTCCGTGGCGCCGTCGAGCGTCACCTCGGCCTGGTCTCCGACCTCGATGAGCGCGATGTCGGCGTCGGAGACCGTCACGTCCACCTGCCACCCCTCGGTGCCCACGATGGTGAACTGCGCGGACGCGGTGTCGCCGCCGGCCGACGGGACGGAGCTGCTGCCCACCGCGTCACCGACCTCGAGGGTGACCGCGGTGAGCAGCCCGGCGACCGGCGCCGTCAGGGTCGCGCCGTCCATCGCGGTCTGCGCGGTGTCGACGCCGGACTGCGCCACGTCGACCTGGGCCTGGGCGGCGGCGACCTGGGCCGAGCCGCTCGCGTCGTCCAGCTTGGCCTGCGCGCCCGCCAGCGTCGCCTTCGCCTGGAGCAGGTCCGCGTTCAGCTGCAGGGTGTCGACCGTGGCGAGCGTCTGCCCGGCCGTCACGGTCTGCCCGACCGCGACGGGCACGCTGGTCACGGTGCCGCTGACCTCGAAGCTCACGTCCTGCTGCACCGACGGCGTCAGCGTCCCGCTGCCGCTGACCGACTTCTGCATCGTCGTCAGGCTCGTCGCCACGGTCCGCGCGACCGGCTCCCCCGACGCGGCTGCTGCGTCCCTGATCCCGAACCACCAGACTCCCGCTGCGACGAGCCCGATGACGACCGCGGCGGTGACCGTCCTCGTCAGCGGTGTCGTCCGCCTCCACACGTGCTGCATGTCCGTCCTCACGTCGACCGGTCCTGTGACCTGGGCCGAACGTAGGGACGCGCGCTGGGCCGCCCGTAGCACTGACCTGTGCCCCACCTGTGGATCGCCGCCGGGAGCGGGCACGCAATCGTTTCGGACCTGTCCGATAGATCCTTTCTTTGGTAACTTGACTAAGTCTGTTCCAGTGCTCGTCCACGGATGCCGGCTCCGGGGGCGGGACGACCCAGGAGGTTCAATGAAGAACCGTCATCTGTCGCGCGCCCTCGCCGCCGGGATCACCGCCGCGGCCCTCAGCGGGATCGTCTCGATCCCCGCGCTGGCCGCCGAGACCGTCACGATCGTCGACCCGGACGCCAGCGCCGCGACCCGCTCCCTGTTCAGCTACCTGGACGACGTCCGCGGCGACGGCATCCTGTTCGGCCACCAGCACACGACGTCCTACGGCCTGACGTTCACCGGCGCCGACGGCATCAAGTCCGACGTCGCGAACATGACCGGCGACCACCCCGCGGTCTTCGGCTGGGACACGCTGATCCTGCAGGGCGACGAGGCCCCGGGCTCCGCGAGCAACACGACCGAGCAGAACATCGCCGCGCTCGACGGCCACCTCGTCAAGGCCCACGAGCTCGGTGGGATCAACACCCTGTCCGCGCACATCGAGAACTTCGTCACCGGCGGCAGCTTCTACGACACCACGGGCGACACCCTGCGCGCGGTGCTGCCCGGCGGACCGAAGAACGCCGAGCTCACCGCGTACCTCGACACCATCGCGGCGACGGCCGACGGGGCGCGCGACGCCGACGGGAACCTCATCCCGATCATCTTCCGGCCGTGGCACGAGAACGCGGGCTCCTGGTTCTGGTGGGGTGCCGCGTTCGGCTCCCCCGGCGAGTACAAGGAGCTGTTCCGGTACACGGTCGAGTACCTGCGAGACGTCAAGGGCGTCTCCAACTTCCTCTACGCGTTCGGACCCGGCAGCGGCTTCGGCGGGAACGCCGAGACGTACCTGCGCACGTACCCGGGTGACGAGTTCGTCGACGTCTTCGGCCTCGACGCGTACGACAACACCGGCTCCGAGGCGTTCCTCGACGGGCTGGTGGCGGACCTCGGGATGATCGCCGACCTCGCGGACTCCAAGGGCAAGGTCTCCGCGTTCACCGAGTTCGGCGTGACCAACGGCGTCGGCACCACGGGCTCCAGCCCCGAGAAGTGGTTCACCAAGGTGCTGGCCGCCATCAAGGCCGACCCGAAGGCCAGCCGCAACGCGTACATGCTGACGTGGGCCAACTTCGACGCGGGTCAGCACTACGTCCCCGTGACCGGCGACGCCCTCCTGCCGGACTTCCAGGAGTACGCGGCCGACCCGTACACGCTGTTCGCCGACGAGGTCACCGGGGCGTTCGACCGGCCCGTGGAGACGACGCCTACCGGTCCGGTCCTGCACATCGCGTCCCCCGCGGACAGCGCCCGGGTGGCCACGTCACCGACGACCGTCCGCGCGACCGTCCAGAACGTCGACGCCGACCGCGTCTACGCCACCGTCGGCGGCACCGAGATCGAGCTCTCCCCCGGTGACGGCCTCTGGTGGTCGGCGCCGTGGGACATCCCCGCAGAGCAGCTGGACAACAGCACGCAGACGCTCGAGGTCCACGTGATCGTCGACGGCGTCGAGATGCTGACCGACAGCGCGTCGGTGGTCCTCGGACCGCGACCGACGTTCGGGCCCGGCATCGTCGACAACTACGAGGGCTACGGCGACGACACCGCCCTGCGGGCCGAGTACGTCTCCTACGGCGCCAACACGCTCTCCCTGGACAGCAGCGGCCCGTCCCAGGGGCTGCGGATGGACTACGACTTCGCCACCCAGACCTACACCGGGTTCGGCCGGCAGATCAGCGGCGACTGGTCGGCGTTCAACGAGCTGTCGCTTCGCGTCGACCCCGACGGCTCCGGCAACAAGATGGTCCTCCAGCTCGTCGCCGGCGGGGTCTCCTACGAGGCGTACCCGTCGCTGGCGGGCACCGACCCCTCCGTGGTGACCATCCCGTTCGTCGACTGGCGACCGGCCCCCTGGGACACCGCCAACGCGAACCGGCGGATCACCGACGCGGACCTCAAGGCGATCTCGCAGTTCAACATCTACGTCAACGCGGCCGACGACGGTACCGGCGCCTCGTCGGGAAGCATCGTGGTCGACGACATCGCCGCCCTGCCGGGTGTCGAGCCGCCGCCGCTGTTCTCCGACGTGCTCCCGGGCTCGCCGAACTTCGAGAGCATCCTCTGGCTGCACGACCAGGGTCTCGACGACGGCTACGCGGACGGCACGTTCCGCCCGACCAGGCCGGAGACACGTGAGGCCGTGGCGTCACTGCTCTACCGGTACTCGGAGGCCACCTTCGTCCCCACGGCGAAGTGGCCGACGTTCCTCGACGTCCCCAAGAAGCACGCCTTCTTCAAGGAGATCGAGTGGCTCGCGCACGAAAAGCTCGTCGACACCCGGATCCCGCTGTTCCTGCCCAAGGCACCCCTCGACCGCTCGTACGCGGCCGAGCTGCTCTGGCGGCTCGCGGGATCACCGGAGCCGGCGGCACCCGAGGCGTTCACCGACGTCCCGTCGTGGCACCCGTACGGTTCCGCGATCGCGTGGGCGACCGAGACCGGCATCGTCGTGCCGTCGTCGGCCACCAGGTACGGCGTGCTCAAGGTCGTCACCCGCGGTGACATGGCCGGGTACCTCGACCGGTACGACCACCGGCCGAGCCCGCTGGAACCCGTGGTGCTCTCCGACTTCACCGACGGCGCCCAGGGCTGGGGACCGGTCGGCGAGGGGACCGTCTCGGCGACCGGCGGGTCGCTCACCGTCAGCGCGTCGTCACCCGACGGCGGCTGGTTCGGGTTCGGCCCAGCGGTCGGCGACTGGACCGGGCGCACCCAGGTGACGTTCGACGTGGTGTCCACCACCGGGTTCGACACCAAGGCGGCCCTGCAGGTGGGCTCGTCGTGGACCTGGTGCGAGACCGCGCAGGTGGGCTGGATCTCCGGGCCGACCGCCGACGTGGTCGTCGACCTGGAGACCCTGACCGCCGACTGCGGCGCGCAGCTGGCCGACGTGAAGAAGGTGAACCTGTACTTCAACGCCGGCACCCACGTGCTCGACGACGTGGTGCTCCACTGACTGACCCTCGCTGACGTCCGCACTCGGGTGGGTCTGAACCCGCTCGAGTGCGGACGTTGCGGTGTGGGAAGCGGCAACGTCCGCACTCGAGTGGGTTCCCACCCACCTCAGTGCGGACGTGATGACTCAGGCGGCAGGCAGCAGGAGGCCGTCGCGGATCAGGCCGCGGGCCGACGGGAGGACGTCCGCCGCGACCGCGTCGGCGCCGACCTCCAGCAGGGCGCCCAGGGCGTTGACGATCTGGCCGACCGTGAGCTCGCCGTCGCACACCCCGACGAACCCCGCGAGCGCGGTCCCGGCCTGCACGGCCCGGCCGAACCCGCCGCCCTGGCGCAGCAGGACCACCTGCGGGTCGGGGTCGCCCGGCGTCAGGTACCGCTCCTCGGTGACGTCGGGCGCGACGACGAGGCGCTGGGCGGCGAGGTCGTCGTCGGTCATCGACTGCAGCCAGTCGTCTGCGGCCAGCGACTCGGCGATCGCGGGCCCCAGCGGCTGCCGGACCGAGCCCGTGACCTCCTCGAGTCGCCGCAGCGACGCAGCCCCGAGCGGCTTGCGCAGGGTCACGATGCCGAACCCGATCCCCTCGACGTCCCGCGACGCGAAGTCGTCCAGCCACTGCCCGTAGCGCTCCGCCCACGCGGAACGGTCGCGGTCGGGTGTCGTGCCGCCGTCGCGGATCCACGTCTCGGCGTACTGCGCGGGGTCCTGCAGCTCGCGCTGGACCACCCACCCGTCCAGCCCGCTGGCGTCGAGCCACGACCCGACGCGCTCGTGCCACTCCTCGCCGCGGCGCACCTCCCAGTTGCCCAGCAGCTGCGCCACTCCCCCGGGCGCCAGCACCGCGCCGACGCCCTCGACGAGCTCGCGCACGATCGCGTCGCCGGAACGCCCGCCGTCGCGGTACTCGTACGACGGCATCCCCGGGGTCCGCGGCGTGATGACGAACGGCGGGTTGCTCACGACGAGGTCGAACCGCTCGTCGGCGACCGGCTCGAGCATCGACCCCTTGCGGAGATCGAGCTCCACCCCGGCGAGCGTCGCGTTGAACCGCGCGAACGCGAGCGCGCGCCGGGAGATGTCGGTGCCGACCACCCGGCGCGAGTGCCGCGACGCGTGCAGGGCCTGGATGCCGCAGCCGGTGCCGAGGTCCAGCACGTGGTCGCGGTCGTCGCGCACGGTGACCTGCGCCAGCGTGGTCGACGCCCCGCCGACGCCGAGCACATGGTCGGTGCGCAGGGCCGACCCGGTCGCCAGCTCGCCGAGGTCCGACGCGATCCACCAGTCGACCTCGCCGCCGCCGTCGACCGCCGCGTACGGACGCAGGTCGACCCGCGCACGCACGTCGTCGCCGTCGGACTCCACCATGCCCAGGCGCTCGGCGCCCGCGACCGTGAGCGTGGGCAGCGCTCGCTCGAGCAGCCGCCGCGGCGTGGTGGACCCGAGCAGGAACGTGCGGACCAGCGCCGCGACGACGTCGTCAGACGCTGCCGTGGCACGCAGCGCGGGAACCGGCTCCTCGCGGTGCAGGGCGTCCGCGGCGACCGGCCCGAGCACGTCCTCCACGCGGGCCACGCCGTACCCGGCGGCGGTCAGGTCGTCACGGAGCGCCGCGACGAGGGCGGCATCGGTCAGGGGCGCACCGGGCGCGGGCTGCAGGACCACCCCGCCATCATCCCTGCACCGTCCCGGCTCCCGGGTCCAGGAGCAGGTCGACGACGAGCGGGCGGTGGTCGCTGCCGCGCAGGACGGGCGGGCCGGAGGGGACGCGCGCGGCCTCGATGCCGAGGTCGGGGGACGCGAAGACCGCGTCGATCCGGTGCAGCGGGTCGACCGCGGGGAACGTGGGGTCACCGGCCGGGTCGGAGTCGACCAGCACGCTGGACAGGCGCTTCCACGTGGGCCCGCCCGGACGCTCGTTGAGGTCGCCGAGCACGACCGTCCGCGTGGCGGGGACGTGGGCGAGCAGGATGTCGGACAGGTGCGCGGACCGCTCGTCGCGGACGAGCGACAGGTGCACGACGACGAACCGGACGCCGCCGACCGTGGCCATGGCCACGCCGCGTCGGGTGCGGCCGGCGAGGTTGACCAGCTTGAGCGCGCGCGCGTCCGACACCGAGCGACCCGACGCGACCAGCAGAGCCGTCGTCCGGGCGCCGCGGCCGTTCACCACCGTCCGCAGGCCCACGTCGCGGGCGAACCGCCACATCCGCCACCGGCCGAGCAGCCCCCGAGGGGGTTCCTGCACGCCGAGCACGTCGGGCGCCGCGATGCGCACCACCGCGACGGCGTCCGCTCGGGACAGCTGCAGACCCTTCAGGTTGTACGTCATGACCCGCAGGCGGCCGGCGTCGGGGCTCGTCGTCACCGGGTCATCCTGTCGGACTCAGCGGCCGAGCAACCAGCGGACCTCGTTCCGGAACAGCTGCGCGCGGGACGGCGAGCCGTACGACCGGGCGTCGTGGCCGAGGGCGTCGTAGACCACGCGACCTGGGCCGGGGGCCACCCAGACGACCGGGTGCGCGGTGCCGTCATGGTCGGCGACGACGAGCACGTGCACGTCCGGGGACACCTCCAGAGACAGGTACCGCTCGTCCGGCGCCTCCACCACGGACAGCCCGGCGGTGACCGGGTGCGACGGCTCGACCACGCGGAAGACCGATGGCCCGAGCGGCGGGTGCCAGGACGTCCCCTCGACCCACCGCCCGCCCAGCGTCGACGCCCACGAGGGCCGGTCGAGGAACGCGTTCGCCGCCTGGTGCAGCCCGAGCACGGGGACACCCGAGGCGACCAGCGCGGCGAGCCGGTCGTGGAACGGCGTCCAGTCGTCGTCGGTGCCGTCGAAGTCGGGATCCGGCCGGCCCCGGCCTGCGGCGACGATCACCAGGTCGGGGTCCACGTCGTCCAGCGCGGACGGGAGGGTGCCGCGGATCGTGCAGTCCACCCCGTCCTGCGCCAGCAGCCCGGCCAGCCGGTGGGCGACCGCCGCGGCGTCGTGCCACGGGTCCTCGTAACGGCCGTGGCCGGCGAGCACGAGCGCGTGGGGCATCGGTCCTCCTCCTGCACGCACGACGATGCCCCCGGCCGGGGCCGGAGGCATCGTCGTCGTGCGTCAGCGTGCGAGCGCCTTCTCAGCCTCGCGGGTCAGGTCCTCCCGGTCGGCTCGCGCGGCGCGAAAGCGGGACATCACGACGGCCCCGCCCGCCACGAGCGCGGCCGCGATGGCGATCGACAGGCGCGCCGTCTGGTTGGCGTCGGTCCCCACCGAGATGGCGACCACGGCCGGCGCGATCAGCAGCGCTACGAGGTTCATCACCTTGATCAGCGGGTTGATGGCCGGACCGGCGGTGTCCTTGAACGGGTCGCCCACGGTGTCGCCGATGACCGCCGCCGCGTGGGCGTCGGACCCCTTGCCGCCGAAGTTGCCGTCCTCGACGATCTTCTTCGCGTTGTCCCAGGCGCCGCCCGAGTTGGCCAGGAAGACCGCCATGAGCACGCCGGTCGCGATGGCCCCGCCGAGGAACCCGGCGAGCGGGCCGACGCCGAGGCCGAACCCGACCGCGATGGGTGCGAAGGCCGCGAGCAGACCGGGTGTCGCCAGCTCGCGCAGCGAGTCGCGGGTGCAGATGTCGACGACCTTGCCGTACTCGGGTCGCTCCTCGTACGTCATGATCCCGGGGTGCTCGCGGAACTGGCGACGCACCTCGAACACGATGGCCCCCGCGGCCCGGGTCACGGCGTCGATCGCCAGGCCCGAGAACAGGAACACGGTCGCGCCGCCGAGGATCACGCCGACCAGGGTGACCGGGCTGATGATGCTGTAGTTCAGCATCGCCGCGGTGAGCTCGTCGCCCGCCTGACCCGCCGTCCGCAAGGCGTTCTGCACCGCGTCCGCATAGGACCCGAACAGGGCGGTCGCGGCCAGGACGGCCGTCGCGATCGCGATGCCCTTGGTGACGGCCTTGGTGGTGTTGCCCACGGCGTCGAGGTCTGTGAGGATCTGTGCGCCCTCGGGCGTGACGTCGCCGGACATCTCCGCGATGCCCTGCGCGTTGTCGCTCACGGGCCCGAACGTGTCCATGGCGACGATGACGCCGACCGTGGTCAGCAGACCGCAGCCCGCGAGCGCGATGAGGAACAGGGACAGCGACACGGAGCCACCGGCCAGCAGGAAGACGCCGCAGATGGCCGCCGCGATGATGCCCGCGGTGTATACGGCCGACTCGAAGCCGACCCCGATGCCGGACAGGACCACGGTGGCCGCGCCCGTGAGCGTGGTGCGCGCGACGTGCAGGGTGGGCTTGCTGGTGGTGCCGGTGAAGTAGCCGGTGACCCAGAGGATGACGCCCGCCAGCACGACGCCGATGGCCACGGCCACCGATGCGATCAGCCGCGGGTCGCCCGGGTGGGACTCGAGGCCGGCCGTGCCGCCCGTGAGCTCCGAGAACGACGACGGCAGGTAGATGAACGCCGCCACCGCGGAGAGCAGGACGCCGACCAGGGCGGAGGTGTAGAAGCCGCGGTTGATGGCCTTGAGGCCGCTCTCCGCGCCGCGCACCCGCGTGATGAACACGCCGAGGACGGCGACCAGGGCACCCATCGCGGTGACGACCAGCGGGAACACGAGCCCCTGCTCGCCGAACGCCGCCTTGCCCAGGATGAGCGCCGCGACGAGCGTGACGGCGTAGGACTCGAACAGGTCCGCGGCCATGCCGGCGCAGTCGCCCACGTTGTCGCCGACGTTGTCGGCGATCGTGGCCGCGTTGCGCGGGTCGTCCTCGGGGATGCCCTGCTCGACCTTGCCCACCAGGTCGGCGCCGACGTCCGCCGCCTTGGTGAAGATGCCGCCGCCGACGCGCATGAACATGGCGAGGAGCGCGGCACCGAAGCCGAAGCCCTCGAGCACGGCCGGTGCCTCCGCCCGGTAGATCAGCACGACGGACGCGGCGCCGAGCAGACCGAGGCCCACGACGCTCATGCCGACGAACCCGCCGGTCCGGAACGCGATGCGCGCGCCCTCCGCACGCCCACCGACCTCCGACGCAGCCGCCGCCACCCGGACGTTCGCCCGCGTGGCCAGCCACATGCCCAGGTACCCGATCGCCGCGGAGAACCCGGCGCCGATCAGGAAGAACACCGAGCGACCGATCTTGACACCGCTGTCGCCCGGCAGCAGGAACAGCAGGGCGCAGACGACGACCGCGAAGAGGGCCAGGGTGCGGAACTGCCGGCTCAGGTACGCCGATGCCCCTTCCTGGACCGCGCGCGCGATCTCGCGCATGGACTCGGTCCCCTCACCGGCCGCGAGCACCTGACGACGCAGGACGACGGCGATGAGCAGGGACGCGACCGCGACGGCCGCGATGACACTGACGATCGTGATGCTCGTTGACCCGAGCTCGACCATGCATCCTCCTCGGACTCAGCGAGGCCCCCCTGACCACGCCTGTCCCACAGCCCCGTTGCTGCGCGACTGGGCGAGTCTAGCCACGAGATGTGACGTGGATCGCACCAGGGCGCAGACGGGTGACCGGGACCTCGAACGGCGGGACGATCGGCTTCACCCCCAACCGTTCGGGCGGTGAGGGCGTCTGGACAGGTGAGGGCAGCGCTGCCCCGACCAAGGAGGTCGACCATGAGCTGGGAGGACGATCTGGACCGGCTCGTCGCCGAGCGGGGGTCGGCACTCGTCGCGTACGCCTACCTGCTGACCGGGGACATGTCGGCGGCGGAGGACCTGGTGCAGGACGGGCTCGTGCGGACCTACGCCCGCCGCCGGCCGGACGACGTCACGTGGGTCGAGGCCTACGTCCGACGAGTCATCCTGAACACCTACCTCGACGCCTACCGGGCACGACGTCGCTTCGCCGCAGTGACCCACCTGATCGCGACGCCCGAGGCCGCGGACGACGAGCTCGCCGCCGCCGGAGACCGCGCCGACGTCGCGCGAGCACTCACCGTCCTGTCCCCCCGCGAGCGCGCCTGCGTCGTCCTGCGGTTCTCCGACGACCTCACCCTGCCCGAGATCGGCCGCCGGCTCGGGGTGTCCCCGGGGGCGGTCAAGCGGTACCTGTCCGACGCCCGCCACAAGCTCGAACCGCTCCTTGGTCCCCAACCTGGCCTGTCCTCCGAGGACGTCACCACGATCGCGAAGGGAGCCGGACGATGAACCACGACCTCGAGTCGGCCCTGGGCGAGCTGGCCGACCGCGCCGAGCAGAGCCACCGCCTCGGGCGCGCGCCGCTGCCCGTTGCCCGGATCGCCGCACGTGCCCGTACCCGCCGACGCACCCGTGCCGCCGTGGCGATCGGTGGCGCGGCCGCCGCGGTCGTCATCGTCGCCGGGACCGCGTTCGCGCTCCTCCCGGACCGCACGAGTCCGGCTCCCCCGGCGATCACCCCGTCCCCGTCGGTCACGACGACGACCCCTGCGCCCTCGCCGACCACGACGCCGACCGTCGCGCCGGTGGTCCTGCCGGTCGGCAACCCGGCCCTGCCCTTCGGCACCTGCGGCTCGCTGGCGACGTCGGCACCGGCCGACCCGGTGGACACCCGCGTCGTCGCGCGCGTGGCGCCGGACGCGTCCTCGATGCCGTCCGGCGGGCACCTGGCGGTCGGCGGCGAGGTCGAACGCAACCCCGAGCTCGGCGCGTCCTTGGTGCTCGCCGTGCCCGACGGCGGACCACGGGTCGCCGTCGTGCGCGACGGCGTCGTCGTCGGCACCGCGGGCTTCTACGCCGGGACGTACGACGCCATGTCCGGCCGCAGCGGCAACCAGGGCGAGACTGCCTGGTTCCGCGGCGCGCTCGACCTCACGGTCTGCGATCCCGCGGACGGCGGTACGGCGACCCCGGGACGTCCGCTGCCGGCGGGCACCTACGAGCTGCGGCCCTGGGCCGCGGTCGTCACCTTCGACGGCTTCGCGGACATCCCCCAGGAGCTGGCGCAGGCGACCCTCCCGCTCGAGCAGGCTGCGGCTCTCGACGGCGCTGCCCGCGCGACGGCCCTCGGCGAGCCGGCGACCGTCACCGTGACAGGTGAGGCCGACGAGCAGCTCGCGGCGCCCGGCTCGGACGTCCCGCTCGACGCGACGACCACCGCGGCTCGGCCCGCGTGCGACGGCCCGGCGCCCGCTGCCCCCGTCCGCACGGCGATGCTCGACCTCCAGGTCACCCCGCAGGCGACGACGTTCGCCGCCGGGTCCCCGCTGCGCGCCAGCGGCACCGTGCAGTACACCGGACCGGGCCGGCTGCGCGCGTTCGGCTACTACGCGATCGAGTACTGGGTCGTGCGCGACGGGATCGTGGTGGGTACCACCGTCCAGGCGAACGACGCGTTCTCCGTGGTCGACCTGGGCGCGGGTGCACCTCTCGCCTTCTCGGAGGAGGAGCGGGTGCTGACCTCCTGCATCTCCGGCGTCGAGCAGCCGCTGAGCGACGGGAACCCCCTGCCGGCCGGCGTCTACCAGGTGTACCCGGGCTGGATCTTCTCCGCCCCCGTCGTCCGGCTGCCGTCCGAGACCGTGCCGCTGCAGGACACCAGCTCGGGGTACGCGGTCACGCTGGGAGCACCGTTCACGGTCACGCTCACCTAGTCCTGGCGCCCTCCGTCCGGGGGCATCATGTTCACCCCCAACCGTTCCGATGTGACAGGCGTCTGGGTGGGCGACGGGCGACGGTGACACGGGACGGGAGCACGGGTGAGCTGGGAGTCGGAGCTCGGCGCACTGGTGGCGTCGCGCGGGTCGGCGCTGGTCGCGTACGCGTACCTGCTGACAGGGGACGCGCACGCCGCCGAGGACCTGGTGCAGGACGGCTTGGTCAACTGCTACACCCGACGCCGACCGCACGAGGTCGAGTGGGTCGAGGCCTACGTCCGACGGGTCATCCTGAACACCTACCTGGACGGGTACCGCTCGAAGGCGCGGCTGACGAAGGTCACCCACCTGCTGGCGGACACCCGGGACAGCGACGAGCACGCCGCCGCCGGTGACCGCGCCGACGTCGCCCGCGCACTGGCCGTGCTGTCCCCGCGTGAGCGAGCCTGCGTCGTCCTGCGGTTCTACGACGACCTCACGCTCCCCGAGATCGCCCACCGCCTCGGCATCTCCGGCGGCGCCGTGAAGCGGTACCTGTCCGACGCCCGGCACAGGCTGGAACCCCTGCTCGGGCCGCAGCCGGGGTTGCTGACCGAGGACGTCGCCACCATCGCGAACGGAGGACGGCGATGACCCACGACCTGCAGACCGCGCTCGACGAGCTCGCCGCCCGCGTGGAGGCCTCGCACCGGTCGTCCACCCGGCTCCCGGTCGAGCAGATCGTCACCCGCGTCCGGCACCGCCGCCGTACCCGCGCCGCACTCGTCTCCGGGGGCGCCGCCGCCGGGATCGTCCTCCTCGCCGGCGCGGCGTTCGCGGTCCTGCCGGACCGGACCCCTGAGCCGCCGGCGCACCCGGTCTCGCCGACGACCACCCCGACACCGACCACGGCACAGGTGGTGATGCCGACGGGGGACCCGGGGTTGCCGTTCGGGGTCTGCGGCTCGCTCGTGAGCTCGCCGACGTCGCTGCCTCTCACGGACGCGGCCCAGACCTCGGTCGTCGTCCCCGTGCCGGCGATCGGCGCCGGCGAACCGCTCGGCGTGCAGGCGGAGGTCGGTCTCAGCTTCGTGAGGGACGTGAGCCTGATCAGCCCGGCCACCGGGCCGCGTCTCGTGGTGAGCCGCGACGGCGTCGTCGTCGCCGTCGGGAACGTCTACGACGGCGAGGACGTCGGCCTGGACCACCAGGACTTCGGCGGCGAGTCGGCACCCGTGACGTACGCAGGCTGGCTGGAGCTCTCGGTGTGCGACCCGGGCGACGGCGGCACGAGCTCCGGGCGGGCTCTGCCCGGTGGCAGCTACGAGGTCCGGCCGTGGGCCGAGGTGTCGACGATCGACGTCGCGACGCCCGACCTCGGGTCCACGCAGACCCTCGAGGACCTGGACGCGAGCGCGGACGCCCACCATGCGGCCGTGGTCGGCGACCCGGTCGCGTTCGAGGTGGTCGGCTCCGCCCAGACCCCGAGTCCTCGCCCCTCCTCCGACGCACCCCTGGCCGCCCTGAGCAGCGCGAACCCGGAGGTGGCGTGCGGTGCGCCCATGCCCGCCGATCTCGGCGGCTCGCCGCAGCTAAGGCTCACAGCCACCCCCGCGTCGTCCACCGTCGCCGTCGGCGAGCCCGTCCAGCTGGCCGGCACCCTCGTCTACTCAGGCCCCGGCCACGCGCTGGCCGGTGTCCGCGACTCCCTCGACCTGATCGTCGTGCGCGACGGCATCGCCGTCGCTGCCGACCCGTACACCGACTACTTCTCGCCGCCGGTCGACCTCAGCCATGCCGCGGGCCTCGTCGTCGACGGCGCCGCGTCTCTCGGACAGGGGTGCGACGGACGCCCTCTCCCTCCGGGCACGTACCAGGTCTATCCGCGGATCGCCGTCACCGGGGTCGAGCTGCGGAGCGCCGGCGGCGAGCTGCGCGGCACGTCCGGCGAGCACGGCACCCAGCCCGCCGTCATCGGCACGCCGTTCGTCCTGACCCTCAGCTGACCAACGGTTCACACCCCCCGGTCGTCCAGGAAGATGACGGCACCACAGGGAGGTGGCATGACGGCCTGGGAACAGGTTCTGGACGAGCTCGTGCGGGCTCGGGGGCGTGCGCTGGTGCGCTACGCCACCCTGCTCACGGGCGACGAGCGCGAGGGTGAGGACCTGGTCCAGGACGCGCTGGTGCGGTGCTTCAGCCAGGGTCGTCCGCTGCGGGAGCGGGCGGCCGCCGAGGCCTACGTGCGCCGGGCGGTGCTGACCATCTTCCTCGACGGCCACCGCCGCACGGCCCGCTGGACCGCGGTGCGCCACCTGCTCGCCCGCGACGACGACACCGCCGACCACACCCCGGCGAGCACCGCCCGGCTCGACGTGCAGACCGCCCTGCTGACCCTGCGCCCGCGGCTGCGCGCCTGCGTGGTGCTGCGGTTCTACGACGACCTCACCGTGCCGGAGATCGCCCGCCGCCTGGAGGTCTCCGACGGGACCGTCAAGCGCTACCTCTTCGACGCGATCCGGCAGCTCGAGTCCCTGCTGGGGCCGATGCCCGACGCGCACACCCTCGACATCCAGCTGGTCCCGACAGGAGTGACCCGATGAGCCCCGACCTCTCCCGTGCCCTGCACGACGCCGTCGACACCGGCCCCGACGACGCGCCCTTCGACGTCTCCTCGCTCACCGGGCGGATCCGCCGTCGCCGGACCGTCCGCGCCGGGGTGCGCAGCGGCGTCGCCGTCGGAGCGGCCGGGGCGGTGGCGCTCGGTGCGACCTGGATCGGCCGCCCGGCGCCGTCGGTGCTGCCCGCCGCACGGGCGGACGCGGCGCCCGGTACCTGCGGGTCGGACATCGAGGCGCTCGCGCACGTCACGGACTCGCCGGTCGGGTTCGCGGACAGTACCCAGATCGAGGACGGCGTGATCACGCCGTCCTCGGGCGGCCGGCTCGGCACGCTTCTCGGTCGGCACTTCACGCTCGGCGCCGTCACCCCGGCGACCGCGGAGGAGCTGGAGCTGCCAGGTGACGGATCCTTCACGCAGGTCCAGCTGTCGACCCTCAAGACGCTCCTTGCCACGGCCGAGCAGGGAGGCGACGGGACCCCGCAGTCGGACCCCGCGGAGATCGATGCCCTGCGCGAGCAGATGGCGGCGCTCACGGCGCAGATCGACGCCGATCGCGCGTCTCGTGCCGACTCTCCGGACGCCCTCGACCTCCAGGTCCTCGTCGCGTCCGGATCCACCGTGGTGGCCACGAGCGAGCTGGAGCCGGACGCCGAGATGTCGCTCCTGCTCGGCGCGGCCACCGTGCGCTACCTCGGGCTCGACCTGGTGACGTGCGCAGTGCCCGGCACACCCGGCGGCGTCCCGCTGCCGACCGGTGTCTACTCCGTCTACCTCACCTACCGGGGGACGGCCGACCAGCCGGCCACGGCGGTCGGTCCGGCGATGCTCTCCCTCGACGACCCAGCCCCGGTGGCGGGCCTTCCGGGGGACTTCCCGATCGAGGCCGGTCTGCTCGGCGATCGGCTGGTCGCCGCGCACCACGAGTCGTCGGACCGCTGGGTCGTCGAGGTCGTCGCCGGCGCCGACGACAAGGTGTCGACAGCCGCGGGAATGCTCGGGCTCGACACCACCGAGAGCCACAGTCTCGGTGTGGGCGCGCCTCCGCAGCAGGGCCCGCTGTCCGGCACGGTCGACGGGTGGTCGGTCCGCATCGCCTCGGCCACGACCGCAGACGATGAGCCGTCCCTCGTCTACGACTTCCAGAGGGACTGATCCGGTCAGTCGGCGAGAGCTGCCTCGATCGTCTCGTGCACGGTGAACACCTGGAGCAGCGCGGTGATCCGGAAGACCTTGAGCAGCCGTTCGGAGTCGATCACCAGCTGCAGCTGACCGCCGGCCAGCCGGACCTTCTTCAGGGTGCCGACGAGCACGCCGAGCCCGGTCGAGTCCATGAACCGCACCGCGCGCAGGTCGATCACGAGGTCGGTGCGGTCGCGGTCGAGCAGCTCGGCGACCTGGTCGCGCAGCACGTCGGCCGAGGACACGTCGATCTCGCCGTCCACCTCGACGACTGTCCGGGGACCGATGTCCCGGCTGGTCACACGCACATCCATCGGGCCCCTCCCTCTGAGCGCATTCAAACAGAGAGACCGCCCTCGCGACGAGGTGCGTTCAGCGCGTCGCCGCGAGGGCTTCCCGGTACTCGCTCGTCGTCCCGTCCGGCCGGACCTCCTGGAGCACGTGGTCGCGCACCCCGAGGTCGGCCAGGACGGCCCCGAGCTCCGCCACGTCGGCGTCGCTCAGGACCGTCGGGTCGACCGTGGTGCGCACCTGCACGTCGACCCCCGCGCCCAGCACCAGCCGCAGCGAGGCGAACGCGGCATCCGCGCTGGTCCGCGGCCCGCCGACCTGCGTGATCGCTCGGTACAGCCGCGCGGGTGCCTTCACGTCCAGCCCCACCCAGTCGACGTGCGGGAGCACGGCCTCGAGCCGTCGCGGGTAGGCGCCGGACGTGTGCAGGCCCACGCCGAACCCGGCGTCGTGGACCTGCACCGCGGCGTCGCGCAGCGCGAACTGCATCGTCGGCTCCCCGCCCGAGAACACCAGGCCGTCGAGCAGCCCGTGCCGCCGGCTCAGCAGGTCGAGCACGTCCTCCCACGGGACCTGGCCGGGCTCGCGCGGATCGAGGATCGACGCGTTGTGGCAGTAGGTGCACCGCCACGGGCAGCCCTGCAGGAAGACGGTCGCGACGAGCTTTCCCGGCCAGTCGCACGACGACAGCGGGACCAGACCGGCGACGGCGATCTCCTTCACACGAGCGCCGGCTCTCGGAACGGCGTGCGCTCGGCGTGCTCGCCCTGCTTGCCGATGTTGAACGAGCTCACCGGCCGGTGGTAGCCCATGACGCGGGTCCACACCTCGCACGTCATCCCGCACGTGGTGCACGTCTGGTGCTCGCCCGCGAGGTACCCGTGGTTCGGGCAGATCGAGAACGTCGGCGTCACCGTCAGGTACGGCAGGCGGAAGGTCGACAGCGCGCGCTTGACCAGCTCGCGGCAGGCGTCGGCGGTGGAGAGCCGCTCGGCCATGTAGAGGTGCAGCACCGTGCCGCCCGTGTACTTGGTCTGCAGCTCGTCCTGGCGGGTCAGCGCCTCGAACGGGTCGTCGGTGAACCCGACCGGCAGCTGCGAGGAGTTCGTGTAGTACGGGTGGCTGTCGGTTCCGGCCTGCAGGATCCCGGGGAACCGGCGGCGGTCCTCCTTGGCGAACCGGTAGGTGGCGCCCTCCGCGGGCGTCGCCTCCAGGTTGTAGAGGTGCCCGGTCGCCTCCTGCAGCTCCACCATCCGCGTGCGGACGTGGTCGAGCAGGCGGATGACCAGCTCGTGGCCGCGAGGGTCGACGATGCCGTACTCGTCGCCCGTGAAGTTCCGGACCATCTCGTGCAGGCCGTTGACGCCGATCGTCGAGAAATGGTTCTCGAGGGTGCCGAGGTAGCGGCGGGTGTACGGGAACAGGCCGTCGTCGATCAGGCGCTGGATGAGCTCGCGCTTGAGCTCCAGGGACGTGCACGCCAGGTCGATCAGGCGGTCGAGCTGCGCGAGCAGGCCGGCCTCGTCGCCCTTGTGCACGTAGCCGAGCCGGCCGCAGTTGATGGTCACGACGCCGATGGAGCCGGTCTGCTCCGCCGAGCCGAACAGGCCGTTGCCCCGCTTGAGCAGCTCGCGCAGGTCCAGCTGCAGCCGGCAGCACATCGAGCGGACGTCGCCGGGGTTCAGCTCGGAGTTGAGGAAGTTCTGGAAGTACGGCAGTCCGTACTTGGCGGTCATCGCGAACAGCGCCTCGGCGTTCTCGCTGTCCCAGTCGAAGTCCTTCGTGATGTTGTACGTGGGGATCGGGAACGTGAACACGCGGCCCGACGCGTCCCCCGTGGTCATGATCTCGATGTACGCGCGGTTGATCATGTCCATCTCGACCTGCAGGTCGCCGTACGTGAAGTCGCACGGCTGCTCGGCGACGAACGGGACCTCGTCGCGCAGGTCGTCCGGGCACACCCAGTCGAACGTGAGGTTGGTGAACGGCGTCTGCGTGCCCCACCGCGACGGCACGTTGAGGTTGTAGACCAGCTCCTGGATGCACTGGAGCACCTGCGCGTAGGTCAGGCCGTCGAGCCGCACGTACGGCGCGAGGTAGGTGTCGAACGAGCTGAACGCCTGCGCTCCCGCCCACTCGTTCTGCATGGTGCCCAGGAAGTTGACGATCTGGCCGACCGCGGCGCTGAAGTGGCGCGGCGGGCGCGCGTCGACCTTGCCCGGGACGCCGTTGAGGCCCTCCTGGAGCAGGTTCCGCAGCGACCAGCCGGCGCAGTAGCCGGAGAGCATGTCGAGGTCGTGCACGTGGATGTCGCCCTCGCGGTGCGCCGTGCCGACCTCGGGCGGGTAGACGTGGCTGAGCCAGTAGTTGGCGACGACCTTGCCGCTCGTCTGCAGGATCAGACCGCCCAGCGAGTAGCCCTGGTTCGCGTTGGCGGACACGCGCCAGTCACTGCGGTCGAGGTACTCCTCGATCGACGAACCGACGTCCACGACGACCTTCTCCGACATGCCCTGCTCCCGACTCCACGATGAGGCGCCTCCGACCGCCACCACAACATGCTGTGGTCGAGGTGGTCGTTGAGGACTAGATGTAGAGATTTCTATGCCCGCGGCCGGGCTCGGGGTGGGCCTTTGGTCCCAGTCGCCGGAGCGGCCCCGTGCGGTGATCGCGGTCGGCCGGGCGAAGTCTCGGCGTGTCGCTCCCGTCGGTCTCGCGTCAGCCTCTGACGAAGCGCACCGGGTCGCCGGGACGCAGCTGTCCGAGCCTGCCGTGGGCGTGCCGACGGACCACCGCGACCACCGGGTAGCCCCCCGTCACGGGGTGGTCGACGCCGAACACGACGGGCCGGCCGTCGGGCGGAACCTGCACGGCGCCGACCACCAGCCCCTCGGACGGGAGCTCGCGTCCGTCGTACTGGTGGGTCCGCCGGATGGCCGGCCCGTCGAGCCGCACGGCCACGCGGTTCGTCGCCGGCGTCACGCGGTACTCGTGCGACCCGCACAGGCGGGCCAGCGCGTCGTCGAACCAGTCGGCGTGCGGTCCCGCCACGATCGGGAGCACCAGCCGTTCCGGGCGGACCGGGGCGACGTCGACCAGCGGCCACTCCCGGGGCGCGGGTCCCACCGGCAGCACGACCCCGGCGGCCAGCGGCGCGGGCCCGAGGCCGGCCAGCTGGTCGGCGCTGCGCGACCCCAGCACGGGCGGCACGTCGATCCCGCCGCGCACGGCCACGTACGTCCGCAGCCCGAGCTCCACCGTGCCGAGCCGCAGCTCCGACCCGTCGCGCAGCTCGAGCACGGCCTCGTGCCCGACGGGCCGACCGTCGACCCACGCGGGCCCGCGCCCGCCGGTCAGCGCCACGGTCAGGTCCCCGCGGGCGCGCACCCGCAGCCCACCCAGCAGGACCTCGAGCCCGGCTGCACCCTCGTCGTTGGCGACGAGCCGGTTGGCCAGCCGCAGCGCGCCCGCGTCGGCCGCCCCGGACCGGCCGACGCCGATGTGCGCCCAGCCGGGCCGCCCCAGGTCCTCGACGAGCGTGAGCAGTCCCGGCTCGACGACCTCCAGCGCACTCGTCATGACGCCACGAACCGCACGCGCGTGCCGGGCTGCAGCAGGGCCGGGATCTCGCGCGCCACGTCGAACAGCTCGACCTCGCACCGGCCCAGCAACCGCCACCCGCCGGGGGTCGCGGCCGGGTACACCGCGCTGAACTCGTCGGCGATGGCCACCGAGCCGGCCGGGACGCGCTCGCGCGGGCTGTCCAGCCGTGGCACCCGCAGCAGCGGGTCGAGCCCGACCAGGTACGCGAAGCCCGGCATGAACCCGCCGAACGCCACGGTGTACCGCACGCCGGTGTGCCGCGCGACCACGTCCTCGACCGTCAGGCCCGTCAGTCGTGCGACGTCGGCAAGGTCGGCGCCGTCGTAGACCACGTCGAGGACGACCTCGACGATCGCCGTCTCCTTCGCGGTCTCGGAGCGCCCGGCCCACCAGCGCTCGACCGGCAGGCTCCCGGGGTCGGCGCCGTCGCGGACCCGCAGCAGGAGCGTGCGTGCTGCCGGCACCTGGTCCACGATCGCTGCCGCGTCCGCGTCGGTGGTCCGTGCGGCGCGCACCGCGTCGTCCAGCGCCCGGACCTCGGCGAGATCCGCGAGCTCGACCAGGACGGCGTCGTCCCCGTAGGGGAGCACCCGCGGCCCGCGCGCGTCGGTCATGCGCCCGATCTTGCCGGACCTACGGGACGATGACGGTCCCGACCAGCTCCGTCACCGCGACCGCGTTCGTCGTCAGCTCCGTCGCGGCGGGCGGCGCGACGGTCACGACGGCGACCGCGCGATAGGTCCCCGACGGCGGCGGACCGTCGCCGCAACCGTCCGGGCCGTCCGACACGGAGAACGCAGCCGGCTCGCCGCGCGCGAGCGTGGCCCCCACCCGGGACTCCTCGTCGGCGGGAGCGCGAGAGTCTGCGACGATCCGCCGGGTCGCCTCGTCGACGAGCAGGATCCGCTGGTCGAGCAGCTGCGCCTCCCCCGCTCCTGACCACGTCACCCGGAGGTCCACGGCCCCGTCGGCGGTGACGGAACCCGAGAGGTCGACCGGCCCGTCGCTGCCGGGGACCACCGACTCGTCGGCGCCGCACCACGGCTCCCGGGCGTTGCCGGCGACGACCAGCGGCTCAGCCGGGCTGAGCGCGACCACAGTGCCGCTGTCGGGATCGGCGGAGACCGCGTACACCTCGTAGTCGCCGTCCGGCAGCGCCTTGCCCCCGTCCGGACCGCCGCAGGACAGGAGGCTCAGGAAGTCTCCGCCCGAGACCGACGACGGACCGAGCCGGTCCGATCCCCACATGATCGTGTCGAGCGCCGCTGCCACGACGACGCCGTCGCGAGCCGCCACCAGCCGAACGGCGCTCGGCTCCGCCACGGCCTCGGTGATCCGCAGCGAGACGTACACCGGCATCGACGAGAAGGTCTGCTGCGGGTAGCTCCCGAGCGCCACGCCCAGCTCGTAGGGCGAGGCGGTGATGGGTGCGTGCACGGTCCAGCCGCAGGTGCCCGGTGCCGCGTCCGGGTCGGCGCCCGGCAGGCTGACCGCCACCTGGTCGGCGGGAAGACCCGTCGCCTCCGCGTGACCGGGCACCGCCCGCGAGTACCGGTCGAGCAGGCCGGGCGCCTGCGTCGCCGTGACAGCGAGCACGCCCGCCAGTCCGACGCCGCCGGCGGTCCGTGCCGCGGTGCGCGTCACGCGACGGCGGCGGATCCGGCGACCGAGCACCGACGGCTCGAGCGTGCCCAGCGGGGCGTGGTCGGCGGCCTCGCGCAGCGCGGAGGACAGGTCGAGGCTCATCGGGTGCTCCTGGTGGCGATCAGGTGGGACTCGGAGGGTGCGTCGGGGGCGACCGGGCCGAGCACGCGCTCGAGCCCGTGCACGCCGTCGCTGAGGTAGCGCTTCACGGCGCCGTCGGAGATCTGCAGCCGGTCGGCGATCTCCGCGACCGTGAGGTCCTCGAAGTAGCGGAGCACCACGCACGCGCGGACGCGCGGAGGCAGCCCGGCCAGCGCGGCGACGACGTCCCGCCGCGTGTCGACGCCGTGCCGGGGGTCGTCGGCGACCTCCGGCGACGCCAGCAGGTGCCGGACGCTCAGCCATCTCCGCCGGCGGCGGTACCCGTCGATGTAGGACGAGAGCATCGTCTGGCGGACGTAGCCCTCCACCGCTGCGGGCACCCGGAGCGTGGCCTTGCGGGCGAGCACCGACACGAGGGCGTCCTGCACCAGCTCCTGGGCGTCCGCAGCGTCCCCGGTCAGCAGGTAGCCGTACCGCAGCAGCGCCGGTCCGCGCTCACGGACCAGCTCCTCCAGCACGTCCTGCCAGTCCACGCGCGGCGCCCGCTCTCAGTGCTCGAGGTGCGTCGGTCGATCGGCCCGACATCGACCATGACGGACGGGGGGCCCGATTCGTTGGGTGCTCATCCGGCGAACGGTGCGACCGTCACCCCGTTGGCCCGCAGCTCCGCCCTGACCCTCCGCGCCAGCACGGCGGCCCCGGGGGTGTCGGAGTGCACGCACACCGACTCCGCGACCACCCGCACGTCCGACCCGTCGACCGCGCGCACCACCCCGTCCTGCGCCAGCCGGACCACCCGGGCGGCGACCTCGTCGGCGTCGGTCACCAGCGCCCCCGGCTCGGACCGAGGCACCAGCGTCCCGTCCGCGCGGTAGCCGCGGTCCGCGAAGGCCTCCGCGACCGCGCGTCGACCGGCCCGGGCGGCGATGTCCAGGACCGCGGACCCGGGCAGGCCCAGCACCGGCAGGTCCCCGAGCGCCTCGACGACCGACCGGGCGTGCTCCTCGTGGTGGACGACCGCGTTGTAGAGCGCGCCGTGCGGCTTGACGTAGGCCACGCGCGTCCCTTCGCGACGTGCGATCGCCCGCAGCAGCTCGACCTGCTCCGACACCTGCTCCAGCAGCACCTCGGCCGGCACGTCCACGAAGCGGCGGCCGAAGTTCTCGCGGTCCAGGTAGGACACGTGCGCACCGACCGCGACCCCGCGCGCGGCCGCCGCCCGGCAGACGGCGGCCATGATCCGCTCGTCGCCCGCGTGGAAGCCGCACGCGACGTTCGCGCTGGTCACCACGTCGAGCAGGAGCGCGTCGAGGCCGTCGACACCCGCCTCCCAGGCATCGAGCTCCTCGCCGAGGTCGCAGTTGAGGTCGATCCGCGCCGCCATGCCCCCGATCCTGCCCGACCTGCGCCCGGTGCGAGGATGGTGAGGTGGTGGAACCCGGTGAGCTGCTCGACGTGCTGCTCGCCGCGGGACGCCGCACCGACCGCATGACGCACGTGCGGCACCTCCCGTCCCGCCCGGGTGTGCAGGCGGACTGGCCGTCCTGGGCCGACGCCGACCTGGTCCACGGCTACCGCTCGCTCGGGGTGGACCGGCCCTGGCTGCACCAGGCCGAGGCGGCCGACGCCGCATGGTCCGGCCGGCACACGGTCCTGGCCACGTCGACCGGCTCGGGCAAGTCCCTCGCGTTCTGGCTGCCCGCCCTGTCGACGGCCCGGTCCGCCGCCGCGGGCTCCCTGCTCGACCCGGGCCGCATCGAGTCGGTGACCCGCCGCGCGACCACGCTCTACCTCTGCCCGACCAAGGCCCTGGCCGCCGACCAGCTCGCCGCGCTCGACCGGCTGCTCGTCGCCGCGCGCACCCGCGACCTCCGGGTGGCCACCTGTGACGGCGACACCTCGCTGGAGGAGCGCCGCTGGGTGCAGGAGCACGCCGACGTCGTGCTCACCAACCCCGACTTCCTGCACTTCGCCCTGCTCCCCCAGCACCGCCGGTGGGCGCGCCTGCTCGGGTCGCTGCGGTACGTGGTGGTCGACGAGTGCCACGCGTTCCGTGGCGTCTTCGGCGCACACGTCGGGCTGGTCCTGCGACGGCTGCGCCGGCTCGCCGCCTCCTACGGCGCGACGCCGACCTTCCTGCTGGCGTCCGCGACCACCTCCGACCCGGCCGCGAGCGCCGCACGGCTCATCGGCGTGGACCCGTCCGAGGTCACCGCCGTGACCGACGACGCCTCCCCCGCCGGCCGCAAGACGTTCGTCCTGTGGCAGCCGCCGGAGCTGCCCGGCACGGAGGCCCCGTGGTCCGCGCTGCTGCCGGAGGACGACCCGTGGGCAACGCCGCTGGCGCTGCCCCGGCACGTGACCCGCGGGCCGGACGACCTGAGCGTCCCAGCGCCCGACGACGTCTGGGGGGACGGGTCGCCCGCGTCACCCGGGAGGACCACGGACAGCGCCATGGATCCCTTAGCCGTCCCATCTGGTCCGGGTGGTGCGGAGCCGGTCGTGCTGTCGGAGCTGCTCTCCGCCGTCCTCCCCGGCATCGGCAACCCCGCGCCGGGCGAGGGGTCCGGCCCCCTCGGCACCGGAGACCGGATCGTCGCGGAGCAGTCCGACCGTCCGCGGCGGACCGCGACCGCGGAGATCGCGGACCTGCTCGCCGACCTCACCGCCGCCGGGGCGCGCTCTCTGGCGTTCACCCGCTCGCGCCGGGGAGCCGAGTCGGTGGCGGCCACCACCCGCGCCCACCTGCTGGAGATCGACCCCACGCTGGCGGCGTCGGTGTCCGCGTACCGCGGCGGCTACCTGCCCGAGGAGCGGCGCGCGCTCGAGTCCGCCATCCGGTCGGGCGCGCTGCGCGCACTGGCGACGACGAACGCCCTCGAGCTCGGCGTCGACATCTCGGGGCTCGACGCCGTGCTCATCGCCGGCTGGCCGGGCACCCGGGTGTCGCTCTGGCAGCAGGCGGGACGCGCGGGGCGCGCCGGCACGGACGGGCTGGTGGTCCTGGTGGCCCGCGAGGACCCCCTGGACACGTTCCTGGTGCACCACGCCGAGGCGATCTTCGACACCCCGGTCGAGGCCACGGTCTTCGACACCACCAATCCCTACGTCCTGGCCCCGCACCTGTGCGCCGCCGCGGCCGAGCTGCCCCTGCGCACCGAGGAGCTGGACCTGTTCGGGCCGCGCACCGCCGACCTGCTGGGCGAGCTGGTCGAGCGCGGGACCCTGCGCCGCCGGCCGTCCGGGTGGTACTGGACGCACAACGAGCCGGCCAGCCGCCTCACCGACCTGCGCGGGTCCGGCGGTGACCCCGTCCGCGTGGTCGAGTCGGTCACCGGGCGGCTGCTGGGCACGGTCGACGCCGCCTCCGCGGACTCCACCGTGCACGACGGCGCGGTCTACGTGCACCAGGGCGCCACGTTCGTCGTCGACGAGCTCCAGCTCGAGGACGGCATCGCCCTGGTGACCCGTCGCGACGTGGACTACGGCACCTGGGCGCGCTGGGTCACGACGACCGAGATCCAGTCGGTCGACGCCGAGGTGCCCTGGGGTCCCGTGACCTGGGGGTTCGGGTCGGTCGACGTGACCACCCAGGTGCTCGGCTACCAGCGCAAGCGGATCCCCGACCTGCAGGTGCTCGGCACCGAAGAGCTGGACCTGCCCGCCCGCACGCTGCGCACCACCGCCGTCTGGTGGACGGCCCCCGCGGAGGTGCTCTTGGCGGCCGGCGTCACCGTGGAGGCCACGCCCGGCGCCCTGCACGCCGCCGAGCACGCGTCGATCGGCCTCCTGCCCCTGCTCGCGACGTGCGACCGGTGGGACCTCGGCGGCCTGTCGACCGCGCTGCACGTGGACACCGAGCACGCCACCGTGTTCGTGCACGACGCCTACCCCGGCGGTGCCGGCTTCGCGGAGCGCGGCTTCACGCTCGGCGCGACCTGGCTGCGGGCCACGCGCGACGCGATCGCCGCCTGCCGGTGCCTCACCGGCTGCCCCGCCTGCGTGCAGTCGCCGAAGTGCGGCAACGCCAACAACCCCCTGGACAAGGCCGCGGCGGTCCGGCTGCTCGACGTGGTCCTCTCCCACGCCCCGGCGGCCTGACGGCGAGTCGCACCGCCCAGGTCGCCACTCCCTCTGATGGCGGCCCTGGGTCGCCACTCCCCTCTGACGGCGGCCTTGGGTCGCCGCGCCGACCCGTTCCCGCCGAGACGGCCGTGATCCGTCACGACCGGGCGGACGCCGGACCAGCGCGAGCCCAGGCGGAGGCGGTCCCGGTCGCGGACCGCACGACGACACCCACGGTCAGCACGCCCTGCCCGTCGTCGGTGCATGCAGCGAGCGTCCCCCCGTTCCGGCGCACCGCCTGACCGGCCACCGCGCACGGGTCGACGGTCCCGCCTGCCAGCAGCTGCGTCGCACCCGCGAGCGCACCCAGGTCCGCGGCGGTCTGTGCACGCCCCCGGGCCAGCTGCGCGGCGGCCAGCAGTCCGAGCAGGGCCGCCACGACCAGCAGCACCGCGACGAGCGCCAGCAGCAGGACCGTCCCCGACCCGCGGTCACCGCCTCGGCGCGCACGGGGCACCGCCGACGCCAGCCACCTGCGTGGCAGCCTCACAGTTCGGTGCACACGAGCCAGGGCCGGCGCGAGGCACGTTCTCCGCTCCGGGTGAGTGCGTGGCCGCGTCACGGTTCGGCACGCGAGACCGCGGTCGCGTGCGCCCGCAGCGGTGTGCCCTGCCAGGACCCGACCGCGTCCGAGACCGTCACCGTCACCCAGCCCTCCGACCGGCTCACCGCCACCGCGGCACCGTCACCGGCGAGCCGCCGCGCGGTCGCCACAACGTTCCCATCGGGCTCCCCGAGCGCCGCCGAGCGGGCACCTGCGCGTGCCGCGTCGGTGCACCGGGTCTGCTCGACCGCCGCCGAGGCGACCGTGAGCAGTGCGACCAGCAGGACGACGACCGCGGGCAGCCCGACCGCGAGCTCGGCCGTGACGCTCCCCCGGTCGCGCTGGCCCGCGGACGTCACAGCGACAGCGCCTGCCGGATGATGCCCATCAGCAGGCCCTTCACCTCGTTCCCCTTGAGGATGACCACGAGCAGACCCGCGAAGCCGACGGCCGCGAGCGTCGCGATCGCGTACTCGGCGGTCGCCATCCCGGCCTCGGCCAGCTCCGCGCGAGCGTGCCGGCCGCGGGCGTGCCAGGCGACGACCGAGCGCGGGAGCACCGCCGGCCGGCGCACCGACGCGATCAGGTCCGCCGGCGGCGGAGCCCCGCACCCGTCGATCACCGGCGCGGGGACCGGCCCCACTGCTGCACCCCCGGGCGTCGGGTCGTCCTCGTCGTGCGGGTGCGGGGGCCTCGTGGCGGTGGTGGTGTCGTCGGTCATGACCTCTCCTCTCCGGGAGCGCCGCGAGCTGTGCGGCGCCACGCCAGCCTCGGCGCCGCCCGGCGGCTGCGGGGCGGCCGGTTGCTGATCCGTGGACGTCGACTCCGACCCGATGGGTTGTGGACGCGTCGACGAGGAGGTGCGCCGCGGCCGTCAGCCGAGCAGGTCCCCGGCCAGGCTCAGGAGCAGCGGCACCAGGCCGAGCAGGACGAACGCCGGCAGGAAGCAGAGCCCGAGCGGGAGGACGAGCTGCACGCCCAGCGAACCCGCGGCGGCCGCGGTGCGAGCGCGCCGGTCCCGCCGACGCTGGTCAGCCCGGCCGCGCAGCGCAGGACCGGGCGCGGACCCCGTGCTCCAGCTGGGCTCGAGCACACCGACGAGGTCGTCGACGGGCGAGCCCGACCACGCCGACTCCCACGACGCCCCGAGCAGGAGGGCAGTCGAACCGCGCGTCAGGGCGTCGCCCCGGTCCCCGCCGACGGCGGCGCCGACCGCGCCGAGGGCACGCGGCACGGAGGCCCCGGTGCCGATCGCGACGTCGACCAGGTCGAGCAGCAGCACCGCGTCCAGCGGGGCGGCGTGCTCCGCCGCCCGGGGCGCGCGTCGGGGAGTCCTCGACGCCAGCCGGGTCCGGCTCCACCGCCACGGGCTCGTCGCGGCACCGACCGCCACCGCGACGACCACGCCGAGCACCAGCGGCGTCACCGGCAGGCCACCCGCGCGCGGCCCCTGGCAGGCTGTGCCTCTCCCGCTCGGCCGGCTCGGGACAGCAGCGCGGACGTCCACCAGCGCCCCACGAGCAGGAGCACCACGCCGAGCAGCGCCGAGGTGGTGCCGAGCCCGCCCGAGAGCATCACGCCCACCGGGTCGCCTCCCAGCAGCGCGCCGAGCACCACGCCGAGCAGCGGGAGCCACGCGAGGACCTGCGCGGTCGACCGCGGTCCGGCAAGAGCCGCCCGCCGCGCCCCCTCGGCCTCCTCGTCCGCAGCGACGGCGGACGCGATGCGGTCGAGCACTCCGGCCAGCGGCGCCCCCAGCTCGTCGGACAGGCGCGCCGCCGCGACCACGGCGTGCACCCGCTGGACGTCCCCGTCGGGTGCACGGCCACGGAACGACCACCGGCGCGGTCGGGAGGCGACCGTCAGGAGCGCTCCGACGGTCGGCACCGGACCGTCCGCGACCGTGCCGAGCGCGCGCGACCAGGCCTGCGCCGGGGCCGCTCCCGCGCGCAGCTGCGCCGAGACGCCCAGGAGCAGCTCCGACAGGGTGCCGCCCGACCGAGGCGCACCCACCCACGCGCCCCGGGTGCCGGGCTGACCCCGCGCGCGAGTCCGACGACCGCCCTGACCCGCCACCACAGCAACGGCCAGCGCGACGAGCACACCCACCGCCACGGTCATCGGCCCGCCCCGGCACGGGTGCGCCGGACCGCCACCCGGACGGGCGCGTTCATCGGCCTCCTCCGGTCACCGCAGGCCCCACGGGCAACCCGAGGCGGGCGGCCAGCACCGGCCACGCCGGTCCCGCCGTCGTCACACCCGTCGGTTCGACCCGCAGCGCGCACGCCACCTCGAGGTCACCGGAGCCCGCCCGGCGGACGACCCCGACCTCCGCCACGTACCGGCGGTCGGCCCTGCGCAGGTGCAGGACCGCGTCGAACGCGCTCGAGGCCTGCGCGGCGACGGCCTCACGACTCATCCCCGCCAACGCCGCCAGCGCCTCGAGCCGGGCGGGCACGTCGGCGGCCGCGTTCGCGTGCACGGTCGCGCACCCGCCGTCGTGCCCGGTGTTCAGGGCGGCGAGGACCTCGCGCACCTCGGCGCCGCGGCACTCGCCGAGGACGATCCGGTCGGGGCGCATCCGCAGGGCGTGCCGCACCAGGGCCGCCAGGTCCACCCGCCCCGCACCGTCGACGTTCGCATGCCGCGCCAGCAGCCGGACGACGTGCGGGTGCGCCGGTGCGAGCTCACCCGCCTCCTCGACCACCACGAGCCGTTCGTCGGGCGGGACCAGCGACAGCAGCGCCGCCAGCAGAGTGGTCTTGCCCGACCCCGTGGCGCCCGAGATCAGCAGGTTGGCCCGCGTGGACACCAGCGCCCGGACCACGGGCACGAGGGCGGGCGCGAGGGTGCCGGACGCCACCAGCTGCTCGATGGTGAACGCGCGCGACCGCACCACCCGCAGGCTGATCAGGGCACAGCTCTCCGCGAGCGGCGGGAGCACGGCGTGCAATCGGGTCCCGTCCGGCAGCCGGGCGTCGACCGCGGGCGAGGCGTCGTCCAGGCGTTGGCCCCCCGCTGCCGCCAGCCGGACCGCGAGCGCGCGGACGTCGTCGACTCCGCCCAGGTCCACGTCTGCCCGGGTCAGCCGTCCGGCCCGCTCCACCCACACGTCGCGCGGCCCGTTGACCAGGACGTCGGTGACCTCGGGGTCGTCGAGGAACGCCTGCAGCCGACCCGCACCGAAGAGCTCGTCGCGCACCGTCCTGGTCACCGCGCTGAGCGCGCTGGACCCGAGCACTGCGCCGACGTCTCGAGCCGCCGCCTCGACGACGACCCCGAGCCCCTCCCCGGACCCTGACGCGCCCAGCCTCGTCCGGACGGCGTCGAGGAAGTCCGGGCCGACGCCCCGCACGAGCGCCGTCACCGCACGCCCCGCTCAAGGGTCGCGACGATCCGGGCGGCCGCACGGCTGGTCCGGCCGCCGGTGGGCACTCCACCTCGTTCCAGGGCGGCGAGCACCCGCCGGTCCGTGGGCAGCCTGGCCAGGACGGGCAGGTCGACCGCCTCGGCCAGCTCGGCGGAGCCGAGTCCACCCGGGGCCGGACCGCGCACGACCAGCGACGCCGCCACCCCGTCACCGAGGTGCGGGCGCATCGCGAGGATCCCGGCGACCGTGCGCAGGTCCCGCGGTGCCACGACGAGAACCGCGTCGCACGCCTCCACGAGCGACTCACCCGCGACGACCGCGGCGCGGTCCAGGTCCAGCACGAGCGCGCCGGCTGCCAGGGTCAGGGCGTGCAGGACGTCGGCGACGACGGCGGGCTCGGGCGGCCCGGGGCGGGAACGGTCGGCGCTGAGCACCGCGCACGATCCCCACCGGGGCAGCAGCGCCAGCACGTCCACCCCCGAGACCTCCCCGCGCGCGTCTGCGAGGTCCGGCCACCGCACCCCGTCGGCACCCTCGAGCCCCAGCAGGACGTCGATGCCGCCCGAGGCGCGGTCGAGGTCCACCAGGGCGGTCGCGGTCCGGCGCGCGAGCTGGCGGGCGAGCGCGGCCGCGAGCGTCGAGGCACCGCCGCCTCCCCGCCCCGCCACCACGCCGAGCACGAGCGCGCGGCGAGGGGCGGTGGCAACCGACGGCCAGGTCGATGAGGCGGAGGGAGCGCCCGTGAGGGGGGTCATCGGGTCACCTTCCGTCGGGGTCCGACCTGGCCGCCGGCGCACGACGAATATGGCTGCGACCGACGGGCCGGCCGGCTGCGCGGAGTGGATCTGGGGAAACCGACCGAGGATTGCTGGGCTGGGGGCGGCTCGCCATCGTGTGGGCGTCGGCCACTAGGCTCGCCGCGAGCCGCACGGCACCCCGACGACGACCGCCCGGAGCAGCATGGACGTGGATCCGCCGCACGAGGATCGGTCGCGCGAGGCCGCGTTCTTCGACCTCGACAAGACGATCATCGCGACCTCGTCGGCCACGGCCTTCTCCCGCCCGTTCCTCGCCGAGGGCCTGCTCACGCGCCGTTCCGTCGTGCGGACCGCCTACGCGCAGCTGCTCTACCTGCTCGGCGGTGCCGACGAGGACCAGACCGAGCGCCTGCGCGCACAGCTGTCACGGATGGTCGCCGGCTGGGACGTGTCGCAGGTGTCGGCGATCGTCGCCGAGACGCTGCACGAGTCGATCGACCCGACGGTGTACGCGGAGGCGGTCGCACTCATCGAGGAGCACCACGCGGCCGGCCGGGACGTGGTGGTGGTGTCGGCATCGGGTGCCGAGGTGGTCGAGCCGATCGCCGCGATCCTCGGCGCGGACCACGTCATCGCCACCCGGATGAACGTGCTCGACGGCCGGTACACCGGCGAGATCGACTTCTACGCCTACGGGGAGAACAAGGCGTCGGCCATCCGCGAGCTCGCCCAGGAGGAGGGATACGACCTCGACGCCAGCTACGCCTACTCGGACTCGATCACGGACGCCCCCATGCTCGGCACCGTCGGTCACGCGTTCGCCGTGAACCCCGACCGTGCGCTGCGCAGGCTCGCCATCGAGCGCGGCTGGGGAACGCTCGCGTTCGTCCGGCCCGTCCCCCTGTTCCCGCGTCGCGCCCGCATCGTCACGGCGGGAGCCGTCACCCTCGTCGTGATCGCCGCCGTCGTGGTGGCCGTCGCGATCCGTCGGAGCCGTCGACGCCGCTGAGTCCGCATCGCGGACGAGCGTCCCAGCATCCGTCGGGCGCGACCGGGTGGCCTGCACCGTCGTCGCCACGGCTGTCGCGGATCCGTGAAGTGAGGTACCAAAGGAACACAACTGCATGACCGCGAGGGCACCCACGCGCAGGAGAGCCCACCTATGGGCAGGTCGACCGGGCTGGTCCCGTCGCGACCGACACCGGTGCACGCTTGATCACCCTCCGGTCCGCTGTTGGCGACGGCGCCCCACGGGGCGCCGTCGTTCGTCTGCGGTGGGTCAGTCCAGCGACCCCGCCAGTACCGCGTCCGCGATCGCCCGCGCCTCGGCCGCGCCGCGCACGACAGCGTCGCCGGACGCGCGAACCCACGCCGCCACCCCCTCCGGCGACCCCGTCGCGAACCCTGCAACGGCGCCCAGGTACGGGTTCAGCGCGTCCGCCCAGACGACCTCGGCGACCACCGAGCCGGTGGGGTCGAGGCCCCGGGTGGTGAGCAACAGGCGTGCGACGGCCCGCGCGACCAGCCCGTTGCCCCCGAGGAACGGCCGCAGCGCGAGCAGCTCGCCGTGCACGACGGCGCCGACCGCCAGCGCCGGGACGGTCGTGGTGCGCACCGTGCGGTCGAGCAGGTCGATGCGTGCGGCCAGCTCGTCGCCGACGGGCGCCGGCCCCAGGCCGGTGAGGTCCTGTGGCGCCTGGTCGACCCGCAGCCTGCCGACGTCGGGCTCGTCCAGCCACCCCCCGGCGGCCGCGGAGTGCACGCGGGCGAGCAGCTGGCGCAGCGGCGGGAGCACGGCCGACCCGCTCACCCCGAGCGCCGGCATCCACTGCTCCACCAGCACCGTGGCACTCAACGCACCGACGACGACCGGGTCGGAGCCGCCACCGGTCGCGAGCTCGCGCACGAACGACAGCGGAACGCGCGCCCCCTCGATCGCGCACGACGCGCGGGTGGCCCGCAGGCCGGCCTCGGCGCGCACCTCGCGCCACCGCCGCCGGTAGGCCTCGTGCCAACGCAGCTCCTCGCACGCGATCCGCGAGCGCTCGACCGCCTCGGCCACCCCGGCGAGCTCGAGTAGCGGGGCGAGGGGGTCGGTCACGCCGTCACCCTATAGATGAGTCCACAATGTTCGAATGGTCTCCCCGAGCGTCTCCTCGTCCATCACCGCGCGCCTCGAGGTGCAGGCCCGGCCGACCGCCGTCAGCGAGCTCACCACGGCCATCGAGAAGGCCGGGGGCATCGTCACCGCGCTGGACGTCACGGCCTCCGGGCACGAGCAGATGACGGTGGACGTCACGTGCGCCACGCGGGGCGAGCAGCACGCCGCGTCCATCGTCGACGCGCTCAAGGAGCTGCACGGCGTCGTCGTCGAGCGCGTCAGCGACCGCACGTTCCTCATGCACATCGGCGGCAAGCTCTCGATCGAGTCCAAGGTGCCGCTGCGCAACCGCGACGACCTGTCGATGGCGTACACGCCGGGCGTCGCGCGCGTCTGCGAGGCGATCGCGGCCCACCCGGAGGACGCCCGCCGCCTGACCATCAAGCGCAACACGATCGCGGTCGTCACGGACGGCACCGCGGTGCTGGGGCTCGGCAACATCGGACCGCTCGCCAGCCTGCCGGTGATGGAGGGCAAGGCGGTCCTGTTCAAGCGGTTCGCGGGCATCGACGCGTTCCCCATCGCGCTGGACATCACCGACGTGGATCAGATCGTGGAGACCATCTGCGCGATCGCGCCCGTGTTCGCGGGCATCAACCTCGAGGACATCTCCGCGCCGCGCTGCTTCGAGATCGAGCGCCGGCTGCGCGAGCGCCTGGACATCCCGGTGTTCCACGACGACCAGCACGGCACCGCCATCGTCGTCGTCGCGGCCCTGACCAACGCGCTCAAGGTGGTGAACAAGGACCTGGCCACCGTGCGGATCGTGCTCTCGGGCGCGGGCGCCGCCGGCACGGCCGTGCTCAGGCTGCTGCTCGCGGCCGGCGCCAAGGACGTCGTCGTCGCGGACATCGAGGGTGTCGTCCGCGCCGACCGGCCGGGGCTCGACCCCTCCCTGTTCTGGACCGCGTCCATGACCAACCCGCGCGGCATCTCGGGCAGCATCCCGGACGCGCTGAAGGACGCCGACGTGTTCATCGGCGTCTCCGCCCCGGACGTCATCACGGGACACGACGTCTCGACGATGGCGCCGGACTCGATCGTGTTCGCGCTGGCGAACCCCCGCCCGGAGGTGGACCCGGACGACGCGGCGCAGTACGCGGCCGTCGTCGGCACCGGTCGGTCCGACTTCGCCAACCAGATCAACAACGTGCTCGCGTTCCCGGGCGTCTTCCGCGGGCTGCTCGACGCGCAGTCGCACCGGATCACGGACAGCATGCTGCTGGCCGCGGCCTACGCGCTGGCGTCGGTGGTCACGGACGACGAGCTCAACCCGACGTACATCGTGCCCAGCGTGTTCAACCCGGAGGTCACGACCGTGGTCGCCGCCGCGGTGACGAAGGCCGCCCACGAGACGATCGAGGTCTAGACCCTTCGCGCCAGGGACTCGGCCGCGCGCTGCGTGGCACGGACCAGCCCGTCGGGGACGTCGCCGTCCGCGAACGTGACGGCCAGCCCGGCGATGGGGTGCCCGGTGCGGTCCCGCACGGCCGCGGCGACGGACGCGAACCCGCTGGTCACGTCCCCGTGCTCGGACGCCCAGCCGATTCGTCGCACCTCGGTGAGGACCGCCCGCAGCTCGGACAGGCGCTGCGGGCCGACACCGGTGCGGTCGACGAACGCGCCGCGATCGGGGAACAGCGCGCGCACCTGGGCGGTCGGCAGGTCGGCGAGGATCGCGCGTCCGCTGGCCGTCAGGTGGGCCGGGAGCCGCACCCCGACGTCCGTGACCAGGGCCGGCCGGCCGGCCGCGCGCTCCTCGACCACGTACAGGACGTCGCGCCCGTGCAGGACCGCGAGGTGCGCGCTCTCGCCCACCTGGTCGACCAGCCGCGCGAGCACCGGCCGCGCCGCGCGTGCCAGCGGCGCCTGCCGTGAGTAGGCCGAGCCCAGCTCGAACGCACCGAGGCCCAGGCCGTACCGGCGCTCCTCGGGCAGGTGGACGACGAAGCCGTGCTCGGTGAGGACCGCGAGCAGGTGGTACGTGGTGGACCGCGGGAGGTCGAGGGCGGTCGCCAGTGCGGCCGCGGGCAGCGGGCCCGTTCGGGACAGGTGGCGGAGCAGGCGCAGCGTGGCGTCCGCCGCGGGCACGGTGCTCACCGGGTCCTCCCGACGTTGTCTGAGATCCCAGACACTATCCGTGCGCGACACCTACGCCCCACGCGGAGCACGCGGTGTCATGAACCATGAGCACCGTCGTCGTCGGCACCGGACCCGTCTCGATCGCCGACGTCGTCGCGGTCGCCCGGAACGGAGCGGGCGTGCGGCTCTCCGACGAGGCGCTGACCGCGATCGCGCGTGGCCGGGCGGTGGTCGACGAGCTCGCCGCCGACACCCGGCCGCACTACGGCATCTCCACCGGCTTCGGCGCCCTGGCCACCCTGTCGATCCCGGCCGACAAGCGCCTGGACCTGCAGCGCAGCCTGGTCCGCTCGCACGCCGCCAGCACGGGTCCCGAGGTCGAACGGGAGGTGGTCCGCGCGCTCATGCTGCTGAGGCTGTCGACCCTGGCCACCGGGCACACCGGCGTCCGCCCGGAGACCGCGAGCGCGTACGCCGCGATGCTCGACGCCGGGATCACGCCCGTCGTCCGCGAGTACGGCTCGCTCGGCTGCTCCGGCGACCTCGCACCGCTGGCCCACTGCGCGCTGGCACTGATGGGCGAGGGCGACGTGCGCGACGCCACCGGGGCGCTCCTGGAGAACCGCCCTCCGGGTCACACGCTCACCGAGAAGGAGGGTCTGGCCCTCATCAACGGCACCGACGGCATGCTCGGCATGCTCGCCCTCGCCCTGCACGACCTGGACGTCCTGCTGGACACCGCCGACATCGCCGCCGCGATGAGCGTCGAGTCCCTGCTCGGCACCGACGCCGTCTTCGCGGCCGACCTCCAGGGTCTTCGCCCGCACCCCGGACAGGCCACCTCCGCCGCGAACATCCGCGCGGTCCTCCACGGCTCCGGGATCATGGCCAGCCACAAGACCCCCGAGTGCACCCGTGTGCAGGACGCCTACTCGCTGCGGTGCGCGCCGCAGGTGCACGGGGCCGCCCGCGACACCGTCGAGCACGCGCGCACCGTGGCCGAGCGCGAGCTGGCCGCGGCGATCGACAACCCCGTGATCACCGACGACGGCCGCGTCGAGTCCAACGGAAACTTCCACGGCGCCCCGGTCGGGTACGTGCTCGACTTCCTCGCGATCGCCGTGGCCGACGTCGCGAGCATGTCCGAGCGCCGCACCGACCGGTTCCTCGACGTCTCGCGCAACCACGGCCTGCCGGCGTTCCTCGCGCACGACCCCGGCGTCGACTCCGGCCTGATGATCGCGCAGTACACGGCCGCCGGGCTGGTCAGCGAGCTCAAACGCCTCGCGGTGCCGGCCAGCGTCGACTCGATCCCGTCGTCGGCCATGCAGGAGGACCACGTGTCGATGGGCTGGCACGCGGCCCGCAAGCTGCGCCGGTCGATCGACGCCCTGACCCGGGTGCTCGGCATCGAGCTGCTCACCGCCGCGCGAGCGCAGGACCTTCGAGCACCCCTGGAGCCGTCGCCGATCACACGTGCGGTGAAGGACCTCCTGCGGGCGCGCGGCATCCCCGGCCCCGGCCCGGACAGCTACCTCTCCCCCGACCTCGAGACCGCCGCAGACGCCGTCCGTGACGGCTCCGTCGCCGCACAGCTAGGAGCCCGCTCATGACCGGCCCCCGCCCCGTCCGCGCCCCGCGCGGCACCACGCTCACCGCCCGCAGCTGGCAGACCGAGGCGCCGCTGCGCATGCTCATGAACAACCTTGACCCGGAGGTGGCCGAGCGCCCGGACGACCTGGTGGTCTACGGCGGCACAGGCAAGGCCGCCCGGTCGTGGGACGCGTACGACGCCATCGTGCGGACCCTGACCACGCTCGGCGACGACGAGACCCTGCTGGTCCAGTCCGGCAAGCCGGTCGGCGTGCTCACCACGCACGAGTGGGCGCCGCGCGTGCTGATCGCCAACTCGAACCTCGTCGGCGACTGGGCGACCTGGCCGGAGTTCCGGCGGCTGGAGCAGCTCGGGCTGACCATGTACGGGCAGATGACCGCGGGGTCGTGGATCTACATCGGCACGCAGGGGATCCTCCAGGGCACGTACGAGACGCTGGCCGCGGTGGCCGCGAAGCGGTTCGGCGGGACGCTGGCGGGCACGCTGACCGTGACCGGCGGCTGCGGAGGTATGGGTGGCGCGCAACCCCTCGCGGTCACGCTCAACGGGGGCGCGTGCCTGATCGTCGACGTCGACGGCGACCGGTTGCAGCGGCGGGTCCGCGAGCGTTACCTCGACCGGGTGGCGACGAGCCTCGACGAGGCGATCGCGCTGGTCAGCGACGCGAGGGCGACCAGAACAGCGCTCTCCATCGGCGTCGTCGGCAACTGCGCGACCGTGCTGCCCGAGCTGCTGCGCCGCGGGGTCGAGGTCGACGTCGTCACCGACCAGACGTCCGCGCACGACCCGCTGAGCTACCTCCCCGTCGGGGTCGAGGTGGCCGACTGGGCGTCCTACGCCGCCGCCAAGCCGGAGGAGTTCACCGAGCGGGCGCGCGAGTCGATGGCCCGGCACGTCGAGGCGATGGTCGGGTTCCTCGACGCCGGTGCCGAGGTGTTCGACTACGGCAACTCGATCCGCGACGAGGCCCGGCAAGGTGGGTACGAGCGCGCGTTCGACTTCCCCGGGTTCGTCCCCGCGTACATCCGGCCGCTGTTCGCCGAGGGCAAGGGGCCGTTCCGCTGGGCCGCGCTGTCGGGAAACCCGCACGACATCGCGGTGACCGACCAGGCGGTGCTCGACCTGTTCCCCGACGACGACCACCTGCACCGCTGGATCCGGGCCGCGCAGGACCGCGTGGCGTTCCAGGGGCTCCCGGCGCGCATCTGCTGGCTCGGGCACGGGGAGCGCGACCGGGCGGGGCTGCGGTTCAACGAGCTCGTGGCCTCCGGGGACGTCACGGCGCCTCTCGTCATCGGCCGCGACCACCTCGACGCCGGCTCGGTCGCCTCCCCGTACCGCGAGACCGAGGGGATGGCCGACGGCTCCGACGCGATCGCCGACTGGCCTCTGCTGAACGCGCTGGTCGCGGCCTCGTCGGGCGCCACCTGGGTGTCGATCCACCACGGCGGCGGCGTCGGCATGGGCCGCTCGATCCACGCCGGGCAGGTGTCCGTGGCCGACGGGACCGACCTGGCCGCGCGCAAGCTGGCCCGGGTGCTCTCCAACGACCCGGCCATGGGCGTGCTGCGGCACGTCGACGCCGGCTACCCGCGGGCCGACGAGGTGGCGACGGCGAACGGGCTGCGCGTCCCGATGCGGGAGGACTCGTGACGTTCGCCGGCACGTGGGCCGACCTGGCGCCGGTCGGACGTGCCGTCGACGGTGGTTACCGCCGGTTCGCGTGGACGCGCGAGGACCACACCCTGCGCGAGTGGTTCGCGGGCGAGGCGCAGGCCCGGGGCCTCGACCTGGTCACCGACCGGGCGGGCAACCAGTGGGCGTGGTGGGGCGACCCTGACGCGACCCCCGGGATCGTCACCGGCAGCCACCTCGACTCCGTCCCGGGCGGCGGCGCGTTCGACGGGCCGCTCGGGGTGGTCAGCGGGTTCGCGGCGCTCGACCTCCTGCGGGAGCGCGGCGTGACGCCGGTACGGCCGCTGGGGATCGTGAACTTCGTCGACGAGGAGGGTGCCCGCTTCGGCGTCGCGTGCGCCGGGTCGCGGCTGATCACCGGTGTGCTCGACGCGGACCGGGCACGAGGGCTACGCGATGCCGACGGGGTGAGCATGGCCGAGGCCCTGCGCACAGCCGGCCGCGACCCCGCGGAGCTCGGCCCTGACCCGCACGCCCTGCGCCGGATCGCGTCCTTCGTCGAGCTGCACGTCGAGCAGGGCCGCGCGCTCGTGCACACCGGCGACGCGGTGGGCGTCGGCCGGATGATCTGGCCGCACGGCCGCTGGCGCGTGGAGCTGCGCGGCGAGGCCAACCACGCCGGGACCACCCCGCTCGCCGACCGGCGCGACCCGATGCTCGACCTCGCGGCGCTGATCGCGCAGGTCAGGCGGGGTGCTGAGGATGCCGGCGCGCTGGCCACCGTCGGGAAGCTGCGGGTGGACCCGAACGGCGTGAACGCGATCCCGTCGCAGGTCACTGCGTGGCTCGACGTCCGCGCGTCGGAGGAGTCCGCGGTCCGCGCGGTCCTCGCGTCCCTGGCCGCGTACGCCCCGCAGGAGGAGTCCTGGACTCCCGTCACCGTGCTCGACGCCGACCTCGCGGACGTCGTCGCGGGAGCACTGGACGACCCCCCACGCCTGGGCACGGGCGCGGGTCACGACGCGGGGATCCTCGCGGCCGCGGGCATCCCCACGGCGATGCTCTTCGTCCGCAACCCGTCGGGCATCTCGCACGCGCCCGCGGAGGACGCCGACGAGGCGGACTGCGTCGCGGGCATCGACGCGCTCGCGGCGGTGCTGGGACGGTTGCTCACGTGACCACGTACTGGGCCGCGCACGCGTGGCTCCCCGACGGCCTGCAGGGCGACGTCCGCGTCACGGTGTCCGACGGCCGGATCACCGCCGTCGACCGGGGGCCGGCGCGCCCGGACGACCACCGGCTGCCCGGCGTCGTCCTGCCCGGCTTCGCCAACACGCACTCCCACGCGTTCCACCGCGCGCTGCGGGGCCGCACGCACGACGACGGCGGCACGTTCTGGACGTGGCGGGACCGCATGTACGCGCTCGCCGCGGCCCTGACCCCCGACACGTACCTGGACCTCGCCCGCGCCACCTATGCCGAGATGGTCCTCGCCGGTGTCACCGCGGTCGGCGAGTTCCACTACCTGCACCACGGCCCCGGCGGCACCCCGTACGACGACCCCAACGTCATGGCCGAGGCCCTGCGCACCGCCGCGCGCGAGGCCGGCCTGCGGATCACGCTCCTGGACACCGCGTACCTGACCGGCGGGATCGACGCGCCGCTGGAGGGCGTCCAGCGACGGTTCGGCGACCACGACGCCGACGCCTGGGCCACCCGGGTCGCGGCACTGCGCCCGGACGACACCCTCACGGTCGGCGCGGCGATCCACTCCGTGCGCGCGGTCCCCCTGGACGACCTCCCCCGGATCGCCGCGCACGCCACCGGCCGCCCGCTGCACGTGCACCTGTCCGAGCAGCGGCTCGAGAACGAGCAGGCGCTGGCCACGTTCGGCGCCACCCCGACCCGGGTGCTCGAGGACGCGGGCGCCCTCGGCCCGAGCACCACCGCGGTCCACGCCGTCCACGTGACGCCGGAGGACGTCGCGATCCTCGGCTCGACGCGGACCGGGATCTGCCTGTGCCCGTCCACCGAGCAGGACCTCGGCGACGGCATCGCGCCCGGCGCCCTCCTGCAGTCGGCGGGCGCACGCCTGAGCGTCGGCAGCGACCAGCACGTCCGCACCGACCTGCTGGCGGAGGCGCGGTCCGTCGAGATGCACGAGCGCCTGGCCAAGGAGTCCCGCGGGGTCCTCACCCCCGCCGAGCTGGTCGCCCTCCTGACGACCGGCGGTCACATGAGCCTCGGCGACCCCACGGGCGGACGCCTGGCCGTCGGCGCCCCGGCCGACCTGGTCGCCGTCCGCACCGACACACCGCGGACAGCCGGAGCCGACCCCGCCCAGCTGGTCCTGGTCGCGGGCAGCGCCGACGTCGACACCGTCGTGGTCGGCGGCGTCGTGCGGGTCGAGGGCGGTAGGCACGTGCTCGGAGACGTCGGGGCCATGCTGGGCACGGCGGTCCGCGCCGCGTGGGAGGAGACCCGATGACGTCGCACCTGGTCACCGGCATCGGTGAGCTGACGACGCACGACGACCGCTTCGGCAGGCCCCTGCTCGACGCCGCGCTGGTGTCCGAGGACGGCCGGGTCGCCTGGGTCGGTCCCGCCGCGGACGCCCCCGACGCCGACCGTCGCACCGACCTCGCCGGCGCCGCGGTGGTCCCGGGCTTCGTCGACTCCCACACGCACCTGGTGTTCGGCGGCGACCGGTCGGCCGAGTTCGAGGCCCGCATGGCCGGCACGGTCTACACCGGCGGCGGCATCACGACGACGGTCGCCGCCACCCGGGCGACGTCCGAGGACCGGCTCCGCGCGCGGCTGCGCAGCCTCGTCGACGAGGCCCGCGGCCAGGGCACCACCACCCTGGAGATCAAGAGCGGCTACGGCCTCGACGTCGAGACGGAGGTGCGCCTGCTCCGCCTGGCCGGCGAGGTCACGCCGGAGACGACCTTCCTGGGCGCCCACGTCGTGCCGCCGGGCGTCGACCGGGCCGACTACCTCGCCCTCGTGACGGGGCCGATGCTCGAGGCCTGCGCGCCGCACGCCCGGTGGGCGGACGTGTTCTGCGAGCCGGCCAGCCCACTCGCGTTCGACGGGGACGAGGCCCGCGAGGTGCTGGTCGCCGCACGGGCTGCGGGTCTCGGCCTGCGGGTGCACGCCAACCAGCTCGCGCCAGGCCCGGGCGTCCAGCTCGCCCTCGAGCTCGGTGCCGCGAGCGTCGACCACTGCACGTACCTGTCCAACGCGGACGTCGCGGCCCTCGCCGACTCGCGCACGGTCGCCACCCTGCTGCCCGGTGTGGAGTTCTCCACCCGCTCGCCGTACCCGGACGCGCGGCGCATGCTCGACGCGGGCGTCGAGGTCGCGCTGGCCAGCGACTGCAACCCGGGCACGTGCTACTCGACGTCGATGCCGCTGATGATCGCGCTCGCCGTCCGCGAGATGCGGATGACGGTCGCCGAGGCGGTCCGGGCTGCGACCCTCGGGGGCGCGCACGCCCTGCTCCGCGACGACGTCGGCCACCTGCGGGTCGGCGCCCGCGCGGACCTCGCCGTGCTCGACGCCCCGAGCTACCGGCACCTGGCCTACCGGCCCGGGGTGCCGATCGCCCGGGCGCTGACCGTCTAGGCCCAGGTGGCCCGGCGGTACTGCGGCTGCCAGGCCTCGACGTCCGCCGCACCCAGCTCGTGCGCGGCACGCAGCGGCCAGAACGGGTCGCGCAGGCCTTCGCGGCCCAGCAGGACCGCGTCCGCGGACCCGTCGGCCAGCACGGCCTCCGCCTGCGCCGGATCGGTCAGCAGGCCGACAGCGGCGACAGGCAGACCCGACGTCTCGCGCACCTCGCGCGCCGCGGGCACCTGGTACCCGGGGCCGACGGGGATCGACGCGGGCGCGTTGCCGCCGGTGGACACGTCGACCAGGTCCACCCCGTGTCCGCCGAGCTCCTTGGCCACCTGCGCCACCTCGTCGACGGTGAGCCCGCCCTCGACCCAGTCGGTCGCGGACAGCCGCACGAACAGGGGCTTGTCGTCGGGCCACGCGGCGCGCACGGCGTCGGCGGTCTCCACGAGCAGCCGGGCGCGGTTCTCCAGCGTGCCGCCGTACTCGTCGTCGCGGTCGTTGGACAGCGGCGAGAGGAACTGGTGCAGGAGGTAGCCGTGGGCCGCGTGCAGCTCGACGACGTCGAAGCCGGCGTCGTCGGCCCGGCGCGCGGCGTCGGCGAACGCCGCGGGGATGCGGGCGATCTCGTCGAGGGTCAGCGCGAGCGGCGTCGCGAGGCCCGGGAAGGCGACACCCGACGGGCCGACGGTGGTCCAGCCGCCCTGCTCGGCCGGCACCGAGCCGCGACCGGCGGCGAACGGGGAGAACGTCGACGCCTTGCGGCCCGCGTGCGCCAGCTGCACGCCGATCAGCGTCCCCCGCTCGTGCACGAAGTCGGTGATCCGGCGCCACTCGGCGACGTGCAGGTCGTGCCACAGCCCGGTGTCCTCCGGGGAGATCCGACCCTCGGGCACCACCGCGGTCGCCTCGGCGATCAGCAGCCCGAACCCGCCCGAGGCCCGCGAGCCCAGGTGGACCAGGTGCCAGTCGTTGGGGCTTCCGTCGACGGCCGAGTACTGGCACATCGGCGCCAGCCAGGCACGGTTGGCGAACGTGGTCCCCCGGAGGGTGAGCGGCGAGAAGAGAAGGGTCACGTGCGGTCGCAACCGACGACGGCCGCCCTCGATTCCCCCGGGCCCTAGGACCCCCATCACGTCGACGCCGTCGCGCGACCATGGACGGGTGCTGAGCATCCCCGACGCGGTCGACGCCCAGGCGGTCGCCGCCCACCACAAGGTCGATCTGATGGCGACGCCGGGGGTGTACCTCGTGCGCACCATGCTGGCCGGCGCCTACATCGGCATCGGCGTCCTCATCATGGCCACCGCGGGCGGTCCGCTGTTCGTGGCGCAGTCCCCGTTCACCCCGCTCGTGCAGGGCCTGGTGTTCGGCGTCGCCCTCACCGTCGTGGTGGTCGCCGGGGGCGAGCTGGCGACCTCGGCCATGATGATCCTCACGCAGGGGGCGATCCGGGGCGCGATCAGCTGGGGACGGGCCGCCGTGATCCTGCTGGCGTGCATGGGCGGCAACCTGCTGGGCGCCATGGCCTTCGCGTTCCTCGTGCACGTCTCCGGCGTCCTGGCACCCGGCACGGCCGGCGGCGCGGTCCTGGCGAGCATGGTCGAGCACAAGGCCCACGAGACGTCGGTGCAGCTGCTGGTCCGCGGGATCCTCTGCAACGTGATGGTCTGCCTGGCCATCTGGTGCGCGGCGCGCTTGCGCAGCGAGGGCGCGCGGATCGCGGTGATCTTCGCGTGCGTCATGGTGTTCATCACGTCCGGCTTCGAGCACGTGGTCGCCAACATGACCACGTTCTCGCTCGGCCTGTACGGCAGCCTGCCGGGTGCGACCGTCGCCGAGATGGCCCGGAACATCGCCCTCGTGGGCCTCGGCAACCTGATCGGCGGCGGGATCCTGGTCGGGGCCGCGTACGCCTACGGCAGCCGTCCGCGACCGTCCCTCGAGCAGCCCGGATCGTCCGACTCGGGCGCGCTGCACGGCGACCGGGAGCCGCTGGCAATACGGTGACTCGAACAGCGGCGCCGCCCGACGCCGCCCGAGTGGCCAGCTTCGAGGAGCACGCATGAGCACCTCCGACCCGCACCGCCCCGGCGGCGCGACCGACCGTCCCGACGAGACGGACACCTCGATCGAGCAGACGACGCCGGGCGCCGACGACGCCCCGGCCCACGAGGTCGCGCCGACCGTCGAGACCCTGGACCCGCCGGCCCCGACCGAGCCCGAGCCCGACGCGCGGGCAGCCGAGCCGGTCACCGGACCGGCCACCGAGCCGGTCACCGAACCGGTCGCCGGGACCCCCGGGGCCGAGCTGCCTGCGACCACCGGGACCCTTCCCGCCGCGGCACGCACCTCCTCGGAGGCGAGCCTGGACACCGGCCGGCACGCGGTCGTCCGCCCGGCACCCACGCCGCCCGACGAGCCCGCCCCGGACCCGGTCGTCGCCTCGGCCACGCAGCCCGTCGAGCCCGCCGCACCCGTCGAGGCCTCCACCGCGGAGCCGGCAGCCCCCGCGCCCGCTCCCGCGACCGCCGCAGCACCCGCCGCGTTCGCCGCCCCGGCACCGACCGCCACCGGCGACGATCACCTGTTCCCGGACCCGAACGCCCCGCGCAGCACCACGGTCGGCTCCCACATCCTCGGCGTGCTGGTCGGCCTGATCCTCGGACCGGTCGGCGCCGCGGTCCTGCTGATCGGCGAGGCGCAGATCCTCGACGCGCAGGTCGACGGCTGGGACGCCTCCACCGAGGTGCTCGGCATCGTGCTGGTCACGGTGGGCCTGCTGCTCCTCGGCGCGGTCCTGCTGCTCGGGCTGTGGACGCCGTCGGTCCCGATCACGGCGGGCACCGTGCTCACCCTCGCCGGCATCGTCTACCTGTACCTGCCGTCGATCGCCCGCGAGCAGACGCTCAACCTCCTCACGTCGTCGGGCTGGCGGGTCACGGTCACGCAGGTGACGGTCGCGGGCACGTCGGGGATGGTGCTCGCCGTCGGGTTCCTGCTCCTGCTGGCGGGGCTCGTGGCGGCCGCAGCGCGCCGTCGTGGGGTCCACCTCGGGGAGTTCCGCGAGCGCCACCGCGTCTGAGCGGGGGGCGTGAGCGCGCTCGTCTCCGGCTAGAGTGCGTTTCCGGACCCCGGTCCACCTGCATCGACGTCGCTGCACAGGAGGTGGTCCTCGTGACCGACACCCCGCCCGAGACCCACGAGCCCGGCCTCGAGAACCTGCTCACCGAGGACCGCCGGTTCCCCCCGACGCCCGAGTTCGCGGACCAGGCCAACGCGCAGCGCGGCCTGTACGCGTGGGCGAACGCCGACCGGCCCAGCTTCTGGGCGGAGCAGGCCCGTGAGCTGCTCAGCTGGGAGACGCCGTTCGAGGAGGTCCTCGACTGGTCGAACGCGCCGTTCGTCCGCTGGTTCGCCGACGGCACGCTGAACGCCGCGTACAACGCGGTCGACCGGCACGTCGAGGCCGGCCACGGGGACCGCGTCGCGCTGCACTTCGAGGGCGAGGGCGGCGACACCCGCACGGTCACGTACGCAGACCTGCAGCGGGAGGTGTCCAAGGCCGCGAACGCGTTCACCGCGCTGGGGGTCGGCACGGGCGACCGCGTCGCCATCTACCTGCCGCTCATCCCCGAGGCCGTCGTCACGATGCTGGCCTGCGCGCGCATCGGCGCCCCGCACTCGGTGGTGTTCGGCGGCTTCTCGGCCGAGGCGCTGAGCACCCGGATCAACGACGCCGAGGCCAAGCTCGTCGTCACCGCGGACGGGGGGTACCGGCGCGGGTCCGCCAGCGCGCTGAAGCCGGCCGTCGACGAGGCGCTGACCAAGGGCACGCCGTCGGTCCAGCACGTCCTCGTCGTGAGGCGGACCGGCCAGGACGTCGCGTGGAACGACGAGGTCGACGTGTGGTGGTCGGACGTCGTCGACACCGCGAGCGACCAGCACACACCCGTCGCGGTCGAGGCCGAGCACCCGCTGTTCATCCTGTACACGTCGGGCACCACCGGGAAGCCGAAGGGCATCTTCCACACCACGGGCGGGTACCTGACCCAGGCGGCGTACACGCACCGCAACGTCTTCGACCTCAAGCCGGAGACCGACGTCTACTGGTGCACGGCGGACATCGGCTGGATCACGGGCCACACCTACGTCGTCTACGGTCCGCTCATCAACGGCGCCACGCAGGTCATCTACGAGGGCACGCCCGACACCCCGCACCGCGGCCGCTGGTGGGAGATCATCGAGAAGTACAAGGTCTCGATCCTCTACACCGCCCCCACCGCCATCCGGACCTGCATGAAGTGGGGCTCGGAGATCCCCGGCAAGTTCGACCTGTCGAGCCTGCGCGTGCTGGGGTCGGTCGGTGAGCCGATCAACCCCGAGGCCTGGATGTGGTACCGCCGGGTGATCGGCGGCGACCGTGCGCCCATCGTCGACACCTGGTGGCAGACCGAGACCGGCGGCATCATGATCAGCCCGCTGCCGGGTGTCACCGAGACCAAGCCCGGGTCCGCGCAGGTGCCGCTGCCGGGCATCGCGGCGGACGTGGTCGACGACGACGCGCAGCCGGTGCCGAATGGGTCCGGCGGGTACCTCGTGCTCACCGAGCCGTGGCCGGCGATGCTCCGCGGGATCTGGGGTGACCCGGACCGCTACGTCGACACGTACTGGTCGCGCTTCAAGGGCCTGTACTTCGCGGGCGACGGCGCCAAGAAGGACGACGACGGCGACATCTGGCTGCTCGGCCGGGTGGACGACGTGATGAACGTGTCCGGTCACCGGCTGTCGACCACGGAGATCGAGTCGGCCCTGGTGTCGCACCCGTGGGTCGCGGAGGCCGCGGTCGTCGGTGCGGCCGACGAGACCACCGGGCAGGCGGTCGTCGCGTTCGTCATCCTGCGCGGCGACGCGGGCGGTGGCGACCAGGAGGCCGACGCCGTGCAGACCGAGCTGCGCAACCACGTGGCCAAGGAGATCGGCCCGATCGCCAAGCCTCGGCAGATCCTGGTCGTCGCGGAGCTGCCCAAGACGCGCTCCGGGAAGATCATGCGCCGCCTCCTGCGGGACGTCGCGGAGAACCGTCAGGTCGGGGACGCGACGACGCTGGCGGACTCCTCCGTGATGGACCTGATCGCGCGGGGTCTGTCCGCGCCGGGGGCGAAGCAGGAGGACTGACGGTCTCTGCCGCGGCGTTCGCCGGGCTCGTCGCGAGAGCGATGCACCCGGCGAGCGCCGCGGCGGTTCCGACGACGGCCGCAGGGTCCCACCCGTGCCGGACCACGTCCCCCAGCACGACCATGCCGACGATCCCCGGCACGATCACCTCCAGCACGGACACCGTGGCGGCGGCCGACCCCACGGGCCCGGTCTCGAGCGCCCGCAGGTAGGCGAGCGCGGCGACGACGCCCGACACGACGATGACGAGCGCGAGCGGCTGCAGGACAGTGTCGAGCAGGCCCCCCGACGCGTGCGCGGCGCGGGCGGCGATCGCCGCGGCGGAGTAGCCGAGCCCGGCGATCGTCGCGAGCAGGAGCGGGTGCCCTCGTCGGTAGGCCAGCACGAAGGCGCCTGCGAGGAGGCCGGCGGACACCAGCATCGTCGGCACGAACCCGTCGGGCGGGGCCACCGCCGGCTGGTCACCGCCCGCCAGCGACAGCAGCACCAGCGCGCCGACGACGACCACGACGGCGACGCGGTCGACGGCCCGCATCCGGGTCCCGAGCACGAACCGCGCGAGCACCACCACGACCACGAGCGACGACGCGATGATCGCCTGCACGACGAACAGCGGCAGCCGGTCCAGCGCGACGAGGGACAGCAGCCACGCGAGCCCGTCGACGGCGAACGCGGCGATGACCAGGGGCTGCGCGACCACGGCCAGGCCCGCGGTCCGGCGCGTGGCCACGGCCTGCATGATGGTGCTGACGCCGTAGCCGACGGACGCGACGACCGCCGCGAGCACCGCGAGCACGGCACTGCTCACGGGGCGGCCCCGATCGAGCCGAGGAACCGCCCGATCACCGGGATCTCCGTCACCCCCTCGGCGCCTGCCAGGACGAGCGCCTGCGTGGCGACGAACTCGACCGAGTCGAGCACCACGTACCGCGGCACCCAGCCGGGGTCGAACTTCTCGTTGAAGGTGCTGAGCGTGCCCATCTGCGTGCCCTGCGACAACCGCTGCAGGATCGGCCGGGCCAGCGCGTCCATGCGGGAGCCGGCCTCGGGGTCGCCCTCGAGCACCTCGCGCATCATCGCGAAGTTCAGGCCGAGCCCACGCTCACCGCGACCGGCGAGGTGGGCGATCGTCGCGACGATCGTGGCGTCGATGAGCCCGTTCGGCAGCCCCTCCGTGTCGGTGCGCCGCCGCATCACGTCGAGCGACCAGCCGCCGATGTCGGTGGCGGGGACCCACTGGCAGAAGGCGTCGACCCGGCCGGCAGGGTCCCGCGTGACGGAGAGCATCAGGCCGGTGTCTGCGGGCTGGAACAGCCGGGAGAGCGTCATCGAGAAGCCGCGTTCGACGTCCCCCTGCCGGGACTCGTCGCTCATCGACTGGATCATCGCCCGGAGCTCGCCGCCGATCGTCGCGGGGTCGTGGAAGGTGGTGACGTAGCCCGCGCGGGCGACCCGGTTCACCGCCTGGCGCAGCGACTTGTGGGAGCGCCCCTCGAGCGTGAACGTCGGGCAGTCGACGATGGCCTCGTCGCCCAGGTAGACGGTGCGCAGCCCGCTGGACTCGTACTCGGGGAGCCAGTCGGCCGCCGCGCCGATGACGGCCACCGACCACCCGAAGTCGTCGGCGTGGTCGAGGAACTCCGCCCACGCGAGCACCTTCTCCTCGGCCGGCCCGATGGGGTCGGGCGAGACCAGGCACACCCCACCGCGCACCGAGTGCGCGACCACCGACCGTCCGGTGAAGAACCAGTCCTTGTCGTCGCGGAGCGCGAAGTAGTCGAGGGTGCCGCCGCCGTGCTCCTGGACGACGAGCCGCGCGCGCTCCCGCTCCTCGAGGTGGTCCTGCGGGCTCAGCCGATGCGGGTGCCGCGGCGAGAGCAGGGACCAGAGCAGGGCTGCGAGCCCGCCGACGGCCAGCAGGTAGGTGACCGGCGCCAGGAACCGCCCCAGCCGTTCGATGTCCGCGTCGGAGGGGTCCGCGACGACCACCCAGACCACGAGCCCGGCGAGCAGGACGACGACGCACGCGGCTGCGACGACGAGCCCGACGACCGCCTGCCGGACCGCGTGCCGGGTGGGGAGCACCGGGAACGCGCTGCCACGGGCCGCCAGCCAGCCTGCGCCCACCGCGACGACGACCGCCGCCAGGAGGTCCGGGCCCTTCGCCAGGTGCAGCGCGGCGGAGACCGCGAGGGCCACGATCGTCGCGATCCACGCGAGCCGGTGCCCACGCCGCAGGCCGCGGGCGGTGAGCAGCAGGACGACGGACACGAGCACGAGCGTCGGCCGGGCCGTGTGCTCGACCAGCCCGGGGACGAGGTCCCGCACGAAGCCCATGCGCTTCCAGAGCGGGTGCACCACCGCCGACAGCAGCCCGAGGATCGCGAGGACGAGCACGACGCGCGAGGCCACCACCCGGACGCGGCTCCTGCGGCGCTGCTCCTCGATGGCCGACCGTGCGGAGCTGGGCGCGAGACCGGGGCTGGCCGTCATCGCCCCAGTGTGCCCGTCGGGACCTTCCCGGCGGCAGCCTGACAGGCTGGTCCCCGTACCGGGGGCGGAGAGGGGGAGCCGATGGTCCGTGCGGAGGACCCGCCCGGCAGCGTCCTTCCCCCTGACGTGCTGGAGGAGCTGAGCGCGGGCGGGGACTGGCTGAGCTCGTGGTGGACCGTGGTCGCCCTGCTGCTGCTCGCGGTCCTCGCGGTGCTCTGGGCGGTCCGTCGGCGCGCCCGGCACCGGCTCACGTGGCCGCAGTGGACCGCCGCGGTCCTCGCCGTCGCGCTGGCGGCCGGCTTCGTGGCGAACATCGCCGTGGGCTACGCGCCCGACATGGCGGCCGCCCGCGTGGCCCTGGCGAGCTGGGGGGTCGGCCCGGCCGCCGAGCCGCACGCGGCGGGCCCGCACGACGGCGGGGTCGAGTCCGTCCAGATCCCGGCGCCCGCCGCCGACCGCATGCCGGGCGACAGCCTGACGTGGGTCTACACACCGCCCGGATATCCCGACGGGTCGACGCGGTACCCGGTCGTCTACCTCGTGCACGGCACTCCGGGCGCGAGCGGCGACTGGTTCGCAGCAGGCGACGTCCCGCACGTCATGGACGTGCTGCTCGCCCACGGGCTGGTGCAGCCGATGATCGTCGTCGGCGTGGACGTCAACGGCACCGGACCCGGGGCGTCGGACACCGAGTGCCTCGACTCCACCACGGGCGGGTCGCAGGTCGAGACCTACCTGACCGACACGGTGATCCCCTGGGTCGACCGGGAGTACCGGACCGCCACGGACTGGCAGCACCGCACGGTCGGCGGCTTCTCGGCGGGCGGCTTCTGCGCGCTGGACCAGGGCCTGCGGCACCCCGAGCTGTACGGCGCGATCCTCGCGATCGAGCCGTACGGCGATCCGGGTGCCGGCGGGCGGGCGATGCTCGCGACGGAGGCCGAGTGGGACGAGCACGACGTCGTGAGCTACGCGCCGACGATCCCCCTGCCGCACGAGGTCGCGTTGTTCGTCGACATCGCCGGCCTCGAGCACGGCCAGCCCCGGCGGGACGGCACCGCGATCGCCGAGAGCCTGGCGGCGCGCGGGCAGGACGTGCTCCAGCGCGAGGAGGCCGGGCAGCGGCATACGTGGACCATGGCGCGGGTCGCGATCCCCTACGGACTGGTGTTCGCGTCCGCACACATGCCGTGAAGCGTTTAGGCGATGGAGAGCGCCTCCCCGACCTGGTTGTGTGACCACGCACCCGCCCGCCGGCCGGCCGGCGGAACGGCGGGCGGGTGCATCCACACGTCGACCGCCCGCTGCGCGGTCCCCAGATGCCCACGGAACGAGGAAGTCCCATGAGGTCTCGTAGGTCCCTGCTGTCCGGCGCCGTCCTGGCTGCCGCCGTCGTCGCGCTCGGTGCGACGTCGCTGATCACCACCTCCGCGCAGGCCGCGACGCCCCCCGGCCTGCACGTCTCCGGCACCCAGCTCGTGGAGAAGGACGGCACCCCGTTCATCGCACGCGGCGTCAGCCACGCCCACACCTGGTACGTCTCCCAGACGCCGGCCGCGATCCCCGCCATCCGCGCCGCCGGCGCCAACGCGCTGCGGGTCGTCCTGTCCGGCGGCGACCGCTGGACCAAGAACGACGCCGCCGACGTGGCCAGCATCATCAGCCAGTGCAAGGCCAACAAGCTCATCTGCATGCTCGAGAACCACGACACCACCGGTTACGGCGAGCAGAGCGGCGCGGTCACCCTCGACACCGCCGCCAACTACTGGGTCAGCATCGCGTCCGCGCTGCAGGGCCAGGAGGACTACGTCCAGATCAACATCGGCAACGAGCCGTTCGGCAACAACGCGACGACCAACGCCACCTGGGCCTCGGCCAGCTCAGCCGCCATCGCCAAGCTCCGCGCGGCCGGGCTGCACCACAACATCGTGATCGACGCCCCCTCGTGGGGTCAGGACTGGGCCGGGATCATGCGCGACAACGCCGCGACCGTGGCCGCGTCCGACCCTGACAAGAACGTCCTGTTCTCCGTGCACATGTACGGCGTCTACAACAACGCGTCGACCATCAACGCCTACCTCGACGCCTTCACGGCCAAGGGCCTGCCGCTCGTCATCGGCGAGTTCGGCAACATGCACTCCGACGGCGACCCCGACGAGGACACGATCATGTCCGAGGCCGTCAAGCGCGGGATCGGCTACTACGGCTGGTCCTGGTCCGGCAACGGCGGCGGCGTCGAGTACCTCGACATGGTGACCGGCTTCAACCCGGCGCAGCTGTCCTCCTGGGGCACGCGGATCTTCAACGGCACCAACGGCATCAAGTCCACCGCGGTGACGGCCAAGGTCTACGGCGGCGTCCAGCCGACGACCCCGGCCCCCACCACGCCCGCGCCGACGACCCCCGCGCCGACGACCCCGGCACCGACCACGCCCGCACCCACGACACCGGCACCGACCACCCCGGCCCCGACCGGCAAGACGTGCTCCGCGGCCCTCGTGGTCAGCAACACCTGGCCCGGTGGCTACCAGGCGGCCGTCACCGTCAAGGCCGGCACCGCGATGATCAGCAGCTGGAAGACGGCGTTCTCGCTGCCCGCCGGCGGCACCGTGCAGAGCGGCTGGTCCGGGACGTACGCGCAGTCAGGCACCGCGCTGACCGTGTCGAACGCCGCGTGGAACGGGCTCCTCGGCGCCGGCTCGAGCACCACGTACGGCTTCGTGGGTGCCGGCACCGCGCCGAGCACCTCGACCCCGGTGAGCTGCACGGCCGGCTGAGGTCCCAGGACGGCGGAGGGCCGGGTCGTCGTCGCGACCAGGCCCTTCGCCGTCCGCGACCACCGCGGCCGCATCATCGACGCCCCGACGCACACCGACCCGAGTGCCCAGATCGATCACTCCTGCTAGACCCAGAGGCTCCGGAGGTTGCGCACGGCCTCACGGCCGGCCCGGTTGGCGCCGACCGTGGACGCGCTCGGGCCGTAGCCGACCAGCTGGATCCGGGGGTCGGCCGCCACCTCCGTGCCGTCCATGACGATCCCGCCGCCGGGGGCGCGCAGGCCGAGCGGGGCCAGGTGATCGAGCGAGGCGCGGAACCCGGTGCACCAGAGCAGGGTGCGCGCCTGGACCACGGCCGGTCCGCCCACCCAACCGTCGCCGGGCAGGTCGGGGGCGTCCCACTCCGCGCCGTCGGGGGTGATCCGGTCGAACATGGGCCGCGCGCGTAGGACGCCCGCGGTGATCCCGATCCGGTACTCGGGCGTGAGCGGCAGGCCGGTCACGCTGACGATGCTCTGCGGCGGCAGCCCGGCACGCGTGCGTTCCTCGACCTCCGCCACGGCCTCGCGGCCGACCTCGGGGGTGAACGCCTCGTCGCGCCACTGCGGCGGTCGGCGGGTGACCCAGGTGGTGGTCGTCACGCGGGCCAGCAGGAGCGTGAGCTGCACGGCGGAGGTGCCGCCCCCGATCACGACCACGTGCCCGTCGCCGAGGTCCTCGGGGAGCTGGAAGTCGTGCGAGTGCAGCTGGCGCCCACGGAACCCGCCACGGCCCGGGTACGCGGGCCAGAACGGCTTCTGCCACGTGCCGGACGCGTTGATGAGCCCGCGGGCACGCCAGACGACGGTCTCGTCGGGCCGCTCGATGCTGCGCGACCGCACCAGGAGCCGGTCGCCGTCGGACTCGACGCGCTCCACGCGCACGGGCCGCTGCACGCGCAGCTCGAACGCCTCCTCGTACTGCGCGAAGTAGTACGGCACCGCGAACGCCGCCGGCTCGGTGAGGTCCGGGACCAGCAGGGGCATCCCGGGCAGGTCGTGGACCCCGTGCGCGTCGGCCATGGTCAGGCCGGGCCACCGGTGCTGCCAGGCACCGCCGGCCTGTGGGGCGTCGTCGAGCACCACGAAGGTGGCGGGCGCGGTCTCCCAGCCGGACTCCCCCACGGCCCTCAGTCCGGCGCGACGCAGGTGGTAGGCCGCAGACAGCCCGGCCTGACCGGCCCCGATCACGGCGACGGTCACGTCCACGGGGCTCGCGGCGGCCGACGGCGATCGGCGCGCCCGTCGCGACCGGCGGGTGTCAGGGGTCCCGTCAGCCACGGTCGGGGGGCTCCCAGAGGCATCCATCGCCCGCCAACGTACCCGCTCACCCGCCAGGTACCCCCGTCGCGGGTCCCGGTCGTGGTGGGATGGGCCCATGCTCGACGACGCGTCCGCGCAGGTCATCCTCAGCGCGACGGCCGGTCCGCTGACCACCGCGACCGCCGATGCCGTCCGCGCCCTCGCGGACCGGGCGGCGGCCGTGGACGGTGTCGCACCCCTGTCCGAGCAGCCGCTGCTCTGGCTGACCGAGGCGGAGGCCCCGGTCGTCCACCTGCACGCCACCGGGGTGGACGGCCTGGTCGGGTACGCGCAGCTGGACGTCGGCACGCAGTCCTCGGTGAAGGCCGAGCTGGTGGTGGACCCGGCGCACCGGCGCCGCGGGATCGGCCGCGCGCTCGTGGACCGGGCGCGGGCCGAGGCGTCGGTGGTCCCGGGCCGTGAGCTGCGGGTCTGGGCGCACGGGGACCTCCCGGCCGCGCGGGCGTTCGCGGACGACGCGGACATGCCCGTGGTGCGCGAGCTCTTGCAGATGCGGCTCGACCTGACCGCGCGCCCGCCCAGCACGGCCGGGCTCCCGACGGGGGTCACGGTGCGGGCGTTCGAGCCGGGGCGCGACGAGGATGCGTGGCGCCGCGTGAACTCCCGCGCGTTCGCGTACCACCCGGAGCAGGGCCGGATGACGTCGGCCGACCTGCGCGCCCGGGAGGCGGAGCCCTGGTTCGACCCGGCGGGCTTCCTGCTGGCGGAGCGCGACGGGATCCTGCTGGGCTCGGTGTGGACGAAGGTGCACCCCGCCGGCGAGCACGGACCCGACCCGGTGGGCGAGATCTACGTGGTCGGGGTGGACCCGGACGCGCAGGGGCTGGGCCTGGGGCGCGCCCTGACGGCGCTGGGCCTCGACCACCTGGCGGGCCGCGGCCTGGCGGCGGCGATCCTGTACACCGGCGCGGAGAACACCGTCGCGGTCCACACGTACGAACGTGCGGGCTTCGTCCGGTCCGCGGTCGACGTCATGTTCGGTTCGGATACCCCGAGTTCACCTCCGGGTGTCACGATGGGCGCATGACGGACGCCCCTGCCATCGATCCGGCCCTGGCGGCCCACATCGCCGAGCACATGGCGCAGGCCGAGCTCGACGAGTCCGCCGTGGACCTCGAGCCCCTGCCTGCCGACCGGTTCCTCGACCGCGAGCTCTCGTGGCTGGCGTTCAACCAGCGGGTGCTCGAGCTGGCCGAGGACCAGGACATCCCGCTGCTCGAGCGGGTGCGGTTCCTGGCGATCTTCGCGTCCAACCTCGACGAGTTCTTCATGGTCCGGGTGGCCGGCCTGAAGCGCCGGATCGCCACGGGGATCGCTGTGACCGCCGCGTCGGGCCTCTCGCCGCGGCAGGTCCTCGAGTCCATCAGCGAGGAGGCGCACCGCCTGATGGCCCGCCACGCGGCGGTGTTCGCGGAGCAGGTGCAGCCGGCGCTGGCGCACCAGGGCATCACGCTGGTCCGCTGGGACGAGCTGGGCGAGAGCGAGCAGGACCGTCTGCGCAAGTTCTTCCGGCGCCAGATCTTCCCGGTGCTCACCCCGCTGGCGGTCGACCCCGCGCACCCGTTCCCGTACATCTCGGGGCTGTCGCTCAACCTCGCGGTCGTGGTGACCAACCCCGCGACCGGCAAGGAGCACTTCGCCCGCGTCAAGGTGCCGCCGCTGCTGCCCCGGTTCATCGCGGTCGACGCGGCCGGTCGGCCGAGCGCCCCCGACGTCCAGGCGGCGTCGCCCGAGAAGGGCCCGATGTCGTTCGTCCCGGTCGAGGACGTCATCTCCGAGCACCTCGAGCAGCTGTTCCCCGGCATGGTCGTCCAGGAGCACCACACGTTCCGGGTCACCCGCAACGAGGACGTGGAGGTCGAGGAGGACGACGCCGAGAACCTCCTCAAGGCCATGGAGAAGGAGCTGCTGCGCCGACGCTTCGGGCCACCCGTGCGCCTGGAGATCGCCGACGGCATCAGCCCGCGCATCCGCAACCTGCTCATCCGCGAGCTCGACGTGGCCGAGGACGAGGTGTACCAGCTGCCGGCCCCGCTGGACGCGACCGGCCTCAACCTCATCGCCGACCTGGACCGGGCCTCCCTGCAGTTCCCCCGGTTCATCGCGTCCACGCCCCGGCAGCTGGCCGAGGTGGAGAGCGCGACGCCGGCGGACATGTTCGCCAAGATCCGCGAGCGCGACATCCTCCTGCACCACCCGTACGACTCGTTCTCCACCTCGGTGCAGGTGTTCCTGCAGCAGGCCGCGGCCGACCCGCAGGTGCTCGCCATCAAGCAGACCCTCTACCGGACGTCGGGCGACTCCCCCATCGTCGACGCCCTGATCGACGCCGCCGAGGCCGGCAAGCAGGTGCTGGCCCTGGTCGAGATCAAGGCGCGGTTCGACGAGCAGAACAACATCTCCTGGGCCCGCAAGCTCGAGCAGGCCGGCGTGCACGTGGTGTACGGCATCGTCGGCCTGAAGACGCACTGCAAGCTGTCCCTGGTGGTGCGCCAGGAGTCCGACGGGCTGCGCCGCTACTGCCACATCGGCACCGGCAACTACAACCCGAAGACCGCGCGGCTGTACACCGACCACGGGCTGCTGACCAGCGACCCGGAGGTGGGCCAGGACCTCACGCGCCTGTTCAACCAGCTGTCGGGGTACGCCCCGAAGTCGCGGTTCCACCGGCTGCTCGTCGCCCCCCGCTCGGTGCGGGCCGGCCTCATCGAGCGCATCGACCGCGAGGCCGCCGCCGCGCGCACCGGCCAGCCGGCGTGGATCAAGATCAAGGTCAACTCGATGGTCGACGAGGCCACGATCGACGCGCTCTACCGCGCCTCGCAGGCCGGCGTCCCCGTCGACATGGTGGTCCGAGGCATCTGCGCGCTGCGGCCAGGCGTCCCCGGCCTGTCGGAGAACATCCGCGTGCGCTCCATCCTCGGGCGGTTCCTGGAGCACTCCCGGATCTTCGCGTTCGCCAGCGCCACGCCCCCGGCCGACGCCACCTTCGACGGACCCGAGGTCTACATCGGCTCCGCGGACCTCATGCACCGCAACCTCGACCGGCGCGTGGAGGCCCTGGTCCGCATCGCCGACCCCGACCAGGTCAGCGAGCTCATCGAGCTCATGGACGAGTCCACCGACGACGGCACCTCCTCGTGGCACCTCGACCAGGACGGCACGTGGACCCGGCACCACCTCGGTCCGGACGGACCACTCATGGACCTGCAGGCCGCGCTGATCTACCGGCAACGGCGCCGGCCGGGCACCGGGCGGTGAGCCCCGTCCAGGCACCGGCCGTCGTCGAGGCGGCCGGCGCCCTCGTCTGGCGCGTGCGCCTCGGCCGGCTCCAGGTCGCTCTGGTGCACCGGCCCCGGTACGACGACTGGTCGTGGCCGAAGGGGAAGGTGGACCCGGGCGAGACGATCCTCGCGGCGGCGACCCGCGAGGTGGCCGAGGAGACCGGTCACGACGTCGTGCTCGGCATCCCGCTGCCCGGCCTCGAGTACCCCCTGTCCGACGGCCGCCTCAAGCGCGTGCACTACTGGGCCGCCCAGGTGGCCGGCCGGCCCGACGCGGCCGCGCTGCGAGCCCGCCCACCCGTGCCGCCCGCGTCGACCAAGGAGATCGACCAGCTCCGGTGGTGCGACGTCGCCGCCGCGTCCAAGCGCCTCACCCGCGACGACGACCAGGAGCCCCTGGCCGAGCTGGTCGAGGCCTACGACAAGGGCCGGCTGGACACCCGCGCCCTGGTGGTCGCGCGGCACGGCACGGCACGGCGACGCGCGGACTGGAAGGGCACGGAGCTGGACCGTCCCCTCACGCCCGAGGGTCAGCGGCAGGCGCGTGCGCTGGTGTCGGTGCTGTCCACGTTCGGCGTCGGGAAGGTGGTCACGAGCGCGTGGGCGCGGTGCGTCAGCACGATCGCGCCGTACGCCGCCGCGGCGCAGCTCACCCCTGAGGTCTCGTCGATCCTCACCGAGGCGCAGCACTCGACCTCCCCGGCCCGGGTCGCCGCGGAGGTGCTCACGCTCCTGGAGCTCGGCGGGGACGCCGTCCTGTGCACGCACCGGCCGGTGCTGCCGACCGTGGTCGACGTGCTGGCCCAGCACGCCCGACGCCCGGTCGCCGACGCCCTTCCGCGGGCCGACCCGTTCCTGCACCCGGCCCAGGTGCTGGTCGCCCACGTGGCCCAGACGCCCAAGGGTCCACGGGTGGTCGCCACCGAGACGCACCGGCCGCACGAGCTCTAGCCTCGCCCGTGTGCCGGAACCACGCGAGGCGCGGCCTGATCGCTCAGGTCGCGCCTCGCGTCAGGCTCGGGCGAGCGGCGCTCAGGTGAGGATCGGGTTGAGGATCCAGTAGACGCAGGCGGCCACGAGCGCGGCCATGGGGATGGTCAGCACCCACGCGACGCCGATGTTCCCGGCGACGCCCCAGCGGACCGCCGAGAGCCGCTTGGTGGCGCCGACTCCCATGATCGCGGACGTGATCGTGTGGGTGGTCGAGATGGGCGCGTGCAGCCAGTAGGCGCTGGCGTAGAGCACGGAGGCGGCCACGGACTCGGCGACGAAGCCGCGGGCCGGGTCCAGCTCGATGACCTTGCGGCCGAGGGTGCGCATGATGCGCCAGCCGCCCGAGTACGTACCGAGCGAGATCGCGGAGGCCGCCGACAGCTTGACCCAGAGCGGGATGCTGTCACCCTGCGTGTAGAAGCCGCCGGCGATGAGGGCGAGCATGATGACGCCCATCGTCTTCTGCGCGTCCTGCAGGCCGTGCCCGAGCGCCATCGCGGCCGCCGACGCGGTCTGCGCCAGCCGGAAGCGGCGCATGGTGCGGGCGGGCGCGGAGTTCCGCACGAGCCACAGCACGCCCACCATCAGCGCGAACGCCAGGGAGAACCCGACGACGGGCGACAGGATCATCGGGATCACGACCTTGTCCAGGATCGCGCTCCAATACACCGTGACATGGGCGGCGATGCCGGCGCCGGTCAGCCCACCGATGAGGGCGTGGGTGGACGACGACGGCAGACCGAGGCGCCAGGTGATGAGGTTCCACGTGATGGCGCCGATCAGCCCGGACAGGACGATGATCAGCGCCTCCTGGGAGCTGACGCTCGAGATGCTGATGATGTCCTCGGCGATGGTCGTCGCCACCTGCGTGCCCAGCAGGGCGCCGACGAGGTTGAAGACGGCCGCCATGATGAGGGCAGCACGGGGCGTCAGGGCCCGGGTCGACACCGAGGTGGCGATCGCGTTGGCCGCGTCGTGGAACCCGTTGGTGTAGTCGAATCCGAGCGCGAACGCGACGACGACGATGACGAGCGCGAGCTCCACCTGGCTCAGGACTCCTTGAGCGCGATGGTCTCGACGGTGTTCGCCACCTTCTCGAAGGCGTCGGCGGCGTCCTCGAGCTTCTCGACGATCTCCTTGACCTTCATCAGGACGATCGGGTCGGTGACCTCGTCGAACAGCTGCGCGAGCAGCTTGCGGTGGATCTTGTCCGCCTGGTTCTCGAGGCGGTTGACCTCGACCCAGTACTCGGCGAGCGACTCCATCGAGCGCAGGCGGGGCATGGCCTCCGCGGTGAGCTCGGCGGCGCGCTGCAGCACCTGCACCTGGTCGGACACCCGCGCGGGCAGCGCGTCGACCTTGTACAGGACGATGAGGTCCGCGGCCTCCTCCATGAAGTCCATGCAGTCGTCGAGGCTCGACGCGAGGTTGTAGATGTCGTCCCGGTCGAACGGGGTGACGAACGTCTGGTTCAGCCGCCGCATGATCGAGTGGGTCGCGTCGTCGGCTTCGTGCTCGGCCTCGGCGATGCGCTTGCCGATCTCCTTGCGCGTCGGGCGGTCGGCTCCGAGCATCTCGCCGAGGAGGTTGGCTCCTGTGACGAGATGGATCGCCTGGGCGGCGAACAAGTCGAAGAACGTGGTGTCGCGCGGGGTGAGGCGCAGGCGCACAGCGGGCTCCGGAAGACAGGGCGGGAGGGGGGAAAGCCAGGGAGGAAGGGCGGGATCAGGCTAGGACACGCTGGGTCGATTGCCTAACGCACGCCATCGTGCGCATGGACGCCTGGTGACAGCCAGGTGGCGCCTGTGGGTCCGCCCTGAACCCTCGGAGAGGGTGTGCGACGCCGGACCGCGGAGCGCCTCTCGGCGCGTGGCCGCTCGAAGCGGCTTGAGATGGAGCCCGGGGCTACCGCGGCCCGACGTCGCCGCTCATCGTACGCCCGCTCCCGGGTCGAGACGTGGGACCTCGGGTGCCGCAGACGGGCGACCGGTGCGCTACCTGCGGGTTCACCCGTGGCCGATCCGCGGGCGTGGGCGACGTCACTCCAGCCGACCCGCCCGCCACAGCGACGCGGCGTGCTCCAGCTCCTCGGCGGTGCGCACGAGCGAGGCGGCGCCGCGGGTCAGCCGGACGGCCCCGGTGGGGTCGATGTCGTCTAGGTGGTCGGCGTCGAACGCGGCACCCGTGGCGAGCACCCGGCAGAACGCGGCCGCTCGCTCGAGCGCGACGTCCAGCTCGCCCGTGTAGACCCCCGACAGGACCGCGTCGGCGACCACCCGGACGTCGGCAGGCCCGGGGGCGTCCGCGACGCCGGCCACCGCGTCGTGCACCGGCGCGGCCGCGACGCCGAGCCGGTACCGGTCGGCGACGGTCGCAGGATCGCGCCGGACCCACTCCCGCAGCAGGTACAAGCGCCATAGGGCGCCGGGGAGGCTGTCGGCCTGGCTCTCGGACCACAGGGCCGCGACGACGTCGAGCCCCTCCCGCTCGACGAGCGACACGAGCCGGGCCACGACCTCGGGGTCGGTGTTCGCGCGCCCCTGGTGCACCAGGGCGGCCGCGGTGGTGTGCGCCGCCTCGTTGCGCAGCGCGGGGTCGTACCCGCCGGGGAGCTCCTCGGCCTGCGCGGGATCGAGCATGGCGGGTCGACGAGGGCGCTTCGCCCCTCCACCGCCTGTCCCGTCCATCGGACGATCTTGCACCGGACCGCGGGCCGCAGCCAGCAGGCACGCCTCCGAGGTGCGCGCTCACCGGGTGAGGTCCAAGGTGGGGATGACTCCCCGGGAGCGGCCCGGGGGCGCCACGGAGGTACCGACATGTCCCACGCGTCAGGGTCGCCGCAGGGGGCGACGGGCGGTTCGGCCGTACCGCCGCACCCGTACAAGAACAAGGCCATCGGGCTCGCGGTCGCCGCCGCGGTCGGTGGCTTTCTCTTCGGCTTCGACAGCTCGGTCATCAATGGCGCGGTCAACGCGATCGAGGGCGAGTTCGACATCGACCCTGCCGTCACGGGCATCGTCGTCGCCATCGCGCTCCTGGGCTGCGCGTTCGGCGCGTGGCTGGGCGGCAAGCTGGCCGACCGGTGGGGCCGCACCCGGGTGATGTTCCTCGGCGCGGTCCTGTTCTTCGTGTCCTCGATCCTGTCCGGCATCGCGTTCAGCGCGTGGGACCTGGTCCTGTGGCGCGTGATGGCGGGCATCGGCATCGGCATCGCGTCCGTGATCGCGCCGGCCTACATCGCGGAGATCGCCCCGGCGGCGATGCGCGGCCGGCTGGGCTCGCTGCAGCAGCTCGCGATCACGCTCGGTATCTTCGCGGCGCTCCTCTCCGACCAGCTGCTGGCGACGTCCGCGGGCGGTGCGGCCGAGGACCTGTGGTTCGGGCTCGAGGCGTGGCGCTGGATGTTCATCGTCGCGGTGATCCCCGCCGCGGTGTACGGCATCCTCGCCCTGCGGATCCCCGAGTCGCCGCGCTACCTCATCGCCACCGGCAAGCGCGAGGAGGCCAAGGCAGTGCTGGCCACGACGCTGGCCGAGGGCGACGACGTCGAGGCCCACGTCGCCCAGATCGAGAAGACGATCGAGACCGACAAGAAGCTGGAGTCCCAGGCGAGCCTCAAGGGCCCGCGCTTCGGTCTCCTGCCGGTGGTGTGGATCGGCATCCTGCTGTCGGTGTTCCAGCAGTTCGTCGGGATCAACGTGATCTTCTACTACTCGACCACCCTGTGGCAGGCGGTCGGGTTCGAGGAGAGCCAGTCGTTCATGGTCTCGACGATCACGTCGATCACCAACGTGCTGGTGACGTTCATCGCGATCGCGCTCATCGACAAGGTCGGGCGCCGGCCGCTGCTGCTCACCGGGTCCGCAGGCATGGCGGTGACGCTCGGCATCATGGCGCTGGCGTTCACGCAGTCGTCGGGGTCCGGCGAGGACGTCACGCTCGACGGCTCGTGGGGCGTCATCGCCCTGATCGCCGCCAACCTGTTCGTCGTCTTCTTCGGTGCCACGTGGGGTCCGCTGGTGTGGGTCCTGCTCGGGGAGATGTTCCCCAACCGCATCCGTGCCGCGGCTCTCGGTGTGGCCGCGGCTGCGCAGTGGATCGCGAACTTCCTGATCACGGTGTCGTTCCCGCCCATGCTGGCGGCGTTCGGCGCGTCGATCCCCTACCTGATGTACGCGATCTTCGCGGCGCTCTCGTTCTTCTTCACGCTCTGGAAGGTGCCCGAGACCAAGGGCATCGAGCTCGAGGACATGGAGGGCGTCAAGGTGGACCGGAGTCGTCGGGGCACCTCCACGCCGGCCTGACGCACGACCCACCGCGCGCGGCCGGGCCCCTCCACGGGCCCGGCCGCGTCGTCGTGGAATAACCTCAACCTTCGGTTGCTTGAAGCAATTATCTATCGTATGGTTGCATCAAGCAACAAAAGGAGCTCCATGCCGTCCGCCCAGCCCGAGACGCCCCCGCAGACGCTGCTGCGGTCGGTCGAGGCCTTCAACCGCGCGCTGCGCGAGTCGTCCCTGGGGGTGGCGCGCGACATCGGGTGCTCCAAGGGCACCCTCGCGATCGTCCGGATCCTGCAGCACCGCGGCACCCTCCAGGTGAGCGACCTCGCGCACATCCTGCGCGTCGACATCTCGGTGGCCAGCCGCCAGGTGAGCCAGCTGGTCGACGACGGCCTGGTCGAGCGCGCGGTCGCGGACGACGACCGCCGCGCCCGCACGATCCAGCTCTCCCCCGCCGGGCGCTCGCTCGCGGTGGAGATCGCGGCCGCACTCGGCCGGCGCGCCGCCGAGGTGTTCGCCGACTGGTCGCTCGACGAGCTGCTCGACGCCGCCGCCACCCTGGACCGGCTCGGCGAGTCCGTCTCCCGCTTCGCGGTCCCCATGGACACCGCGGGCGTCCTCACCTCCGCCTGAACCACCCTCCCGACCTGCCGCCGCCGCCGGGTCTCCCTGCCAGCACCCACGAGAGCGAGACCATGTCCAGCACCACCCCCACGCCCACCAGCACCGCCGAGATCGCCCCGAAGATGACCCACCGCGAGGTCCTCGAGGCCCTCTCGGGCATCCTGCTCGGGATGTTCGTCTCGATCCTGGCGACGAGCGTCGTGTCCTCGTCGCTGCCGCGGATCATCTCCGACCTCGACGGCACGCAGTCCGCCTTCACCTGGGTGGTCACCGCCACCCTGCTCACCACCACCATCTCCACCCCGATCTGGGGCAAGCTGGCCGACCTCGTCGACCGCAAGCTGCTCATCCAGCTCGCGCTGGCGATCTCGGTGCTCTCCTCCGCCCTCGCCGGGTTCTCGCACGACACCGGCATGCTCATCGGCATGCGCGCCCTGCAGGGCATCGGCGCCGGCGGCCTCACCGCGCTCGGCACGGTCCTCATCGCCGACATCATCAGCCCGCGCGAGCGCGGCAAGTACATGGGCCTCATGGGCGCCGTGATGGGCATCGGCATGGTCGGCGGCCCGCTGCTCGGCGGCGTCATCACCGACAGCGCCGGCTGGCGCTGGAACTTCTTCCTCGGCCTGCCGTTCGCCGTCGCCGCGATCATCGTGCTCCAGCGGACCCTGCACCTGCCCGCCCGCAAGTCGCGCCAGGTGAAGATCGACTACGCCGGTGCCACGCTCCTGTCGATCGGCATCGCGACCCTGCTCCTGTGGATCACGTTCGCCGGCACCTCGTTCGACTGGGCCTCCTGGCAGACCGCCGCCATGCTCGGCGCCTCGCTGCTCGCCCTCGCGCTCGCCGTGTGGGTCGAGTCCCGCGCCGCCGAGCCGATCATCCCGCTGCACCTGTTCACGAACCGGACGCTGGTCCTCGCCGTCGTCGCCAGCATCGCGGTCGGCGTCGCCATGTTCGGCACGACCGTGTTCCTCAGCCAGTACATGCAGCTGGCCCGCGGCAAGACCCCGACCGAGTCGGGCCTGCTCACCATCCCGATGATCGTCGGCCTGCTGGTCTCCTCGACGATCTCCGGGCAGATCATCAGCCGCACCGGCAAGTACAAGAAGTTCATGATCGCCGGCGCCGTCCTGCTCACCACGGGCACCGGCCTCATGGGCACCATCCACTTCGACACGAGCTTCACGCTGGTCTCGCTGTACCTGGTCATCATCGGCGCGGGCGTCGGCATGCTCATGCAGAACCTCGTGCTCGCCGTGCAGAACACCCTCGACGTCCGGGAGGTCGGCTCCGGCACCTCGACCGTCGCGTTCTTCCGCACCCTCGGCGGCGCGCTCGGCGTGTCCGCGCTGGGCGTCGTGCTCTCCCACCGGGTCACGGACCTGATGGCCAAGGGTCTCGTGGCGATCGGCATCGACCCGACCGCGATGGGCTCCGACGGTGCGATCCCCGACCTGTCGACGCTCCCGGAGAACATCCGGATGGTCGTCGAGCAGGCGTTCGGCAACGGGGTCGCGGACCTGTTCCTCGTGGCCACGCCCGTCGCGCTGATCTCGCTGATCGCCGTCCTGTTCCTCAAGGAGGTGCCGCTGGGCAACCGCTCGGGCATCGAGCAGCTCCTGGAGCAGGAGGCCGCGATGCTCGCTCCGGCCACGTCCGAGGCGGCAGTCGACGCCGAGCTGGAGACGCTGACCGACGAGCAGCGGGTCGCGGCGCGCGACTGACCGCGGACACGGACGCGCCCCTCGGTCTCGGACCGGGGGGCGCGTCCGTGTTGTCAGTGCGTGCGGCGGGCGGCTGCGAGGTCCGAGTTGAGCCGGCCGAGCTGGGTGGCCAGCGCCGCGACGTCGGCCTCGCCCCACCCGGTCAGCGCCTGGCGCAGGAACGTCCGCCGGGCCTGCTGGGCGCTCTCGAAGCGGCGCTGACCCTCGTCGGTGAGCTCGAGGAGCTGACCCCGGTAGTCGTCCGGATCGGGCCGCCGGGACACCAGCCCGAGGGCGCCGAGGCGGGCGAGCTGGCGGGACATGGTGCCTCGCCCGACGCCGATGTTCATGGCGAGATCGCTCGCCCGCACCCCGGGCGACGCGGCGATGAGTGCCAGGAGCGAGTAGGCGGCGGGCTCGAGGTCGGGATGGACGTCTCGCGAGATCGCTGCCGAGGACGCCTGCGCGCGGCGCAGGAGGAGGCCGAGCTCTCGCTCGAGCTGGCGGAACTGTTCGTCGACCACGGGGACATCCTGGCGGCAAAAGCACGGAGGGCGCTGCATCACCACCCGGGGGGGTGGGAGCGTTTCAGCAGATCACCGCAGCCATGGGGTGTCAACACCCAGGCCCTGCCACCGGGAGGGCGCAGTCAGTGCGACCAGGTCGACCGCTGGCGGGCGACGTGAGCGATCGCCGCGATGCGCGCCGGGTCGAGCCGCACCGGCATGGCGCGGAAGACGGCCTGGACGTCCTGGCGTGCGATGGCGAACGCGTCGTGCCCCGGCTGGACCGTGCGCACCTCGAGGTCGCCGTGCACCACCACGACACCGCGGACGGTGATCGCCGCGCACGCGGCCGCCAGGAGCGCGCCCTGCACGCGGGTGGCCTCGAGCCGCGCGTCGCGCAGGTACGACATGGACCGGCCGTCGACCTCCAGCGTGCGGCCCTCGACGACGACGCGCTGGCCCGGGTGCCGGCGCTCGGCGACGGTGAAGATGCCGGCCGGACCGATGAGGAGGTGCTGGACGAGGCTGCCCTGCCGGCCGAGCGGCACGTCGTGGATGACCTGCCAGCCCTCGTCGCCCAGCCGCTCCAGCCGGGTGCGCACCGAGCTGCCGCGCTCTCCCCGCCGGGCCGCCAGGTCGATCGCGTCCCAGTCCTCGCCGCCGAGCCACGCCTGCAGCGCTGCCTCGTCGACCGGGTGGAGGTTTCCGACGGCGGTGGTCGGCATGCTCAGTGCCAGCTCGGACACGTCGGCGCGCAGGTACGCCTGCGCAGCGCGGCGCAGGCCGCTCTCGAGCAGCGGGTCGTCGACCACGACCTCGCCGGACTGCAGGTCGACCGATCCGACGCGGGCGCCGGACTCCTGCGTGACATAGAGACGGTCGGCGCCGTACCGCCTCCACCGCCGCACCGTCAGAACATCCTCCACGCGTGCATTATCGGCATCCGAGCGCCCGGACTTCACACGTGTCGACCATCTGGACGTCGCCCGTTCGGGGTGTCGGGTCCGGCGCGCCGGAGGACACCCCGAACGAGCCCGTGCGCGGGTGCGCTCAGGCGTCAGCCTCGAAGGTCAGGCTCACCGAGTTCATGCAGAACCGGTCGCCCGTGGGGGTCTGCGGGGCGTCGTCGAACACGTGCCCGAGGTGCGACCCGCACCTCGCGCAGCGCACCTCGGTGCGGACCATGCCGAGGCTCCGGTCGGAGATCAGCTCCACCCGGTCGCCCGCCAGGGGCGAGAAGAAGCTGGGCCAGCCGCAGTGCGAGTCGAACTTGGTGTCGGAGCGGAACAGCTCGTTGCGGCACGCCCGACAGCGGTAGACCCCCGTCCGCTTCTCGTCCAGCAGCTCGCCCGTCCAGGGCCGCTCGGTCCCGGCGCGCCGGAGCACGGCGAACTCCTGCGGCTCCAGCTCCAGGGCCCACTGCTCGTCGGTCTTGGTCACCTCGTACGTCATCGGATCCTCCTGGGGAAGTTGGCGTCCGATGTAACCGCCGAGCGGGGACGGACGTTCCCGACGCGCCGGGGCAATCTCTCTGACCTGGGATGTCGCTGTCGGGCGGACAGAACGCATACTCTCGCCTCAGCGCGGCCCCCTCCCGACCCGCGCTCGCCCCAGCTCACGAGGTCCCGCGTGCCAAGAGCAACCCGCCGTCGCTGGCCGCTGACGCGATCGTTCGCGGTCATCAGCCTCGCGGCCATGGCTGTGCTCGGGCTCGCGCTCGTCGCGGTGACCTGGAGCGTGATGAGCCAGCAGTCGGTGCGGGACGGCATCGCGACCGCGGAGACCGTGACGTCGTACGCCAACGCCACCGTGCCGACCGACTCCTACGTGACGCCCGACGCGCTCACCCCCGAGCAGAAGGACGCCGTGAAGGCCGCGACGGCCGGGTTCGGCGAGCGGTTGGTGGAGCTGCGCCTGTGGGCGCTCGACGGCTCGCTCATCTACAGCTCCGCCGACCAGACCACGACCGGGTTCCCCGACGGCGCCCGGCTCGACCAGGTGACGCAGAAGGACGGCCGGCCGAGCGCCCGCGTGATCACCGACGTGCGCGGCTCCGAGGTCGAGGGCGAGGGCGGGACCGAGCGGCGCGTCCTGGACGTCTACGTGCCGGTGCGTGCGAGCGAGACCGCGGAGCGCGACCCCGCACGGCCGCGCGACGACGTGGTCGGCGCGGCCGAGGTGATGCTCAACCACGACGCCGCCAGCGTGGCCCTCGCCGACGCGGTCCGCACCGTGTCCCTGGTGGTGGCCGTCGGCCTCCTCGCGCTCTGGACGGTCCTGTTCCGGACGGTGTGGACGGCGTCCCGACGGCTGCAGGCGACCGCGCTGGAGAACGCCCGGCTCGCCCTGCTCGACTCGCTCACGGGCCTGCCCAACCGCCGCATGCTCGCCGAGCGTATGCGCCGCACGATCCTCGAGGCGGAGGAGACCGGCTCCCGGGTCGGCCTGATGCTCCTAGACATCGACCGGTTCAAGGACATCAACGACTCGCTCGGCCACGACCGCGGCGACGAGCTGCTCGAGCAGGTCGCGGAGCGGCTGCGGGGAGCGCTGCGGGACGAGGACATCGTGGCGCGGCTCGGTGGCGACGAGTTCGCGATCCTCCTGCCCGACGTGCGCTCGGTGGCCAACGCGGAGCGGCTGGCCCGCCGGGTGCGCGGCCTGTTCGTCCCGCCCTTCATGCTCGGCGAGCTGCCGCTGCACGTGGACACGTCGGTCGGTGTGGCCTGCCTGCCCGACCATGCGACCGACCCGTCGTCGCTGATGCGCACCGCGGACGTGGCGATGTACGCCGCCAAGCACCGCCGCACGGGCGTCTCGGTGTACTCGGCCGACGAGGACGACTCGTCGCCGGCCCGCCTGGTCCTGCTGGGCGACCTGCACCGCGCGCTGACCCCGATGGCGGACGCCCCGCGCGAGCTGCGCATGCACTACCAGCCCAAGATCGAGCTGGCGACGGGCAAGACCGTCGGGCTGGAGGCTCTGATGCGCTGGGTGCACCCGACGCGCGGCGTGCTGCCGCCCACCACGTTCATCCCCCTGGCCGAGCAGTCCGGCCTCATCCACGACGTGACGCGGTACGCCCTCACCGAGTGCGTGACGCAGCTGGCCGCGTGGCGCGTCGCGGGCCGCGCGACCCCGGTGGCGGTGAACCTCTCGGCGCACGACGTGACGACCGCGGCGGTGGTCGACCTCATCGAGTCGCTGCTCGAGGAGCACTCCGTGCCGCCGGACCTGCTCGAGGTCGAGATCACGGAGACCGCGCTCGTCGCCGACCCGTCCCGGGTGGTCCCGGTGCTCGAGCGCTTGGGCGCGCTCGGCATCCGCGTGGCCATCGACGACTTCGGGATCGGCAACACGTCCATCTCCCAGCTGCGGGACCTGCCCGTCGACGAGCTGAAGATCGACCGGCTGTTCGTCGCGGACCTCGGGGTCGACGGACGGGAGGGCTCGGAGGTCGTGGTGCAGGCGATGGTGGACCTGGCGCACTCGTTCGACCTGCGGGTGGTCGCCGAGGGCGTCGAGGACGAGTCCACGGCCGTGATCCTGCGGCGGCTCGGCGTCGACCAGGCCCAGGGCTTCCTCTACTCGCAGGCCGTCCCGCCCGACGACCTCCCGCTGACCCAGTCGGTGCCGCGTCCGCGACGCGGCCGGGGCACGCGCAGCGGGGTCGCGCTTGCGACGACCCCCACCACCAGCACCCGGCGGGCGCGCCCACCGCGACCACCTGGCGCGCCGGGCGCAGACAACTCGATCGGGTGAGTATCGTGCTTTCGTCTCAAGTCGGGCCCCGAGGTGCCGATACAACAGTCTCGACTCTCGCCCCAAGGGGGGTTCCCGCATGATGGACGACCTGCTCCAGGAGATGATCGACCCCGCCCCGGTGCACCACGACGCACCGCGCCGTCGGCGTCTCTGGACCACCGTGGCGATCGTCGGTCTCGCTGCGGTGGGTGCCACGACGCTGACGACGTCCGCCATCTTCACCGACAACGACACCGTGTCGGCCGAGATCCAGAGCGGCACCGTGGACCTGGTCGTCGGCTCGACGACCGCCTTCGCGTTCGCGCCGCAGAACCTGAACCCCGGAGCGACGACCTTCGCACCGCTGCTGGTCTCCAGCACGGGTTCCCTGGAGCTCCGGTACGCGATCTCGTACAGCGCGGTCCCGACTGCCGGACCCGCCGGGAGCCCCGCCGTCGAGGGCACCGACGGCACGACGGCGGTGGCGACGGGTGCCAACCTGGCGAACGTCCTCGAGCTGCGGATGTTCCCGGTCGCCGCGGCCGCCGACTGCAACGCCACCAACACGGCGGGCACACCGCTCAACCTGCCCGGGACGATCACCCCGTGGCCCGCGACGACCACGATCCTGGTGGGCGACCCCGCTCAGCTGTCCCAGACCGGCGACCGGGTGCTCAACGCGGGCAAGCCGAGCGAGTGGCTCTGCGCGCGGGTCGACTTCCCCTCGTCCGCCGGCAACGAGTACCAGGACTCCGGCGTCGAGCTCACCCTGCTCTTCAACGCCGAGCAGACGGCCAACAACACCTGAGCCTGATGGCCCCCTGGTCGGACGGGCAACGAGACGCCCCAACCGTCGACCGACGCGCGCCGCGCGTGATCGGTCGGCGGCGCACTCGTGCCCCGAAGCCCACGTGGCGCCGGCTCCTCGGCGTCGCGCTCTGGACCGTGGTCATCATCTGCGGGGCGGCCTACGCCACCTCGCTGGCGGTGCCGCTGTGGTTCCAGGCGCACGGCCAGCGCCTGCTCATCGTGACGTCGGGCTCCATGGCACCGAAGTTCGACGCGGGTGACGCGGTGGTGCTCCGCGCGATCGCCGACGAGTCGGACCTCAAGGTGGGTCAGGTCATCTCGTTCTGGCCCATCGGCACCACCGACCTGGTCACGCACCGCATCGTGGCGCTGCGCAAGCTGCCCGACCTCCGCCAGGACGAGGCGACGGGCAAGATGGTGCCCAAGCTGAACGCCGCCGGGGAGCAGCTCACCAAGTCGTACGTGGTGACGAAGGGGGACGCCAACGCCGAGCCCGACGTCAACGCGACCCCGATCGGCAGGATCCGCGGCGTGCAGCTCGCGGTGCACAGGGGCTGGGGCTGGGTGCTGCAGTGGGCCGGATCCGCGCAAGGACGCGCGGCGATGCTCGTCCCGCCGCTGGTCGCGCTCGCTACGCTCGAGCTGCTCGCCATCGGCGACGCGCGGCGCGCCCGTCGTGCGAGCCCGGTGCGCACGGACCACATGGACAGGAGGGTCGATGAGCTCCTCCTCGACTGAGCGCGACGACGTCGCCCCTGACCCCCGGTCCTTCTGGTCCGTCGACCGTGCCGGCCTCGTGCGCCTCGGTGTCGCGCTCGCGTTCGCCGTGGCCGCGCTGCTGAGCCCGCTGGTGGGCTCGACGTCGGCGCAGTTCACCGACAGCACCGAGGTGTCGATCACGTTCTCCGTCCCGCCCACCCCGGCGCCGGTCCCCTGACGGCGTCGACCCCGTGCGGGGTCGACGCCGTCGAGGTCAGGGCCGCAGGCCGCGCGCCCCGAGGAGCACGGCGTCGGGGTCGTACACCAGCGAGAGCATCTGCAGCCGGCGCGCCGCGTCGGGCGTGAACACCCGCTCGATCCACTCCTGGCCCGCCGAGTCGGTGAAGTTGGGCAGGCCGCCCGGACGCGTCCAGGCGGCGAGCCCGTCGTGCACGCGCGCGGTGTCCGCGGTGACCATCTGGGCGATCTCCGGGATCATCACGCCGATCGTGAAGAGCGAGTACGCCGCGTCGCGGTGCGGGAACGCGCTGGGCAGGCCGCGGTCGTCGCGGACCTTGCCGCCCAGCTGACGCACCTCGACCATCGCCTGGGCGGTCTGCGCGTCCGGGCCGACCAGCTCGAGCAGCCGGTCGGCGCCGTCGATCCCGAACGAGTGCAGCAGGCTGTGCTGCTCGTGCAGCGGCATCGGGTCCACGGGGTCGCTGTGCACGTCGCCGAGCGCCGAGTACGGCATGACCTGCACGGTGTCGATGAGCGGCGCGGCGACCGAGCGGATCGCCCGGATCATCTCCTCGCCCACCGCGGGGTCACCCGTCCAGGCGAAGCGCACCGAGACCGACGTGGTCCCGCGCAGCGGCTCCGGGAACATCGGCATGTCCGGCAGCCGCATCACGGCGACGGACGTGGTCCCCTCCTCCGGCAGCAGCTCGCACCACTGGCTCCAGGTGCGGATCACCGCAGCCGCGTCCGCGGCGCCGAACCACAGCGCGCCCGCGTACAGCTCCGCCTGGTCGACGAGGTCGATCTCGACCGCGGTGACGATGCCGAGCGCGCCCTTGCCTCCGCGCAGACCCCAGAACAGGTCCGGGTGGCTCTCCGCGGTGACGCGGCGGAACACGCCGTCGCCGGTGACGAGCTCGAACGCGCGCACCGTGTCGGACGCGAGCCCGTGGGAGCGGGCCACAGGTCCGAGCCCACCGCCCGTCAGGTAGCCGACCACGCCGACGTCCGGTGACGAGCCGGCCAGACCGGCGAGCCCGTACGGCGCGCACGCCTCGAGGACGGCCGCCCACTTCACGCCCGCGCCGATGCGCGCCCAGCGCTCGTCGGCGTGGATGGTGACCTCGCCGAGGGCCGCGGTGCTGACGAGGATCGCGTCCTGCATGGTCTCGGTGGCCCCGTGGCCGGTGCCCTGGACCGCCACCCGGACGCCCGCGGCGGCCGAGGCGCGCAGCGTGCGGCTGACGTCGTCAGGTCCCCGCGCGGCGACGACCGCCGTGGGTCGGATCGCCTTGAGGAGGTTGCTGGTGCCCGTGAGAGCGGCGTACGCCTCGGTGCCGGGCAGGTGCACAGGGACGCCGGAGTCGGCGAGCGCCTGCACGGCTGCTGCGGTGGCCGGACGGTAGTCCGCACCGATCAGCGAGCTGAGGATGGTCATGATCGTGCCCTTTCCTGTCCGCGCCGTCGTTCGGCGCACGGGCAGAAGGGGACACGGCCTGGGCCGCCTGATACATCCGGGTTGTCCGAAGTTACGGACCGGTACGTCAGCCCGGCGGCGTGGCCGGCAACGCGATCGTGAAGCTGGTGCCCTCACCGAGGGTGCTCTCGATGCTCAGTGAGCCGCCGTGCGCGTCGACCACGGCCTTGGTGATCGAGAGCCCGAGCCCGACGCCCGGGATCGCCCGGCGGGTGGCCGTCGACGCCCGGAAGAACCGGTGGGTCAGCTGGGACAGCTCGTCGGGCGGGATGCCGATGCCGCTGTCCGCGACCACGATGACCGCGCCGCCCCGCTCGCCCGGACCGACCTCGAGGCGGACGGTCCCCCCGGAGGGCGTGAACTTGATCGCGTTCGAGACCAGGTTGTCCACCGCCTGCGCGAGCCGGACCGGGTCGGCGTCGAGGACCGTCGAGGTCACCGACGGCACCAGGGCGATGCCGGCCGCCTCGGCTGCCGGGGCGGCGGCCGCCACCGCGGCGGACACGATCTCACCGGCGTCGATGTGCTGCGGCGAGATGGAGAACCGGCCCGCGTCCACCTGGGCGCTGAGCAGCAGGTCGCCCACGAGGCGCAGCTGGCGCYGGGCGTTGCGCTCGATCACGGTGAGGTACTCGCGCTGCTCGTCGGACAGCGGGTCGGTGCCGTCGGTGAGCAGCTCGAGATAGCCGAGGACCGAGGTGAGCGGCGTGCGCAGCTCGTGGCTCACCAGGCTGACGAACTCGTCCTGGAGCCGCGCCGCCTCGCGCTCGGAGGTGACGTCCGTGGCGACGACCACGTAGCCGCTCACCGTGCCGTCCGCCTCGGCACGTCGGGTGACCGCGAGCCTGACGGTCATCCGGACCCCGTCGCGCGCGACGTACGTCCAGTCCCGCACCTCCGGCCTGCCCGCGAGCGCCGGCGCGACGAGCGCGTCGACCAGGGTCTGCGGGTGGTCGATCGGGCTGTCGTCGGAGAACAGCAGGGCGCGGCGCGCCTCCAGCTCGTCGCGGTCGTGGAAGTCGGTCAGGCGCATGCGCCCGACGACCTCGCCCTGCCCGTACCCGAGCAGACGCTCCGCGCCGGCGTTGAACACCTCGACCATGCCGGTGGCGTCGGTGGCGATGATGGCCTGCTCGGTGGCCGAGTCGATCACGGAGACCAGCTGGTCGCGGGCCGCGCGCCGCTGGTTGGCCACGCGTGCGAGCTCGACGGCGTTGGCACGGGCGCGGTCCAGCAGCACCGCCTGGTCCATCTGCAGCGAGAGCAGTGCGACGCTGCGGGCCCGGAGCCGAGCGGTGATCTCGTGCACCGTGACGGCGACCACGAGGGCCACGAGGGTGACGAACAGGGTCCGGATGACCGTGTCCACGGTGACGGGCACGCTCGAGAGCAGGACCGGCGAGAACACCACCCCCGCGACGCCCAGCGTGGCCAGCACGATCCCCCGACGGCCCGTCTCGGACGCGAGCGTGATCACCGGGAAGAACACCAGCGTCGTGTACGGCGAGCCCGGCCCGCCGGTCCCGGACCGCAGGAGGGCCACGGCCAGCAGCTGGACCACCGGCAGGACGTCCTGGGCCGCCTCGGGCCACCGGCTCCAGGGCAGGACCCGCGCGGCGACGAGCTGGCCCGCGGTGAGCACCCCCGCGATCAGGACCTCGACCGGGCTGGTCACCCGCGCGTCCGGGATCAGCAACGTGAGCACGGCGACGAAGAACATCCCGACGAACGGCAGCTGGCGCTCGACCACGCCGCCGTCCGGGCCGAGGTGGCGGGCGAGGCGCCGCAGGAAGCGCGAGCTCGTCGTGAGCAGGTCGGTGCGCTCGGTCGACCAGATCTCGCTCATGCGCCGGTCACGGTCCCGTCCCCAGCGCGCGCGCCAGCGCGGCCTGAACGCCCTCGCCGGTGAACGGCTTGGGCAGCCACGCCTCCACCTGCGGGTAGTCGTCGGGGTCGAGGACCGACGTGATGATCACCGGCAGGCCGGGGCGGCGCGCGTGCAGGACGTCGACCAGCTCCCAGCCCCCCATGCCGGGCAGGCGCAGGTCGACGATCGCGACGTCGACCCCGAGGTTGTCCTCGTCGGCGAGCGCCTGCTCGGCACTCTTGGTCGCCACGACGTCGTAGCCCAGCCGGCGCAGGTGCCGCTCGATGAGGGCGAGCTCGTCCGGCTCGTCGTCGACCACCAGCACGCGCGCGCTCACAGCACGCCCTCGTGCAGCAGGAGCACGGCGACCGTGATCGCGGCGGCGACAAGGGCGACCACCAGGAGCAGCCGGCGCTCCGTGCGCGCGTTCGACCGGATCTCGTCGTCGAGGGCGTCGGGCGAGAGCGTCGCCCACCAGCGGGCGTCGTCGCCCGCGGCCGCCCGGTGCGCGCCCGTCATCCCATCACCCGTCCTGTCTTCTCCGTCTTGTCCCACACCGCGGCGGCGCCGCGCCACTGCTTCACGTACGCGTCGAGCGTGATCGCGCAGAGCACCGGACCGAAGCCCACCACGTAGAGCAGCGGGAGAGCGAGCCACCGCACCGGACGGACGCGCTCGAGGATCCGGATCACCCACGCCAGGAGCATCGCGAGCACCGACCAGGAGTAGAGCGTGAGCGTCCACAGCGCGCGGCCGGTCTCGGTCATCTCGAGCCCGAGCAGCGCCGGGAGGCGTTCCTCCCAGAGGTTGGGGAACCAGGCCGCCGTCATGACCACGAGCGCGCCGAGACCCGGGAACACGATGCCCTGGAACCACGACCGGCGGGCCGTCTCGCGGTCGAGCAGGAGGGTGGTCACCGTGATGAACACGTAGGCGCTCACCGCCACCCACCAGAGGCCCTGGAACACCGCGGTGGCCGTCACGCTCGCCACGAAGTACAGGCCGACCAGCCCGATCGCCGCCAGCGTCATGGCCACCGGGAGCAGGTAGATGGCGAACCAGATGATGCCGAAATCGAGGTTGCCCAGGTTGTGCACCCGGGAGGGTCGGAACCAGATGCGGGCGAAGGTGCGGGTGATCTGCACGTTCCCGCGGGCCCAGCGCACCCGCTGCTTCCACAGGGCGGTGACCGTGTCGGGCTCCTCCGCCAGCACCACCGCGGCCGGCTCGAACACCACTCGCCGCCCGTTCAGCTGCGTGAGGAACGTGGTGTAGGTGTCCTCGGCCAGCGTCGAGGTGTCCACCTGCCCGCCGACCGCCTCGAGGTTCTCCCGCGAGTGCAGCTGCGCACCGCCCGCGAGGCAGGCCATCGCTCCCATGACGTTCTGCGCGCGCCGGGCGGCCGCCTGCGCGGTCACGTACTCGTAGCCGATGAACCGCGCGACGCTCCCCGGCCGCCCGCTGCCCTCGCGGATGAACGCCGTCACGGCCCCCACGTTCTCGTCGGCCAGGTGCCGGGCCATCCGCCGCAGGGAGTCGGGGCGGTAGATGACGTCCGCGTCCATGATGAGCAGCGCCTGCATCCAGTCGTCGTCCAGCGCGTACCGGATGCCGTGGTTGAGGGTGTGGGCCTTGCCCTGACCGCCCTGCTCGCGGCGCAGGTGCACGATGCGGTCGTCGTACTGGGCCGCCTTGGCGCGGACCACGTCGGGGGTGTCGTCGGTGCTCGCGTCGTCGACGACGAACACCTTGAGCCGGTCCGGCGGGTACTCCAGGCTCATCAGCCTGTCGAGGGACGCCGCGAGCACGGCCCCCTCGTTCCAGGCGGGGACGATGACCACGACGCGCGGAAGGTGCGGTGCCGACGACGTCAGGTGGTTGCGGAACGCGTGCACGGGGACCAGGAGGTACTGGTACAGCCCGGCGAGCACGGGGATGACGCCGATGCCCACGAACGCGACGAAGATCGCGACCAGCGCGTCCTGCCCGACACCCGTCATCCCTGCACCCAGCTGTAGACGCCGACGTCCGAGGCGACGTGCGCGTCGGTGGACGCGACGAGCTGCACGCCGGCCGCCCGCCAGCGGTCCGTCGCCCGCGGACCCGGGCAGCGCCACTTCTCGTTGACCTCGACCGTGGTGCCCGTGGCGACCGCGGCCCCGGCCAGCGCGTCCAGGAGCTCGTCGGGGACGTCGTCCTCGGTGAGGCCGATCTTGGGCAGGATCGAGAACGGGTGCGCCAGCTGCGCGCGGCCCACGGCGTGTATGGCACGGATGGTGGCGGTGACCAGCAGCTCGACCACGTCGACCGGGGCCAGCCCCGCGTCGATCCGCTCGCGGGTGGCCCGCGGGCTCCAGGGGCCGTCCGGTCCGGGCACCTGGTGGTCGGCCAGGAGCACCCGGTCCGCGCCGCCCGGCGAGCCCAGCGCGGCGAGCACCTCCGGCGGAGCGTCCACCGCGCCGGACGCGTCGAGGATCTTCGCCTCCACCCCGGTCAGCACCGTCAGACCCTCCAGCCGCGGCAGGGCGCGGACCACCGAGAGGAACTCGGGCACGTACGTGGTGGAGACGCGCACGTGGTCGACCATGCGGATCTCGCGCAGGCGTGCGACCTGCGCCGCGGCCAGGTTCTCCGCGGGCGTGCTGACGGCGTCGTCGGAGAACGTGGAGTGGACGTGGTGGTCGCCGTCGGTGGCAGGACCTGCGCTCATCGTGGCGGCAGGACGTCAGCGATCGGCAGGAAGACGTCCTCGAGGTAGCGCACGTTCGCGATCTCCTGGAAGTCGACGTGGTCGGGCACCGGCCGGCCGAGCACCGCGTCGAGCGTGAGGGACGGCATGTCGACGCCGGCCGCGATGGTCAGCGGCATCGCGCCGGGGAACCGCGGGTTGACCTCGAGCAGGGCCGGGCGGCCCTCGACGTCCCGCTTGAGCTGCACGTTCGCCACCGTGGTCAGGCCGATGGCGCGCGCGACCGCCGAGGCGGTCTCGACCAGCTCGTCGTCGTGCACCGTGACGCCCGCGACCGCGACGCCGGAGTCCACCCGCAGTCGGGCGCGCGGCACGGCGGCGATCACGCGGCCGTCGAGCCCCGCCAGGACGTCGACGGAGTACTCGTCCCCGGGCAGCAGCTCCTGGACCAGCAGGTCCTCCTCGGCGTCGTGCACCGCGTCGAGCTCCGCCTGCGTGCCGATCAGCCGGATCCCGCGCGAGCCCGCGCCACGGCGGGGCTTGACGATCACCGGGAAGTCCCAGCCGGAGACCGCCTGGGGAGTGCCGATCAGCTCGGTCCGGGGCACCCGGACGGTCCGCGCGCACGCGGCGGCGAGGGCCAGCTTGTCCAGGCAGGTCTCGAGCGTGCTCAGCGAAGGGGACGCGAGGATCGTGCCGTCGGCGAGCAGCTCGTCCCGGGCGGCGGCGAGCTTGGGCAGCTCGACGTCCACCGTCGGGAAGAGCACGTCGACGCGCTCGTCGAGACAGAGCTTGCGCACCACGTCCACGAAGTCGGCGGCGCGACCGGCCGGGACCAGGTGACGCGACCCGGCGTCGACGAGGTAGAGCGCGCTGGCCCACCGGTCCATGTCCGCCGCGATCACCTCGACGTCACCGCGACGCTGCAGCGAGCGGATCACCGCGACCCCGGCGGGTCCCCCTGCACCCGTGACCAGGACCCTCATGCGTGACCTCCGTGCCCGTCGACCTTCTCGGCGGCGGGGGCAGCGGCAACGCCGATCGCCCGCGCCTTGCTGCTCAGCATCGTGGCCGCCCGCACCATCTCCAGCGGCTCGGCGTACTGGCCGCCCCCGAACCGGGACCAGTACCGCGCGGTGGACCGCACCAGCTCGGGGTCCATGTAGTCGCGGTGGGACTGCGACTCGAACGCCGCGAGCATCTGCAGCTTGGCGTCGAGGAACCCGTCGACCGGCACGAACCGGGTGGGCCGGAAGTCGATCGTCGACGACGGGCTCTGGAAGCACGCGAGAGACGGCACGCGGCGGGCGGCGACGTCGACGGCCTGCCGGACCGCCCGGTGGTCCTGGTGCCGGTCGTGCTCGCTGTGCGTGTAGACGACGCTCGGCTCGACCTCGGCGATGAGCGCCTCGATCGTCGTGATGAGCCCGCTCGCGGGGTCCAGCCGCGTGTCCTCGAAGTCGTGCAGGTACAGCCGCGCGCCGATGACGCCGGCCGACGCGAGCGCCTCGTGCCGGCGGGACTGCACGTCGCCGCCGATCGCCCCGCCGGACAGGGTGAGGATGACGACCGTGTCGCCGGCCGCGCGGTGCGAGGCGAGCGTCGCACCGACACCGATCTCCACGTCGTCGGGGTGGGCGCCGACCGCCAGGACGACCTCGTTGCTGCCCATCGCCGCGCGCTTGACACGCCCCTCGACCGCGAGCGCGGTGACCCGGTCGAGGAGGGTCGCGGCCGCCACGGGCTTGACCAGGAACTCGTCCGCGTCCCGGCGCAGCGCCTCGACGGCGTAGTCGACGCTGGCGAACGCGGTCATGACGGCCACCGGGGTGCCCGCCGCCCGGGACCGCAGCTCGACCAGCAGCTCCAGTCCGCTCATGCCCGGCATCTGGATGTCGGTGAGCACCACGTCGAACTCGTGCGCGGCCACCTCGGCCAGGGCAGACATCGGTTCGTGCACCACGGTCACGGCCATCCCGCCGCGACGCTCCAGCACCGTCCGGACGTACTGTGCAGTGTCGGCGTCGTCCTCGACAACCAGGACCCTGATCTGCTCGTTCGTCACTCCGTACAGCCCTCCGTCGACGCCCCCGTCGGCCCCACGGTATAGGGGGATGCCGGGGACGGCCCCTCGGGACCCTGTGGGTCGGATCACGCTTACCGACATGGACACGCGTCCAGTTTTCGAGGCGGGAATACGACAGGGGGTGGTCCTGTTGAGCGGCAAGTACATGCAAACGCATGGAACTCTCACCAGAGCGAGGCGCGAGATGCAGTTCGGGATCTTCACCGTCGGCGACGTCACCACCGATCCGACCACCGGCCGGACGCCGGACGACACGGAGCGGGTGCGCAACATGCTCACCATCGCCCAGCACGCCGACCAGGCGGGTCTGGACGTCTTCGCGACGGGCGAGCACCACAACCCGCCGTTCGTGCCCTCGTCGCCCACCACCATGCTCGGCTACCTCGCGGGCACGACGAAGAACATCGTCCTGTCGACCGCCACGACGCTGATCACGACCAACGACCCGGTCCGGCTGGCCGAGGAGTACGCGATGCTCCAGGTCATCTCCGACGGCCGGATGGACCTCATGATGGGCCGCGGCAACACCGGCCCCGTGTACCCCTGGTTCGGCCAGGACATCCGCCAGGGCATCCCGCTGGCGATCGAGAACTACGCGCTGCTGCGCCGCCTCTGGGAGGAGGAGGTCGTGGACTGGCAGGGCAAGTTCCGCACGCCCCTGCAGGGCTTCACGTCGACCCCCCGCCCGCTCGACGGAGTGCCGCCGTTCGTGTGGCACGGCTCCATCCGCAGCCCCGAGATCGCCGAGCAGGCCGCGTTCTACGGCGACGGCTTCCTGCACAACGCGATCTTCTGGCCGCTCGAGCACGCCGCGCAGATGGTGAGCTTCTACCGCCAGCGCTACGAGCACTACGGGCACGGCCAGGCCGACCAGGCGATCGTCGGGCTCGGCGGGCAGGTGTTCATGAACAAGAACTCGCAGGACGCGGTCAAGGAGTTCCGGCCGTACTTCGACAACGCGCCCGTCTACGGGCACGGTCCGGCGATGGAGGACTTCATGCGCGACACCCCGCTGACCGTGGGCAGCCCGCAGCAGGTCATCGACCGGTACGGGAAGTTCCGCGACCAGGTCGGGCACTACCAGCGCCAGATGTTCCTCATGGACCACGCCGGTCTCCCGCTGAAGACCGTGCTCGAGCAGATCGACATCCTCGCCACCGAGGTCGTCCCGGTGCTGCGCGCCGAGGCCGAGTCCGCCCGTCCGGCGCACGTGCCGGCCAACCCCCCGTCGCACGCCGAGCGGGTGGCGAAGGCCGTGGCCGCGGGTACCGTGCGTGAGCAGACGGTGACCGCGACCGACGAGTACACCGGCCTGCGGGCCGAGGACTCCCTCTCTTCCTGATCGACTTCTTCGGGCACTGGAAAGGACCACGATGAGCGACCGCTCGATCGTCGTCATCTCGGCCGGGCTGTCCCAGCCCTCGTCGACGCGACTGCTGGCCGACCGCCTGGCAGACGCGACCGTCACCGAGCTCGCCGCCCGCGGCATCACCGCGCACGTCGAGACCGTGGAGCTGCGCGACGTCGCCCACGAGATCGTCAACATGACGCTCTCCGGCTTCGCGTCCGGCGCCCTCACGGACGTCCTCGAGAAGGTCGCCGCGGCGGACGGCGTCATCGCCGTCACGCCGATCTTCTCCGCGTCCTACTCGGGGCTGTTCAAGTCGTTCGTGGACATCCTCGACAAGGACGCCCTCGTCGGTCGGCCCGTGCTCGTCGGCGCGACCGGCGGCACCGGCCGGCACTCGCTGGCGCTGGAGTACGCGCTGCGCCCGCTGTTCGCCTACCTGCGGGCCGACGTCGCCGGCACGGCCGTGTTCGCGGCCACCGACGACTGGGCCGACGGTGGTGGCGACGACGTCAACCCCCTGCCGAACCGCATCCGCCGCGCCGGCCGCGAGCTGGCCGAGATGGTGGCCGACCGGGAGCCCTCCGCGCCCGTGGGCCTGTACGACGCGGTGCCGTCGTTCGAGCAGCTGCTCGGCGGCGCCTGATCTGAGCATGACGACGGGCCCGACGCACACGCGTCGGGCCCGTCGTCGTGCTCACTTCACGCGCAGCGACACGATCTTGCCGTCGCCGAACACGTCGGTGGACACGTACAGCTTCCCGTTCGACCAGTCGAGCCCGGCCGGCTGGTTCAGCGACACGAGAGGCGTCACCACCCCGCGCCTGCTCACCGAGGAGACCTGGTTGACGTACAGCTCGGCGACGTAGACGGTGCCGTCCGAGCCGATCGCCAGGTTGGTCGCGCCGGAGAAGCCGGTGGCGAACGGCTTCACCGCGCCGGTCCACGGGTTCACCCGGTACACCGCTCCGAGCGGGCCCAGGCTGCCGTCCTCGGGACCGCCGGGCAGCGACGACACGTAGAGCCAGCCGTCATGGCCCAGCTCGACGTCCGTCGGCACCGGCTCGAGGTTGTACTGGTGGCCGACGACGCAGTCGGGCAGCCCGAGCGCCCCGGCGATCTCCGCGGTGACCTCGACCGGCGTCGGAGGCAGGACGGCGACCGTGCTGACGCGCCCGCGGTGATCCACCTTGAGCACCGCGTTGGCACCCGCGTCGGCGACGTAGGTGACACCGGGCAGGCTCAGGGAGCCGTAGGCGTGGCTGTCCACGGCACCCGTGTACGGGGCGAACGGCGGGACGAGGGTCGCGGCGCACGCGGGGTCGAGGTCGGTGAACGCGTACCCCTGCTCGCCGTCCGGGTTGGCCTGCTGCTCGTACGCGAGCAGGTCGGCGACCACGCGGATCTGCCCGTCGTGGCCGCGGCGCTTGAGCACGGAGGACAGGACCTGGAACTGGTCGCCCGCCCGCTCCGCCCACGTGACCGAACCGAGCAGCGTCGAGACCGCGGCGACGTCGGTGCCGGTCGACGGCGACAGCTCCTGCGGCGCCTCACCCGGCCGGATGCTGACCAGCGTGCCGGCGAACGCCTGCCCGACGTACAACGTGCCGCGCCGATCGAGGTCGAACGTCAGTGGGGTCACGAGATGCTCGGCGACGGTCGTCGGCTCCCCGGCGGTCGGCGGCTTCGGGCCGTGCCCGTGGCCGGGATGCCAGCCGCCGGCCAGCTCCTGCACGGTGGCACCGCGATGACCGAAGCCGTCCTGGTCGGCGGCGGACGCCGGAAGGCCGGCGACGAGCAGACCGCCCACGGAGAGCGCGGCGACGGCGATGGACCTGGTCCCCCTCATGCTTCCTCCTCGTCGAGAAAACATCGCCCGCGTCGTCGGCAACCGGCTGAACTGTCGGTGGGATGCGGACGAACCGCCCGAATCGGGCGCCGATCCACTATGAACCCGCTGTGGATCGGCTGTCCAGGTCGCCCCGGGCACGCCGACGGCGGGGAGCTGAGGGGCGCTCCCCGCCGTCGGTGGTCCTGCTCCGTGCACCCGGCCGGTCGTGCCCCGGCGCGGGCGTGGCGGTTACTGCGGGCTGAGGGTGAAGGTGGAGCCGGCCTCGGCGGGCTCCACGTCGAGACGCTGGTCGGCCAGGGTGAGCGACGCCTCGGGGTCGACGTAGACGCGGGTGGACCCGTCGGTCACCACGTCGTCGCCCGGGACGGGCTCAGGGACGAGTGCCAGCTCGAACCCGCCCGCCTCCTGCTGCGCGATGCGCAGGCCGCCCGTCTCGTCGGGCAGGCCGGCCTGGGTGGTGAGCGTGTGGACGGTGGACAGGGCACTGTCGGTCAGGGTGAGCACGAAGGCTCTCCTCTCGGTTGCCGGTGGCGCCACCCTCGCGGGCGGCTCGTCGGACGCCTCCACCGTGCCCATGGGCGCACGCGGCCCGCAACTCGGCGTCCGCTGGGCGAGACCACGTGCACCCGTGCGGCCGCCCGCCTCTGCGCACTACGGTCGAGGGCATGCCGATCCCGCTCCGGGTCGCGCGGTTCAACCGCCGGGTGACCAACCCCCTGCTGGGGACGATCTCCGACTGGCTGCCGCCGTTCGCGACGCTGCACCACGTGGGACGCTCCAGCGGGCGCCGGTACCGGACTCCCGTCTTCGCGTTCTCGTCGCCGCGCGGTGTGGTCATCGCGCTCACCTACGGTCCCGACGTCCAGTGGCTGCGCAACGTCGAGTACGGCGGCGGGGCGCGCATGGTCCGGCGCGGTCACGTCCTGGCACTGACCCATCCGCATCGCCTGCACGGTGCGGCCGGAGCCCGGCTCGTGCCCCGGGTGATCCGCGCCGGCTTGCGCCTGATGCGGGTCGACGACTTCGTCGACCTCGCCGCCGACCCGCGTCCGTAGGAGGAGCCATGCCCCGCGAGGGATACCCCGCCGCCACCGTCGAGGAGTACCTCGACGCGATCCCGCCGGCGCAGGGAGCCGCGCTGCGCGTGGTGCGCGACCGGCTGCTCGCCGTCGTCCCCGACGCCGAGCAGGTGATCTCCTACCAGGTGCCGACGATCCGCTACCGCGGGGCGGGACTCGTCGCCCTGTCGGTGGCGAAGTCGCACTGCAGCCTGCACCTGATGAGCCCGCCGCTCGCGCGGTCCCTGACCGGGGTGCTCACCGAGGGGAAGCTGTCCGGGGCCACCCTGCAGTTCGACGCCGGGTCCCCGCTCAGCGACGAGACCGTGCGGCTGGTCGCCGAGCGCCGCATGGCCGAGGTCGACGCGCGGCTGTCGCCGGCCTGAGGGCCGTCAGCGGCCCGTCGAGCGCCGTCAGCGGCCCGTCGAGGGCCGTCAGCGGCCCGTCGACGAGAAGTGCTGGTAGTCGATCGGGGACTCCCAGTCGCCGCCCCACAGCCAGCCGACCGACGCGAAGGCCCGGACCACCGCGTCGCCGCCGTGGATCACCCCCGGGCTGTCGGGCCGGTCGGCGAACGCGCGGCCGTCGTCGGGCGCCACCGACGATCCCCGGACGTACGGGTTCTCCACCGGGTTGAGGTCGATCGCCCGGCCATACGCGTGCTCGGACCACTCCGACCCGCCCGTGATCGCCCGGCAGTTGAACGCCGACGTGTTGTCCGCCGCCATCGAGTCGTCGTCGCTCGCGCCGAAGTCGTCGACCAGCCGCATCGACCGGACCGGGTAGCCCGCGTCGAACAGGGCCCGGAACACCGTGACCATGTCGTCCGCCGCGTCGGCGTGCACCACCAGCTCGCCCTGCCGGTCGACGCCGTCGAAGCCGCGGTGCGTGACCGTGACGTAGCGCAGGTCCTCGAGGGGCACCGGGCAGCCCGGCCGCCACGACGGCTCCATGCGGGCGGCCAGCTCGGGGGTGATCGGGGAGATCGCGGACGTGAACGCCGGCGGGAGGGCGACGACGGGGTCGTCGGTCGCCCCCGGGGCGCTCGGTGCGGTCACCGGCGTGGAGGTGGCGGTCGGCGTGACGGTCGGCCGCGGGGCACGGCTCGCCTGCGACGACGCGCACGCTGACAGCAGCGCGACCAGCATCACGACCATCCCCGTGCGCCCCCGGTGCCCCATGCGGACCAGTGTGGCCCGGCGACACCACCCCGCGTCGAGGCCCGGGTCCTTGGCCTTGACGCGGTCGGTCCACCCGCTACGACGGTCTGCCCACGTCGCGTCCGGTGCGGCTCCCGCTACGACGGTCCGTCCACGTCGCGTCCGGTGCGGCTCCCGCTACGACGGTCTGTCCACGTCGCGTCCGGTGCGGCTCCCGCTACGACGGTCTGTCCACGTCGCGTCCGGCGCGGCTCACGCTACGACGGTCCGTCCACGTCGCGTCCGGCGCGGCTCCCTCGTCGGCGGTCACACCACTCCGCGACGGCTCCCGACGATGCCCGATGACACCGTCGTACCCGCCCACAGGTCCGGGTCCGTGCAGCCCTCGGCACAGTGCATCCCGCAGGTGGGGCACACCCAGAGCGTGTGGTGCCGGTCGACCGTGCACCCGCAGGTGACGAACCGCTCCGACGGCCGGCCTGGGCCGCTGGTGGTCCACCGGTGCCCCGCGGGGCAGCCCGGCGGCGGGACCCGCACCCAGCCGCGTGGCGTGCGCTGCCACTTCGACCAGTCGACCTCCCGGATCATCGAACAAGTGTACGAGCAACGCTCGATCGCTCGTTGGCCCCGCTATCGCGTTTGCGCAGGTCAGCGACGAATGTCGGTGGCGGGTCGTACAGTTGTTCTATGTCCGGATCGGGTGAACTCTGCGGCGGGGGGTGAGGGTGATGACGGCGGTGCTCGACGCGGTGGACGTCCTCGCCCACACGCCGGTCGGTGCTCTCGCCGCCCCGCCACGCGTCGCCGCGGACTCACCCGCCGTCGACGGCCTGCCGGCGGACGCACCGTCTGCGCGCACCTCGACCGCGGCGGGTTCCGACCATGGCCCGCTGGTGTGGGGCGACTCGTCCCGCGGTGCGCGGCCTGGCGCGGCGCCCGCGGTCCGGCCCGGCGCACGGGTGGTCGATCTGGGTCGCGTGGAGAGCTTTCCGCTGCCGGGCGTGGCGGTCGGGGAGCTCGCCGCCCTGCTTGCGGACCTGCCGCTCGCAGACGTCTCGGACACCGCCCTGGTCAACGCGGCGACGGCCTGGCAGCAGGTCATCGCGATGGCGCAGGCGAGCCAGGCCGCGGTGATCCGGGAGATCGAGGCCCGCACTCCCGATGCGTCGGCGCGTGTGCCCGACGAGCTCGCGTGCGCACTGGTGTGCACCACCCGAGCCGCCCAGGACCTGTTCCTTCGCGCGTGGGGAGCCGGGCGGCACCCCGCCGTCGGCCGCGCCTGGGCGACAGGCGCGATCGAGGCACGCAAGGTCGACGTGATCCTGACCGAGGCTGGTCACGCCGCGCCCGGTGTGGTGGACGGGGTCGTGGCCGACGGTCTCGCGCGTGCCGGGGACATGACCGCTCCACAGCTCACCCGGCACCTGCGCGCCACCGTGATCGCGACCGACCCGACCGCCGCGGAGAAGCGCCGGGTGGCCGAACGGGCGCGGCGCAGCGTGGAGCTGGTCCTGGCCCCGGACGCGATGGCCCGACTGATCGCCTACCTGCCCGCGGAGCACGCGACCGCAGCGTTCACCGCGATCGACGCCCTCGCCGGGCACGCCGCCCTGGACGGCGACACCCGCACCGTCGACCAGCGCCGCGCGGACGCGTTCACCGACGTCTTCACCACGATCCTGGACCGGCAGGCCACCCCCGACGGCGCCCCGCTTCCCACCCGGCACGGGCAACGCGCCGCGCTTCAGGTCACCGTCGCAGCCAGCACCCTGCTCGGCCTGGACGACCAGCCGGCGAACCTGGGCTCCTACGGGCCGATCCCCGCCCAGGTCGCCCGCGAGCTCGCCCAGGACGCGACCTGGCGACGCCTGCTCACCGACGCCTCCGGGCAGGTCTGTGCCGTGGGCACCGTGACCTACCGGCCCGGCGCCGACCTCACCCGGACAGTGCAGGCGCGGGACGTCACCTGCACCTTCCCCGGCTGCCGGCAGCCGGCCACCCGCTGCGAGATCGACCATCGCGTCGCGTACGACCATTCCCACTCAGGCGCCGAGCACGCCCACGACCCGCAGACGTCGATCGACAACCTGCACGCCCTGTGCAAGCACCACCACCAGGCGAAGACCAAGGGCTGGTGGCGGGTCACCCACGACCGTCGCACCGGCGTCTCCACCTGGACCGACCGCCACGGCCTGACCTACGCCCGCCACCCCGCTCGGATCCTGGTCGCCCCCAGCGCGTTCGAGCACGGCCCACCACCCCCACCACCCCGCGACTGGGGCGACCCACCGTTCTGACCTGCGCTGAGCCGCTGTCGAGTGTGGAGCCCCGCCGCGCGTGCGCGGATCAACCGCACCAGTCGAGCCGGCCGCAGGAGCCGCCGGTCGGATGAACCCTCGGTCGCGTCGACCTGAGAGACCTCGGCCACCGACCTACTGAACTCGGCCCCGTCGACCTACTCGATCTCGGTGTGGCCGCCCCGATCCACCGACCACCGCCACGGGGTGGGGTCCGGGACCGCCGACCGTTCCGGCTGCACCTGGAGCTCGGAGCCTCCTTGGGCGAGCCGGGCGATCAACTCCGCGACGGTGACCCGCGACGGCGCACCGGACTCGTCGAACGTCACGGGGACGTCCCGTCCGGCGATCGTCCCGCGGGCGTCGCACCCCCGTCCGCTCCGTGGACGACGACCGTGCCGCTCGCTGTCGGTGGTCCACGCCAGGATGGGGCGATGGACATCGACGACGCCCGGCGGTCGGCGCTCGCGCTGCCCGAGGTCACCGAGCGGGAGAGCTGGGGGCAGCCCGCCTGGTTCCACCGCAACCTGATGGGGCGGATGTGGGACGCCGACCGGCTCACGGTCCGGGTGGAGGACGACGGGGAGCGCCTCGCCCTGGTGGAGCAGGTGCCGTCGCTGTACTCGACGACCGACCACCACGCGGGCACCAACCTCGTGCTCATCGCGCTCGATGTCGTGGATGCCGAGACCCTGCGGGCGCACCTCGCGGAGTCCTGGTGGTGGGCGGCACCGCCCGTGCTCCGGCGCCGGTACCCCCACCTGGGCCCGCCGGACGAGGTCTGAGCCGGGGAGCACGGCCTAGGCTCGCAAGAAACGAGGGACGAGGGAGCAGATGACCGAGCCCGACTGGGTCCGTCACGCGATCTGGTGGCACGTGTACCCGCTGGGCGCCGTCGGCGCGTACCCCGGGGAGCCGCCCGGCCCGGACGAGCACCGGCTCCGCCGTCTGGTCTCCTGGCTCGACCACGTGGTGGCGCTCGGCGCGTCCGGCCTCCTGCTCGGCCCCGTGTTCGCGTCGACCACGCACGGCTACGACACGGTCGACCACCTGCGCATCGACCCGCGTCTCGGCGACGACGGCGACTTCGACACCCTCGTCGCGGAGGCCCACGGACGGGGTGTGAAGGTCCTGCTCGACGGGGTGTTCAACCACGTCGGCCGGGACTCCGCGATCGCGCGTCGGTCGGTGGACGCGATCGAGGGCCGGTCCGACGACGAGGTCTGGCTCCTGCGGGACGCCGAGGGCGCGTTCGTCGGGTTCGAGGGCCACGGGGCCCTGGTCACGCTGGACCACGCGCACCCGAGCGTCGTCGACTACGTGGTCCGGGTGATGAACCACTGGCTGGACCGCGGCGCGGACGGCTGGCGGCTGGACGCGGCCTACGCGGTGCCGACGACCTTCTGGGCGCAGGTGCTCCCCCGCGTGCGGGCCGAGCACCCGGACGCGTGGTTCGTCGCCGAGGTCATCCACGGCGACTACCCCGCGTTCGTGCAGGAGTCGACCGTCGACTCGGTGACGCAGTACGAGCTGTGGAAGGCGATCTGGAGCTCGATCAGCGATGCCAACCTGTGGGAGCTCGCCTGGTCGCTGACGCGGCACGACGAGTTCCTCGAGTCGTTCGCGCCGCAGACGTTCGTCGGCAACCACGACACCACCCGTATCGCCAGCACCATCGAGGACCCCCGGCACCGGGCGCACGCGGTCGTGGTGCTCTGCACGGTCGGTGGCACCCCGACGGTCTACGCGGGCGACGAGCTGGGGTTCACCGGTGTGAAGGAGGAGCGCGAGGAGGGAGACGACGCGGTCCGCCCCGAGCTGGCCGTCGACGGCCCGGGAATCGTGGAGGATGCGGTGCTCCGCCTGCATCAGGACCTCATCGGACTGCGTCGTCGGCATCCGTGGCTGCATCGCGCCCGAACGACCCAGGTCGCTCTGACCAACACGACCTTCGTGTACGAGGTGCGCGACGGGGACGACGCGCTGCTCGTCGCGCTCAACCTCGACGACGAGCCGCTCGCCCGCCCTGCCGGCGAGGTCCTGGCCTGCGACGACGCCAGCCGCGAGCGGGACGACGTCGCGCCGCACGGCTGGGCGGTCGTCGCCCCGTAACGCCGGGAAGGGCGGCACGGGACGACGTCGCGCCGCACGGCTGGGCGGTCGTCGCCCCGTAGCGCCGGGAAGGGCGGCGCGCCGGTACCCAGCCGGCCCACCGCCCCTCCCTCACCGCACCCCCGGCGGGATCACCAGGTGGACGGCGCGGGGGGCACCACCACCGGCGGACGGTCGTCGCACGTGATCGTGTTCGGCAGCTGCCACGACCCGAACCAGGGACCGGTCGTCCCGCCACCGTCGTTGCCGCCGAGGTCGATCGACGACCACTCGGACCCGGTGGGCGGGAAGTTGAACGACCCGCAGTTGTTGATGCCGACGGCACCGACGTTGCGGGCGTCCACGTTCTCGAACGTCGCCGACCCGGCCGCCCGGGCGCTGAGCACCGAGGTGCCGGTGCCGTCCACGCGGATGTCCTTGAAGCGCAGGTTGGTGACCGAGTAGAGGTCCTTCACGGGCCAGTCGGCGACGACCATGATCGCGTTGTAGGTGTTGTCGAGGAAGTGGTCGCCGACCACCTGGACGTCCGCGTCGATGTTCCCCTGGAGCGCGTAGAACCAGATCGCCCCGAGCCCGATATTCCAGTTGAGCTCATAGGTGCCGGCCCGGACGGTCGTGTTGTCCGTGATCCAGAGGCTGCCGGTGAACGGCTCGGCGCCGAACCGGGAACCCACCTGGATGCCGCTGCCCTCGCGGATCGGGTCGGCGACGAGGTTGCCGACGAGCGTCGTGTCGTGACCGCCGTAGATCGCGATCCCGTTGGCGAGCGTCGGCGTCTGGACCGTGTTGTTCTCGAACCGGTTGCCCGAGTTGGTGGTCGTCTCCGCCCACATGGCCAGGCCGTCGTCGCCGGTGTTCCGCACGACGTTGTTCGCCGCCACGGAGTTCGTCACGCCGGTGTGGAAGTTCAGCCCGTCAGCGATCTGGTCGACGAGGTAGCTGTTCCTCACGACGAGGTTGTCCATCGGGCCGTCCACCCACACGCCGACCTTGGTGTGCTGGATGTAGAGCCCGTCGATCGTGGAGTCGCTCAGGGCACCGCCGATGCCGTTGACCTGGTCCGTGTCGATGCGCTCCCGCACGTCGCCCTGGATCGCGAACCCGGACAGGTGGACGTTCGACGAGCCCCCGACGGACGCGTCCTTGCCGTAGAACCCGACGCCGGTGTGGACCGAGCCGTCGGGTGCCGGGGTGGACAGCGCCACTTCGCGACCCCGGATGATCGTGTACCAGCTGCCGGCACCCTCGATCGTGACGTCGTCGACGACGATGTGCCGGTTCACCTGGTACGTCCCCGGCGGCACGTACACGTGCAGGTCCTTCTTCTGCGCGAACGCGATGGCCTTGTCGAACGCGTTCGCGGAGTCCTTGCGGCCGGACGGGTCGGCGCCGAAGAGCAGCACGTTCGCCGCCTTGAGCCGGACGTGCGGGAGCCCGACCTGCTCGGAGTCGAGCAGGTCGATGGTGGTCCAGGCGGCGTTCGTGCCCTGCGGGGCGGTCAGCCGGACCTTCGCACCCGCGGGGTAGGTGCGACCGAGCAGCAGGCGCTGCTCGTCGTAGAAGTGCATCGGCCGGAACGGCGTGGTGATCGTCGGGGTGGGGGTGGTCGCCGCCGGCACGCAGCCGCACTCGGTGATCCACCAGTCGGGGTGCAGCAGCCCGGCGTTCGGGTCGTTGGTGAACGGGTACTGGTTGTACAGCCACGAGTACTGCGAGGTCAGGGTCACGGTCCGCTTGCCGGAGCCGTTGACGGTGACGTCGAGGGGGGCGGTGATCCCACCGCCGGTCGCCGAGTCCGGGATCGCGTAGCGGACGGTGAGCGCGTTGGCGGCCTTCGGCAGCGTGAACTCCACGTACTGCCCGGGCAGGAGCTGCACCGCCGAGCGTCCCGACGCCTCCGCGGGCAGCGTGTACGCCGTCCGGTCGGGACCGATCACGGTGCCGGTGGTGACGGCCTTCTCGGCCTCCTGCTCGAGGAACGGGACGGTCGCACCCCGGCCGCTGACCAGCGCGGGGTCGAGGGCCGCCCGGGTGACCGGGGTGGGCACCGGCGCGGGCGGACGACCGTGGGCCGACGCCGCACCGCCGGTGCCGACGACGACGGCGACGGCCAGCGCGACGGCGAGCACGCGGGGTGCCCGACGACGGCCGGACCAGCTGACTGTGTTCCTCACGGAGCGCCTCCTTGCGCAGCCGGGACGGCGCTGGGGTGACAGGGGGCACCGCGCCGCGTGGACGGGACACACCGTACGTTCTGGACAATCGGGTAGACAAGATCGAATCGGACAAAGCAAGAACTTACGCATCTGGACGCAAGATCAGTTCGCGAGCCGACGGAGGCGCAGTCGATGCACCGCAGGAAGCGGGTGCACCGGGACTGTCAGGCGTCCAGGTGGCTGACCTCGTCCCACACCTCGGCCCAGGAGCCGCGCGGCCCGTCGCACACCTGCACCGCCCCGCCCTGCTCCTCGTTGTCCACGTCGACCCCGTTGTCGACGACGCCCACGTCCCGGCACCCGACCGCCCACGCCGGCGGTCCCCCGTACCCGACCAGGACCACGGGTCCGACCGGTCCCGTCGGCGGCCCCCACGCGGCGTACCCGTTGTGGCCGCTGAACACCGGGACGTCGGACCCGTACCACTCGAGGGCGCCGGCCTCTCCGTAGTTCGCGGTGACGACGAGCCTCGCCCCGCTGTCCGCGACCGCCTGACCGACCTCGTCCACGAGAGCCGGCCAGCCGATCATCTCCGCCTGGTCGTCGTTGATCTCCGGGTACACCGAGGCGCCGAACGGCCGCTCCGGCAGGAGCGGCAGGGCCGCGGGCCAGGCGACGAACGCGCCGAGCCCGAGCACCACGCCGGTGACCACCAGACCTCGTCGGGACCACCGCTCCTCGAGCCCGCACGCGCCGGCCGCCAGGAGCACCGGGACCGCACCCACCACGTAGTACGCCTTCCCGCCGCTGACCAGGAACACCACCACCAGCAGCAGGAACGCCCACGCCAGCGGCTTCGCCCGCACCAGCACGGGCTCGCGCAGCAGCCGCACGAGCCCGTAGAGCCACAGCGCGGCGGCGACCGGGCTGAGCTGGACCAGCAGGAGCCCGACGAACTCCAGCCGCGGGCCGAGCCCGGAGTACTCGTCGCGGATGTCGGCGGCGAGCTCCAGCTGCGGCCACCCGTGAGTCGCCTGCCACACGAGGTTCGGCAGCCAGATCAGGACGGCGAGGCCCGCGCCCGCCCAGGCCCACGGCGAGCGCAGGTGGTGCCGGACCTGCGGGGTCAGTGCGACGCCGACGACGATCCCGACGAGCAGGAACGCCACGAGGTGCTTGTCCAGCAGGGCCACCCCCGAGAGCACGCCGACCACCAGCCACCCGCGCGGCGCATCGCGGGACAGCGTCCGCAGCACGACGTACACGATCGCGACCCAGAACAGGGTGTCGATCGTCGTGGTCGACAGGATGTGCCCGAGGGTCACGACGACCACCCCGGTGCCGGTCGCGACCGCCGTGAGCACCTGCGCGCCCGCCCTGCCGCCCAGCTCCCGCGCGGTCAGGGCGGCGAGCACGACGACGGCAGCCGCCGCGAGCGCGCTCGGCACGTGCAGCGCGACGAGCGAACCGGGCGCGACGAGGTCCGCGGCACGGGCGATCAGCGGGGTCAGGGGCGGCTGGTCGGGGTAGCCCCACGCGAGGCGGCGGCCGGCGGCGACGAAGTAGAGCTCGTCCCGGTGCGGGCCGTAGCGACCGGACAGGGCGACGAGCACCGCGAGCAGCGCGCCCGCGGCTGTGAAGACCCAGAGCGTCGCGAACGGAGCCACGGCCGGGAGCTCGCCGGGACGCCGGCCGACGTCGGCGACGACCACACGCGGACAGTAGCGAACCGGCCGCGCGCTGCGGCAGGGGGCGGGTGAGACTGGTGCGCATGATCACTGCACCGATCCCCACCCTGACCCTGCCCGGAGGGCAGATCCCCGTCGTCGGCCTCGGCACCTGGCAGTCCGAGGGCGGCGAGGCCGAGCGCGCGGTCAGCGCGGCCCTGCAGCTGGGCTACCGGCACATCGACACCGCCACCGGCTACGGCAACGAGGCCGAGGTCGGCCGCGCGCTGGCCACGGTCGGCATCGACCGCGACGACGTCTTCCTCACCACCAAGCTGCCCCCGGACCACGCCGGCCGCGCCCGCCGCACCCTCACCGAGTCGCTGGCCGCACTGGGCACCGGCCACCTGGACCTCTGGCTGATCCACTGGCCGCCTAACCGCCAGGCGTCGCCGGAGACGTGGCAGGTGTTCCGCGAGGTCCGCGACGAGGGCCTGGTCCGCTCGATCGGCGTGTCCAACTACTCGATCGGGCAGCTCGACGAGCTCATCGCCGCCACCGGCGAGGCCCCCGCGGTCAACCAGATCCCGTACAGCCCGCGCGACCACGACCCGGACCTGCTGGCCGCCCACCGCGAGCGCGGCATCGTCGTCGAGGGGTACAGCCCGCTCAAGCGGACCAGCCTGGACTCCCCTGCCCTGGTGACCGCGGCGGAGGCGCACGGCGTCACCCCCGCGCAGGTGGTGCTGCGCTGGCACGTGCAGCACGACGTCGTCGTCATCCCGAAGTCCACCCGGCAGGAGCGGATCGCGGCCAACCTGGACATCCTCGGGTTCGAGCTCACGGGCGAGCAGATGGCGGCGATCGACGCCCTGCGCTGACCGTCGGCACGTCCGAGCCTGCTCACTCCAGCAGGTAGGTGTCGTCCGAGGTGGGCGACCAGCCGATGAGCATCCCGCCGTAGACCTGGACGTCGAACACGTCCTCGGGGTACGGGATGAAGCGGGTCTTCTCCCCGGTGACCAGGTCGTAGCCGGTCATCCCGGTACCGGTCGCGTCGGCGCCGAGCTGCTCGATGCTGCCCCCGGTGAAGGCGGAGGACAGGAGCAGGTCGCGCCCGTCGGTGGTCAAGGCCCCGATCGAGGACGAGGGCAGGTCCTGCTTCCAGACGACCGCTCCCGTGCGTCCGTCGAGCGCGGCGATCCCCGTGCCCGTCGTGAGGTACACCCTCCCGCGCGCGACCAGCGCGTACCCGGTGGACTGCAGGTCGACCTCCCACCGAGGATCCCCGGTGCGCCGGTCCCACGCGTACAGGTGGTCGGACGAGGTCACCACCAGGTCCGGCACGCTGCCGTCGTCGACGACGAGGTTGATCAGCCCGCCGTCGAGCCTCACGTCGGAGGCTGGGTCTCCGTCCGCCGCGAGCAGCGTCGTGGACTGGACCCCCGTGGAGGCGTAGTCCTGGAGGACGAGGTTGCCCGTCATGGCGTCGGTCCCGTACCCGCCGTGCTCGCTGTCGGACGTCGACCACAGGTCGTCGCGGACCGACTCCCCTGACGCGGACACCAGACCGAGGCGGCTCCCGACGGAGTAGACGACGACGTCCCCCGCGCGCATGAAGCCCCAGTACTGCGAGCCCTCCTCCCCGCCGGTCTCGTCGATGCGCGCACGCGGATCGTCGTACGTCCACCGCTCGTCGCCGGTGCGCAGGTCGTACGCGACGACCTCCAGGCGCTCCGTGTCCCGCGTGCCCACCAGCAGCAGCCCGCGCAGCACGGCGAGCTGCGCACCGGCCTCGACGGCACGCTCGGACAGCACCCGCCCGTCCTCGGGGTCGAGCACCATCGCACGGGTGGTCGTCGCCGGCACGCGCTCGTCGAGCCCGTTCCCGTCCTCGTCCGTCGAGTAGCGCGTGAAACCGTCGGTCACCAGGCACACCGCGACCGACGCCACCTCGTGAGGGCCGACGTCCGACTGGCAGCCGCCGCCGTAGCTGTTCTCGAGCGACCCGGCACGCTCGGCGTTCGGCCCGAGCAGGGGCGTGGACCAGAGCGTCGCGCCGGTGCGCCGGTCGACCGCGACGAACGCCTGTGACCCGTCCGCAGCGACGTCCAGGCTGGAGGTCACGCCGTTCGCGGCCTTGACCCCGCCCCAGAGCGCGTAGACGTCGGCCCGCGAGATCGCGCGCACCGCGGTCAGCTCGTCCCCGAACGGGGGCAGGACCCCCGGAACGGCGGCGAGCCGGGCGACGGCCGCCTCCTCGCGAGCGTCCACCACCCACTGCGTCCCGACGAGTGCCAGCGCGACGACCGCGACGCCGACCACGACCCAGATCCGTCCTCGCCGCGACCGCGCCGGCTCCGCCACCAGCTCGACGGACGGCTCCTCGCCGTCGAGCAGCTCGACGTCCTGCATCCCGCCACCCCGCGCCATGGCGGGACCCTACTCGTTCGTGCTGGTCAGCCGAGGACCGCGAGCCTCCCGTCGTCGCCCCAGCCCAGGAACAGGTGCCCGACCGCGAGGCTCGACCGGAGCCCGTCGGGGAGCGGGACGCGCCAGACGGTCCGGCCGTCCTCCAGTGCGTAGGCGACGAGCTCACTGCGGGGTCCGCCGACGACGGGCTGGTCGGCGGCGACCAGGAGCTCGCCGTCCGTGACCAGGAACCCCGGCACGTTCCCCTCGGCGGTGACCCCCCGCCAGACCACGTCCCCGGTCCTGCCATCGAGCGCGACCACCCCGGCCTGCGTGCTCAGGTACACCCGCCCGTGCAGGACCAGCGCGTTCACCGACGCCACGACGTCCGACTTCCAGCGCGCGTCACCGGTGGACCGGTCCCAGCCGCGCACGTTCCCGCCGGACGTGAGCACCAGGTCCGGCACGCTCCCGTCGTCGACCGTGAACGGCAGCACCTCACCGGGCAGCTCGACGTCCGCGCGCCCCCGCTCGACCAGCGTGGACCACAGCCCACCCGAGCCGCTGCTGTACAGCAGGACGGCGCGGCCGGCGACGGGGTCGACCGCATGGTCCGCGTTCCCGGGCCGGCTGACGCGGAGCACCTGTCCCGAGGGCGAGAGCACCGTGGCGGTCCAGCCGGGGATCGTGACGCCGACGAGCCCCTCGACCGCGAACAGGCGCACCTCCCCGGCGAATGCCCGGCGGTCGGCGCCCGGCAGCGGCGGGCTGAACCGCCAGCGCACGTCGCCGGTGCGCAGGTCCCGACCGGTCACCTCGGTCCGGCCGTCCCGACCGGGCACGCCCACGACCGCGAGCCCCGGCAGCGCCGCCAGCGTGGTGGCGCCGGGTGCGGGAACGTCGGCGGCCACCCGCCCGTCGGCGGTGTCGAGGACCACCACGCGGGTGCTCGTCGCGGGCTTGCGGGTCTCGACGCCCTCGTCCCCGTACTGCACGAAGCCGTCGCTGACCAGGCACGCCGCCTGCCGGGGTGCGCCCTCGTCGGCCGGCACGGGCACGCAGGTGCCGGCCGCCGACCGGTCCAGCGACCGCGCCCGGTCCGGGTCGGCCCCGACGAGCGGCGTCGAGAACCGCTGCTCCCCCGTGCGCTGGTCGAGCGCGACGAACGACTGGGACCCGTCATCCGCGACGGACAGGCCGAGCGCCGCGCCGCCGACCTCGATGCCCTGCGTGAGCACCCCGGTCTCTGCGGGGTCCGGCCGCCACAGGACGCCGACGTCCGCGTCGAGCGCGCGCACGACGCCCGGGGTCGCCACGAGCCGGGCCGACTCCGCACGCTCCCGGACGTCGAGGACCACCTGCGTCACGACCAGCGCCGCGACGACGGCGCCGGCGGCACCCCCGACCCACCACCACAGCCGCGCAGGGCGGGCCGACGGAGCCGCGACGGGCGCCGACGACTCGGCCGGCTCGTCCAGCTCGACGTGCTGCATCGCACCGCGCGGCATTGCCCGACGCTAACCCCGGAGGCCGGCCGCGGCGCGCGCACATCGGGTGAGACTCACGAATCCCGCAGCCGGCGCTCCAGGTACTCCTGCTCGGCGCGGTTCGAGGTGCGGGTGAGCGCCTCGCGGTAAGCCGCCGCCGCCTCCGCCCGGCGGCCCAGGCGGCGCAGCAGGTCGGCGCGGACCGCGGGGGCCAGGGGATGGTCACCGGCGCCCGCGAGCGCGGCGAGCCCAGCCTCCGGGCCGCGGTCCATGCCCACCGCGACAGCTCGGTTCACCTGCACCGCAGGCGACGGGACCACCTCCACCAGCTGGTCGTACAGGCCGACGATCCGCCCCCAGTCCGTGTCCCCCGCCGAGGCCGCGGTCGCATGGCACGCCGCGATCAGCGCCTGCAGCTGGTACGGGCCGACGCGTTCCCGCAGCACCGCCCGCCGCAGCTCGGCCAGGCCCGCCTCGATCGCCCCGCGGTCCCACGCGGACCGGTCCTGCTCCTCGAGCGGGACCAGCACACCGTCGTGGTCCGTGCGGGCCGGCGTGCGCGCGTGGTGCAGGAGCATCAGGGCGTGCAGACCCGCGACCTCCGGGTCGTCCAGCGCCAGACCGCTGAGCACGTGCGTCAGGTCGATCGCCTCGTGGCAGAGGTCCACCCGTACCAGGTGCGGTCCTGCGGTCGCCGCGTAGCCCTCCGTGAACACCAGGTAGAGCACCGCGAGCACGGCGGGTGTGCGCTCGGGCAGCTGGGCGGCGGACGGCACCCGGTAGGGGATGCCGGCGACCGCGATCTTGCGCTTGGTGCGCACCAGCCGCTTGGCCATGGTCGGCTCTGGCACCCCGAACAGCCGGGCGATCTCCGCCGTCGTCAGGCCGCACAGGGTGCGCAGCGCCAGCTCCACCCGGGAGGACAGGGCCAGCGCCGGGTGGCAGCAGGTGAACAGCAGCCGGAGGCGTTCGTCGGCGATCCCGCTGGCCAGGACGTCGAGATCCGGCTCGTCGGGCTCGACCACCAGCGCCCGGAGCTTCTCGGCGCCGACGCGCTCACGCCGGATCCGGTCGATGGCACGGTGACGCGCGGTCGTGGTGAGCCAGGCGCGCGGCACATCAGGGATGCCGTCCCTCCGCCAGGTGCGCAGGGCCGACGCGAACGCCTCCTGCGCGCACTCCTCCGCCAGGTCCCAGTCCCCGGTGAGCCGGATCAGCGTGGCGACGAGCCGTCCCCAGTCCCGGGCGAACGTGTCTGCGAGGACCTGTTCGACCTCGTCGGTCACGTCGTGCGCACCGGGCGCACCTCGACCTGGCCGATGGCCGCCGCGGGGTGCGCCGCCGCGATCGCGACCGCCTCGTCGAGGTCCGCGCAGTCGACGAGCGCCAGCCCGCCGACCTGCTCGCGCCCCTCGGCGAACGGGCCGTCGGTCAGCAGGACCTCGCCGCCCCGCAGACGCACGGTCGTGGCGGTCTCGCTGGGGTGCAGACCGACGTGCGCGCGCAGCACCCCGCGCCGTTCCAGGTCGGAGAACCAGGCGTCGAACGACGCGAACGCGCCTTCGCGCATCCGCGACGCCGCGAGCTCCTCGTCGGCACTGATCAGCAACAGGTACTGCATGTCGGCTCCCCGCTCTCGAGTGGTGTCCTTCATGGACGAGCGCGCAGGGCCAGGATGGACAGCATGGCGCGAGGTGTCCATGACACGAGGCGCTCTTCGTCCCCCTGGTGACAGCACCCCTTCGACACCCCCGGAGAACCCCATGGAGACGCTCACCTCCGCCGACGGCACCCCGATCGCGTACGACCGCGCGGGGGACGGGCCCGCGATCGTCGTCACCACCGGCGCGTTCAACGACCACACCACCTGCGCGCACCTCGCCGCGCGCCTGACCGGCGACCACACCGTGGTGACCTACGACCGCCGCGCCCGCGGGCTCAGCGGCGACACGGCCCCGTACGCGATCGAGCGGGAGCTCGAGGACCTCGCCGCGATCATCCGTGTCGCGGGCGGCAGCGCCGCGGTGTTCGGGTACTCCTCGGGAGGGATCCTCGCGCTCGCCGCGGCCGCGGCCGGGCTGCCGATCACCCACCTCGCCCTCTACGAGGCGCCGTTCGCGCTGGGCACCCTGACCGCGCGCGCGGCCGACCTTCCGGCGCGGATCGAGGCGCTGGTCGCCGACGGGAGGCCCGGGGACGCGGTCGCCCTGTTCCAGACCGAGGGCATCGGCCTGCCCGCGACCCTCGTCGAGCAGATCCGCTCCTCGCCGGCCTGGCAGTCGCTCGTCGCGATCGCACAGAGCACGGTCTACGACGCCACCATCACGGCGACCCTCGGGGTACCGACGCCGGCCATGCGCGCCATCGACGTCCCGACGTGGGTGATCACCGGCGCGGAGACGTGGCCCGGCCTGCCGGAGTCCGCCGCCGCGCTTGCCGGGCTGCTCCCGCACGCCAGGCACGTCGTGGTACCCGGTGGCGCCGACCACGGCATCCCACCGGAGGCCACCGCGGCAGCCGTGCGGGAGCTGCTGGCCTGGTCACCAGCGGTGCGCGACGTCCACGACCACGCGTGACCCGGTTCCCGGACCGTCCAGGACGAACACGCGGAACGGCAACCGCGCCCTGACCCCCAGGCCGAGGCTGGTGTAGCCCTCGAACGTCCCGGCGAACACGACCTGCCGGAACGTGCGGTAGCCGGAGACGTTGCGCAGCTCGAGCTTGTTGGCCGGCGAGTACGTCGGGTTGCCGTTGACGTCGTACGCCGGGTCGTTCACGGTGATCTGCAGGGCCGCGCCGCCGCGGGTCGGGATCGGCTCGCCGGAGCCGTCCTGCACCACCTGGGCCACGTAGGACACCGTGTACCCACCGACGTCGCCCGCGACATCGACCACGAGCCGGTCGTAGCAGCTGTGCCGACCGGTCCGGACGTTCACCACCGGCGCCTGCGACAGGGACGGCGCCGACTTGGTGAGCGACCCCCACACGAGGCCGCAGTAGGGCGCCGCCGTGGCGGGCGATGCCGGGATCATCAGGAACGTGCCGACCAGCAGCAGGACCGACAGGAATGCACGCTTCATCGCACGACTCCTCCGTCGCGCGGGCCCCCGCGGATGGATGCCCGGTCCTCCAGTTTACGACCGGGGAACCTTGACATAACGGGTGAAACGGCGCCGCTCAGAGCTCGGGGACGCACTCCCCGCGGCCGAGCGCAGCCAGTCCGGTCAGGTCCCCGACGCCGAGGTCGGAGACCCCCTCCTGCGCCTCGGGATACATGAGCTGCGTCGTGTCCTCGACGTGCTGGAGCCCGACGAGGTGACCGACCTCGTGCAGCACGATGGACCGGGCGATCGCGTCGCCGCCGGGATGGGTGGAGGACTCGGCGAGCTGCGGGGCGTCGAGCACCACCTGCCCGGTCACGTAGACCTCCGGCCCGTCCGCCAGGCTCACGTGGACGCTCCCGGCGGCGCCGGCGACGAAGCCGGCGAGGGTCGCGTCCTCCCGCGGCGAGGACCAGCTGAACAGCACGGGCGCCCACCGGTCGCCGTAGCGCTCGGGCTGGTAGGCCTCCCGTCGGGGCGACGGCGCCTCGGTCGTCGTGCCGTCGTCGACGAACTGCAGCCCCGTGGCCAGCGAGATCCGCGCGACGGCGTCCGCGATGAGCTGCTGGCCCCCGTCCGGCGCGGCGTCCGGGCGCGTCACGTAGTGGATCGGCCGGCACGGGTCGTAGGCGACGGGCGTGGCGCGGTCGTCCTGGACCGCCACGTAGGCGAACGAGGCGCTCGTCCCCGGCACCGGGGCCGGCGTCCCGAGCGCAGCCGACGCGGCGCCCGTGCCCGGGGTCGGTGCGTCCGGGTTGCGGGCCGCCGTGGGAGTCGGCTCCGGGGCACCCGCCCAGGCGAGCACCTGCGGCAAGCGTCCGGACTGGACGACCCACGTCCCGCCCGCCAGCGCGGCGACCACGAGCACGGCCACGACCGTCGACGAGCGCGACGTCGACCTGGCCGACGGGTCCGGTGCGAGCGAACGTCCGCGGCGCACGCCGACGCGCCGTCGGCGACGGCCCCGCACCCCGCCCGGAGCGTCTGAGGTCCGCGCCTCGGGCGGTCCGGCACCGCGGGCGGCGGCCTCGTCGATGACCCACTGCGGCACCCGCCCGGACGGCGAGCGTGGCAGGTCGTCCGGGGCCGGAGGCCCAGCAGGTCCGTTCACCGGCACCCCTCGCTCAGGGGCCCGGGACGGACCCTCGACGTCATCGGCACGGCGGCGCGCTCGCTGGAGGGTGTGCGCGCAGAAGCCCGGCCGCCGGAGGGAGGGTATCCGGAGGCCGGGCTTCGCGTGGGCTACTTCAGCCCGGTGGACAGCGCGCTGATCAGCTCGCCGTTGGACGTGTCACCCGACAGCTCCCAGAAGAAGGCGCCACCCAGTCCCTTGCCCTTGGCCCACGACGTCTTGCCGGCCAGCGTGCTGGGCGTGTCGTAGCCCCACCACTCCGAGCCGCACTTGGCGTACGCCGTCCCGCCGACGGTGCCCGTGACCGGGCACTTGTTCTTGAGCACCTTGTAGTCTTCGATGCCGGCCTCGTACGTGCCCGGCGCGGCGCCTGTCGCCGAACCCCCGGGTGCCGTCTGCGTGACCCCGGTCCAGCCACGGCCGTAGAAGCCGACGCCGAGCAGGATCTTGTTGGCCGGGACGCCCTTGGCGATGAGCTTGTTGACGGCCGCCTCGGTGTTGAAGCCCGCCTGCGGGATGCCCGTGTAGGACGTCAGCGGCGAGTGCGGTGCCGTCGGACCCGTCGGGTTGAACGCCCCGAAGTAGTCGTAGGACATCGGCATGATCCAGTCGAGCTTCTGCGCTCCCGCGGCGTAGTCGGCCGCGTCGATCTTGCCGCCGGTGCTGCCGTCGGCGGTGATGGCCGCCGTGATCAGCTTGCCGCTGCCGAACTTGGTGCGCAGGGCCGTGATGACGTTGTTGAACGACGCCGGGCCGCTCGAGTCGCACGACAGCCCGCACGCGTTCGGGTACTCCCAGTCGATGTCGATGCCGTCGAACAGACCGGCCCAGCGGGAGTCGTTGAGCAGGTTGTAGCAGGAGTCGGCGAACGCGGTCGGGTTGGCCGCCGCCTGCGTGAAGCCGGACGACCAGGTCCAGCCGCCGAACGACCAGATGACCTTGAGGCCGGGGTGCATGGCCTTGAGCTTCTTCAGCTGGTTGAAGTTGCCGCGCAGGGGCTGGTCCCACGTGTCGGCGACGCCGTCGACCGAGTCCGCCGCGGTGTACGCCTTGTCGTAGGCCGCGTACGAGTCACCGATCGAGCACTGCCCGCCGGTGGTGTTGCCGAACGCGTACAGGATGTGGGTCAGCTTCGATGCCGAGCCGCTCGTCTCGATGTTCTTCACGTGGTAGTTGCGGCCGTAGACGCCCCACTCGGCGAAGTAGCCGACGAGCTTCTTGCCACCCGGGGGCGGCGGCGTGGTGGTCGTCGGCGTCGGGGTCGGAGTGGGCGTCGTGGTCGTCGTCGGGGTGGGCGTCGGTGTGCTGGTGGGGGTGCCCCCGGTGCACGCCACGCCGTTGATGCTGCACGTCGCGGGGCTCTTGAACGGCCCGGTCGCCACGTAGCCCCAGGTCAGCGATGCCCCGGGCGCGAGGGTCGGCGCCCAGCTCTTGTTCTTCGCCGTGTAGTGGTTGCCGCTGCGCGTGACGTCGGCGTCCCACGAGCTGCTGATGGTGTCCCCGGCGGGGAGGTCGAACTCGATCGTCCACCCGTTCACCTCCGTCGTGCCGGAGTTGGTGACCTTGACGTTGACCTGGTGGCCCGTGCCCCAGTCGCCGGCGGAGGTGAAGGTGGCGCCGATCGTGCCTGCGGCGAACGCCGGCTGGGAGGCGACCAGGGCGGCGAGCAGCGTGATCACCGCGGCGAGCGCCGTGGTGATCAGGACGGGACGTCGTCGGCCCATCGGTGTCTGGCTGGAGTGTCTGGCGAAAGCCATCGTGCGGTCCCCTGTCCATCGTCGGAGCGTCGAATATGTAAGGAGTGTGTACTAATGGTTCACAAGGACGGTAACCGGGGTCACAGGGTGAAGTCAATGCCTGGCGCCACCTCGGCCGAGCGTCACCCGAACGTGCATTTCTCTCGCGCCACGGGCTGAAATGCGTTGTCCTGACGCCCGAGGGCGCGCGTCCGGAATGTCCGGCAGGGCCGTGCGGGCGCGCGACATCGTGCCTGTTGGATACGTGTCACCGCGCGTCTCGCAGCGGATCTCCCCATGGCCGCACCCGTTGCCGGCTGGGTCCCGAAGTGCCATTTCCCGCACCGTTCGTGAATGCAACGTGCGCATTTCTCGGCGCATTGTTCTCCCCGGTCCCGAGGCCGTGAATTCCTGGGTGCTACGCCCTCGTCGCGCGTGATCCGGCGACGATGTCCGCGCCGCGCGTCCGCCGACTCCTTCTGCGGACGCGCTCGCGTGTCGTCCCTCGGGTGTCGGTGGGTGCGCGCACCATGGAGGTGAGCGAGGACGAAGGAGTCGGGACATGACGCTCGTCGATCAGCACCACCGGGTCGACCCTCAGGTCGAGGCGCGCGTCCGGCGCGAGGTCGCCGGCGCCACCTGGTTCCAGCTCGCCGCGGCCACCAGCCGGGCGCACCACGAGGTCGACGAGGCCCGCCGGGGCCGCGACGACGTCGCCCTGCTGCGTGCCGTGGACCGGCACGCCGTGCTCGAGCGCCTGCTGGCCGAGGCGACCGAGCAGCTCCACCCGCCCCGCTAGCGGCGCACCCTGTCGTCCGACGCGTCCCAGCCGGGCCTCGTCGCCCGGCTGCCGGCACGGTCGGACCGGCCGCGGTAGACCACGTACGGCCGCCACAGGTAGAAGATCGGGACGCTCAGCACGTGCACCAGCCGCGTGAACGGCCACAGGGCGAACAGGAGCATGGCCACCATGGCGTGCGCCTGGAATCCGAACGGCGCGTCGGCCATCAGGTCGGGCTTCGGCTGGAACAGGAAGATGCCACGGAACCACTCGGACACGCCCGTGCGGTAGTCGTACTCCCCGTTGAGGTTGAGCACCGAGCCCGCCACCGTGTTCCAGACGCCGAGCACGATCACCAGGGCGAGGAACAGGTACATGACCTTGTCCATCTTGGTGGTGGCGCTGAACACCGGTCCCACCGTGCGCCGGCGGTAGATGAGCAGGGTCAGGCCGACGAGGGTGCAGAACCCCGCCACCGCCCCGATCGACACCGCCATGACGTGGTAGAGCTCCTCGGAGATCCCGACGGCCGACGTCCAGCTCTCAGGGATGCCCAGGCCCATCACGTGGCCGGCGAACACCGCCAGGATCCCGAAGTGGAACAGAGGGCTGCCCCAGCGCAGCAGCCGGCTCTCGTAGAGCTGCGACGAGCGCGTGGTCCAGCCGAACTTGTCGTACCGGTACCGCCACACGTGCCCGCCGACGAAGAACGCCAGGCACACGTACGGGATGACCACCCAGAGCAGGACGGCGCTCATCGTGGCATCCCCGGGTGAAGGTGAACGCAGCCGGGGCTCATCGCGGCATCCCCGCCATCGCGCCGTAGGGTTCGAGGCCGACCTGCTCTCCCGGTGGGCCCTCGGCCGCCAGCCGCGCCACGGCCTCCCGATCGTCGCCCTTCAGCGGCGGCAGCGTGGAGCAGACCGCCGTCAGAGCGCCGGCCCACGGGGACCCGCGGTCGACCAGCGCGAGCCGCAGCAGCTCCAGACCGGCCCGGTGCTCGAGCAGCAGTCGGGTGCCGGCCTCCACGTCGGCCGTGGCACTGAACTCCAGGACGACGCACAGGTGGTCGGGGAGCTCGTCGGCGCTGATCTCCAGGCCCGCCGCGCGGAAGGCCCGCTTGAACGCGAGCAGCGCCATGCCTCGCTCGCGGGTGTCGCCGTACGCGTAGTAGGTCAGGTAGAGGCAGATCTTGCGGCGCAGGTCGAACGTGTCGACGTAGTCGGCGGTCAGGGAGGTGAGCGGGGTGCTCGCCAGGTGGTCGAGCAGCGGGTCGAACGCGCGCGTCGGCGAGACGGCCCGCAGGTCGGGGACCTGCTCGACGAGCTCGGCCGTCGGGTACTCCAGGAGCAGTGCCGCGATCCGGTGGGTCAGCGCCCTGGTGCGGGCGTCGTCGCGCCTCATGACGGGTCCTTGCGCTCGGGGAACAGTCCGGGTGGCGGGGAGCCCTTGCCGTCCCAGTTGAGCAGGTTGACGCGCGCGCCCGGCCGGCCGGTGCTGGTGACCTCGTCGGCGGTCTGCCGGTCCTTGAGCGCCCGGAAGTTCTCGACGGCCAGCGGCGTGCCGGCACCCGAGCCCTCGCCGAACGGCCCGGAGCCGCCCATGCCCGGCCCTCCCTCGTAGTCGAGGCTGCACTCCGTGGCCAGCTCCTCCAGGCCGTGCGCGGCCTCCGCGTGCGCGGCCGGGATGACGTACCGCTCGTCGTACTTGGCGATGGCCAGCAGCCGGTACATGTCGAGCATCTCCTGCTCGGTCATGCCGACGGCCGCCGGGATCGACGGGTCGGCGTCGCGACCCATCGAGATGTCCCGCATGTACGAGCGCATCGCGGCGAGCTTCTTCAGCACGCCGGTCACCGGCACCGTGTCCCCCGCCGTGAACAGCTCGGCCAGGTACTCCACCGGGATCCGGAGCTGGTCGATCGCGGCGAACAGGTTGCCCTTCGACTCGGCGTCCTCGCCGGTCTCGGCAACCGCGTCGACGACCGGCGACAGCGGCGGGATGTACCAGACCATCGGCATCGTGCGGTACTCGGGATGCAGCGGCAGGGCCACCTTGAACGTGCTGATCAGCGCCCAGATCGGGGAGCGCTGCGCGGCCTCGATCCAGTCCCGCGGGATGCCCGCGCGCTCCGCCTCCCGGACCACGGCGGGGTCGTTCGGGTCGCAGAACACCCCGCGCTGCGCCTCCAGCAGGTCGTGCTCGTCCGTGACGGAAGCCGCCGCCAGCACCTTGTCGGCGTCGTAGAGCACCAGGCCCAGGTAGCGCAGGCGGCCGACGCACGTCTCCGAGCAGACCGTCGGAAGGCCGACCTCGATGCGCGGGAAGCAGAACGTGCACTTCTCGGCCTTGCCCGTGCGGTGGTTGAAGTAGATCTTCTTGTACGGGCAGCCCGTGACGCACTTGCGCCAGCCCTTGCACTGGTCCTGGTCGACCAGCACGATCCCGTCCTCGGCGCGCTTGTAGATGGCGCCCGAGGGGCACGACGCCGCGCACGACGGGTTGAGGCAGTGCTCGCAGATGCGCGGCAGGTAGAACATGAACGTCTGCTCGAACTCGAACTTGATCTTGGTGGACACCCTGGCCAGGATCGGGTCGCCGGCGAGAGTCGCCGCGCTGCCGCCGAGGTCGTCGTCCCAGTTGGCGCTCCACCCGATCTGCATGGGCTCGCCGCTGATCAGCGACCGCGGCCGGGCCACCGGGGTGTGCTCCTGCAGGGGTGCGGTGGTCAGYGTCTCGTAGTCGTAGGTCCAGGGCTCGTAGTAGTCGTCGAGCGACGGCATCTTCGGGCTGACGAAGATCGTCGCCAGGTTCTTCAGCCGACCGCCCGCCTTGAGCTTGAGCCGGCCGCGCTTGTTCAGCGTCCACCCGCCCTGCCAGCGCTCCTGGTCCTGGTAGGTGCGCGGGTAGCCCTGCCCGGGGCGCGTCTCCACGTTGTTGAACCAGACGTACTCGGTCCCCGCCCGGTTGGTCCACGCCTGCTTGCAGGTGACCGAGCACGTGTGACAGCCGATGCACTTGTCGAGGTTCATCACCATCGACATCTGCGCCATGATCCGCATCAGTACTCCACCTCCTGCGAGCGCCGACGGATGACCGTGACCTCGTCGCGCTGGTTGCCCGTGGGCCCCAGGTAGTTGAACGCAAAGGTCAGCTGGGCGTAGCCGCCGATGAGGTGGCTGGGTTTCATGAGGATGCGGGTCAGCGAGTTGTGGATGCCGCCGCGCTTGCCGGACGTCTGCGAGCGCGGGACGTCGATGAGCCGGTCCTGCGCGTGGTGCATGTAGACCGTTCCCTCCGGCATCCGGTGGGACACGATCGCGCGGGCGACGACGACGCCGTTGCGGTTGACCGCCTCGATCCAGTCGTTGTCCGCGACCCCGATTTTGTCGGCGTCCTTCTGGCTCATCCAGATGCCCGGACCGCCGCGCGACAGGCTGAGCATCAGCAGGTTGTCCTGGTACTCGGAGTGGATGGACCACTTGTTGTGCGGCGTCAGGTAGCGGACCGCGATGCCGAGCTCCCCGTTCGACCCGATCTGCGGCTCCCCGAACAGGGCCGCCATGTTCAGGGGCGGGCGGAAGACCGGCAGGTTCTCGCCCAGCTCGGTCATCCAGTCGTGGTCGAGGAAGAAGTGCTGCCGGCCCGTGAGGGTGTGCCAGGGCTTGAGGCGCTCGACGTTGATGGTGAACGGCGAGTACCGCCGACCGCCCGACTCGGAGCCGGACCACTCGGGCGAGGTGATGACCGGCGTGGGCGCGGCCTGCGTGTCCGCGAACGTGACCTGCTTGCCCTCGTGCTCCGCGGCCAGGTCCGCGAGCTTGCGGCCGGTGCGCTTCTCAAGCGTGTGGAACCCCTCGGTGGCCAGGTGCCCGTTGGTGGTGCCGGACATCGCCAGGATCGCCTCGCACACGTGCACGTCACGCTGCAGCGACGGCCGCCCGTCACCCGCACCCCCGCGGACCAGCCCGTTCTTCTTGCCGAGGTACTCGATCGGCCTGGTCAGGTCGAACGTGATGCCCTTGGTCGTCGCACCCAGCGTCGACGCCAGCGGACCGAGCGCACCGAGCTTGTCGGCCACGGCCGGGTAGTCCCGCTCGACGACCACCAGCTTCGGCATCGTCACACCGGGGACCGGGTCGCACTCCCCCGCCTTCCAGTCGCGCACGATGCCCGACGGGGTCGCCATGGCGTCCGGGGTGTCGTGGGTGAGCGGGACCGCGACGACGTCCTGCCGGACGCCGAGGTGCGTCGCGGCGAGCGCGCTGAACGCCTTGGCGATCTCGTGGAACGCGTCGAAGTCGGTGCGGGTCTGCCACGGCGGCGAGATGGCCGGGTTGAACGAGTGCACGAACGGGTGCATGTCGGTGCTGCTCAGGTCGTACTTCTCGTACCAGGTGGCCGCCGGCAGGACGACGTCGGAGAACACGGTGGTCGACGTCATGCGGAAGTCGAGGGTGAGCAGCAGGTCGAGCTTGCCGCGCGGAGCCTCGTCCCTCCAGACGATGTCGCGGGGCCGGTGCTCCGGTGGCGCCTCCTCGGCCCGCAGCGAGGAGTCGGTGCCCAGCAGGTGCTCGAGGAAGTACTCGTTGCCCTTGGCGGAGCTGCCCAGCAGGTTCGACCGCCAGATGGTGAGCACGCGCGGGAAGTTCTCGGGGGCGTCGGGATCCTCACCCGCGAACCGCAGCGAGCCGTCCTGGAGGGCCGCCGGGATGTACTCCGTGGCCGGCGTCCCCGAGGCGGCGACGTCGTCCGCGAGCGTCAGCGGGTTGCGGTCGAAGGTCGGGTACGACGGCATCCACCCCAGCCGCGCCGACTGCGCGAGGACGTCCGCGGTCGTCATGCCCGCCCAGAGCCCGCCCGACTTGTTCGCCGCGAGCGCGTCCGCGCCGAAGTGGTCGTACCGGAACTGGTCGGTGTGCAGGTACCAGTACGCGGTCTGGATCATGTTGCGCGGGGGCCGCGACCAGTCGAGCGCGTTCGCGTACAGGCCGTACCCGGTGATCGGGCGCACCTTCTCCTGGCCCACGTAGTGCGCCCAGCCGCCACCGTTGACGCCCTGCGTGCCGCACAGCGCGGTGAGCGTGAGGAACGCGCGGTAGATGGTGTCGGCGTGGAACCAGTGGTTGGTGCCGGCGCCCATGAGGATCATCGAGCGGCCCTTCGACTCCTCCGCGTTGGCGGCGAACTCGCGGCCGATCTTCTCGGCCTTGGCGGCCGGCACCCCGGTGATCTCCTCCTGCCAGGCGGGCGTGCAGGGCGAGCCCGCGTCGTCGTACCCCGTGGGCCAGGTCCCGGGCAGTCCTGGGCGGCCGACGCCGTACTGCGCGAGCAGCAGGTCGAACACCGTGGTCACCGTGCGCCCGGCCACCTGCCGCGTCGGGACGCCCCGCAGGATCGCCCCCGCGGAGCCGTCGACCGCGTCGAACCGGGGCAGGGTCACGGCGACCGGCCGCGACCCGTCCCCGGCGGCACTGAGCTGCGGCTCCACGGAACCGAGCTCGAGGTTCCAGCGGCCCTCCCCCTGCGCGCCGAACCGGAACCCGAGCGACCCGTTCGGCACCACGGGCTGCCCGGTCGTCTCGTCGAGCAGGACCGTCTTGAACTGTGCGTTCTCCGACGTCTCCCCCAGGTCCGCGGCGGTGAGGAACTTGCCGGGCACGAAGCCGTCGCCGTCCGGTTCGAGCGTGATGAGGAACGGCAGGTCGGTGTACTGCTTCACGTAGTGGTCGAAGTACGGCGTGGTCCGCTCGACGAAGAACTCGCGCAGGATCACGTGCCCCATCGCCATCGCGAGCGCGCCGTCGGTGCCGGGCGCCGGTGCGAGCCACTCGTCGGCGAACTTCACGTTGTCCGCGTAGTCGGGCGAGACCGCGACCACCTTCTGCCCGCGGTACCGCGCCTCGACCATCCAGTGCGCGTCCGGCGTGCGGGTCACGGGCACGTTCGAGCCCCACATGATCAGGTAGCCGGCGTCCCACCAGTCCCCCGACTCGGGCACGTCGGTCTGGTCGCCGAACACCTGCGGCGACGCCACCGGCAGGTCCGCGTACCAGTCGTAGAACGAGAGCATCGGGGCGCCCAGCAGCGCGTAGAACCGGGCGCCGACCCCGTGCGACACCATCGACATCGCCGGGATGGGTGAGAACCCCGCGATCCGGTCCGGGCCGTGCTCCTTGATCGTGTGCACGTGTGCGGCCGCCACCATCTCGACGGCCTCGGCCCACGACGCCCGCACCAGCCCGCCCTTGCCGCGCGCCGCCTTGTAGCGGGCGGACCGGACGGGATCGCCCACGACGTCCGCCCAGGCCAGCACGGGGTCGCCCAGCCGCGCCTTGGCCTCGCGGTACATCTCCAGCAGGAGGCCGCGCACGTACGGGTACCGGACGCGCGTCGGCGAGTAGGTGTACCAGGAGAAGGCGGCCCCCCGCGGACAGCCCCGCGGCTCGTACTCGGGTCGGTCAGGGCCGGTCGACGGGTAGTCCGTCTGCTGCGCCTCCCACGTGATGATGCCGTCCTTGACGAACACCTTCCACGAGCAGGATCCCGTGCAGTTCACGCCGTGCGTCGACCGGACCACCTTGTCGTGGCTCCAGCGGTCCCGGTAGAACGTGTCCGCGTCGCGCCCGCCGATCTGGTGCAGCGTGCGCAGGTCCGCCGAGACCTCGTTCTTGCGCAGGAAGCGACGCGTCTTGAGCAACGCCTCGACCACGCCCTCGTCGAGGCCCGGCGCGCGTCCTTGCTCGATCGTCATGAGGCTCCCTAGCTGGTGGCAGTGGCTTCGGTGCGTGCGAGGGCGGCCCGGCGCACGGGACCGCGGGTGAACCAGGCGACCGCGAACGCGCTCACCGCGAGCAGGACGTACCCCAGGCTGTAGTCGCCCACCAGGTCGAAGACCGCCCCCATCACCAGCGGCGGGAAGAAGCCGCCGAGGCCACCCGCGGCGCCGACGATGCCGGTCACCGCGCCGACCTTGTCCTGGGGCGCCACCTGCGCCACCAGCGCGAACACCGCGCCGGAGGAGGCACCGAGCGCCGCGGCCAGGCCGAGGAACGCGACCGTGGCCAGGGGGATCAGGGGAAGCTCGAGCGCGGCGACGAGCGCCAGGACGCCGGTGACGAGGAAGGCCGCGAGGAGAACCGGCACCGGCCCGACCCGGTCGGAGAGCGTGCCGCCGACCGGACGCATGGCCACCGCGAGCACGACGAACCCCGCGGTGCGGGCGGCGGCGTCGGCGGCGGTGAGGCCGTACGCGTTCACCAGGTACGTGGGCAGGTAGACGCTGAACGCGACGAACCCGCCGAAGCCCATCGCGTACAGCAAGGACAGCTGCCCGGTCGCGGGGATGCGGGCCGTGGCCCAGGTGCGCGCGAGGAACGACCCCTGCGGCACCGGCCGACCCGGCTTGTCACGCAGCAGCAGCCCCGACGCGACGGCGTAGACCGCGAGCACGCACGCGACCAGCACGAACGGCGCCTCGGGTCCGTACGCGTCCGCGATCCGCACCGTGGTGAACGCGGAGATCGCCGTGCCGCCCATGCCGAGCCCGAAGATCCCCAGCGCGGTGCCGCGCCGCTCGGGGGCGAACCACTGGTTGACCGCCGGCACCCCGATCGCGAACGCGGTGCCGCCGAGCCCGAGGAAGAAGCCGCCGACGAGCATCGCCGCGTACGTCTCGGCGACGAACCCGATGAAGAGCACCGGCAGGATCGTCAGCACGGTGACCGTGGGGAACATGCGGCGCGAGCCGAACTTGTCGGTCAGGGCGCCGACGGGGATGCGGCCCAGCGACCCCACGACGACCGGGACGGCGACCAGCACCGACTGCTGGACACCGGTCAGGCCGAGCGCCTTGCCGTAGGTGCCACCGAGCGGGCTGATGAGCGCCCACGCCCAGAAGTTGACCAGGAAGCCGAGCATCGCGATGACGAGCACCCGCACTGCGATGCGTCCGTCGGTCTGCTCCGCCATGAGACCCCCCGAGCGTGGTCCGGCGTCGTTGCGCGGACCTGCCGTGCTTCGGAAGTTAGCACTCCGGCACCTCGCCCGGGCTAGACCTCCCCGGGCAGCGCCGTCCGGATCACGATGCGGGTCCACGCCCCGAGGTACAGCCGGTCGCCGTCCTCGATCTCCTTGCGTTGACCGGCGGGGATGGGTGTCGTCGGCAGCGGGTCGCCCGCGCGGCTGACGTAGGTGCCGTTGGCGGACTGCAGGTCCTCCACCCACCAGCGCTGGCCGTCCGTGTTGAGCTGGCAGTGCCGGCGGGAGACCCCGGAGTCCGTCCCGCAGTCGACCGCGGGGTGGATGTTGCGGGACACCGACGGGCGGCCGACGAGCACGCTGCGCTCGCGCAGGGGCACCAGACCGGGGAGCCCGGCCGACGGCATCGGATCCTCCGGCTGCTGCGCGGCGTACCAGTCGGGGTCCACCCAGACCTCGGCCACCCAGGACTCGGCGCCGTCGGGGGCCGGGGTCGGGAGTGCTGCGGGCGCCTCGACATTGGGCGTCGGCGCGCTCACGGGTGCCGGGGCCGTGGGCGCGACCGGCGCGGGTGCGGTGCCCGTCGTGAAGTCGTAGCCGCAGACCTCGCAGAACAGGGCCAGCGACGACGCGGGTGCGCCGCAGTGGGGGCACGTGGTGGCGGTCCCCACCGCGGCAGGCTCGGGGGCCTCCGCCGGCGCCGCGGACTCGATGGGCGCGCCGCAGACGTCGCAGTAGTCGGTGGACGTGGACGAGTGGCCGTTCGGGCAGACGACGGTGCTCACCGGCGGACCCGCGTGGTCTTGGTCGACGCGGTGTCGAGCGCCATCTCGTCGAGCTTGTCGGCGTTGCGCTTGAGGCGCACGGTGCCCTTCTCCTCGTCGTCGATCTCGACCACCCGCCGCAGCCGGGAGGTGGCCTCCTCGTTGCCGGTCTCGGCGGCCAGCTGGACGGCGCGGCCGAGCTTGACGGTCGCCGTGGCCTCGTCGCCGGACGCCTTCGCGGCCAGCCCCTCCTGGATGACCGACGCGAGCTCGGCCTGACCCGTGTAGTGCGCGACCTCGGGGTTGATGCGCGCGGTCAGCGAGCTGTCGTCGGACCACCGGGCCTTGACCAGACCCGACGCCAGGACGTCCCCGCCGACGGCGATCTGCACGCGCGCGGCCAGCTGCTCGGAGCCCACCGGCTTCGACGGCACCCGGATCGCCACGTGGTAGTCGCGCGACTCGTCGCCCCACGCCCCGGTCGGGTACGCCCCCGTGAGGGCGTTCACCTCGGTGCGCCTGGACGTGATGTCCTCCACGGTGGGGGCCACCCGCCGGACGAACAGGACCTGCGCGCCCTGGGGTGCCCAGACCCGCAGCTCGGCGTCCGCGACGCCCTTGGACATCGACTCGTTCACCAGCGCCTTGAAGTCCTCGGCGATGTCCGCCGGGTTCCGGATGAGGTCGACCGTGCCGAGCAGCGCCGTGGCGATCTCGCGCAGCTCGGCCACCTCCCAGCTGGACCCGACGCCGCGCGCGTCGCACTGGAAGTGCCCGGTGACGTCGCTGATCGCCCGGGACAGCTCGGCACGCGGCTCCGACTCGTTGCGGCCGTCGGTGAGCAGGATCGCGTGCTTCTGCGCCGCCTGCGGGACCATCGCGAAGATCGCGTCCGCCAGCCGCAGCCAGGTGCTCATCGCGGTGCCGCCCGAGGGGCGCATGAACGAGATGGCGCGCTTGGCCTCCTCGCGGGCGCCGGGCTCCATCTGCACGATCGCGACCGGGGCGTTCGGGTACGGGAAGGCACGGTTGGCCACGTGGCTGCCGCCGATCACCGCGAACCAGGTGCCGTCGGCGATCTGGTCGACCGCCACCTGCGCCGCGTACTTGGCGGCCTCGATGTTGGGCCCGCTCATGGAGCCGGACGTGTCGATGATGACGAGCTCGGCGACGCCCCCGCCGGAGGACGCCGCGGTGCCCGCGCCGGTGCTGGTCACGGTGACGATCGCGTGCACGTCCGTGGCGCCGTCGGAGAGGAACTCGTTCTGGAACACCTCGGTGCGGAAGTCGGCCACTGTGGCTCCTCAGGCTGCGGGCGGTGCGGGCTCGGCCGACACCGTCTCTTCGGTCTGGACAGTATCGAAGGGTGCGGCGACGCGGGCCAGCGCGGCGGTGATGTTGTCGTGCCCGCCCTGCTCGTTGGCCCAGCGGACCAGCTCGCCGGAGATCACGTCGGGCGACTGACCGACCTTCTCCGCGGTGCGGTGCAGCAGGTCCGCGACGTCGTCGGCCTCGGAGCAGTAGTTCCAGAGCCCGTCCGAGCAGACCAGCACCCAGCCTGGGCCCTGCGCGCGGGTCGTCGCGGTCTGCGGGACGACGGTCTCGGCGTCGGGGCCGAGCCAGCGCGTGATGGCGTGCCCCTCGCGGGAGGCCTCCGCCCGTGCTCGCGGGATGCCGCGCGCGATCATCTCGTTCGCCGCGGAGTCGTCCACGCTGATCTGGTGGGAGTCCCCCTCGTCGGGGATCCAGTACGCGCGGGAGTCCCCCAGCCAGCCCGCGACGACGGTGGGCCCGTCGACCACGGTCGCGACGAACGTGCACGACGGCGGCTCGGCGCGGCCGGCCATGTCCCCGACCGCGTCGGCGATGGCCTTGTCCGCTGCGGAGGCCGCGGTGATCAGGAGCGCGGACCACGAGGAGACCGTCTGCGGTTCCGCGATGGCCAGCACGTCGCGTGCCGCGCGGGCGGCGGCGAGGCTCGCGATGTCGGAGTCGGGGATGTTGGACACGCCGTCGCAGACCACCAGGACCGCGGTGGTGCCGACGACCGCCAGCGCCATCGCGTCCTCGTTGCGGCTCTTGCGCCGACCTCGGTCGCAGACCCCGCCGACGAGCGGGGAGGGCAGCTCGGTCCAGTGGTCGCGCTCGCTCATCGCGAGCTCGCCGCAGTGCTCGCAGTAGCCGTCGGCCGCGATCGTCCCGCCGCAGAACCGGCAGACGGGCGTCGTGGGCTGGTCCGGCTCGTCGAGCACGGCCACGGGGGCCGGAGCGCCCAGGCGGGTGCCGCAGTGCTCGCAGAACGCCGAGCCGTCGGCGGCGACCGTGCCGCACTGCGGACAGGTCACCACGTGGTCCACCGGCGGACGCCGTTCGCCTGGTCGACCAGGGCGATCCGCTCGTCCGACGTGGGGGCGAGGGCGGCGTACTCGCGCAGGGCCCCCTCCAGGGCATCGCGCAGGTCCGGCTCCTGGGCCGGCACGGAACCGAGCTGCACGGTCCTCGACGGCCCGTCCTTGAGCACCGCGGCGAGCGCGGACCCGAGCACGTCCACCCGCAGGGCCGCCCGCGCCCGCGGCTCGATGGAGACCGACTGCACGCTGGCGAGCGCGTCGGACAGGGCGCGCAGGTCGCCGCTGGACGTGGCCAGCAGCTGGGCGCGCATCATCCGGGCGTCCACGTACGAGCTGCGCGTGGGCGTCACCAGGTCGAGCGCCGCGAGCGCTCCCGGCAGGTCCCCCCGCGCCCGGCGGATGCGGGCCAGCCCGAACGCCGCGGGGGCGGTGTAGTTCGCGTCGGAGCGCGCGCAGATGATGTAGAGCGACTCGGCGATGTCGGGCTCGTTGCTCAGCTCGCACGCGGTGGCCAGGGCCAGCTTGGGCGCCAGCTCGCCGGGCACCTGCCCGTAGACCGCGTTGAACGAGGCGCGCGCCGCCACCGGGTCGCCCGTGCTGAGCTGCGCGAGGCCGCCCAGCCACGCCGCGCGCCACTCCCACGGGTCGTCGGTGAGGATCTGCGACAGCGTCTGGTCGAGCACGTCCTGCCGGCCGGCCTCGATCGCCGCGGTCGCGCGCCGCAGCCGCACCTCGACGGTCTCGTCCGGTGCGTCGGCCAGCGCGGCGAGGCGCTGGTCCGGGTTGCTCACGTTGACGCCCGCCAGCCAGCTCGCCGCCGGGTCGCTCGCGTCGACCTTCAGCGCGGGCAGCTGGTCCCAGGCGAGCGCGTGGCCGGCCTCGTCGGACGTCGGCGCCTCGAACAGCACCGAGGCCGCCGAGTGCAGCGCCGGGCTGCCCGGGCCGCGGTCGGTGGCGACGACCTCGCGCAGCACGCCGAGCACCTGCGCACGCAGCTCGTCGACCGTCGCGAACCGGTCCGACGGGTCGAGGGCGCACGCCTTGGCCAGGAGCCGGTAGAACGAGTCGTACGTCTGGAACACCGGCGTGTCCGCGACCGCGGGCAGCGACGCCACGTAGGTGCTCGTGTTGCCGCGGAAGTCGAGCACGAGCGTGGCCAGCGTCCGCCCGATCGTGTAGATGTCGGACGCCACGGACGGCCCCACCTCGGCGACCTCGGGCGCCTGGTAGCCGACCGTGCCGAAGATCGCCGAGTCCAGGTCGTCGATCCGGCGCACACCGCCCAGGTCGATGAGCTTGACCGCGTCGCCCTGCTGGATCACGTTGTCCGGCTTGAAGTCGCAGAACAGCAGGCCCACGTCGTGCAGGTAGGCGAACGCGGGGAGGATCTCGAGCACGAACGCGAGCGCCTGGTCCACCGGCAGCGGCGTGTTGACGCCCCCGGCGGCCTCGCGGCGGTCGTGCAGGATCTGCTTGAGCGAGCGGCCGCCGACGAACTCCATGACGGTGTAGCCCGCGCCCTCGTGCATGGCGAAGTTGTAGATCTCGACGATCAGCGGGTGCTCGACCTCGGCCAGGAACTGGCGCTCGGAGATCGCCGCCGCGTAGGCGTCCGGGTCGCCGGAGTTCAGCAGGCCCTTGAGCACCACCCACCGGCCCGAGACGTTGCGGTCCCGCGCCAGGTAGATCCAGCCCAGGCCGCCGTGCGCGAGGCACCCCACGACCTCGTACTGCCCACCGACCAGGTCACCGGGGTTGAGCGCCGGCGTGAAGTCGAACCGGTTGCCGCACTTCGGGCAGAACCCCGCGGTCCGGCCTGGCACACCGTCGCGCGACCGGCCGACCTCGGCGCCGCAGGCCGGGCAGAAGCGCTTGCGCTCGGGCACCTCGGGCACAGCCATGACCGCCTGCAGCGGGTCCTGCACCGGGGCGGGCGGCACGGTCGTGAGGCCGGCGCCCAGGCGCGCGCCGCGCAGCCGGGTCGAGGAGGTGCCGACCCGGCGGGTGGGTCGCGTGCCACCTGTGGCTGCCGTGCGTGCCGAGCCCAGGGCGGCCGTGGCCAGCCGGCTCGAGCTGGTGCGGCCGGTACGTGTGGACCGCTCCGCGTCGGGGTCGGCGGCCGCGGCCGCGCGGTCCGGGCTCGCCTGGGCGACCCCCGTGCCGAGCAGCGACGTCGCGGACGCGGGGGCGCCGGACGCGGGGGCCGTCGCGGTCTGCGGCGACCCGCACACGTTGCAGTAGCCGTCCTCGTAGGTGCCCGTGCAGCCGGGCTCCGTGCAGGCGATCATCGGGCTCGTCCCTCCTGACCCACCGAGGGCAGGTCGCGGCTGAGGTACTCGTACTGCTCCACGAGGAAGCGGGTCAGGGTGAGGTCGCAGGGCGTCTGGGCGACGACGGCGCGGGCCTCGTCGTACCCCGAGCGGACCGTCGGCGAGGCGCTGCGGCCGTTGGCGTCGGCCGCCGCGCGGGCGCCCTCGAGCCGGTAGCGCAGCTCCGCCCGCTCGCGCAGGGGCTTGCTGTAGGCGTCGGCGACCGCGTCGAACGCGCGGCCCACGGCGGCGAGCCGGTCCACGAACGCGTCGAGCTCCGTGCGGGTGTCCGGCACGGTGCCCAGGCGCGAGACGTCCGGCACGGCCAGCTTGGGCGGGTGCGCGATCTCGCGCCGGCACCGCTGCGCCAGCTCGTGCAGCGTCGGCTCACGCTTCTCCAGCGCGGCCATCGTGTCCCGGGCATCGGCGCGGCCCTTCTCGAGCGTGCGCCGCTGCGACACCTGCACGATGAGGTCCCGCTCGGCCAGCGCCGCACGCGCCTCCAGCTCCGCGAGCGGGCCGGAGATGTCCGCACCACGGGCCGCCTGCGCGACGAGCTTCCGCTCACGGGTGCGCAGGGTCTCGAGCAGCTCGCGTGAGGCGGTGTCGACGCCGGCCAGGTCCTCGCAGCGGACGAGGCCGGCCCGCAGCCCGCGCAGCCGCGACGCCTGGTCGGCGGTGTCCGGGTCGAACGACAGCCGCGCGCGCACCTGCGAGATCATCGCGTCGCACAGGGTCACGGCCTCGACCAGCGAGACGAGCGCGGCTCCCAGGCCGGAGTCCAGCCGGCCCCAGACCAGCTGCGACATCTTCTCCCGGTCCACCGCGTCGGCCCGGCCCGAGTCCCACACGACCACCAGCTCGTCGGTGCGCGACCGGATCGCCTGCCACATGGTGAGCGCCAGCAGCACGTCGTCGGTGTAGCTCTCGGACGCGGGCGACGCCTGGGCAGCCTGGTCCAGGCGGTCCAGCTCCGTGCGGCGGTTGGCCAGCCACGCCTCGAGCCCGCTGAGGTAGCGGAGCAGCTCCGGTGCGGGGATCGGCTCCCCGAGCCGCCCGGGCGCCTCCGGCGCCTCGGGTCCGCTCACCGGCCGTACACCGAGACCGGCGGCGCCGGCGCAGTCCCCAGCGCGCCGAGCCAGCGGTCGTAGGAGGCGGCCCAGGAGCCGTCGACCTTCGCCTGGTCGAGCACGCCGTTGACGTACTGCACGAGGTCCACCTGGTCCGCCGCGACGCCCACGCCGTACGGCTCCGCGCTGAACGCCTCGCCGACCACCTTCGCGTACGGGTCCTGCGCGACGAAGCCGGCGAGGATCGTGTCGTCGCCGGTGATCGCGTCGACCTTGCCCTGCTGGAACAGGACCAGGCAGCCGGTGTGCGTCGGGGCGCTGACGGCCTCGACCCCGGGATACGTCTCCTCGAGCCGCTCCAGGGTCGTCGTGCCCTCCGGGGCGCAGACGCGCTGGTCGCCGAGAGCCTCGAGGTCCTCGATGCTCTGCGCCTCCGAGTCCCGCGTGACCAGCACCTTCTGGCCCGCGGTGAGGTACTCGGCGGAGAACGCGATGGTCTCCCAGCGCTCGCAGTTGATGGTGAACGTACGGGCCACCAGGTCGACCTCGTGGTTCTCCAGCACCTCGAGCCGCTGCGCCGAGGTGATCACCCGAAACTGCAGCCGGTTCGGGTCGCCGAAGATCGCGGCCGAGACGGCGTGCAGCATGTCGATGTCGAAGCCCTCGATCTGGCCGGACAGCGGGTTGCGCGAGCCCATGAGCAGAGTGTCGGCCGAGACCCCGACCCGCAGCGCTCCGCGGGCGCGGATGGCGTCCACGGTCGGCGTGGCCGCGCCGGGTGCTGGGGCGTAGGAGGTCGTCGACTCGATCGCGTCGTCGCAGACCGTCGCGGCCGGGAGGGCGACCGAGGCCGCCGCGCGCTCCTGCTGGGCCGCCGGGGCCGCTGCGGGGACGCCCGCGCAGCCCGCGACGAGGGCGAGCGAGGCCAGGATCGCTGCGAGACCCAGGCGGGTCGAACGTGTCGTGGTCACCGGTACTCCTCCACTCGGGTCGAGATGCCGCGCCAGGACAGGACCGCGGCCAGCACACCCGCGACGAGCATCAACCAGCCGACCAGGACCGACGACCCGCCGGAGCCCGACAGGGCGTCGTGCGTCTGCGCGGCGCTGGACTCCAGACTGCTGGACGCGGCGGTCGAGAACTCGGCGAACACATCGTTCGGAGCGCCCGGCTCCTCGCTGATCGCCAGGGCGACCGCGCCGTCCCAGTCGCCGCCGTCGTCGAGCGCGCGGATCTCCTCGTGCGAGGCGACCCACCGGTCGAGCAGCACGACGAGGTTGTCGTCGACGGTCGGCCGGACCAGCAGCTCGCGCGCCTCGTCGGTCTTGGCCACGAACTGCTCCTCGTACACCGCACCCGAGCCGCGCTTGATGAGCGTGAACGACTCCTGGGACTTCGCGTCGTTGGCCAGCGAGTACGCCTGCGACACCGAGACGGTGGCGTCGTAGGGACCGCTGCGCGCGTCGCCCGCCTTCCCCGCCGCCGAGCCGAGCACCACGGCCCCACCGATCGTCGCGGCGAGCGCGAGGACCGTGGACCAGAACAGCCCGGCGTTCAGGCGGCGGTGCGTGCGCTTGGCCAGCCACACCTGCACGACGACGAGCACCGCGAGCGCGAGGACACCGAAGGCCAGCAGCCACGGCACGGAGCCCACCGAGTCGAACGACGAGTCGACCCGGTCGCTGTTGGCCTGCACCAGGTCGTCCAGGTGCGGGAGCACGTCCGTGCGCAGCACCGCCGACGCCTGGTCGAGGTACGCGGCACCGACCGGGAAGCCCTGCCGGTTGTTGGCGCGGGCCTGCTCGACGAGGCCGGTGTACGTGGTCAGTCCGGCGTTCGCCTGGCCGAGCAGGTCCGCGTCGGCGCCGTTGGAGCCGGCCAGCTCGGCGAGCCCGTTCGCGGCGGACGCGACGGCCTCGTCGTACCGGGCGCGCTGCTCCGGCGGCTCCAGGCCACCGACGAGGAACGCGTTGGTCGCGGTCGCGTCGGCCACCACCAGGTCGTTGCGGACGTCCTGGATGCCGACCAGCTGGGTGGTGTCGGCGTCGGCGTCGGACAGCGCCTCGGACTGGGCCAGACCCGCGTTGAGGCCGATCACGCCCACCGCGGCGGCGGCCAGCACGGACACGACGCCGGCGACCCGCAGCCGGCCGGGCGTGCGGCTCAGCGCGCCGCGCAGCCCGGTGCGGTGGACCGGAGGGGCCGCGGCGGAGGGCGCCGCCGGCGGGGCGATGGTCTGCGTCACGCGGACTCCTCGATGTGGGCGTCGGTCTGTGCGGTGGGCCCGTCGGCCACCGGTTCCTCGGCTACCTGCTCGTCACTCGTCGGCTCGTCGGCCACCGGCTCGTCGGGGGCCGGCTCGTCGGGGGCCGGCACCAGGTCCTCCGGGAGGATCAGCCGGAGCTGGTCCACCGTCGGTTGCTCAACGTCCCGCAGCCGCCAGGCGTGCCTGGTGATCGCCTGGTCCAGCACGTTGCGCGCATAGCGGCCGTTGCCGAACCCCTCGTCGCGGATCTGCAGCGACGCCAGCTCCTCGAACCGGTCCAGGCACTCGGGCGTCGGCTCGAAGTCGGCCTTGGCCGCGGCGCGGGCGAAGATCTCGCGCAGCTCGGCGTCGGTGTAGTCGTCGAACTCGACCGTCGTGGAGAACCGGCTCTCCAGCCCGGGGTTGGTGGCCAGGAAGGTCGCCATCGGCCCCGGGTACCCGGCGACGATCACCACGAGGTCGTCGCGGTGGTCCTCCATGTCCTTGACCAGGGTGTTCACCGCCTCGGCGCCGTACTGGTCCTCGGCCAGCCCGTAGGCCTCGTCGACGAACAGGACCCCACCGAGGGCCGTCGCGACGACCTCGGAGGTCTTCACGGCCGTCTGCCCGAGGTACCCCGCGACCAGCTCGGAGCGGTCCACCTCGACCAGGTGCCCCTGGGTGAGCAGCCCGAGCGCCCGGTAGATGCCGGCCACCAGCCGCGCGACCGTCGTCTTGCCCGTGCCGGGGTTGCCCAGGAACACCAGGTGACGCGTGAGCGTGGGCGCCGTGAGACCGGCCTCGGTGCGCAGGCGCTCGACCCGCAGGAGCTGGGTCTGCTGCCGGATCTCGGCCTTGACGCGGCGGAGGCCGACGAGCGCGTCGAGCTCGGCCAGCAGGTCCTCCAGGGTCTTCGCCGGCTTTTCCTCGGGGACGTACGTCGTACCCGCGACGGGCGTCGGGCGGACCGGGACGAGCCCCGGCTCCCCGGCGCCGGGCTGCGGCGGCAGGGCGAGGGCGGACAGGTCGAACGACGACGGGTCGAGGCGGGGCAGGTCGAACGCGGACGGCGGATCGGTCGCCACGGGGGTGGGACCGTTCACCCCTGCGAGCTGCACGGCGGCGGTGGCCGAGGCGCGGGCGATCACCTCGATCGGTGCGGGTCCGAGGTCGCACGCGGCGGACACCACGTCCGCGAGCGCGCTCGCGTAGCCCGATGCGTGCGGGGTCCCGACGAGCCCGACGAGCAGGTCGGTCGGGGCCGACCGCCAGCGCCGCGCGCTCGAGGCCGCCGCGAAGAACGCCCCGAAGGTCGCGTCCGGCGAGCCGACCGCGGCGAGCCATCCCGTGGCCGCCCCGGGGATCGACTCGGCGACGGCGGCGGCGAGGCGCGCGCCCTCGTCGCGGACGGCGGCGCCGTCGAGGCCGGCAGCAGCGCCGACGGTCTCGAGGGAGTCGAGGGCGTCGGTCAGGGTCACGGGCGCTCCACCTGGGGCGTGTCGAGGCCGGCCTCCGGGGCCAGCGCGAGCGAGGTGCCGCCGAACTTCTCGGCGAGGAACAGCCCGTGCGCCACGAGCGCGTTGGCGTCCTCGCGGGAGACGGCGTCGGAGATCTTGTCCAGGGTCACGCCCAGCAGGTCCAGCTGGTCGCAGAGCACCATGAGGGAGGTCTTGCCCTTCGACACCACGCGGCGGTCGGCGAAGTCCCGCGGCAGGCGCAGGTAGCCGCCGACGGCCTCGGGCAGGTAGCTCGTGGCGGTCGCGACGACGGTGTGCGCCTGGAGGCTGCCGGCGCCGAGCCGGTCCAGCCGCGGCGCCATCTCGTCGACGGTCCGGGTGATCCGCAGGACGCGCGCGGTCACCGCGGCCGGCACCCTGCCCGCGATCTGCTGCTCCACCTGGTGCGCGGACGCGACGATGTCCGCCGTCGTCGGCGCGGGCGGTGCAGGGGGAAGCTCGGGCTCCCGACGCCGCCCCCTCAGGCGTGCGAACCAGCTCATCTGCGGTGCCTACGTGCCGAGATCGAGCGAACCGCTGGCGACGTCCGTGGTGTCCGCACGCTTCACGCGGTCGAGGTAGGTGCGCGCCTTCGTCGTCTCGGTCTCGAGCACGCCGATGGTCGTCGCCATCGAGTCGAGCGCCTTGACCTTGAACGTGTCGATGGAGTCCATGGTCGCGTAGATGTCCGTGAACGCCTGCTGCAGCTGCGGCAGACCGACGGTGGCCTGCGCGGCCTGCTCCTGAATGCCCGCCGACTGCTCCTTGAGCATCTTCGCGGTCGACGCGATCAGCCCGGTCGTCGTGGCGTTCAGCGCGGTGATCTGGTCGAGGACCAGCCGTTGGTTGTTCAGCGCCTGCGCGACGATGACGGCCGTGCGCAGGGCGGCCACCGTGGTGGTCGTGGCGCGGTCCACGCCCTTGATGAGCTCGATGTTGTTCTTGATGATGATGTCGATCGCCAGGTAGCCCTGGATCGAGACGGCCAGCTGGGTCAGCAGGTCCTGGTGCTTCTGGCGCACGTAGAACAGGACGTCCTCGCGCAGCGCCTTGGCCCGCGCGGGATCCGTGGCGTCGAGCTCCGCGATGGCCGTCGACACGCGCGTGTCCAGCGACTCCGCGACGTAGATGTACTGGTGCAGGCGGGCCATCGTGTCCCAGAGGTGCTGCTTCTCCAGGTTGAGCGCCGCGTTGTCCTTGCGCAGCTCGTCCTGGCCGTTGTACAGCGCGCGGACGATGGCGTCGATCTGCTTCTGCGAGCTCTCGTACCGGCGGAAGTAGTCGGTGAGCGAGTCGCCGAACGGGATGAGCCCGAGCAGCTTCTTGCCGATCGTGGCCTCGCTGGGGTCCAGGCTCTCGACCGTCTTGCGCAGGTCCAGCAGCGACTTGCTCACCTGCGACGTGCCGGAGACCCCGCCCTCGCGCAGCTCCTTGACGGGCATCTGGAGCAGCCGGTTCGAGGTGTCGGCGGCCGCGCGGATGTCGGAGTCGCCCATGAGGCGGATGTCGTCGGCCTTGCTGGCCAGCTCCGGCGATCCCACCTGGGCCTTCATGAGGCCGTCGACGTAGGCGCTGACCTTGGCGTCGAGGCCCGGGAGCGCCGACTCGGGGATCTGCGGGGCCATCGCGGGAGCCTGCGTGGCCGCCACCGGCGCCATCGGGGCAGGGGCCTCCAGCGCGAAGACGGACTGCGGCGCGGGGGGCTGCAAGGGGGCTGCGTCGGTCATCGTCGTCCTTCACGTCCAGGTCGTCGCAGAGGGCGGTAGAGCTGCGCCTTGCAATGGTCATGGAATGGTCAAGCGGATGGTCAAGCGTCCTGTTGCGGACAGTAGCACGGGGGACCGTTGCGGCCCGGTGACCAACCGATCTCTGCCACGCTCCGTTCTTCAGGTGTGGCCCGACGTGCGGGCACACGACAACGCCAGGCAGGGGGCCGATGAGCGCGCGGTGGGAGGGCCTGCTGGCCCAGCTGGTGCAGGAGCGGTGGGCCGCGCTGCTGGCCCGGGCGACGCTGCTGGCGGCGACGCCCGCCGAGGCGGAGGACCTGGTGCAGGACGCGCTGGTCGCCACCTTCTCCAGCCGCGCGCGGTTCACCACCCTGGCTCAGGCCGAGGCGTACGTGCGCCGCGCCATCGCCACCCGGTCCATCGACCGCGCACGGACGGCGGCGAGCGAGCGGCGCGCCGCCGACCGGGTGGCCGGGCACCCGGAGACGCCGGTGGAGACGGTGCTCCCCGGGCTCGAGCGGGACGTCCTGGAGGCGCTCGCCCGACTCACTCCCCGCCAGCGCGCCTGCGTCGTGCTCCGGCACCTCGAGGACCTGTCGGTCGCCCAGACCGCCGAGCAGCTCGGACTGAGTCAGGGCGCCGTCAAGAGGTACACGTCCGACGCCGCGGCCGCGATGCAACGCTGGCTGGGCGCGACCACCGACCCCGAGGCCGACGAGCGGCCGAGCGTTCGCCTGGTCGACGGCACACCGAGAGGAGCCCGCTCATGAGCGACCTGGGGCAGCTGTTGGCCGAGGCCGAGGTGGCCATCGAACGCCGGCGGTCCGGGGCCACCCCGGACACCGGGACCCTGGCCGGGACGGTGCGGCGCGTGCGGCAGCGGCGGGCCGTCCGGCACTCCCTGCAGAGCGTGGCCGGTGTCGGGCTGGTCGGTGTGCTCGGCGCGACGGCGTGGTTGGGCACCCATCGGGCCGACCAGTCCCCCGTCCCCGCGGTCAGCCTGACCGAGAGCCCGACGGCGACTCCCACACCGACGCCGCCTGCGGTGCACGTCGGCGAGCCCCTGCCGCTGCCGGGTGGCCTCGTCGAGAGCAGCACCGCCGGGTGGACGCTCGTGACCGACAACCAGACGCGCGTCGGCACGGACCCGTCCGACGCCCCGACGGACGCGTACCGCAACCGGCTCCTCCTCGTCTCCCCGTCGGGCGAGCGGTACCCGGCGCTCGAGACGAGCGTCCGCACCGGGCTCAACGTGTTCTGGTGGACCGCCGGCCAGCCGCTCGTCCTCGCGACCACGACGAACTACCTGGAGGACCGGCCCGTCGACGTGATCGGCCGGCTCGACCTGCGCACGGGTGACCTCCAGCCGTGGCCGGACTTCCCGCTCAGCGCGATGTGGATCGGGGGGACCCCCGACGGGACGACGGTGTGGGCAGCGCCGCAGACGGACTACAGCGACCTCCCCGAGGGGGCGGTCCCGGCGCCCAGGAACGTGCTCGGGCCCCAGAACCGCATGTCGACCTGGGGGGCGACGTTCCACCTGCTCGTCCGGGAGCCCGACGGCACGCAGCGCGACCTCGGCGCGATCGACGACTCCGCGTACGCCACGTCGCTCAGTCCGGACGGCCGGTGGGTGTCGGCGACCGGCACGGACGGGCGCCTGGTGCTCGTCGACCTGCGCTCGGGCGACGCAACGACGGTCACGACGGTCACGACGGACCGGACGTGCACGGTCGGCGGCTGGTCGGGTCCGCACGAGCTGCTGCTCTCCTGCGGCACGCCGGCCAACCTGCTGTCGCTCGACGCGGCGCGCCCGGAGACTCCCCCGCGGCTGCTCGCGACGTCGGAGCACCCGGTGGTCGACGCGACGCCGTTGCCGGACGGCCGCGTCCTGCTGGGCGTGATCACCCAGGAGCCGCCGTGCGACGGCGGCGGCGACCCGGCCGTGCTCGCCGACGGCGTGATCTCGCCGCTCACCACGCAGTGGGGTCAGTACGACCACTCGTACGGCTTCCAGCGCGGGGGCGGCTCCGTGATCGCCGACCTCAACAGCTGCTACGTCGGCCACGGGAAGGCGGGCCGGCAGCGCACGATCAGCACGGACGTGACCACGGGGGCCGTCACGGAGCTCTCCACGCTCGAGGGAGAGCCCGCCACGGAGGGGTGGGAGCACGTCCTCATGGGGTTCACCGTCGGTCAGTGAGGTGACGTACCGGGCGGGCGGCGACCTTCGGCGGGCACGGTGACCACGCCGGCCGCGGCCTGAGAGGATGCGGGGCAGGGCACGCCGACGAGCAGAGGGGTACGCATGTCGACCGAGGACACCGGGTCGTTGGACGACCGCCTGCACCGCCTGGGCATCGCGTACGACGTGCAGCGCATCGTCGCCACGGGGATCGGCAAGCTCCCGCTGAGCGAGACCACCAAGGAGTCGCTGACGTCGAAGAGCGCCACCGCGGTCGTGGTGGTCGGGGAGACCGGCGTCGCGCTGGTCAAGGGTGCCGCGGAGGCGGGTCGGGGCGCCGCCACCGCCGCCAAGGACGGTGCCGAGACGTTCCAGCGCACCCGGCACGCGCACGCGTCCACCTCCGCCGACGCGCCGGCTCCCCCGGACGAGGACGTCACCACCCGGCTCGAGCGTCTGAGCGCGCTGCACCGCGACGGTCACCTCGACGACGCGGAGTACGCCGCCGCGAAGGCGAAGGTCCTCGCGGGGAGCTAGCCGGTCGTCGGCGTCGGGGCGGACCCGGTGGCCAGCGGCAGGATGACCGTGTCGATCATCTGCACCACGAACTCGTCGTCGATCTTCTGCCCGGCGACCATCTTGCGGTAGGCGATCATGGCGGGCGCGACGGCGGCGACCATCTCCAGGTCGATGTCCGGACGCAGCTCGCCGCGGGCCTCCGCTCGCTCCAGCAGCCCGCGCATCAGACCGACCCGGGAGCGCACGAACTGCTCGTGGAAGACGGCGGCGACCTCGGGGTTCTCCCTCACCGCGGACCACAGGCCGGACATGAGCTCGGAGTCGTCCGTGCGCGGCTTGCCGAAGCGGACGGCGAGCAGGTCGGAGCGCAGCGACCCCGTGTCGGGGATCTCGTCGGCCGTCGGCGCGACGCCCCGCATGCAGACGACGGCGTCGACCGTGAGCTGCACCTTGGACGGCCAGCGGCGGTAGACCGTCGCCTTGCCCGCCCCGGCGCGCTCTGCGACGGCGTCCATCGTCATGCCGTCGTAGCCGCGCTCGGCGAGCAGCTCGCGGGTCGCGACCAGGATCGCGTCGTCCTTCGACCCGTCGCGTCGTCGGCCCGGGCGGCGCGCGATCGTCGTCGACCCGTCCTCCACGATGCTCCTTCTCCTTGCTGCTGATTCGGCTGCCAGCGTAGCGCTGAAACAAATCGAGACTGGGGGGTTCCGAAACTCCCTAGTTCCATATTACTCTCGCTCCACCGACCACGACGTCACAGGAGCATCACCATGTCCACTGTCACCACCGCACCGGAGAGCCGGCAGCGCTGGCTCGTCCTCGCGACGGTCGCCCTCGCCCAGCTGATGGTCGTCCTCGACGCGACCATCGTGAACATCGCGCTGCCCTCCGCCCAGGCGGACCTCGGGTTCAGCGACAACGACCGCCAGTGGGTGGTCACCGCCTACGCGCTCGCCTTCGGCAGCCTGCTGCTGCTCGGCGGCCGCCTCTCCGACATGTTCGGACGCCGCCGCATGTTCCTCGTCGGGCTCGTCGGGTTCGCCGTCGCGTCCGCGCTCGGCGGCGCCGCCCAGAGCTTCGAGCTGCTCATCGCCGCCCGCGCCCTGCAGGGCGTCTTCGCGGCGGTCCTCGCACCCGCCGCCCTCTCCGTCCTGACCACCACGTTCACCGTCCCGAAGGAGCGTGCCCGCGCGTTCGGGGTCTTCGGCGCGATCGCCGGGATGGGCGGTGCCATCGGCCTGCTGCTCGGCGGCTACCTCACCGAGAACTTCAACTGGCGCTGGAACCTCTACGTCAACGTGCTCATCGCCGTCGTCGCGTTCGTCGCCGGCAGCGTCCTGCTCTCCCGCACGGACGTCACGCACCGCAGCCGGTTCGACGTGCCCGGTGTCGTCCTGGCGTCCACGGGCCTGTTCGCGCTGGTGTTCGGCTTCTCGCAGGCCGAGCCTCAGGGCTGGGACGCTCCGGTGGTCTGGGGCTCGCTGGCCGCCAGCGTCGTCCTGCTGATCGCCTTCGTCCGTCGCCAGCGCACCACCGAGTACCCGCTGCTCCCGCTGGAGATCGTCCTCGACCGCGACCGTGGCGCCGGGTTCCTGGCCATCCTCGTCGCGGGCTCCGGGATGTTCGGGGTGTTCCTCTTCCTCACGTACTACCTGCAGCTGACCCTCGGGTACACCCCGATGCAGACGGGCACGGCGTTCCTGCCGATGGTCCTGTTCATCATCATCACCGCACAGATCCAGTCGAACATCCTGGTCCCGCGGTTCGGGCCCAAGCTCCTGGTGCCGATCGGCATGACCGTCGGCGCGCTGGCCATGCTCTGGTTCACGACCCTCGACGCCGACAGCAGCTACGGCCACGTGGTCGTCGGGCTGATCGCCATGGGCATCGCGATGGGCTCGATCATGCCCGCGTCGTTCCAGATCGCGACGCTCGGGATCGCACCGCGCCAGGCCGGCGCAGCCTCCGCGATGGTCTCCACCAGCCAGCAGGTGGGCGGGGCGATCGGCACCGCGGTGCTCAACACCCTGGCCGCCACCGCCGCGACCGCCTACCTCACGGACCACTCGCCCGCCACGCCGCAGGTGATGGCCGACGCAGCCATCCACAGCTTCTCCGTGGCGTACTCGTGGTCGGCGGGGATCTTCCTGCTCGGTGCGGTCCTCACGGCGACCCTGTTCCGCACCCGCGCGGACCGGGCCGCCCGCCTGGCCGCGACGGCACCCGCCGCCGCGCACGGGGAGCCGGTGCTCGCGCACTGACCTCCTACAGGCCGACCATGCCCATGCCGGCGTCGTTGTAGCGGTTGCCGTGCACGCCGATCCGGTCCGCGGCCTGGGTCAGCTCGGCGAGGTCCTCGGTGCTCAGCGCGAGCTGCGCGGCACCGAGGTTCTCGTCGAGCCGGGTCAGGCGGCGGGTGCCGGGGATCGGGACGATCCACGGCGTGCGGGCGAGCAGCCACGCGAGCGCGACCTGCGCGGGCGTCGCACCGTGACGCGCAGCCACGGTGGTCACCAGGTCGACCAGGGCCTGGTTGGCCTGGCGGTTCTCCTCGGTGAACCGCGGGATCGTCGTGCGGATGTCCTTGTCGGTGAACGTGGTCGTCGTGTCGACCGTGCCGGTGAGGAACCCCTTGCCGAGCGGGCTGAACGGGACGAAGCCGATCCCCAGCTCCTCGAGCACCGGCAGGACCTCCGCCTCGGGGTCGCGCGTCCACAGCGAGTACTCGCTCTGCAGCGCGGTCACCGGCTGCACGGCGTGCGCGCGGCGGATCGTGCCGGCGCCCGCCTCGGACAGCCCGAAGTGCCGGACCTTGCCCGCGGCGACGAGCTCCTTGACCGCCCCGGCGACGTCCTCGATGGGCACGTCCGGGTCCACGCGGTGCTGGTAGTAGAGGTCGATGACGTCGACGCCGAGCCGCTGGAGCGAGGCGTCGGCCGCCGCCGCGATGTGCTCCGGCCGGCTGTTCACGCCGACCGACTTCCCGTCCTGGATGTCGAAGCCGAACTTGGTGGCGATGACGACCCGGTCCCGGACGGGTGCGAGCGCCTCGCCCACGAGCTCCTCGTTGACGAACGGGCCGTACACCTCCGCGGTGTCGAAGAACGTGACGCCCCGGTCCACCGCGCCGCGCAGGACGGCGATCATGTCGTCGCGGTCCCCCGGGTTGGGGCCGTAGCTCTGGCTCATGCCCATGCAGCCGAGGCCGATCGCGGAGACCACCAGGTCGGTTCCGAGTGTGCGTGTGTCCATGCGATCGACGGTACGGCGGTCGCCGCGGACGAGGGAGGCCCTGTCAGTACCCGTTCCGGTGGGCCTCGACCGCGCGGTGCACGCTCCCGTGGAACCGGTCGGCCCCGACGCGGTCGACCACGCCGTCGCGGGCGAGCGTCGCTCGCACCGATGGCTTGACCCGGGCGAGCCGGACGGCGAGGTCCCTGTCGCGTGCCAGGTCGAGGATGTCGTGCAGGGTCGCGGCGCCCTGTGCGTCGATGATCGTGATCGCGCCGCAGTCGATCACGATCGCCGTCAGCCCCGGGCTCGCGTCGGCGACCTCGCGCACCCGGTCCTCGAGGGCGTCGGCGGTGGCGAAGAACAGGCCGCCGTCGATGCGGAGCACCGCGATGCCCGGCTCCGCCTCGTCCTCCGGGTGCTCGTCGACCTCGCGGAACACCTGCGTCCCGGGCTCACGCACCATCACCGGCAGCGACGGCCGCGTGGTCACCGAGACCAGCCACAGCAGCGACAGCGCGATCCCGACGAGCACCCCGGCCAGCACGCCGACCACCAGCGTGCTCACCAGCGCCACCATCGCGATCCAGAAGTCGAACCGCTGCACCCGGAACAGCCTGCGCATGGCGGGCACGTCCATCATCCCCATGACGACGGCCTCGATGATGATCGCGCCGAGCACCGCCGTCGGCAGCCCCGAGAACAGCGGCGCCAGCAGCAGCAGGGTGAGCAGGACCATGGCGCCCGACGTGAGCGACGCGACGGGGGTGCGCGCTCCGGCGCGGTCGTTCAGCGAGCTCGCCGACAGGCTCGTGGACACCGGCATGCCCTGCACCAGGCCGGCACCCACGTTGGCGGCCCCCTGGGCGAGGGACTCCTGGTCGATGTCGACCCGGTAGCGGTGCCGGGCGGCGAACGTGCGGGCGTCGCCCGCGGTCTGCGAGAACCCGATCATCACGAGCGCGACGGAGGCGAGGGCCACGGTCGCGACGTGGTCGAGCATGAGGGCCGGATCGGGCACGACGACCGAGGGAAGTCCGCGGGGCACGTCGCCGACCAGCGCGACGCCGCGCTCCCCCAGGTCGAGCAGCCAGGACGCCAGGAGCCCGCCGACCACCAGGACGAGCGCGCCGGGCACGCGTGGGGCGATGCGCCGCAAGCCGAAGACCGTCACCAGCGAGACGACGCCGACGACGGCCGTCGCGGGGTGCACGTCGCCGAGCGTGCCGAGCCAGGACCACAGCTCCTGCGGGGGTGTGTCCCCCGAGGCGCTCGTGCCGGTGAGCTTGGGCAGCTCGCCGATGACGACGTCGATCGCGGCGCCGAACAGGAAGCCCGTCACGACGGCGCGCGAGAGGAACTGCGCGATCCACCCCATCTTGAGCACCGCGAGGACCACGAACACCAGGCCGGCGACGAGCGTGATCCCCGCGACGAACGAGGCCACGTCGGTGCCCGTGAGCCCCGCGGCGAGCACCGCGCTGGCGGCCACCGCGGCCAGTCCGGAGCTGGGCCCCGTGGAGATCTGCCGGCTGGTGCCGAAGATCGCGTAGAGGATCGCGCCGGCCGCGGCGGCGTACAGGCCGTTCTGCAGCGGGATGCCCGCGATCCCCGCGTACCCGAGGTTCTTGGGGACGATCAGCGCCGCGACCGCGACACCTGCGGCCACGTCGGGACGCAGCCAGCGCCGGTCGTACGTGCGCAGCACGCCGACGATCGGTACGTAGTCGGACCATCGGCGCCGCTTCGCAGCCATGTCTGGACCCTAGCGATGCGAGCCCTGAGGCGTCAGTCCCTCAGGGCTGCTCCTCCGCGAGGCGCTTGATCGTCGCGAGCCGGCGGTCCCACTCCGCCCCGATGGCCTCCAGGGCCCGCGCGGTCTCGGACAGCCGCGACCCCAGGGCCTGGTAGCGGATCTCGCGGCCGGCCCGCACCGGGACGACCAGTCCCGCCTCGGCGAGCACCCCGAGGTGCTTGGCGATCGCCTGCCGGGTGACCGGCAGGCGGGTGGCCAGCGCGGAGGCCGACAGGTCCGAGCGGCCCAGCTCCTGCAGGATCTGCCACCGGGTGTCGTCGGCGAGCGCCGCGAACACGGGCGCCAGCGTCGCGCTGCTCATGCCGCGCCCTCGAGGAGCGCGACCAGCTCGTCGAGCTCGGCGGTCCAGCCGCCGCGGTTGTTCTCCATCGCCACCAGCGGGTCCCGGCCGAGCAGGTCGAAGCCGGACTCGACGACGGTCAGCAGGGTGGCGTCACCGTCGGCGACGAGCGTGAACCGGACCAGCGTCGAGTTGTCCTCGCGCAGCGGCTCTCCCGGTGATCCCCACGTGAAGGCGAACACCACCGGCTCGTCGTACTCCTCGATGCGGACGGGGAACACGCCGTAGCCCTCGAACCCGAACGTCCCCATGCCTCCGACGCGCAGGTCCGGCAGGTGCGCGGTGCTCCCGAACCACTGCGCAACCAGGTCGTCGCGCGTCAGTGCGGCCCAGACCCGGTCCGGCGTCGCGCGGATGTGCACCGTGCGCGTCACCTGGTAGCTCTCGGTGTCGATCACGGCCTGCGGGTTGACGGTCGTCATGGGAGATCCTCTCGATCGAAGCCTGCAACTCTAGAGTTGCATAAGCAACCAGTCAGTTGCAACGGGTACCGTCGGCTGGTGCTCCCCGTCCTGGCCGTCCCCGCCGACGTCGACGCCATCCACGCCCTGCGCCGGTCCCTCGAGGACTGGATGGCCGCGCACGGCACGGTGCAGTGGCCGCCGGGGTCGCTCCCCCGCGAGCGCGTCGCCGCGCAGGTCGACGCCGGCGAGTGGCACGTGGTCCGCGACGACGAGCTCGGCATCGTCGGAACGGTCCGGCTCCTGTGGACCGACCCCGACTTCTGGGGCGACGACCACACCCCCGCCGTCTACGTGCACGGCCTCATGGTCGACCGCCGGGCCGCGGGTCGCGGGCTCGGCGCCGCCCTGCTCGACTGGGCGGCGGCACAGGGTCGGGACGCGGGCGTCGAGGTGCTCCGGCTCGACTGCCGGACCACCAACCCGGTGCTGCGCACGTACTACGAGTCGTCCGGTTTCCAGCCCGTCGGGCAGGTCGACTTCGCCGACTTCTCCTGCACCCTGCTCGAGGCCTCGCTGCGTGTGGGTGGTACTGCCTAGGTTGGACAAATGACGCAGCAGCAGCGGACCTACCCGCAGGGCGTGACGTCCTGGGTGGACATCGAGCAGCGGGACGTCGACGGAGCACGGGCGTTCTACGGCGCCGTGCTCGGCTGGACGTTCCATCAGGCCAGCCCGCCCGGGGCGCCGCGGTACGTGATCGCTCAGGTGGACGGTCTTGACGTGGCCGGCGTCGGCGAGGGCGCCGACGACCCGGGCTGGCACACCTACGTGGCCGTGGACGACGTCGAGGCAGTCCTCGACCGGATCACCGCCGCGGGCGGCGCCGTCACCACCGGCCCGACCGTCGCGGGCGAGGGCGGCACGTGGGCCGGCTTCACCGACCCGCAGGGGGTGCCGCTCCGGCTCTGGCAGCCGAAGCGCCGGCTCGGTGCGCAGATCGTCAACGCGCCCGGCACCTGGAACTTCAGCGACCTGCGCAGCGACGAGCCCGCCACCTCGTTCTACACGCAGGTGTTCGGCTGGGTGTTCGACGACCTCGGCTTCGGCACGTTGATCCGCGTGCCCGGCTACGGCGACCACCTCGCGGCCACCACCGACCCCGACATCCGCGAGCGCCAGGCCGACGTCTCCGTACCGCCGGGGTTCGAGGACGCAATCGGCTGGGTCGCGCCCGCCGTCGAGAACGAGGCGCCGCACTGGCACGTGACGTTCGCCGTCGCCGACCGCGACCAGACCGCCGCACTGGCCACCGAGCACGGCGGCGAGGTCCTGGCCAGCGAGGACACCCCGTGGGCGCTCACGACGACGATCCGTGACCCGCAGGGCGCGCTGTTCACCGGGAGCCAGTTCACGCCCCCGGAGTGAGCCGGACCTGCCCGGACGCCGTGGCACGTGAGCACGGCGTCCGGGCAGGTGCTCAGTTGACCCGCGTGATCCGGGTCAGGGGCGGCGGGCTGATGCCGGTCGGCTCTGCAGCGGCGAGGTAGGCCTCGAACGCCTGCAGGTCCTCCAGGCCGCCGACGCGGGCGGTGCCGCTGCGCAGGACGCCGAACCCGTCCCCGCCGTCGGCGAGGAAGTTGTTCACCGTCACGCGGTAGCTCGCGGCCAGGTCGATCGGGACTCCGCCGAGCATGATGCTCGCCGGGTTGACCGCACCGAGGGCCGGGTCGGTCGCGCAGGTGGCGTTGGCCGCGGAGTTCGCCACCGCACCGTCCCACGTGTACGAGAACCCGGCGGACGGCAGCAGCACCTTGAAGAACCCCGGGGTCGGCGTGGCCGCCGGCGAGTTCAGGCCGCAGAACTGCTGCTCGAGGAGCAGGTCGATCTGCGCACCCGTGAGGGTCAGGGTCTGCAGGATGTTCCCGAACGGCTGGACGGTGAACGCCTCACCGAACGTGACCACCCCGTTCCCCTCACCGGCCGGACTGCCTAGGTACGTGAGTGGGCCGCGCACGCCGCCGGGGTTCATGAACGCGACGACGGCGCTGCCCTGCGGGGGCGGTCCGGCGGTCGCAGCCAGCTGGGCGTCGGCGATCACGTCGCCCATGACCTGTTCCAGGTTCGCGTTCGGCGTGTTCGGCAGGTCGGCCGTGATGTGCCCGATCGGCCGGTTGGCGATCGGCGCGGCGACCACGTTGTAGCGCGCGATCAGATCGACGATCGCCTGGTCCTCCGGGACGTCCCGCGTGACGATCCGGTTGTTGATGGTGAGCCCGGCGACGTCCCGGGTGCGACGGTCGACCGTCATGTCGATGTCAGTGACGAGCCGGCCGAAGCTGTAGGCGCTCGTCGTGGGGATCCCGTCGATCACGCAGTTGTACGGCTGGTGCGTGTGGCCGCTGACCACCAGGTCCACCTCGGGATCGAGGTTGGTGACGATGTCGACGATGGGACCGGAGACGCCGGCGCAGCCGTTGATGTCCAGTGCCGTGGGCGAGCCGCCCTCGTGCACGAGGACGACGACCGCCTCGACGCCCTTCTTGCGCAGCTTCGGGATGAGGGCGTTCACCGTCTCCGCCTCGTCGCGGAACTCGAGCCCCTGGATCCCGGCGGCGCTGACGATGTTCGGCGTGCCCTCGAGGGTCATCCCGATGAACGCGATCTCGGCACCGTTGAACTTCTCGATGGAGTACGGCGCGAACAGGGTCTTGCCGGTCGCGGTGTTCACCACGTTGGCGGCGAGGAAGTCGAAGTCGGCGCCCGCGAACGGCGTGCCGTCCTGGCAGCCGTCGGTGGGGTGGCACCCGCCCCTGTCCAGCCGGAGCAGCTCTGCGGCGCCCTCGTCGAACTCGTGGTTGCCCACGGCGTTCAGGTCGAGCCCGATCGAGTTCATGGCCTCGATGGTCGGCTCGTCGTGGAACAGCGCCGACAGGATCGGGCTCGCGCCCACCAGGTCACCGGCGGACACCACGATCGAGTTCCGGTTGGTCGCCTCGAGGTTCTTGATGTGCGTCGCGAGGTACGCGGCGCCGCCGGCCAGCGTGGTGGGGCCGACGCGGCCGCTGCTGCCTGTCGGGGGGAGCAGGTTCCCGTGGAAGTCGTTGAGGGCGAGGATCTGCACCTCGACCTTCGAGCGGTCCTGGATGACTGGTGGCTTCGGCTGGTGCGCCTGAGCGGGAGCCGCTGCGAGTGCGAGCGTGAGGGCGGCCGCCGCCGCGGTGGCGACGATGCGCGGCCGACTTGTGCTAGTTCGGGTCATTTTCGGACAGTACTGCGGCCGGACCCGCCGGTCCATGGTCGGCGAACCTCCGCGCCAGCTCCGCCTGGATCCGGACGTGCCGCTCGAGGAACGCCCGCTCGTCGAGCCGCTTGCGCCGCAACCAGCCCGTCACCTCGTCGTTGCACTTGCTCGCGTTGCACGAGCCGCACGCCGGGGCGATGTTGTCGAGCGTGTAGCGGCCGCCGCGGGAGATGGGCAGGACGCAGTCGCGCTGCAGCGGCCGGTCGCTCGCCCCGCAGTAGGCGCAGCCGCCCCACTCGGCGACGAGCGCAGTCCACTGCTCCGGGCGGAGGTCGTGCTCGACGGCGGCCATCCGGCGCTGTCGGCGCTTGGCGTAGCGCGCCTGGCGACTGCGGGGTGCCGGCATGCGCCTCACGGTAGTCACGCCACCGGCGTTCCCGGCGCACCACGAGCGCGGGTCGCCCACCGAGCCGAGTCATAGCTCAGTGGGGTGTGCGCACCTGCAGCTGAGCGGTGCCGTCAGGCGTCGCTCGCTGCTGCTCGTGAACGACGTCGCCCGTGCCGGTGCCGTCCGGCTTTGACGTGCATCCGTCGACGGCCGGGACCTTGGACCGCACCCCCAGGGGCCCGCGCCGCTACCGTCACCAGCGACGACCGCGACTCACGCCGGCCCAGCTCGAGAGGATCTCAGGCACGTGACGATCACCAGACTCCCCTCGCACGTGGCAGACCCCACTTGCTCCGCCGCTGTGCGCGCCGGCGACACGCTCTACCTGGCGCACCACGCCGGCGGCTTCGATGTGCCGAGCTACGTCCACCAGACGCGCGAGGCGCTGCGCGCGCTGACCCGGACCCTGGAGTCGGCCGGGGCCAGTCCGGCGCACGTGGTCCAGGTGACGATGTGGATCCGCGAGATCACCCCCGAGCTGCGCGACGCCTGGGACGTGTTCGCGGAGTTCTTCGGCGACCAGCCACCCGCTCGGATGACCGCCACCACGGACTTCTTCGACCCCGTATGCCTGGTCCAGGTCGAGGCGATCGCCTTCCTCGGCTGACCGACGCGGCGACGTCCGGTCTGCGAGGGCGGTCGACGGTGCCGTGGAGGCACCCTCGGGCTCCTCGCGATCGTCCCGTGTCGGTGCCGCTGCTCATCGTGCCTGCGTCGTCGCCCAGGTCCCGCGCCTGGCCCGTGCTGAGGCATGGCGTCAGCCGAACGTGGACGCCCAGTCCGCTGGGGCGACAGCGAGCAGCTGCCCGACGATGTCGTCGGCAGCCCGGTCCGGATCGGGGTCGTCACTGCGGAGCCGGAGAAGCTGTTGCTCGACGTGGAGGCCACGATCGTGGCCCACTCGGAGGAAGTTGAGGCTCACCCCGTCCTGGCCGAACGCAGGCGACACCCCTCGGAGGACCAGGTCTGGTGGGACGACGAGCTCCCTGCGCAGGAGGTGTTCGGAGACGAGTCGCGCGGTGCGCCGTCGACTCGTCTCCCACGACCGGTCGGCACTGGCTCGTGCGACCTCGGCGAGGTACTGATCGCGGTCGAAGTGCAGGTCAGGCAGGTTCCACTTCGTGCCCTCGTGGTCCGCAGACTCCGGTTCGGCCGGGCCGACGAAGACACCCACGTAGTCGCGGAAGTCGACCCAGGAGATCCGCTTCCCGTCGGGTGAGAGCACGATGAAGGGCGCGATGACGCCGCACCCGGCCTCGCCGCAGGTGCACCGGTAGACCGCGACCCGGCGATCGCCGTCCAGAGGCACCAGTGGGGAGCTCGAGCCGAGCATCTGAGCCGGATCGAAGCCTCTCCACCCGCTCGCGACCGCCGCGAACGGGTCGTGGCCGTCGACCTGCATCGTGACGACCGGCCAGTCTGGCCGATCGTCGACGACCTCGAATCCCAGCGTGAGCACGGACAGGCCCGCGTCGGCCTCGGGGGCACTCGTCATGCGGGGCGGCGTGTGGCGGCACGACGTGCGCCATCGTCAGGACTGACCCATCGGCCAGCCGGGAGACCGAGAATGGGACGAGCGGCCCGGGCGAGGGCGGGGAACGCTCGCAGAACGCAACCTGGTCCGTCCGGCACGCGTCGACTACTCCGGTCCCGTGACCGAGCCGTCGAGCACCGACCCCCGCAGCCCCGAGGAGTCGGTCGCCACCGCGCAGTACGCCGTCGTCGCGCCCGCCGACCAGTCGTCCGGGTGCGGGAAGCTCACATCCGTCCAGATGGTCCACTCGTCGAGCAGGCCGGGCGCGGCGCGCTCGATGTGCGCCGTGCACTGCGCGAACGCGCGGTCGAACCCGGCATCCGCCGGGTCCGCGGACGCGTCGACCGGACCCGACAGCGGGAGGACCGCCACGATCTCGAGAGCGTGCGCCTCACCGCAGTCCACGGGGTCGGCCGTGCCGAGGTCCCACGAGTCCGGGTACTCGCGCAGGCAGTCGCCGACGACGAGGTCCGAGCGCAGCGTGTAGTCGGGAAGCTCGTCCCCGAAAGCGAAGTCGCTGACCACACCGGGGCTGGACGACGCCGCCCACACCGCGAGCCAGATCCAACCGATGCACACGAGCGTGCTCACCGCACCCACGACCACGCCGGCGATCGCCATCCCGCGGCCCTTCGTGCCGCGCCGCCGGATCCTGCGCAACGCACCGATCCCCAGGCCGACACCGACAGGCCCCGGAAGCCCCCCGAGGACCAGCAGACCCGCGATGCTGGTCACGAGGGAGGCGATCGCCAGACCCTCCGTCGGGGGCTGCACCAAGGCGCCGTACCCGAGGGGCGGGCCCCAGGCACCGGGAGTGCCGTACGACGGGGGCCCGCCGTAGGCGGCGGTGGGCCCGTACGACGGCGGAGGAGCGGGGAACTGCGGCGCACCGTACGAAGGGGGCGAGCCGTAGGCGGGAGGCTGCAGGAACGGGACGGCCTGACCGTACGCGTCAGCCTGCGGGTAGGTGCCCGGCGGGGTGTACGGGGCGGCCTGCCCGTAGGGCGAGACGGGGAGGAACGGCGTCGGCGGGGCTGCAGGGGGCGGGGTGACGGGCGACGTCGCCCCCGCGGTCGGCAGGGCGTACGGAGACGTCGCCTCCGCGGAAGGGTGGGGCTCGTCCGCCGCGCGCCCGCCGTCGAGCGCCCGGCGAGGGCCGCCCGGCGGGGCGAACGGCGTCCCGCTGGCCCCCGGTCCCGTCTGCTCACTCATCCGCCGCACGGTAACGGAGGCGGCGGGTCGGTGCGTCCGGGTCCCGACGAGGTTCACCCGCGCGCCGCACCTCGGCGATCCGGGGCAGACCTACGGCGACGTCGCGAAGCCCCAGCCCCGTCGGATGTCGAGGCAGGCGGGCTCAGCGGAGGTGGTGCTTGAGCACCCAGGTGACGGCGTCGGCGCGCGTCGAGACGCCGATCTTGCGGTAGGCGTGGCGCAGCAGAGCGACGACGACGTTGCGGGTCAGCGACAGCTGCCTGGCGATGTCGTCCAGCGTGCCGCCGCTGCCCAGTGCGGCCAGGACCATCCGCTCGGCAGGGCTCAGCTCGTCGGCCCCGAGCTCGTCCGGTGTGTGCTGCGACGATCCCGCCGTCGGGTGCCCGGAGCGGCATCCCGAAGTCACCTGCTCGCGCACGGTGCGCTCGGCACGCGAACGGCGGAAGTCGTCGGCGATCTGCTGTGCCTGACCGCTCACCACCCGGCGGTAGCTCTCGTGGAGCAGCGCGGTGCGCGCCGCCGACGGGTCCGCGTCGCGCGCGGCCTGCCAGGCCCGCTTGGCGGCGCGAACGTCTCCGTCGGTGATGTCGATCCGGAAGTTGGTCACATGTTCAACTATGCGGCCCGCGTGGCCCGATCGCCCCTGCGGAGCCGTGGTTCACCCCCTCGCTGGCGCATCTCACCCCCTGACGGTCGCGCGGGCACCACTGATCGCGCGGCGGCTGTTCGCCTAGGGTCTGACACCAGCGAGGGCGGCTACGGTGCCCCGGCAACCGGCGAGCTACATGATGGTTGTACCGAGGTTCCGTCCGCTGTTCCGCCCATCTGTCGGGCCTCTGGTTGCCGGTGCTCATCGAGCTCGAAGGGATGACCGATGCGTCAGATCTGGACCCGGGGCGCGGTAGCGCTGTGGCTCGTCGCCAGCGCCGTGTTCATCGCCATCTGGTGGTTGAGCGCCGACGACGCCAGCGTGAGCTCCTGGATCTTCGCGGTCGTCGTCATCGTGGCGTTGGCAGCTTTCGGAACCATGCTCGGTCGCAGCGTCAGAGCGAACCGAGCAAGTTCGAAGCGCTGAGCTGGCGATGCTTGCGCCGAGGGATCGACCGCATGGCCTCCGTCGCACAGCGTGTCGAGCGTGCAGCCAGGCGGGAGATTCGGGTCGGGCGCGTTCGGCGCAGTGTCGGCCGGTCCCTGCTCGAGGAAGGTGTCGCGGTAGGGCGGGTTGTCGGTGCTGTCCCACCGGAGTCGCTCGAGCAGGCGCCCGGTCTCGGGATCGACGACCAGTTCCTCGTAGGGGCGGGTCACCTGGACTCCGGGGCGCCCGGTGCTGTCGGTGACGTCACCACCGAGGCTCGTGTCAGGAAGCTGCGCGGCGACCTGCCAGAGCGCCTGCCGCAGGGCGGGCGGCGCTGGGCTGTTGACGAGCAGGTCCTCGACCGCGCCCCAGACCGTCTGGGCCGACAGCGAGTCTGGGCTCGTGGCATCGGAGTACCGGCGCAGGGCCTCTTCCAGAGCGGCAGGTTCGGTGGGCAGGGCGAACAGCTCGTCCCAGCTGATCCCGGGGCCGAACAGTGCGCGGTTCTGCAGCGTCGGCTCGGGGCTCCGGATGGAGTCGACGACCACGCTCCAGTCCCGGTGTCCGGTCCACGTTTCGATGCGGGCGCTCTCGACTCCATTGCTGGCGTCGTTCCAGACGTCGGAGGTCTGCACGGAGTGCCAGTAGGCGGCATCACGAGACACGTCCGGCTGCTCGCCGGCGGCCTGACCGGCGCGGATGAACAGCTCTGCGGCACTGGCGGTCGAGACCGGGGTACCCCCACCGGTGCTGAGCACCGGGATCGCGACGATCGCGAACGCCGCGGCAGCGCCGACCAGCACGGTCAGGCTGATCCGCCGAGCCCGTAGCCGGCGAAGCGGTTCGACCACGGCGGAGCGCGGGGCGCCGACCTGGTCGGAGAGCTCGAGGCGAGCAGTGAGCTGGGCGTAGGCGCCGGCCAGGCCGTCGGGGTCCGGGGAGCCGGTCGGGCCGATGTGGGTGAGGCGGTCATCGAGCGTGGGCGTGTTCACAGCGTCCTCCGGGCAAGGTCGTCGATGCGGTCGGTCGTGTCGGTGCCGGTGCGGGAGTCACCGGGCGACGGCTCCTCGCCAGGCGGGTCGACAAGACCGGACAGGCGGCGCCGCGCCCGATGCAGTCGGACCTGGAAGGTCGCCACGGTGACGCCGTGCACGGCCGCGGCCTGCGCGGGCGTCAGGCCGTCCCACGTGACCAGCAGAAGCGCCTCGCGATCGACGGACGAGAGGGCGGCCAGCCCGCGGAGCATGGTCATGCGCTCGATCGCGAGCAGCTCGGCGCCCGGCGTCGGAGCCGGCGACACGGAAGCGAGGCGGGCGAGCTCATCGTGGAGGATCCGCTGCCGGTAGTGCGATCGGTTGGCGTTGGCGATCGTGTTGCGGGCCACGACGATGAGCCACGGCAGCGCCTCACCGGGGACCTCCGCGAGACGGCGCCAGGCCACGAGAAACGTCTCGGAGACGACCTCCTGGGCGGTGTCCGGATCGACGTGCCGCATCGCGTAGGCGTGCACCCGAGCGGCGTGAGCGGACCACAAGCCTTGGAAGTGCTCAGCGGCGGTGTCACGTCCACCATGCCGTCGCGCCGGGTCGTCCTGTTGAGTTCCCATGCTCTGAGATGTCCGGCCGAGCCCGGGACTTACAGCCGGCGCTGAGATCGGCGGGAAGTGGTCCCCGCATCGTCACCCGGACGGCTCAACGACGTCTGAGCGACGGCGTTCAACGGCGGGCAGGCAGCCCGATCCAGATCGCCGCGGAGGTAGGCCAGCACGCCGCGCAGCGTACGGCCCGGCGGCCGGGCCTTCGCGCGCACACCTGCTACTTCCTCGGCGATACCCGCCTGCGGCGTTGTCGGCAGCGATGTTGATTGCGCCCGTGGCATCGCTCAGCACGTTCAGTCATCGTCGAAGCAGGCCGGCCGAGACAACGACAACCGAACAGAGACCCCGACGTGACCGTGCGACCGGGCGCAAGCGACCCGCGACCCGTCGTCCACCCTCGCGCCGACTACGATCGGCGAGCGGGAGCAGGCGAACTACACGGGAGTTGTCCCGAGGGTTCCACGGACCAAAGCGCTGATCCCCCGGGCCTCTAGCTCAATTGGCAGAGCAGCGGACTTTTAATCCGCGGGTTGTGGGTTCGATCCCCACGGGGCCCACTGTCTGACCTGCGGTTTTGCCGCGGGGCACTCCCTTCGGCGGCCGGCCGAGACGGGGGGTGGTCACACTCTGGTCACGCACGCGCTTCGGCAGGCGCCCAACGAGGCGTTCGGCCGCATCGCGCCCCACACCAGGCAGCAGGTGCGCGTAGGTGTCGGCCGTGATCGCGATGCTCGAGTGCCCGAGGATCTTCGACACCACGGCGATATCAACGCCGTCGGCCAGCATCAGCGATGCCGCGCCGTGCCGTAGGTCATGCAGTCGCACTCGGCGCAGGCCAGCTCGGTGGACGAGGTCGGTAAACGCCTTCGTAACCGCGTCGGGGGCGTGTGGCTCACCGTTGGCCCGTGCGAACACCAGGTCATGGTCCACGTACGCCGATCCCCACTCGGCGCGCTCCAGGTCCTGGACGAGGCGATGCGCCTCGAGGGTTGCGACCGTGCTCCGCGCCAGCTCGACGACTCCACCGTCTCGACCTTCGGTCTTGGGCGAACCGAACTGCCGACCCTTGTGCACGAGGCCGCAGTACGAGCACGGCACTTCCGAGGGCAGCCCGATGACCTGCCGCCTCACGGCGAAACTGCCGCGCTCGAGATCGACGTCGGCCCACATCAAGCCGAGCGCCTCGCCGCGCCTGAGCCCCGTGAACGCGATCACCTCGAACAGCGCACCGAGGTCGTCAAGGGCCGCCCTATCGAGGAAAGTGGCCAGCTCCTCTGGGCCCCAAGGCGACACCCGCGGGCGACGGACGGCGGGCATCTCAAGGTCCTCGGCAGCATTTAGCGTGACGAGCCGCTTGCGCTTGGCCGAAGCCAACGCTGAGCGCAGGGTCGCCCGAACACGCTGGACGGTCGCCGGCGATAGCGCACGTCCGTGAGGGCCGCTGCGATCCAGGAGGCCACAGAGCGCGGCTTCAACTTCGGCGGGCCGTAGATCGCGTAGTCGGCGTCGCCCCATGAGCGGGATGAGGTAGTGGTCGACGTGCTGGCGGTAGGAACGAAGCGTGGTGGGCTTGATCCCTCCTGCAGCCTTCTGCTCGAGCCACCGATCGAGGTACTCCGCCACAGTCATCGACTCGTCGTAGGCCATCGTGCCGTCGGCGATAGCCGCGGTTGCCCGCGCTCGCGCAAGCGCGGCCTCCTTCTCAGTCGGGAACCCGCCCTTCTTCTGCTGCCGGCGGCTTCTCCAGCGGCCATCGGAGCCCGGCCCGGGCCCGAGATCAACGATGTAGTACCAGGTGCCGTGGGCCTTCCTGCATGGCGTGGACCTTCCTGACTTGTCCGCCGGGACGACGCACGCGCACCTCTTGAACACGCCGGGGGTCATGGCAGGACCGCCTGAATCATCTCGACCAGCCTCGGTCCCGGCCGGGCCGAACCGCGACGTCCGGGCTCACCCGGAGCGAGCCATCCGGCCGCACGGCACGCCTTCACCCAGCCTCGGGCGGTGTCGAGGGGGATGTCCCGCTCGATGCAGACGGTCCGGTAGACGCCTTCAGCCTGCAGGAACACCCAGGCGAACTCGAGGAGTTCCCGGTCTGTCCGGGGAGGTCGCCCCGCCTTGCTCGGGGACGGCGCTGGCCAATCGCGCACGAGTTCAGCCGTGGCGTTGAGCGGCGGTCGTCGAGTCAGTCGGGAGATGGCCGGGAGCGACACGAGGATTCTCGTGGCATATCTCAACTCCGTGCCCCGGTGTGGGTCCTCCGCTGGATCGTCGGGACGAAAATACGGCACGTACCCCTCCGGGAACTCGCTAAGTCCTGTCGCGACCTCGAGCAGCGAATCGGCCGCGACGATCTGCGCAACCGTGAGCGTCTCGAGCGCCTCGTGGATCAACCCGAGCGGTACGCGCCGCAACACGCGGGACGTGACGGCGGGAGCAAGGTCGGAGCCTGCCGGCACGGCGGCCTCCAGCTCGAGCGATGCGATCCTCCACGACGCACCGTGCGCGAGCAGCCGGCCATCCGCTCGCCATAGCCGTTCCTCATCCGGCTCTGGCCACGTCAGCGTGTACCGCCATCTGTGGTTGTCCTTCGGGTCGTGCACGTCGCCGTCGAGGCGCAGGAACAAGGTCGCCGCGGCGGCCCCTTCCCCTGCCGAGTTGCGATGAGCAGTGAGCATGACCGCCCCTTCGTGGACCCGATCCACAGCCCATACAACCTCGGGTGCGTGCTTCGTCATGGCGCCACCATGCCCGCGTGTCCATTGGTTGTCAACCTGGTGTCCTCATACGGTCGTAAATTCGCCCCGGCATCTCACCGGGTCGGTATTCGACGCTCCCCACTGAACCCGGTGCCGTTCTGAACCGGATGCGCTCAACTGATTGATATGACCACCAAGCGCGAACAGTTCGACAACCTCGTCCACCGCCTCGCGGCACAGAAGCGCCTCCCTGATCTCGGTGAGCGCCGCCGTCTCCGCGAGACCCACGGGATCTCTCTTCGTACTGCCGGAGCTGCGACGGGCGCCTCGCCGACCGCCATCTCGGCGTGGGAGTCCGGCAGGTACTTGCCCCGGGGAGAGCACCTTCTCGCATACCTCGACTTCCTCGACCTCCTGATGGAGATGGAGGAGCCGAGCGCATGAGCGGGATCGACACGGCACCGCGGAGGGCCCTGACGGTCGAGGAGGTCCTCTCGCTACCGGCGGCCGTCGATCTCAGCACGGCTTGCCGGGCGCTGAACCTCGGGAGGACCGTCGGCTACGAACTCGCTCGCAACGGCGAGTTCCCCTGCGCCGTACTCCGAATCGGCGGTCAGTACCGCGTCGCCACTGCGCTGCTTCTCATCACGCTCGGCCTGGACCCGGTCACGAACTCGGCCGCTGCGTGAACACCCAGCCCAGCCCCGTCCTCGTTAAGTACCACCAATCCCAACAACCCAGTGGCACCTCGTGGCCTCGTTGCCCGACGAAGGGTCACCTCGTACTCCGCCGCTTCGCCTCGGGCCAGGTGACCTACGGGCGTTGCGGGCGGCTCCGCTGTCACGCTTGCATCACGCCCGCGGTCTACGACCGCGCTGCGGCCATCTCCCTTGCGCGCCCATCCCACCTCATCACGCTCACCCAGGTCGGGCCCGCATGGAACGAGATCAAGGCTGGTGTTCAGCTGTTCGTGCGCGCGCTCAAGGCGCTTGCTGGCCCCGTGGAGGCGGCGTACCACGTCGAGGTGAATCCCGCCGGCACGGGCAACCACGTGCACATGTGGGCGCGCACCAAGCGCGTGACACGGCCCTCGATCGCCCTCGCGGCCGAGCGGGCGCACCTCGGACCCATCGTCGACGTCAGGCGGGTTGATCTCCCGCGGGACGGCGAGCGGTTGACGGGGGCGACCTACGGGATGAAAGCCTGCCTCCGACGACCTGATGGTGCATCGTCGCTCTGGCCGCAGGCCGAGGAGTACCTCCATCTGAACGGCGATCGTCTCGAGCACCACACCCAGGGCTACTACCTCGACCGAGGCGGCGCCCAGGTTGGCGTGCGGCGCGCTGAGGCGGAGGCTCGCGCGGCCTATGGGCTCAGCGGCGGTTGGCACATTGCCGGGCTCGATTGAGAGATTCCTGCGTTTCCTGCGTGCTCCTACGCGCGCGCACGCGTGGCGACGCGCGGCCCGCTGCACCGAACTGGCCCGTCGACGCCACGAGGTGTGCGTGCCGCCCTCTGGCGCGGGCAAGCGCGCCCGACGTCAGGCGACGCTTTGGTACATGTCGCCGCGCGCTGGCGACCGAGACGGCCAGGTAGCGGGTCTCTTCGGGACCCACTCTGCCGCGGCCCTGAACAACCGACTAGCGTGCGCTAGATGGCGATCGATGGGCTATATCCAGTGGCGCTCCTCGGTGCCGCCCACAACTCACTGTCGCGGGAGGCCGCCAACAGACGTGATTGGCACCTCCGACTCGGCTACCTCACCGTCCTCGCCGCCATTCCTTTGCTCTTCGTGTCCGCGGCCGCCTTGAAGACCGGGTCATCCATAGCCCTTTCGATCGGCGCGGGGCTCCTCGCCTCAGGGGCGATGACGTTCCTATTTGGGGAGCGCGTCGTGCGGCGGTCGGCACCGCTCCCTCGAACGACTCACAGCGGCCACGAGCGGCTCGAATCGAAGCCCGACTGGCGAGCCCGGGTGCATGCAGATCGCGCCTGGGCGCATGCCCGCGGCCAGGCCGAGTTGGAGATGGAGCTGGGCGGGATCGTCGACGTCCTCTACTGGCCTGGCGAAACCGCCTACGGCACTGACGACGACGTCTCGTGAGCAGCCCGATGGGGTGGTCCCCCTCGGCAGACCAGCACGCAAGCGACTTGGTTCGGCGGGCGGCGAACATCCTCTACGTCGAGGCAGAACGAGTGGCCCGTTCCACAGGCGCGGACAGCGTCGGCAAGGGGCATGTCGAGGCGGCGGCCGACTCGCTCCGCGTCCTAGGGCAGCGGCGGCGGGAAGCCTGGCCAGGAGTCCTCGCGGACGCCGGCTGGGCCCTAATCGGGCTGGCAGGCGGCGGCATGATCAGCATCCAGTTCGCCGACATCACGCCGGTGGCCGTTGTGTGGGCGTGCGCCGGACTCGGGTTGGTAGGCGTCGCGCTCGCTTCAGTTGGAGTTACTCGGCAGCTCTCGCGCTCGTAGCGCATTCCCCTGTCGTCGCCCACGGCGGATCGGCAGATCGACTGCCGGATCCGACTGGGGCCCCGGAATCGCGGTAACGGGCGTGGCCAGTTCCGTGACCATCGCGTGACCACCCCGGCTCTGACCTGCACCGATAGTGCCGGCGTCGGATATGCAATCCGCTGGATCGTCTTGATCCGCACCCGATTTGCGTATCAGCGCGTGCGTAGCGTGCCCTCACTGTCCGCCTCAGAGAGTCGGCACCGGGAACGCCCACGTAGACACCATCCCTGAGCCTTGCGCAGGCCCGGGCCGCGTCACCGCGTCGCCCGCCCTCTCGCGCTCGGCGAGGACATGGTTCAGCGCGAGGAGCTGGGCCAGCACGTCGGCGTGGGGGTCGAATCCGTAGGCGTCCATCACAGCCGAGTCGAGTTCAGCGTGGAGGTCGCGCAACGTTGATTTGCCCGGGCGGCGCAGTACGTCGTACTGCTGCGCCAGCGTGACCCCCATCGAGAAGGACTTCGCGCGGTGCTCGACGATCTTCGCGGCCGCCTGCGCGACTCGATCGACGATCTCCACCGTCGGGTCCTGCGGCCACGGAAAGTGGCCACCGACGTTCTTCGACGTGTAGGTGAGGCGTGTCTCGAGCGTGGTGCACTTCTCCCGGAACCAGTCCGTGTGCAGCTTGCTCTGAAGGACTCCCAGCGAGTAGTCGTCGCTGAACGGGAACGCGACCGCCGAATCCGAGATGTGAAAGCGAGGATCGACGAACGAGAAGACTGGCCCGCGGAGTTCGCTCGAGGTTCGGGTGAGCACTATGTACCGCGGCAGCTTCTCCAGCGCCTCAAGCATCTCAGCGCGCCGGTAGCCGAGCATCCACCAGTTCTCGGCGAACCGGACATGGTGGACGTTGGTTCGCGCGTCACGGTTTCGCGCCAGGATCTCCTGGTTCACCGCCACCTGCGCTTGGGCCTTGGCCTGCCGGTCGGCCATCGCAGTGGGCTCGAGATACGCGAGCAACTTGGGGTACCGGGCCCAGACGTCGTCCGAGTCGCGCCCCGGGATGTCGATGACCCAATCGTTGACGTCGGTGCTGTGAAGCATCTCCTGGCCACCCAGGACCGCATGGATGACCTCGGCGTCAGCGGGCTCCGCTCGAATGAGAGCGCGCGCCTCGGTCCCGCTCACCTTGAACGCCTCCACCACCCCGAAGGTCTGCCCCTGGTAGAACGAGTCCTTGTTCGCTCCCAGGGTCTCGGTGGTTCGCAGGTCGGTGAGCGCGGAGAGAGAGCCGGAGATCTCGGCGACCTCGACACGGCGCTGACCGTCTTCGAGCCACAGCACCCTCGCCGCCGGCGGAACGCCGCCCTTCTGCCAGTTGACGATCGATACGGTGACCTGCGCTTCCCCCGACCACGGCATGTGCGACACGGCGTCGAAGATCACGCCATCGTGGTCGACGATGTAGTCGAGTGATGCCTTTCGTCCGTCACCCTGCTTGATCGACTTGGTGCCAACGAAACCCGCACGCCCTCCATCCGGGAGGTGGTCGTGAGCCTTGGGGAACCAGTACGTCACGAAGTCCGCCACCCCCTGGGGACCGTACTTCTCATCGAGGCGGGCAACGTAGTCAGCGCCAAGTTCCCCGATCATTCCGCGCCGTCCGATGTACGGCGGGTTGCCGATGATGACGTCGGCCCTCGGCCACGGTGAGAAGAGTGCGTCGGAGCAGCTGATGACTCCGTCGAGGTTGTCTAGGGGCAGGATCGTGCCCTCGTCACCGAGTTCGTCGGCGGCGAGCTTCTTGCCGAGCTGCATCGTCACCTTGGCCACCTCGACGGCGAACGGGTTGTTGTCGATGCCCAGGAAGTTCTCGGGCTGGACATAGCTCAACGACGCTTGCTGCGAGCCCCGCTTCGCACGGAGCTTCTCGGTGATTTCGTGCTCGATGCGCCGGAGCTCGCGATAGGCGACGTAGAGGAAGTTCCCCGATCCGCAGGCGGGGTCGAGAACGCGGTAGGTCATCAGGTCGGTCAAGAGGGCGTTGAGCTCTCCTACCTTCGTCGAGGCGTCGACGCGCTCCCGCCACGGGTCCACGATGCAGGGGCCGACGATCTTCGCGATGTCGGCCTGGGAGGTGAAGTGCGCACCCCGCGCGTGCCGCTCACCGGAGTCCATCGATCCCTCGAAGAGCGTGCCGAAGATCTCAGGGCGTACGCCCGCCCAGTCTGTCTGGGCAGCGTCTCGAAGAAGGGCGAGTTCGCTGTTGGTTAGCTCCTGTGGATGCACGTGAGCAAAGAGGCCGCCGTTGAAGTAGGGCGTGTCCTTGAATCGACCACCGGGGGTCTTGCCCGGGGCGTTCATCTCGTGGAAGAGCCCGCCGATGAGGTCGAAGGCTTCAGCCCCCGTGTGGGCGTCCGTGATGGCCTCTGTGAACGAGTGCCGTGGCAGAAGCCCGATGTCCTCGGAGAACATCGCCATGACGCACTGGAGCACGAACCGCTGCGCTACCACCGTCGATACGCCGCGCTCCTTCATCGACGTGAAGACGAGAGCAACCTCTGCCGCAGCAGCTCGAGTTACCTGGACGAGGTCGTTGCCGAAAGTCGGCGGGACCTCGGTCGGCAACATGAATCCAAGGACCTCCCACCGCTGCGGGAGGTCCTCGATCCGGACGACGTCGACCGGTTCGTCGAGCTGGTTCTCGAAGTCGTACACCCAGAACTCGTCGAAGTTGCAGAGCACGACGTATCGCGGTCGGTCGGGGACTGCGCGCACCCAGTAGTCGAACGCCTGCCTGTAGTGCTTGCGCAGCGGCGTGCCGGCCTTCTTCATCTCGATGAGCACGCGGGGCTTCCACATCAGGTCGGCGAACCCGGTGCCTCTGTCCTCGCGCTTGCGAAGCCGTGACTCGAACTCCGCACCGGCGTCCTGGACCCCCTCGTGTCCGAGCGCCCGGAAGAGTCGGTCTAGGAACGACTGGGCCTCGCCCTTCTCATCCCCCCGCAGCTTCTCGTTCCTCCAGGCCACGAATGCCGAGAGGTCCGCTTTGAGGTCTGGAGTCGACGGGTTGATCGCGTTGGGCATGTCCGCAGCGTAGGGTCAGCGCCTTTCCCGCGGACCCTGAACGCGCGCTGTCTAGGCACCAAGAGTCGATCGCCACGGGCTTGAAGTGGTGGTCACGACACTGGTCACGGTGTCGTTATCGAGGTCCGGTGAAGGCTGGCACGATCCGACACCGCACTGGCGCTCATGGCGGAGGATCCGGCAGACCTCGGTCACGTCCGGCCCTGCCCGCCCTCGTCACCGCGTTCTTTTAATCCGCGGGTTGTGGGTTCGATCCCCACGGGGCCCACCCTGCAGGACCGCCAGGTGTCGGCTGTCGCCGGGTGAGTCGAGGACGGGACTGCGACACACGACGCCGCAGGCCCGTCTCGCGCGCCGGTATCCCCGCCCACAGTCCCGACCCCTTACCAGTGCGGCGGTTCATCGCTGGGCGAACAGCCGATCCGGAATGGTGGCCGGGGGGCGACCGTTCGGATGAGCAGCACCCGCGGAGCCCGCGCTCCGCCCCCTGCACCGAGACGAGGTACCTGGACATGAGCACCACCACGATCGACCACACAGTCACCCCCGCCGAGCTCACCCGGCAGGACCGGTGCGACCGTTGCGGCGCCCAGGCCTACGTCAAGGCGACCCTCCCGACGGCCGACGGCATGGACCTGCTCTTCTGCGGCCACCACTTCCGGGCGCACGAGCTCAAGCTGGTCGCGGCCGGCGCGGCGATCCACGACGAGCGTCACCGCATCGACGAGCAGCTGTCCGACAGCTACACGCCGACCGCGTAGTACCCCGCGTCGAGGTCCGCGAGCAGCTCCGGGTTCGTCGGCTCCCAGCCCAGCAGCTCTCGCGTGAGCTGGCTCGAGGCCGGGATGTCGAGCGCGAAGAACCGGCCGATCCAGCCGAAGTGACCGTCCACGTCGGACGGGTCGATGGACACGGCGGGCACGCCGAGGGTGCGTCCGAGCGCCTCGGCGATGTCCCGCGTCGGCACTCCCTCCTCCGCCACCGCGTGCACGACGGACCCGGTGGGCGCCCCCTCCAGCGCGAGCCGCACGAGGCGGGCCGCGTCGAGCCGGTGCACCGCGGGCCAGCGTGCGGAGCCGTCCCCGACGTAGCCCGACGCGCCTGCCGCGTGAGCGACGCCGGCAAGGGTGGCGACGAAGCCGTGGTCGCCCTGACCGTGCACGGTGGGCGCGAAGCGCACGCTGACCGAGCGGACCCCGCGGTCGGCGTGCCCGAGCGCGAGGTTCTCCGCGCCGCCGCGCATGCTGTCCGGTCCGTGGCTCGGGTTGGCGTCGCGCTCGGTCACCGCCCGCCCCGGTGTGAGGCCCGCGACGCCGGACGCCAGCAGGAACGGTCGGTCCGACCCCTCGAGGGTGGCGAGGAACGTCTCCACCGCCGCCCTCTCCGTGCGCCACGCGCCGGGCATGTCGGAGAAGTCGTGCTTGAAGCCGAGGTGGACGACCGCGTCGGCCGCCTCGGCGCCCGCGCGCAGGCTGTCCAGGTCGTCAAGGCTCCCGCGGTGCGCGGACGCACCGGCGGCCGAGATCGCGGCCTCGGACTCCGACGAGCGGGCGAGACCGGTGACCTGGTGCCCCGCCGCGAGGAGCTCGGCGGTGACCGCGGAGCCGATCCAGCCGGATGCACCGGTGACGAACACGTGCATGGGGAACTCCCTCGAACTGATGTCAGCAACTGTCATCACGACAGTACGCCGGATGTCAGTCGCTGTCATCACTAGACTTGTCCGCATGGGTCGATGGGAGCCGGACGCACGCGGTCGCTTGGCACGCGTCGCCTTGGAGCTGTACGCGGAGCGCGGCTTCGAGCAGACGACGGCCGAGGACATCGCCGAGCGCGCCGGCGTCACCGAGCGCACCTTCTTCCGGCACTTCGCCGACAAGCGCGAGGTCCTGTTCGACGGCTCCGCCGCGCTCCAGCAGCACCTGGTCGATGCCATCGCCTCCGCACCGGCCGGGCTGCCGCCGATCGAGGTCGTCGGCCGGGTGTTCGCCGGCGCAGGAGCGCTCCTGGAGGAACGGCGGGACTTCGCCCGGCGCCGGGCTGCCGTGATCGCGGCGACCCCGGCGCTCCAGGAACGCGAGCTGCTGAAGCTCGCGACCATGGCCACTGCGGCGGCCGAGGCCCTGCGCGCCCGCGGCGTCCCCGACCCCGCCGCCGGGCTGGCCGCCCAGGTCGGTGTGGCGGCCTTCACGACCGGGTTCGAGCTCTGGGTCACCGACGCCTCGCCCGACGGGCTCGCCGCGACCATCGAGGGGGCGCTCGCCGACCTCCGGGCCGTGACGGCGCCATGAGCGTCGAGGTGCTCCCCGCGCTCGGTCGGTACGACGACTTCTTCGAGGTCGTCGGCGTGAAGAAGCCGGGCGGCGGGGGCTGCTGGTGCATGGCGTACCGCGACAGCCGGGTGCCCAACCAGGAACGCGCGCAGTACATGCGCGACGAGTGCGCCCAGGAACCCGGCCCCGGCGTTCTCGCGTACGTGGACGGCGAGGCCGCCGGCTGGTGCTCGGTCGCCCCTCGGAGCAGCTACCGCCGCCTGATGCACTCGCGGACCATCCCGTTCGTCGACGACCGCGACGCGTGGAGCATCGTGTGCTTCGTGGTCCGGCCGGCGTTCCGGCGCCGCGGCCTGATGCACGAGCTGCTCGAGGGCGCGGTCGCGCACGCCCGGACGTCCGGCGCGGAGGTCGTCGAGGGGTACCCGGTGGAGATCGACGGCGGCGACCGCGTCGACCTCATCTCGGGGTACGTGGGGACGCGCCGGCTGTTCGAGGTCGCAGGGTTCACGCGGGCCGCCGAGACGACCGGGCACAGCGGCGGTCGACCCCGCGTGATCATGCGCCGGGAGCTCCGTGACCGGGGATGATGGCCAGATGCCAGACGACACGGCGCTGCGCGGCCGGCTGCTCGTCGCCACCCCCAGCCTGCGCGAACCGACCTTCCACCGGACGGTGATCCTGCTGCTCGACCACGGCGAGGCCGGCGCGGTGGGCGTCGTGCTCAACCGGCCGTCGACGCTGGACGTCGCCGCGGTGCTGCCCGAGTGGCACGACCACGTGAGCGACCCGCCGAGGCTGTTCCACGGGGGACCCGTCGGACTGGACACCGCCATGGGCGTCGTCACGATCCCGTACGGCTCGGACCTGTCCCCCGACGTCGACCGGATGACGGGTCGGTTCGGCCTCGTCGACCTGGACGCCGCCCCGGAGTCGGTGGTCCCGCACGTGGGCGGGGTCCGGGTGTTCGCGGGATACGCCGGCTGGGGCGACGGCCAGCTCGAGGCGGAGCTGGCAGAGCGCTCGTGGTTCGTGGTCGACGCGGTCCCCGACGACCTGCTCACCCCGCAACCGACCACGCTGTGGCGGCGCGTCCTGCGACGCCAGGGCGGCGACCTGGCCATCGTCTCGACGTTCGCCGAGGACGCCAGCCTCAACTGAGACCGGACGGCCGATCCGGGGAGCCTGTGCCAGGATCGCCCGAGCGCACGACGACGAGGGAGAACTGATGGCAGGCGGTCTGGCGGCCCTTCTCGACGACATCGCCGCCCTGGCGAAGCTCGCCGCGGCCTCGGTCGACGACGTCGGCGCGGCGGCCGGCCGGGCGAGCGCCAAGGCCGCGGGCGTCGTCATCGACGACACGGCCGTGACCCCCCGCTACGTGCACGGGTTCACGCCCGATCGCGAGCTGCCGATCGTGCGCCGGATCGCCGTCGGCTCGCTGCGCAACAAGCTGCTGTTCATCCTCCCGGCCGCGCTGCTGCTCAGCCAGTTCCTGCCGTGGCTGCTCACCCCGATCCTCATGGTCGGCGGCACCTACCTCGCCTACGAGGGCGCGGAGAAGATCTGGGAGCTGGTCAGCGGGCACGCCAAGGAGCACACGTCGACCCCGGCGGCCGCCCAGGGCGAGGCCACCGAGAAGTCGATGGTGAGCGGCGCCATCCGCACGGACTTCATCCTGTCGGCCGAGATCATGGTGATCGCCCTCAACGAGGTGGCCGACGAGCCGTTCCTGTCCCGCGCGATCATCCTGGCCGTCGTCGCGCTGGCGATCACCGCGCTCGTCTACGGGGTCGTCGGGCTCATCGTGAAGATGGACGACATCGGCCTGCACCTCGCGGAGCGGCGCAACGGCGCGGCCGCCGCGGTCGGACGCGGTCTGGTCCGGGCGATGCCGAAGGTCCTCTCCGTGCTGTCCACCGTCGGGATCGTCGCGATGCTCTGGGTCGGTGGGCACATCCTCCTCGCGGGCGTCGACGACCTGGGCTGGCACGCCCCCATCGACCTCCTGCACCACCTCGAGGAGGCCGTGCACGGCATCCCGGGCGTCGGCGGGCTGCTCGCGTGGCTGATCGACACGCTCGGCTCCGCGCTGGTCGGGCTGGTGGTGGGCGCGGCGGTGCTCGGCGTCATGCACCTGATCCCGAAGCGCCGGAAGGCCGAGCCCGCGCACTGACGGGTCGGTAAACGTTGTAAACAACTCTTGTCGGGTACGTCCGTTTCCCCCTAGGGTCGTGCCATCCACCGGGATGTTAGCGCTCACATCGGGCGCGACGGAGTCCCGGGCGAGGCGCACGACGATGTGCGCGCAGGGAGGCAGCCATGCCCGTCGTACTGTCGCGACCGAGCACCCACACCCGTCCGCACCGCCGCCTGGGGCTGCGAGCCGCCCTCGCCGTCGCCCTCGCCGTACCGCTCGGCGCCGGCGTCGTCGCGCCCGCGAGCGCCGCCCCACCCGTCCCCGACGGCGCGTGGACCGACACCTTCGACTCGGCGACGCTCAACGCGCGCTGGACCGCGGTGAACGACGAGCCGACGGCGCGGTCGCTGACGGTGAACCCCGGCGCGCTGACGCTGACCGCGCTGCCCGGCGACACCTGGCAGGGCAACAACTCCGCCCGCAACGTGATGACGCTCGACATCCCGGACGGCGACTTCTCGATCTCCGTGGACGTGCAGGCGTCCGTCACCAAGACGTTCCAGGGCGCCGGCCTCATCGCCTACCAGGACCTGGACAACTACGTGCGGTCGGGCCTGACGTTCGTCGGCGGGATCACGCCGTCGGGGATCGCGATCGAGAACGACATCGAGACCGCGGCGATCTTCGCCGCCGACCACTTCGAGGACCGCCCCGGATCGACGGGCGAGACCCTCCGGCTGACCCGCACGGGCGACACCCTGACCACCGCGCGCTGGGACGAGCCGACGGCCGCGTGGGTCGACGTGAACTCCGTCGACGTGACGTTCCCGATCGAGCACGTGGGCCTCTACGCGCTCGGTGCGCAGGACGGCACGACGTTCCCGGGCGTGTTCGACGACGTCACCCTGGTGGCCTCCCCCGGCGAGGACGTGGTGCCCGACGGGCCGTTCACACTGCGGGCACCCGGGACCGCGCCGCACCTGACGACCGGAGCCGACGACGCGATCGTCGTCGCGGAGCAGCGGCCCGGCGACCCCCTGGTGCTGGAGGCGACCGAGGTGGCCGGCGGTGTGGCGCTCACGGTCGGAGACCGTGCCGTCACCGTGCTGGCTGACGGGCGCCTTGCGCTGGGCGACTCCCCGACGACCCTGCGGCTCACCGAGGCCGGCGGAGGCAGGCTGCACCTCACGACCGCGGACGGGTCGCAGGGCGTGGGGATCGTCGACGGTGCCCTCGTCCTGGGCAGTGTCGACGACGCCGCCGGGTTCGTCCTCGAGCCGTTCGCGGTCGCCGAGGGCACGACGATCGCGATCGACGGCGACGGGACCGATGCGGAGATCTCCGACCGGCTGTACGGGATCTTCTACGAGGACATCAACTACGCGGCCGACGGCGGTCTCTACGCCGAGCTGGTGCGCAACCGCTCGTTCGAGTTCACCGCGTCGGACAACGCGAGCTTCACCGGCCTGACCGCCTGGGACGTCCTCGACCGCAGCGGCGCCGGGACCACGGTCTCCGTGGTCGACGACGACGGCCGGCTCAACGCGACCAACCGCACCCGGGCCGTGCTGGTGGCGGCCGCGGCGGGCGACGGGATCCGCAACGCGAGCTACAACTCCGGGGTCGCGGTCAAGGACGGGGCGTCCTACGACGCGAGCATCTGGGTCCGCACCACCACGTCGCAGGAGCTGACCCTGGCCGTCGAGAACGGTACGGAGACTGTCGCGTCCGGCACCGTCGACGTCGACGGGTCGGACGTCTGGAAGAAGTACGAGGTCACGCTGACCGCGAGCGCCACCACCGACGCGGGGCGGTTCGTCGTCCTGGCCGGCGCGGCCTCCACGCTCCACCTCGACCAGGTGTCCCTGTTCCCGCAGGACACGTGGGTCGGACCGGTGAACGGCACGTCCGTGCTGCGCAAGGACCTCGCGGAGAAGATCGCCGCGCTCGACCCGTCCTTCCTGCGCTTCCCCGGCGGCTGCGTCACCAACGTCGGCACGTTCCGCACGTACGAGGAGTCCGGGTACACCGACCGGCGCCGCACGTACCAGTGGAAGGAGACCATCGGGCCGGTCGAGGAGCGCGCCACCAACTGGAACTTCTGGGGCTACAACCAGTCCTACGGCATCGGCTACCTCGAGTACATGGAGCTGGCCGAGGACCTCGGGGCCGTCCCGCTGCCCGTGCTGTCGGTCGGCGCCAACGGCTGCGGGAGCACCATCCCCGAGATGACCGACCCGACGCAGATCGCCCGGTGGGTGCAGGACACGCTCGACCTCATCGAGTTCGCGACCGGTGACGTGTCCACCACCTGGGGCGCGAAGCGTGCCGCCCTCGGTCACCCCGAGCCGTTCGAGCTGCCGTACATCGGGCTCGGCAACGAGGAGAACACCACCACGTTCGAGGCCAACTTCCCGGCGTTCCGGGATGCGATCGCGGCCGCCTACCCGGACGTCAAGATCATCTCCAACTCCGGTCCGGACGACACCGGCGCCCGCTTCGACACCCTCTGGGACTTCGCCCGTGAGCAGGACGTGGACCTGGTCGACGAGCACTACTACAACGACCCGAGCTGGTTCCTGGCCAACGCGGAGCGCTACGACTCCTACGACCGCGAGGGCCCGCACGTGTTCCTCGGCGAGTACGCCTCCCGCGGGAACACCTGGTGGAACGGCCTGTCCGAGGCCGCGTACATGACGGGGCTGGAGCGCAACGGCGACCTGGTGGAGCTGGCGTCCTACGCGCCGCTGCTGGCCAACGAGTCGTACGTGCAGTGGTCTCCGGACGCCATCTGGTTCGACAACGACGAGTCCTGGTCCAGCGCCAACTACTGGGTCCAGCACCTGTTCTCGAACAACGTCGGCGACCAGGTGGTGCCGAGCACGCTGACCACCCCGTCGGTCGAGCCGCAGCCGCTCGACGGCGGAGTGTTCCTGTCCACCTGGAACACGTCGGCGGCCTACGACAACGTGCGCGTGACCGAGAACGACGGCGGCGCCGTGCTGTTCGAGGACACGTTCACGGACGCGTCCGCGTGGTCGCCGCAGACGGGCGACTGGTCGGTGGTGGGCGGCGAGTACGTGCAGTCGAGCACGACGACCACCGACGCCCGGAGCATCCCGACGGGCGCCTACGAGCAGGACTGGAGCAGCTACACGCTCGAGCTCGACGCCCGCAAGACCGCGGGTGCCGAGGGCTTCCTCGTCGGGTTCGCCGCGGGCGGTCCCAGCGACTACTTCTGGTGGAACCTGGGCGGCTGGAACAACTCGCGCCAGGCTCTGCAGAAGGCCGACGGGGGCGGTGCCGGTGAGGTGAAGGCGGTCGAGGGCCACAGCATCGCGACCGACCAGACGTACCGGATCAAGATCGTGGTCCAGGACCGGCACATCGAGCTGTACCTCGACGGGGTGCTGCAGATGTCCTACGACGACCCCGCCCCCGCGGCGGACGTCTTCCAGGTGGTCACGCGCGACGAGGACAGCGGTGACATCGTCGCCAAGGTCGTCAACGTCTCGGCCGTCACGCAGCGCACGCAGGTCGAGGTCTCCGACGTGGAGATCGCCCCGACGGGCTCGGTCACGGAGATCGTCGCGCCGCCGGGCGCGACCAACACCAAGACGGCACCCCGCACGGTCGAGCCGGTCACGCGGGAGATCGGCGGGCTGTCGTCCTCGTTCACGTATGACCTGCCGCCCTACTCGGTCACGTTCCTGACCCTGCACACGGTGCCGGCGGACACGACGGCCCCGACGGTCGACTCGCTCCTCGTCTCCCCCGACCCCGTGGGCGACTGGCGCGCGGCACCGGCGACCGTGGTGGCCACCGCCTCGGACGACCGGGCCGGCGTCTCGCTCGAGATGTCGGTCGACGGCGGTGCGTGGACGCCGACCGCCTCCGTACAGGTCACCGGGCACGGCGAGCACACCGTCGCCGTCCGCGCGACGGACGCGGCCGGCAACGTCTCGGCGGTCCGGTCGGTGACGTTCGCCCTCGATGCGATCGGCCCGACGTCGTCGGCGAGCGTGGACGCCCAGCGACGGGTCACGCTCACGGGTGCCGACGAGGGCTCCGGGGTGGACCACCTCGAGTACCGGATCGGCAGCGGCGCCTGGACGACCTACGCCGGTCCCGTCCAGGTCGGCGCCGAGGCCACGGCAGTCGAGCACCGGGCCGTCGACCGCGTCGGGAACCTCGGCGTGACGACGAGCACGCAGGTTCCTGCCGCCACCGCCGTCCGGTCGACCACCTCGGTCTCGATCGAGCCCCGCCCGGTCCGCCGCGCGTCGCAGGCCACCGTGACCGCCACGGTCCGGGCCGCCCAGGGTGCAGCCCCGACGGGTGACGTGACCACCACGGTGCGCGGCGTGCGGCTGCACGGCGACGGACCGGTGGTCGCACAGGTCACCGGGGCCCTGACGCCCGGAACGCAGAGGACCGCAACGGCCACGCTGCGGCTGCCGCGGCTACCCGTCGGGCTCTACGTCGTCGACACCCGGTACGCGGGATCGACCACCGTCCAGGCCTCGGCGGACCGGAGGCTGCTGATCGTCCTTCCGTGACGGGCCAACCAGCGGGGTGCGCGCGCGGGCGACCGTGCACGCACCCCGCTCCGTTGCGCATGCTGATCGTGATCATCCCGAGATGTGGATGTTACCTATCGGTAAGACCCTCGACATGCCGGACACATCGGTGTGCTACCCATAGCCCACTGAGAACCCAGCCGGCGGGTGCGCCCCTGCGCGCCCGCGGCTCTGACAGAAGAGGTAGCGCATGACCTCCCTCGCACCATCACGCCGCCGCGTCCTCGCGGCGACCGCAGGTCTCGCAGCGACCGCCCTCGTGCTCACCGCCTGCTCGGGCAGCGACGACGACGGCGGCGCCGACGGCGGGAGCACCTCCGCCGGAGGTGCACTGACCATCGGAACCACCGACAAGGTCACCACGCTCGACCCCGCGGGCTCGTACGACAACGGCTCGTTCGCCGTCATGAACCAGGTCTTCCCGTTCCTCATGAACACCCCGTACGGCAGCCCGGACGTCGAGCCGGACATCGCCGTCTCCGCGGAGTTCACGGCCCCCACCGAGTACACCGTCGTGCTCAAGCCGGACCTGAAGTGGGCCAACGGCCACGACCTCACCGCGTCGGACGTCAAGTTCACGTTCGACCGCCAGGTGGCGATCGCGGACGAGAACGGCCCGTCCTCGCTGCTCTACAACCTGGACAGCACGGAGGCGGTCGACGACACCACGGTGGTCTTCCACCTGAAGTCGGAGAACGACCAGATCTTCCCGCAGATCCTGTCCAGCCCTGCCGGTCCGATCGTCGACGAAGAGGTCTTCGCGGCCGACGCGCTGACGCCGGACACCGAGATCGTCGACGGCAACGCGTTCGCCGGCCAGTACACGATCACCAGCTACTCCTTCAACGAGCTCATCTCGTACGAGGCGTACAAGGACTACATGGGCGTGCTCCCGGCCGCGAAGACCCCCGAGGTCAACGTCAAGTACTACGCCGACTCGTCGAACCTCAAGCTGGACATCCAGGAGGGCAACATCGACGTGGCGTTCCGGAGCCTCTCGGCGACGGACATCGAGGACCTGTCGACCAACGACAACGTCAAGGTCATCGACGGCCCGGGCGGGGAGATCCGCTACATCACGTTCAACTTCGACACGCAGCCGTTCGGCGCCAAGACGCCCGAGGCCGACCCGGCCAAGGCACTCGCCGTCCGTCAGGCGGTGGCGGACCTGATCGACCGGGCCCCGCTGTCGGAGCAGGTCTACAAGGGCACCTACACGCCCCTGTACTCCTACGTCCCGGACGGCCTCACCGGTGCCACCGAGTCGCTGAAGGGTCTGTACGGCGACGGCGACGGCGGACCTGACGCCGACAAGGCGAAGGCCGCCCTCGAGGACGCCGGTGTCACCACGCCGGTCACGCTCAGCCTGCAGTACTCGAACGACCACTACGGCCCGTCGTCGGCCGACGAGTACGCCCTGATCAAGGAGCAGCTGGAGAAGGACGGCCTCTTCACGGTCGACCTGCAGACCACCGAGTGGGTGCAGTACGCGAAGGACCGCACCGCCGACGTCTACCCCGCGTACCAGCTCGGCTGGTTCCCGGACTACTCGGACGCCGACAACTACCTCACGCCGTTCTTCCTCACGGAGAACTTCCTGAGCAACCACTACGTCAACCAGGAGGTCAACGACATGATCCTGGAGCAGGCGACGACGGCCGACGCCGACGCCCGCACCGCGCTCATCGAGGGCATCCAGGACGCCGTGGCGCAGGACCTGTCCACCGTCCCGTATCTTCAGGGCGCCCAGGTGGCGGTCGTGGGTACGGACGTGACCGGCACCGAGGACACGCTCGACGCGTCCTTCAAGTTCCGCTACGGCGCGCTCGCCACGAGCTGACCGCAGCAGCACCGCATGCCGACGGTCCCGCCTCCGAGCAGACTCGGGGGCGGGGCCGTCCGGCTCGTCCGACCGCAACAGGCAAGGAACCCATGACCTCCATGACCACCGACGCCCCCTCGGGCGTCGCGCCGGCGCCGGACGCGCGGGCGCCTCAGCGCAGGCGACCGGGCGGCAAGCTCGGCAGCTACCTGCTGGTCCGGTTCCTGCTGATCTTCCCCACGATCTTCATCCTGGTGACCACCGTCTTCGTCCTCATGCGGGCGACGGGCGACCCGATCACCGCCTCGCTCGGCGGTCGCCTCACCGCGGACCAGCTGGCCGAGCGCATCGAGGCCGCCGGCTACGACCGGCCGATCTTCGTCCAGTACCTCGAGTACCTGGGCCGGGTGTTCCGCGGCGACTTCGGCACCTCGATCTCCGACAACCGACCGGTCACGGAGATCGTCCTCACGTACGGCGCGGCGACGCTCGAGCTGGCGTTCTACGCGATGCTCGTCGCGCTCGTGGTCGGCATCCCGCTGGGTCGCATCGCCGCGGCCCGCCGCGACAAGGGCGTGGACGCCTCGCTGCGCATCTCCGGGATCCTCGCCTACGCGACGCCGGTGTTCTTCGCCGGCATCCTGCTCAAGCTCGTCTTCTCGGTCTGGCTCGGCTGGCTCCCGGTCGCGGGCCGCGCGTCCACCGACACGCAGATCGAGCTCCAGCGCAACGGCGCGGGCACGGGGATCTACCTCATCGACGCGATCAGCACGGGCAACCCCGCGGCCGTCCTCGACGTGCTCGAGCACGCGATCCTGCCGGCGCTCGCCCTCGGCCTGCTGACCGGCGGCATCTTCCTGCGGCTGGTCCGCACCAACGTCATCGGCACCCTCAACACCGGCTACGTCGAGGCGGCCCGGTCGCGCGGCGTCAACGAGCGCCGCCTGCTGCGCCAGCACGCCTGGCGCCCCGCGCTGGTGCCGATCATCACCGTCATCGGCCTGCAGGTGGCGCTGCTGCTCAGCGGCGCCGTGCTCACCGAGAAGACCTTCGAGTGGAAGGGCCTCGGCTTCCAGCTGGTCCAGTACCTGCTCGCGCGCGACTTCGTGGCCGTCCAGGGCATCGTCGTGCTGCTCGCCGTGGTGGTGGCGCTGACGAACTTCGTCGTCGACGTCATCGCCGCGCTCGTCGACCCGAGAATCAGGTACTGACATGACCGACCTCATCCCCGAGACCGGCCTCGTCGTCGCCCACGCGACCCCGCCGACGCCCGAGCACACGTCGCTCTGGAAGCGGCTGCCGGTGGTGCACCAGGTCCGCACCAGCGTCGGCCTGCAGCGCACCATGCTGCTCGTCGGCATCGTCCTGACGCTGGTCTTCCTCGTCGTCGCCGCGTTCGCTCCGCTGCTGGCCCCCTACGGCTACGCGCAGCTGAGCTCGGGCGACGTGAACTTCGGCGCCCAGCAGCCGCCGTCCGCCGAGCACTGGCTCGGAACCACCGTGGGCGGCTACGACGTGCTCTCGCGCACCATCTGGGGTGCTCGCCCGGCGTTCCTCGTCATCGTGGCCGCCGTGGTGCTCTCGATCTTCATCGGCGTCATCGTCGGCCTGGTGTCCGGGTACTTCGGCGGCTGGGTCGACCGCGTGCTCGTCGTGATCGCGGACGCGCTCTTCGCGTTCCCGTCCCTGCTGCTCGCCATCGTGGTGGCCATCGTCATCAGCGGCGGGCAGTCGTCGATGTGGGGCGGGGTCATGGCGGCCGCCATCTCGCTGTCCGTCGTGATGATCCCGCAGTACTTCCGCGTGATCCGTGCCGAGGTGGTCCGGGTCAAGGCCGAGGCGTTCGTCGAGTCGGCCCGGGTGATCGGCTCGGGCCCCGTGCGGATCATGGGCCGGCACGTCCTGCGCAACTCGACGCGGACGCTCCCGCTGATCCTCACGCTCAACTGCTCCGAGGCCGTCCTCACGCTCGCCGGGCTCGGGTTCCTCGGGTTCGGCATCGAGCCGACGAAGGCCGGGGACTGGGGCTACGACCTGTCGCGCTCGCTCTCCGACGTGACCAGCGGCATCTGGTGGACCGCCGTGCCGCCCGGCCTGGCGATCGTGCTCACCGTGCTCGGCGCGACCCTGGTCGGCGAGTCGCTCAACGACCTCGCGGACCCGCGCCTGCGCACGCGCCGCGCCGCGAAGGCCGCGGCCCTGAGCCCGGTCACCGCCGTGCCCGGCGGGGTCGCCACCGACCGCGTCCCCGGCGTCGAGAGCATCGACGAGCTCGAGGGACCGTCCGACCTGTTCGACGACGACGAAGGACCCCGCTCATGACCAACGTCGTCGACATCACCGACCTGCGGGTCTCGTTCGCCACCGACTCGGGCACCGTCCGCGCGGTCGAGGGCGTCACGCTGCAGGTCGCCTCGGGCGAGGTGCTCGCGATCGTGGGCGAGTCCGGCTCGGGCAAGACCGTGACCGCCCGCTCGATCCTGGGCCTGCTGCCGGAGACCGCGCTGACCAGCGGCGCCGTGCTGCTCACCCGCAAGGACGGGTCGGCCACCCACGACATCGTCACGCTGCGCGGCAACGACCTGCGGGACGTGCGGGGGCGGGACGCAGCGATGGTGTTCCAGGAGCCGTCGACCGCCCTCAACCCGGTGTTCCCGGTGGGCTGGCAGATCGCGGAGGGCCTCCGGGCGCACCGCAAGCTGTCCGACAAGGACGCCCGCGCGCAGGCCATCGAGGTGCTGCGGCTCGTCGGCATCCCGGACCCGGAGCACCGCGTCGACCACTACCCGCACCAGTTCTCCGGCGGTCAGAAGCAGCGCATCGTCATCGCGCAGGCGCTGGTGCTCGACCCGGGCCTGATCATCGCGGACGAGCCGACCACCGCCCTCGACGTGACCGTGCAGGCGGAGATCCTCGACCTGCTGCGCCGGCTTCCGCAGGAGTTCGGCTCCGCCATCGTGCTGATCACGCACAACATGGGCGTCGTCGCGGACCTCGCCGACCGCGTGGCGGTCATGTACAACGGCGAGATCGTCGAGCAGGCGGACGTCCACACCCTGTTCTCGGCACCCCAGCACCCGTACACCCGGCGCCTGCTCGACGCCGTGCCGCGGGTCGGCGGCCGTCGGCTGCGCGACCGCGTGCGGGTGGGCGACGAGCTCGAGGCCATGGCGGTCGACGAGTCGGCGACGCCCGTCGTCGAGGCCACCGACCTGCGCATCGTCTACCCCGGTCGGCTTCGCCAGCCCGACTTCACCGCGGTCGACGGCGTCGACCTGGTCATCCGGCCGGGCGAGGTGCTCGGGCTGGTCGGAGAGTCGGGGAGCGGCAAGACCACTATCGGGCGCGCGATCGCCGGCCTCACGCCCATCAGCGACGGGTCCCTGAAGGTCCACGGCGTCGAGATGCTCCGCGTCAAGGAGAAGACGTTCCGCCCGGTCCGCAAGCGCATCGGGTTCGTCTTCCAGGACCCGGCGACGAGCTTCAACCCGCTCCTGACGATCGCGCAGTGCGTCGCCGAGCCGATGGTGGTGCACGGGCTGGCGCCGAACCCGCAGGAGGCCCGGCCGAAGGTCGACGAGCTGTTGGAGGCAGTCCAGCTGCCGAAGGCGTTCGGCGACCGGTTCCCGCACGAGCTGTCGGGTGGCCAGCGCCAGCGCGCCAGCCTGGCCCGGGCGCTCATCCTCGGCCCCGAGCTGCTCATCGCCGACGAGCCGACCAGCGCGCTCGACGTGTCGGTGCAGGCGCGCGTGCTCGACCTGTTCGCCCGCCTGCAGGCCGAGCTGGGCTTCGCGTGCCTGTTCATCAGCCACGACCTGGCCGTCGTCGACCTGCTGGCCCACCGCATCGCCGTCCTGCACCGCGGCGTGCTGGTCGAGGAGGGCACGGGCGACGAGGTGCTCGGCGCACCCAAGCACCCGTACACCCAGCGGCTGCTCGCGTCGCTGCCCGTGCCGGACCCGGTCGAGCAGGCCGCCCGCCGCGAGACGTGGAGGAACCTGCGCGCGCACGGGTGAACGTCGGACCGGTTCCCGGCGGGTGGAGCGGGCGGCTCCTAGCGTGGCGGGGTGCCTTCCGCTGACCAGCAGGTTCGCTCGCGCCTCGTGCGTGTGCTGGCGGCGCTGGCGGCCCTCGTGACGATCCCGCTGTGGTCGCCGCCGGACCACGTGACCACCTCCGACGGCGTCTTCATGGTCGCGGCGGCGGCTCCACCAGGGGTCGCACTCGTCCGTCTGACGTCGCTGGTCCTCGTCATGCTGCTCGCCGCGCTGACACTGTGGAAGGGTCGGCGCGTCCTCGCCCTCCACGCGGTGCCGGCCCTGGCGTTGAGCTGGGTCTGGTGGCAGACGGAGGGCGGCGGCAGCTACACCGTGGCGATGTTCGGCTCGGCGGGGCAGGATCCCCCGCACGCGTTCACGTCCCCCTGGTTCGCGGCCTCGGTCGCCCTGTCCGCGCTGGTGATCCTCACGTCGACCCTCGCGGTGATCGGGATCGCTGGACGGCGACGCCACCCGAGGGCTGCGCACCCGTGACCGAGCTGGCCACGCTCGCGACACTCGACCGCGTCGCCCGCGCCCTGGGCATCACCGCCGGACTGCTGGGCGTGGCCATGGGCATCGCGACCGTCATGGGCTTCGCGGGCGCCGGGATCATCCAGCAGGATGCCGGTCGGACGGTGAGCCTGTGGCTGGTCGTCGCCACGTCCTCGGCCGTGGTGTGGCGCCGGGCGTCGTCCGCCCGCCTCAGCCTGCTCTACGTCATCCCTGCCCTGACGCTCACGAGCTGGTGGTGGGCAGCGCCATCGGCAGAGGAGTGGTTCGCGTACTCCGACCTGAGCGGTCCGGCGACGCCGCCCGGGCACGGAGTCAGCGGGATAGCCGTCGCCGTCCTGCTCCTGATCCTCTGGGCGCTGACCGGGATCGGGCTGCTTGCGACCGCCCGTGCCGCCGGCGCCCGGATCCCGGTGCGCACCCTCGCCGTGGCGACGATGGTCCTCACCCTGCCGATCTGGGCGTCGTTCGTGGGTGCCTCGCAGCTGGTCCTGGTGCGGACGGCGCCGACCGCGCACGGTGCCGTGCGCACCGCCTCCCTGATCCTCGTGCTGGTCGTCGGCGCCCTCGTCCTCGCCGATCGCCGACCCCCGTCCGTCTGGGCCACCGCCTACGTCCTGCCCGCCGCAGCGCTGACCTGGGTCGGCTGGCAGTCGCACCTGGCGGTGGCCTACGGCGTCACCACGTCGTCGTTCTCGGCGGTCGCGGTGCCGGACACCTTCCTGCTGCCCGCCCTGCTGACCCCGCTCACGTCGACGCTCCTCGTCGCGCTGGCGTGGTTGCTGGTCGTCGCCGGAACGGCTGAGCTGGGGCGCCTCCGGCCCCCGCCTGCGGAGATCGTCTAGTACCGCGCGTCGGCACCGACCGGCAGCTCGCACGCCTCCCGGCGGGCCGTGTAGCGGTCGTAGAGCGTGACGACGAGGGCGACGACGTACGCGAACAGCAGCACGTCGCCCACGGACACCTGGCCACGCTGCCCGGTGGCGAACGCAGCGAACACGAGCATCGCGACCACGCTGATGACGGTGTTGACCACCACCTCGACCCCGAGTGCGGCTCGCCGCCGCCGCAACGCCAGCGCCGCGTGCACCAGCACCGTCCCCGTGACCACGATCGCGACCACCGAGAGCCGCCCCTCCACCAACGGATACGACTCGAACAGGACGAGCGTGACCAGGCCAGCCAGCACCACCTTCTCGGCGAGGTGACCGACACCCGTCGGCGCGACCCCGACCGGACCCCTCGGGACCCAGCCCACGCGTGCAGCGATCACGTCCGCGTCCAGCGTGAACGGCCAGTCCGCGGGCGGCAGCCGCCGTGCCACGCGCCGCCCGACGACGACCAGCACCACCGCAAGGACCGCCAGGACTCCCCACACCCACGGGTGATCGGTGACCAGCTCCCCGAACTCGTCCGTGAAGTCCAGCTGCGCGACGTGGATCCACCACTCTTGCGGCAGCTTGATCACCACCCAGATGAGCCCCGCCGTCCACAGGAGCGCGGCCCTGCTCAGCCGGGCGGCGTCCCAGCGCGTGCGGACCACCTCGAGGGCGATCACGAAGTACTCGAACGTGTTGGGGAAGACCATGAGCAGCCAGCGCGCGTCGGTGAGCTCGAAGAGGAGCACCCCCACCAGCCGGTAGTACCAGAGGAATGCCGCCACCCCGACGGCGAACGGGTTGCGCCAGTTCCGCAGCACCGACAGGTACGCGATCGTCAGGTAGTAGATGTCCAGCGCCTTGTCGTACGACTGGTAGTTGTCGAGCGGGAAGTCCGTGAACGCGGCGAAGATCGACTTGTCGACGCCGTCGATGACCAGGGAGGCGAGGATCGCCGGCAGCGGGAACCGCGGGATGAACAGCGGCACCACCAGCCGGAGGCCCACGACCACCATGAACACCGTCCAGTCGAGGGTGCTCGCGTCGGTCATGGAGCGGACTGTAGCGACCCGGCACCCCTACCCTGGGCGCCATGCGGAACCGGCTCGTCGTCGCGGGTGCGCTCGCGGCCGTCGTCCTGAGCGTCGTGGTGGCCCTGGTCACGGCGCTGCCCCCTTCCCGCTCGACTCCGTGGCCCCGTACCGGCGTCGTGGGCGCCGGCCTCCTCGCGGTCGTCGTCGTGACTGCTCTGGTGGTCCGACGACGGGACCTGGCCGCTCGCCGCGCCGTCTGGTTCGCGATCCCGGCGCTCGTGCTCGGCTGGGTGTGGTGGTGGCAGCCGCTGAGCACGATCGGCTGGTTCGCGTACGCCCCGCTCTCCTCGGTCGTGGTCACGGGCTCGCCGGAGTCCGACGTCCTGCTCCCCGTTCTCGTCCTCGTGCTCTGGACGCTGGCCGTGACGGGCACGGTCACCGTCGTCGGCGACGAGTCCCCGGTCCGCGTGCTCACCGTCGTCGCGATAGGCCTGACCGCGCCCCTCTGGTTGCCGCCCGGCCCTCGGATCACGGGCTTCGGTGCGGCGCTGTCCGGCGACATCGTCACCGCGGGGGTCGCGGCCGCGCGGACGGCGTCCCTCGCACTGGTCCTCGTCGTCGGCGCGGCCGTGCTCCTGGCTCGGCGACCGGCCCCCGCCCGCGCGACGGCCTACGTCCTGCCGGCCGCGGGGCTCAGCTGGGTCTGGTGGCAGACGGGTGCGGGTGCCCGTGCCTCCGTCGCGCTGGCGGGCGGCGTGCCGGAGCCGAGCTTCTCGGACCTGCTCCCGTGGACAGTCACCCCGGTCGCCGAGACCGCCCTCGTGGTCGTGCTCTGGGTCCTGACGGTCCTCGGGACGCGCGAGCTGGTCACCCGGTACCGCCCGCCGGACGTCGTCCCCGTCAGCCCGTCCGGGCGATGACGATCAGCAGCATCGTCACCAGGAACCCGGTCACCAGGTTGAGCCAGAGGAACCGCCGCCAGCCGGCGTTGGCGCGTTCGCAGTCGTCGTCGCGCACGGACCAGAACTGCGCGGTGCTGATCGCGTACGGCACGGGCAGCACCGCGGCCAGCGTGCCCGGCCACGGGACGACCAGCAGCACGGCCGCCGCCAGCACGTAGAGCACCGTCGCCGCGACGACCGTCGGGTGCGCCCCGAGCGCGGTGGCCACCGACGCGATCCCGCCCTCGCGGTCCGCCCGCACGTCCTGCACCGCCCCGAACGCGTGCGACGCCATGCCCCACAGGACGAACGCGACGAGCACCGGCCAGACCGTGCGCGCGCCCAGGTCCGCGTCCACGAGGACCAGGGCGTACAGAAGCGGGCCGACGAAGTGCATCGCGGACGTCAGCGAGTCCAGCCCCGGCCGCTCCTTGAACCGGAGCACGGGCGCGGAGTACGCGACCACGAGGAACAGGACGAGCGCGAGCGTGAGGTTGGCGGCCAGGTCACCGACCACCAGCAGGTAGACGACGAACGGCACGGTCGCGACGACGCACGCCCACAGGATCCGGCGGTGCACCTCCCGCGCCCGGGCCGGCTCCACGAGACCGCCCTCGATCCCGCCCTTGCGGGGGTTGCGCAGGTCGGAGGCGTAGTCGAACACGTCGTTGATCCCGTACATCAGCAGGTTGTAGGGGCCGAGGAAGAACAGGGTGCCGATGACGAACGTCGCGTCGATCCGCCCGCCCGTGGCCAGCAGGTACCCGGCGGCGAACGGGTAGGCGGTGTTGATCCAGGAGAACGGCCGGGACGCCGCGAGGACCTCCCTCACGCGGGGTCCTGACGGGTCTTCCGCCTGCCGAGCGCCACCCAGAGCACCGGCATGCCGACGCCCGCGGCGATCGCGTACGCGAAGTCCTCCAGGGGAGCGCCCCCGATGTACCGGCCGAGAATCTTGTCGGGGTCGAACACGTAGAGGCCGACGTCGATCATGATCGTGTCGAAGACGGCGGTGAGCACGCACAGGTGCACGACGGTCCACACCAGCGGCATGCCGCGCATCCCGCGCAGCACCCGCCAGGAGACGGCACCGAGCACCGCGAGCACGAGGACGTTCAGCACGATGTTCGTCATGGCGCCTCACCCTCGTCGAGCACCCGGCGCCCGGCCTCGCGCTGAACGGCGCTCTGGTCGAACCAGCGCCAGGCGAGAAGGGCCGTGTAGCAGAGCAGCGCGAGGAAGAACGCCTCCTCCACCGGCAGCTCGGGGGCCAGCAGCAGGCCGGTCATGTGCGGCGAGTCGCCGCGCGCGAAGATGCCGAGCACCAGCCCGAGGCCGTCCCACAGCAGGAAGCCGACGACCCCGATCCCGACGGTCAGCGCCGCGCGGCGGGCGTCCGCCCAGAACGCGAGCCGGAACCGACGGTCCAGCAGGGCGAGCCCGCCGAGGGAGAGCAGCAGGGCGCCGAGGTACGCGAACCTCATCCGACCGACTCGCTCCAGACCCCACGGGGCCGCGCCGCGGCCAGGTAGCCCGGACGCAGCGGGGCGGGCAGCGGGTGCGACGAGGTCTCGCCCAGCATCCGCTTGACCACCAGCTCGGCGCTGATCAGGCACATCGGCAGTCCCACACCCGGGATCGTGCCACCTCCCACGTGCAGCACGTTGGGGACGCGCGAGGACACGTCGCCCGGCCGGAACATCGCGCTCTGCCGCAGGGTGTGCTCCATGCCCAGGGCACTCCCGCGCCAGGCGGAGAAGTCGCGGGCGAAGTCGGCGGGGCCGACGACGCGGCGTGTGACCACCCGGTCGCGCAGGCCGGGAACGCCCGCCCAGGAGCCGACCTGGTCGAGGAACCGGTCCGCGTGCTGCTCGAGGGTGTCCCCGCCGAGCGACGGGTCGGCAGGGAACGGGACCAGCACGAACAGGTTCTCGTGGCCCGGAGGCGCTGCGGTCGGGTCGCTCGCGGTGGTCCGCGAGACGTACATCGACGCCGCCTCGGGCACCCGCAGGCCGTCCGCCGGGGTGGCGCGGCCGGTGCCGAGGATGTCCTCGAAGTTGCCCGGCCAGTCGCGCGTGAAGAACAGCGAGTGGTGGGCCAGCTCCGGCAGCTCGCCGCGCACGCCGGCCATGATCAGCAGCGCCGAGATACCCGGCCCGCGGTCCTCCCACCAGGGCGCGGGCAGGTCGCGGTGCTCGCCCAGCAGGGCGGTCTCGGTGTGGTGCCGGTCCGCGGCGGACACCACGACGTCGGCCGGGATCACCGAACCGTCCGCGAGCCGCACCCCGCGGGCCGACCCGGACCTGCGCGGGTGCGCCAGCGAGGGGCGGGCGTCCTCGATCTCGATCGAGGCCACGTCGGCCTCGGTGCGGATCTCGACACCCTCCTTGCGGGCGATCCGCTCGAGCGCCTCGATCACCGTGTACATCCCCCCACGCGGGAAACGTACGCCGTCGACCAGGTCGAGGTGGCTCATCAGCGAGTAGAGCGCGGGGACGCGGTACGGCGACGACCCGAGGAACACCGCGTGGTACCCGAGCACCTGCCGGAGCACCGGATCGGTCACCGTCGAGGCGACCTTGTCCGCGAGCGTGCCCGTCAGCAGGCCGGCCAGCGTGCCGGACTGCCGCACGATCTCCGCGGTGAGGAGCCGGTCCGGTCGCGCGAAGGTGGTGTACAGGAACGCGTCGAGGGCGGTCCGGTACGCCTGCGTCGAGGCCTCGGTGTACCGCCGGATCGCCTCGCCGGCACCCGGCTCCCGCGCCTCGAACGTCGCCCAGTTGGCCTCCGGGTCGCCGACCACGTCGAACGGCTCCGCGGGTCCTCCGTCGAGCGGCTCCGGGAACAGGCGGTACGCCGGGTCCAGCCGCTCGAGGTCGACGTGGTCCTCGATCCGCTGGCCCAGGAGCGCGAACGCGTGCTCGAACACCTCGGGCATGAAGTACCAGGACGGTCCGGTGTCGAACCGGAACCCGTCGATCGACACGGTCCCGGTGCGGCCACCCAGCTGGTCGTGCCGTTCCAGCAGCGTCACCAGCGCGCCACCGCGGGCGAGCAGCGCGGCTGTGGTGAGGCCCGCGATGCCGCCGCCGATGACGACGACCCGCCCCGGACGAGGTCCGCTCATGCGCCGACCTCGCGACCCGAGCGCGCCTCCGCCAGCACGGACTCGCCGACGACCAGCAGCTTGACCGGCGTGGGCAGACGCACCCGCTCGGTGAGCAACGACTCGGGAGGCCGCGTCGCGATCTCGTCGAGCAGGCGCTGGTACAGAGCCAGCGTCGCGCCCACCGCGTAGCGCGCCCGTCGCGGCAGGGTCGGCACCGCAGCCCGGGCGACGGCCACGTCCGCGGAGATCTCCGCGAGGATCGCGTCCAGCTGCGCCTGGTCGAGCTGCCCCGGGGTGGTCCCCGGGAAGTAGGAGCGCCCCAGCTCCTCGGTGTCGTCGCCGAGGTCGCGCAGGAAGTTGATCTTCTGGAACGCCGCGCCCAGCGCGCGCGCTCCGGCCACCTGCGGCTCGTCGGGCTCACGCACCGGCTCGTCCGGGCGCCGGTCCTCGTTGAGGAACGCGCGCACGCACATCAGGCCCACCACCTCGGCCGACCCGTACACGTACTCCTCGAAGCTGGTGCGGTCGTGCTCGTGCACCGTGAGGTCCGCCCGCATCGAGGCGAAGAACGGCTGCGTCTCCGCGGCGGTGATCCCCACGCGCCGGGCCGTCCGCGCGAACGCGTGCACGACCAGGTTGGTGGAGTATCCCGTGCGCAGGGCACGTGCGGTCTGCTCCTCCAGCTCGTCCAGCTCCGCACCTGCGTCGTCGCCCCGGTAGGTGTCCACCACCTCGTCGGCCAGCCGGACCAGCGCGTACACCGCGCGGATGTCCTGCTGCGCTCGCCGCCCTAGCAGCCGGGTGCCCAGCCCAAACGACGTGGAGTACGCGGCCAGCACACCGGCGCTCGTGCGCGCGGCTGTGGCGTCGTACAGCCGGAGCGCCCGGTCACGGGCCGATCGCACGTCCGACATCCGCTCCCCCAGCACTCAGTGACCCCGCCCGACCAGATCGTCGACGACGCCCACAAGGTAGCCCCCCAGGGGCTGCGGCAGGCTGCCCGCCGCCAGGGATCGCGCGTGCAGGCCCGTGCGCCGGGTCAGCTCCCGCACCGCTTCCAGCGCACCGCTCGACACCATGACGTCCCGCACGGCCGCGGCACCCGACTCGTCCAGGTCGGGCCGGCCCACGTGCGTGTCGAGCACCGCGCACCCGGTGGCGTCCGTCATCGCGTACGCCCGCCGGAGCAGCTCGGTGCGCTTGCCCTCGCGCAGGTCGGACACCACCGACTTGCCCGTCACCGCGGGGTCCCCGAACACGCCGAGCTCGTCGTCGGTCAGCTGGAACGCGACCCCGAGGGCCGAGCCGACCCCGTCGAGCTGCGCGATCCGCTCGTCGTCCGCTCCGGCCAGGATCGCGCCGACGACCAACGGCAGGCTGCCCGAGTAGGCGGCGGTCTTCAGCTCCGCCACCGCGAGCGCATCGACGTCCCGCGGCGACGAGAGGGACGCGGTCACGTCGAGCAGCTCCCCGATCACCGTGGTCTCGATGCCCTCGGCCAGCAGGCCGACCACCCGGAGCAGCTCCGACCGGTCCGCCGGGGCGCTCACCACCAGCGAGAACGCCGAAGCGATCGCCAGGTCGCCCGCCAGCAGGCCCGCGGCCAGCACCTGGTCGTCCACCACGCGCCCGGCCAGTCCCCGGGCTGCCAGGCGCGCCCGGGTCGCGCCTGCGACGTTGGGCCGCCCGCGGCGCACCTCGTCGTGGTCCAGCAGGTCGTCGTGCACGAGCATCGCCGTGTGCAGCACCTCGACGGCTGCGGCGACGGGAGCGATGGCACCCGCGTCCTGGCCACCGAGCCCGAGGTAGGCCGTGACCGCCAGCCGCGGCCGCATGAGCTTGCCGCCGACGACGTCCGCCAGGTCGGCCCACAGACGCGCCGCGACGTCGGAGCGCCCGGCTGCATGCCCTACCCGACCCGCAAGGAAGTCCTCCAGGACGCCGGCGGTCACCGCCATCGCGCGTTCGACCGCGACAGCCAGGTCGGCGGCGTCCGCCGTGTGCACCGCATCCGGTCGGACGACCACCCCCGGCGCTCCCGTCTCCCTGTGCATCCGGCCCCTCCCGTCAGTGCCCTGGACCGTCCTGCAGCGCGCCAGCGGGGTAGACGCTCAGCGTACTGAGCATCCCCTCGGACGCCACTGCAGACGGCTGTCGGGTCCCCTTCTGTCCGGAGGCCCCCGACGGATGCACCCACGACGGATGTGTGTGCGTGGCACGGCGTGAACTGGTCCTTGCCGACGCGAGTACGCCGACGAATTCACGTCCGCAGCGGACGATCCCCTGCTACGGTGCGAATCGCCGACATCACTCCAGTCAGGAGACGCTATGACAATCGGACGAACGATCGCCGCAGGCACTGCCACAGCCGCCCTCGCACTCGGCGCACTCGTCGCCAGCTCGACCGCCGGCGCCGCGACACTCTGGACCTATGTCGGCCCGTTCGGTGTCGTCAACGAGGCAAACCACGCGAGGTGCGAAGCGGTCCGAAAGGCCTACATCGCCGATGGCCTCATGACCAAGGCGTGCTACACCCGCAACGGCTACTGGTACTTCTCGGTGGAGATGTGAGCTGACCGTCGCAGAGCGGACCGGGACCTGCAGGTCGAGAGACTCCACCGCGGGGTGCTGAGCCCACGACGAGGGCGCACACGGCCGCACCGCTTGCGTCGGTAGGCTTGGCACCATGACATGGCTGGTCACCGGGGGTGCCGGGTACATCGGGTCGCACGTGGTGCGGGCGTTCGGGCAGGTCGGGCTGGCGACGGTGGTCTTGGACGACCTGTCCAGCGGGCACCGGGCGTTCGTCCCCGACGGCGTGCCGCTGGTGGAAGGGTCGATCCTCGACACCGACCTGGTGGCGGACACGATCTCCCAGCACGCGGTCGTGGGCGTCGTGCACCTGGCGGGGTTCAAGTACGCCGGCGTGTCCGTCGACCGGCCGCTGCACACGTACGACCAGAACGTCACCGGCACCGCCCACCTGCTGGAGGCCATGGCCTCGCAGGGCGTCGACGCGATCGTCTTCTCGTCGTCGGCCGCCGTGTACGGCACCCCGGACGTGGACCTGGTCACCGAGACCACCCCGACCACGCCCGAGTCGCCCTACGGCGAGTCCAAGCTCATCGGCGAGTGGCTGCTGCGCGACCAGGCGCGGGCGGCAGGCCTGCGGCACACGTCGCTGCGGTACTTCAACGTCGTCGGCTCCGCCACCCCGGACCTCTACGACACCAGCCCGCACAACCTCTTCCCGCTGGTGCTCGACGCCCTGGTGGAGGGCCGCACCCCGCGGATCAACGGCACCGACTACCCGACGCCCGACGGCACCTGCGTCCGCGACTACATCCACGTCGCAGACCTGGCCGACTCGCACGTCGCCGCCGCGCAGGTCCTGGCCGCCGGCGGCACCCTGGAGCCCGTCTACAACCTGGGCTCCGGCGACGGCGTCTCGGTGCGGCAGATCATGACCGCGATGGCCGAGGGCACCGGCATCGCGTTCGAGCCCGAGACCGCCCCGCGCCGGCCGGGCGACCCGGCCCGCATCGTGGCGTCGGGCGAGCTGGCGGCCCGCGACCTCGACTGGCAGATGCGCCACACCCTGCTGGATATGGTCACCAGCGCCTGGGAAGCCCGCCAGGCCCACTGAGCGAACGTCCGCAGATCCGAGCGCCCTGGCGACCGGATCTGCGGACGTTGCGGGTTCTGGTTCCAGCGTCCGCGCATTCGAGCGCCTCAGCGAGGCGATCTGCGGGCGTCAGAGCGCCTGCAGCCTCGGCAGCTCATCGACCAGGGCCTCCAGCACGGACTCGTCGCCGGCGTAGATCCCCTCCGCGCGCGGCCAGTGGATCACCACGTCGCTGAACCCCAGCGCCGCCGCACGCTCGATGCCCTCGGTCACCACGTCCAGCGAGGTCATCGAGAAGATCGGCGCCCCGTCCAGGCTGAGGTACCGGCGCAGCGGTGGCTCGCCCGCAGGCCTGACGGAGGCCTCGATCGCGTCCACCTGCTCGAGCATCGTCGCCAGCCCCGTCCACCACTGCTCCTGCGCGGCTGTCGCCTCGGCCGGGACGTCCTCGGTCGCGTACGCGGGTCCGTAGGTGGCCCACCCCTGCCCGAACCGCGCGGCCAGCGTCATCGTCCGGGGTCCGTTGGCGGCGACGACGAACGGCGTGCGCGGCTGCGCGATCGTGCCGGGGATCATCCGCGCCTCGTCGGCCCGGTAGAACGTGCCCTGGTGCGACGTCACCGGCTGGGTCAGCAGCGAGTCGAGCAGCCCGACGAACTCCTCGAACCGCCGCGTCCGCTCGCCGCGCGTCGGCGGGTCGCCGGTGACGGAGGCGTCGAACCCCTCGCCGCCAGCGCCCACGCCGAGCAGGAACCGACCCCCGCTGACGTCGTCGAGACCCATGACGTCCTTGGCGAACGGCACCGGGTGCCGGAAGTTCGGGGACGCCACCCACGTGCCCAGCCCGATCCGCTCGGTGACGGCCGCGGCAGCGGCCAGGAGCGGCACGGTGGCGAACCACGGCTGGTCGACGAGGGAGCGCCAGGCGAGGTGGTCGTACGTCCACGCGTGGTCGAAGCCCCACTCCTCGGCCTGCTCCCACTTCCGGCGAGCCGACACCCACCGCTCCTGCGGCAGCAGCACGATCCCCACAGCAACCATGCGCCGACCCTACGGTCCCAGCCCACCGAGGCCCGCACTCGGCGTGCGGGCGCACGGCCAGGGTCAGGCGTGCGCGTGGCGCTCGCGGCCCGTGGTGGACGGCGGTTCCAGCTGGAACGTGCAGTGGTCGACGTCGAAGTGGCCGGCCAGGCAGCGTCGCAGGTCGTCGAGCACGCGGCCTGCCTCGCCCCGGGACAGGAGGTCGTCGGGCACCTCGACGTGCGCCGAGAGCACCGGCACGCCGGACGTGATGGTCCACGCGTGCAGGTCGTGCACGCCGAGCACCCCGGAGACACCGCAGATGTGCGACCGGATCGCGTCCAGGTCCACCCCGCGGGGCGTGGCCTCGAGCAGCACGGTCCCGACCTCGCGCAGCAGGCTGACCGCACGCGGCACGATCATCAGGCCGATGAGCACGGAGACGATCCCGTCGGCCCGCAGGAACCCGGTGGCCAGCACGACGACCGCCGCGACGACCACGGCCGCGGACCCGAGCAGGTCGCCGAGCACCTCGAGATAGGCGCCGCGGACGGTGAGCGACTCCTCCTGCCCCCGGCGCAACAGCGCCAGGCCGACCCCGTTGGCGGCGAGCCCGACGACCGCCACGGCGAGCATGAGCCCGGCCTCGACCTCGCCCGGGTTAAGGATCCGCGCGATCCCGCCGACGATCACCCCGACCCCGACGGCCGCGATGACCAGCCCGTTGACCAGCGCCGCGAGGATCTCCGCGCGCTGCCAGCCGAACGTGCGCGCGGCCGTGGCGGGCCGGGCCGCCAGTGCGGTCGCGCCCAGCGCGAGGCCCACACCGGCGGCGTCGGTGAGCATGTGCCCGGCGTCGGCGATCAGGGCGAACGACCCGGAGACGAGCCCGCCGACCACCTCGACCACCAGCACGACGAGCGTCAGCACCAGCACCGCCAGGAGCCGCCCCCGGTGCGCCTGTGCCGCCGTCCCGTGCCCGTGGTCGTGTCCCACTGCGTCAGTCCCAGCCGAGCTCGTGCAGGCGGTCGTCGTCGATGCCGAAGTGGTGCGCGATCTCGTGCACCACAGTGACGGCGACCTCCTCGACCACGTCCGCTCGGTCGTCGCAGACGGCCAGGGTGGGGAGCCGGAAGATGGTGATCCGGTCGGGCAGCGAGCCGGCGGCCCAGAACTCCCCGCGTTCGGTCAGCGGGGTTCCCTCGTACAGGCCCAGCAGCTCGACCTCGCCCTCGGGCGCCTCGTCCTCCACCAGCACGACGACGTTGTCCATCATGGCGGCCAGCTCGTCGGGGATCTCGTCGAGAGCGTCGCGGACCGCGTCCTCGAACTCGGCGAGCGTCATGTCGACCATGGGCACCATCCTGCCTGGTCCGCGGCACGTGACGGGGGCCACCGGCAACCGCTTTGGAGTTACGGCCGATCACCCCGTATGCTCATCACCGGTCATCCGGCGCCTCGACGTCAGGGGTTGGACAAGCCCCCATCGTCTAGCGGCCTAGGACCCCGCCCTTTCACGGCGGTAGCACGGGTTCGAATCCCGTTGGGGGTACGAGCAGGATCAGCAGTAAGGCCTTGCAGCAGTTCAAGGCCCCGTAGCGCAGTTGGTTAGCGCGCCGCCCTGTCACGGCGGAGGTCGCGGGTTCAAGTCCCGTCGGGGTCGCTCGATACGCCCGGTCAGCAGTTCTGTGATGAGCAGAGACCGGGCCGCGTCGTTTCGGCCACTTAGCTCAGTTGGTAGAGCGTTCGACTGAAAATCGAAAGGTCGGCAGTTCGACCCTGCCAGTGGCCACATCGGAAGCCCCGCCCGGATCACCCGGAGCGGGGCTTCGTCGTGAGCGCGGCAACTCTGCCACCAGGCGTTCTGCTCCTACGCTGAGGTCACCGCACGCCGTACGAGGAGGACCTCATGGCCAGCACCCCTGGCGCCGATCGCCCGCGCAGCTTCTTCGACCGCTTCTCCGAGCCCCTCGCGGACCGGGCGCGCGAGAAGTTCGCCCAGGTCGAGGACCACGTGCGCGAGAGCGTCCAGGCCGAGATCGACGCGGTCACGCGCAGCGTCCGCGCCCGCGCCATCGAGGTCCGCCCGGCTGCGCTCGGGTTCGCGGCGGCCGCCCTGGTGAGCTTCTTCGGTCTCGCGCTCCTCATCACGGCTGCGGTGCTCGGCCTGTCCCACGCGGTCGACGCCTGGCTCGCCGCGCTGATCATCGGGGTGGCGCTCCTGCTCATCGGTGCCGGGGTCGCGGCCTGGGCCCGGCGCCGGCTGCCCCCGGGGCCGGCCGTCTCGGTCGTGCGGATCCACGAGCCGGCACACCCCGCCGAGGAGCAGGTTCACCCCTGGGCGGACTGAGTCCGCGCGGTTGATCAGGGCCGTTCCTCTCGCGTGGCGGATCGCCGACCACCAGACTGGTGGTCACCGGATGTGCAGACGAGAGGCCGTGCCCCATGACCACCCAGTCGGGACCGCCGGGCGACGAGAAGTCGCTCGGCCAGTTGGTGTCCGAGATCAGCGAGCAGGCTGCGCGACTCGTGCGCGCGGAGATCGACCTCGCCAAGGCCGAGCTCACGGGACGGGCGCAGCAGCTCGGGATCGGCGCCGCACTCGTCGCCGTGGGCGGGGTGCTCGCCCTCTACCTGCTCGGCGCCGGGATCGCGCTGGCGATCATCGTCCTGGACCTCTGGGTCGACCTCTGGCTGGCCGCGCTCATCGTGTGCGTCGTGATGCTGATCGTGATCGCGGTGCTGGTGCTCATCGGCATCAACCGCATCAAGGCCGGTTCACCCCCCACCCCGGCCAAGGCGATCGAGGGCGTCCACGAGGACATCGCGACGCTGAAGGCAGGGTTCTCCGCATGAGCGACGAGTCGAAGCCCAAGGACGCGCCCAAGCCGTTCACCACCCCCCAGATGGAGGCGTTGGAGGCCGAGCTCGCGCTCACGCGCGCGCAGCTGGCGTCGAACGTCGACGAGCTCGTGGCACGGCTCGATCCCCGCGCTCAGGCGGGCCGCGCGGTGGAGTCGGGCCGTCAGCTGTGGAGCGACGCCAAGAACACCGATGCCGACCCGGCGGCGCGCAAGAAGGCCTTCGCCGTCCTCGGCGGCGCCGCGGCCGGCGTCGCGGCCCTGGTCGCGCTCATCGTCGCGGGGCGCCGCAGAGGCTGACGCACGCCGACGGCGAGGGCGCCACGGTGCGGCCCTCGCCGTCGTCGTCATGTCCGGGGCGCGCCGCCGCGGGCGCGCAACGGCCGAGGGCACGTCGAGCAGGGTCGACGACCTCGGCCGAGTGAGAGTGGGTTCAGCCGTCGGACAGGCGCTGCTGCGGGACCCCGTTGAGCAGGTCCCTCACCTCGGACTCGCGGTACCGGCGGTGGCCGCCGAGCGTGCGGATCGAGGACAGCTTCCCGGCCTTCGCCCAGCGGGTGACGGTCTTGGGATCGACCCGAAACAGTGTCGCGACCTCGGAGGGCGTGAGCAGGGCTTCGGAGTCTGCGGCGTGTGCGTTCATCTGCTGCCTCCTGGCGAGCGTGCGGCCTGCAGCGTCGACGTCGTCGATGCTCGGGCCAGTTCAGGTGCGGGTGATGCGGTCCTGCGGGTGTGAAACGTTCTCGATCTGGCAAGGGTACGGGCTGAAGCCCCCAAACCTGACATCGCCCCACTAGCATGAACGAAAGCCGCATACAGCGCGTTCCCGGACACGGTCCGATAACGAACCTTCACGCCGCTCTCATACACTTCTCATACTTCGCGACTCGTGAGCCGTGGCACCAGCCTAAACCCGACCATTCGGTCATACACGCCGGGACGCGCTGGACCGTCCACGGGGCGCTGGACGCCAGTCCGGCTCACGCCGGCCGACCCGCCTCGGCGTCGCCGGCGCAGACGTGACGCGCATCGCGCACGGCGAGTGGTCGGAATACCGAACGAGCATGTACCGTTGCCCCACGAAGAGACGATTCAGCACCCCGGGGCCGCACGTGTCAGCACGGAGCCGCCCCGCATCCACGTAAGAGGGGGTCGATGCCATGGGGCGCGGCCGTCAGAAGGCTAAGCAGACGAAGGTGGCCCGGGAGCTGAAGTACTTCAGCCCGGATACCAACTACCGAGCTCTCGAGCAGGAGCTCACGTCGCACGGCCACAACGATGTCGTCACCGACAACCGCCCTCGCGCGGCTGTGGAGACGGACACTGACGACGACAGCGACGACTACCGACGCTGGTCGGACGACGATCGCTGATTGTTCTCGCCACCTGCGCTGAGGCGTAGGCACGCACACGCACCGCACCATCCTTCGGGGTGGTGCGAGCGTGTGCGCACGCGTGCCGTCAGACCCGGTAGGCGCCGGTGAGCTGGACGGCTCCCCCGTGGACGCCCTTGGTGCCCGCGACGAACCCCGGTGCACCCGCCACGTCGGTGCTCGGGTCGGCGTGCCGCACGGTGCCCAGCTCCCACGCGGGCAGGCCCAGCTCGGTCGCGTGCGCGAGCACCCCGGCCGCCGAGTCGGCGGCGACGATCGCGACCATGCCCACCCCGAGGTTGAGCGTGCCCTCGAGGTCGGTCCACGGCACCTGGCCCAGGCGCTGCACCAGCGAGAACACCGGCGGCAGCGTCCAGCCCCCGCGGTCGATGTCCGCGACCAGACCCTGCGGCAGCACGCGCGCGACGTTCGACGCGAGTCCCCCGCCGGTCACGTGRCTGTACGCGTGCAGGCCCTCGACGCCCGCGCGCTCGGCCAGTGCCAGGCAGTCGCTCGCGTAGACGCGGGTGGGCTCCAGGAGCTCCTCACCCAGCGTGCGGCCCAGCTCGTCGACGTGGCGGTCCAGCGTCCAGCCGGCCACGGAGACCACCTTGCGGACCAGCGAGTAGCCGTTCGAGTGCAGGCCGCTCGAGCCGAGGGCCAGCAGCACGTCGCCGGCACGCACCCGCTCGGGGCCCAGCAGCCGGTCGGCCTCGACCACGCCCGTCGCGGCACCGGCCACGTCGTACTCGTCGGGACCCAGCAGGCCGGGGTGCTCGGCGGTCTCGCCGCCCACGAGCGCGGTCCCGGCCACCGAGCACGCCGCCGCGATGCCACGCACGATGCCGGCGATGCGCTCGGGCACCACCCGGCCGCACGCGATGTAGTCGGTCATGAACAGGGGCTTCGCGCCGACCACGACGATGTCGTCGACGACCATGCCCACCAGGTCGAACCCGATGGTGTCGTGGATGTCCAGGGCCTGCGCGATGGCGACCTTGGTGCCGACACCGTCGGTCGAGGTGGCCAGCAGCGGCTTGCGGTAGCTGAGCAGGGCGCTGGCGTCGTACAGGCCCGCGAAGCCGCCGACCCCCCCGAGCACCTGCGGCCCGTGCGTGGCGCGGACAGCGTCCTTCATCAGCTCGACGGCCTTGTCACCGGCCTCCGTGTCCACGCCCGCACCGGCGTACGTGACCTGCGGGCCGCTCACGGGTGGTCCAGGGCGCTCGCGCCACCGGCGCTCGGCACGATCGACAGGAGCCCGTCCTCCGGGGCACCCAGCGGCAGCTCGCTCTGCTCGAGCAGGAACTTGCCGATCCGGTCCGCCGGCGGCAGCTCGATCGGGTACTGACCGGTGAAGCACGCGGCGCACAGCTGCGACGCGGGCTGCTCGGTGGCGGCGATCATGCCCTCCGGGGAGATGTAGCCGAGCGAGTCGGCGCCGAGCGACGCGGCGATCTCGTCGACCCCCAGGCCGTTGGCGATGAGCTCGGCGCGGGACGCGAAGTCGATGCCGTAGAAGCAGGGCCACTTGACCGGCGGGGAGCTGATCCGCACGTGCACCTCGGCGGCGCCGGCCTCGCGGAGCATCCGGATGAGCGCACGCTGGGTGTTGCCGCGGACGATCGAGTCGTCGACGACCACCAGGCGCTTGCCGCGGATGACTTCCTTGAGCGGGTTGAGCTTGAGCCGGATGCCCAGCTGGCGCAGCGTCTGCGACGGCTGGATGAACGTGCGTCCGACGTACGCGTTCTTGGTGAGGCCCTGGCCGAACGTGATGCCGGACTCCGCGGCGTAGCCGACCGCGGCGGGCGTGCCGGACTCCGGGACCGGGATGACCAGGTCCGCCTCGACCGGGTGCTCGATGGCGAGGCGCCGGCCCATCGCGACGCGGGCGGCGTGCACCGACCGGCCGGCGATCGAGGTGTCCGGGCGCGCGAGGTACACGTACTCGAACACGCACCCGGCGCGGTCGACCTTCGCGAACCGGCTGCTGCGCAGGCCGTCGGCGTCGATGGCGATGAACTCACCGGGCTCGATCTCGCGGACGAACGAGGCACCGACGATGTCGAGGGCGGGCGTCTCGCTGGCCACGACCCAGCCGCGCTCCAGTCGTCCGAGCACCAGCGGACGGACACCCTGCGGGTCGCGCGCGGCGTAGAGGGTGTGCTCGTCCATGAAGACGAGGCTGAACGCGCCGCGCAGGCGCGGGAGCACCTCGAGCGCGGTGGCCTCGAGGGTGTGGTCCGGGTCCCCCGCCAGGAGCGCGGTGATCAGCGCGGTGTCGGTGGTGTTGCCGCGGGCGAGCTCGCCGCGGCGCTGGCTGCCGTAGCGCTCGGCGACGAGGTCCACCAGCTCGGCGGTGTTGGTGAGGTTGCCGTTGTGGCCGAGGGCGACGGTGCCGGCGGCCGTGGGGCCGAGCGTCGGCTGCGCGTTCTCCCAGGTGCTGCCACCGGTGGTCGAGTAGCGCGCGTGCCCGATCGCGATGTGGCCCTGCAGGGCGTTCAGCGCGGTCTCGTCGAAGACCTGGGAGACCAGGCCCATGTCCTTGTAGACGAGCAGCTGCTGGCCGTTGGAGGTGGCGATGCCCGCCGACTCCTGGCCGCGGTGCTGCAGCGCGTACAGGCCGAAGTAGGTGAGCTTGGAGACCTCCTCACCGGGGGCCCACACACCGAAGACGCCACAAGCGTCCTGGGGGCCTTTTTCGTTGGGGAGGAGGTCGTGGTTCAGACGTCCGTCTGCGCGGGGGGCCACGTTCCTATCGTCGCACACGCCTCAGGGCGCGGACGGAACGTGCCCAGCTGTCAGACGTCGGCGGAGTGCGCCCGGCGGACGCTGCGCCGGTCCGCCATGACGGCGAGTGCGCCGCCGACGAACCCGCCGAGCACCGCTCCGCCGACGGCCATGACCGTGCGCACCGCACCCTCACCATCGAGGAACGAGATGAAGCCGGACCCGTCGGCCACCCACGGTGCCGCCGGCCGGATGATCGCGACCAGGACCAGGGCGACGACGATGCCGACGAGAGCGCCGGCCGTGATGAACGCTCCGTACTTCGGGGCGTGACGGACGACCGCCGGCTCCGCGACCGCAGCGAGCTCCTGCTCCGAGGGGATCGGCACGCCGCGGGCATCGAGGGCCGCGGACTCGACGGGCTGAGCTGTCGCAGGCTCGCTGACGGCGTCCGGAGTCTCGTCGGGCTGGGGGTCGGTCGGCACCCCGTGATCCTAGGTCAGCCGGTGCTCAGCCGCGGGTCCGCGCCGCCTGCAGCGGGAGCCACTCGCGCAGGTCGGCACGTTCGCCGGACGCCCGGATCCGCCCGGCCCCCACGGCGTCGTCCCAGGTCAGCGCGCCCGTGACCAGCTCGAGCCACGTCTGCGCGTCGGTCTCCACCACGTTCGGCGGGGTCCCGCGCGTGTGCCGCGGCCCCTCCACCGCCTGCACTGCGCCGTCCGGGGGCACCCGCACCTCGACGGCGTTGCCCGGGGCCACCTCGGCCAGCTCCTCGAGCGTGAACCGGACCGCGGTGCGCCGCGCGGACGTGGGGACGGCGGCCGGGTCCGCACGCCAGACCGCGAGCGCGGCACGGCCGTCGGCGGGGTCGGTGCGGCGGCGGGGAGGCATGAGGCGATTGTGCCTCGGCTACCCTGCTGTCCATGTCCTCGACGACCTGGCGCCGGCTGCACTAGACGCAGCCCGCGGTCGTCCTGCCCCCGAGCTGCTCACGCGGCACGGGGGCTTCGTCGTCTCCGGGCACGTGCGCGGCACCGTCTCTCGAAGGAGTCCTGCCATGGCCCAGCAACGCATGCTCACCGGCGAACGCCCGACCGGACCGCTCCACCTCGGCCACCTGTTCGGCACGGTCGCCAACCGGGTGCGCCTGCAGCAGTCCGGCGTCGAGACCCTGCTGGTGCTCGCCGACTACCAGGTGATCACCGACCGGGAGGCGCCGGGCGACATCGCAGGGAACGTGCGCGAGATCGTGCTCGACTACCTGGCCGCCGGGATCGACCCCGACACCGCGACGATCTTCACGCACAGCGCGGTGCCCGCCCTCCACCAGCTGATGCTCCCGTTCCTGTCGCTCGTGAGCGCGGCGGAGCTGGAGCGGAACCCGACGGTCAAGCAGGAGCTCGCCGACTCGGGCAGGTCGCTGTCCGGCCTGCTGCTCACCTACCCGGTGCACCAGGCGGCGGACATCCTGTTCTGCCACGCGACCGTGGTCCCCGTGGGCAGGGACCAGCTGCCACACCTCGAGCTCACGCGGACGATCGCGCGCCGGTTCACCGCCCGGTACGGCCCCTGCTTCACGGAGCCGGGGGCCCTGCTCTCCGAGGCACCGACCGTGCTGGGCACCGACGGCCGCAAGATGAGCAAGAGCCGCGGGAACGCGATCGAGCTGCGGGCGAGCGCCGACGACACGGTCCGCGCGATCAGGTCGGCGAAGACCGACACCGACCGGCACATCACCTACGACCCGTCGTCGCGACCCGAGGTGGCCAACCTGCTCCTGCTCGCGTCGCTGTGCACGGGCGTCCCGCCGGAGGCGATCGCCGACGAGGTCGGGAGCCGCGGCGCCGGACACCTCAAGGCTCTCGTCGCGGACGCGCTCGTCGACCACCTGGCTCCCCTGCGGACCCGTCGGGCGCTCTTCGCAGCCGAGCCGGGGCTGGTGGCCGACATCCTCGCGCACGGGAACGCGCACGCGAACGAGCTCGCGGACGCCACGATCCGTGACGTCCGCGAGCTCATGGGGATGGTCTACGGCTGACTACTCACCACTTCGCGTTGCGGGCCAGCTCCAGGGCGATGTCCTGGAACCAGGCACCGGCGGCGGGCCCGCCGTTGCAGGTGCCGTCGGACTCACCGGGCAGCTTGACCCAGAGCAGCGCGTCGAGGCCCGAGCCGTCGTTGACCAGCGTCGGCTTCTCGCCGAGCGCCCGGCCGCGCGGGTTGCACCACTCGCCGTTGGAGCCGTTGCCGTTGCGCGAGGTGTCGATGACGAACTTCTTGCCGCCCAGCTGCTGCGAGATCTGCTGGCCGTACGTCTTGGACGCCGCGGTGGTCTGGTAGTTCGACGTGTTGAGCGCGAAGCCGACCGCGTACTCGAAGCCGACCTGGTTGAGGCGGCTCACGGCCGTGCTGACGGGCAGCCACGACGAGTGGCCGGCGTCGATGTAGACGCGGGCGCCCTTGAGGGTCAGCGACTTGGCCGCGTACTTGAGGAAGCCGACGCGGTCGCCCTGGCCGGCGCAGTCGCCCAGCTGGGCCAGCGCGTCCGGCTCGAGGATGACGTACGGGTTGCCCTGGATGCCGGACGCGACCGTGTCGATCCACGCCGCATAGGCGCTCTCGGCGACGCCGCCGCCGGAGTACGAGCCGCAGTCGCGGCCGGGGATGGCGTACACGACGAGCATCGGCGTCTTGCCGGCGGCCACCGCGCGGGCGGTGTAGTCGGCCACCTCGGCCTTGGCGTGCGCCGGGTCGGCCCAGTTGCCCACCCAGTAGGCCTGCGGCGTGAGGGCGATCTTCTCGAGCAGCGCCTTCTCGGTGCCGCTCGCCGTCTGCCAGGCGCGGTAGCCCTGGGTGGTCGGGTCGACGTAGAGGCCGCTGGTCGTCGGCGGGTGGTCACTGTCGGGGTGGGGGTCGGGGTGGGCGTCGGGGTGGGGGTCACGGTCACCGTCGGGGTGGGAGTGGGGGTGGTCGTCGGGGTCGTCGTCGGCGTCGTGCCTGTGCACAGGGTGCCGTTGACGGTGAACGTACCGGGGACCGGGTTGGAGCCGCTCCAGGAACCGTTGAAGCCGAAGCTCGTCTTCCCGCCGGTGGCCAGCGAGCCGTTGTAGGGCAGGCTCGCGACGGAGACCGCGGAGCCGCTCGTGGTCGCCGTGCCGTTCCACAGCTGCGTGATCTTCTGGCCCGCGCTGAACGTCCAGCCCACGGTCCAGGAGCTCACCGGGTCGCCCAGGTTGGTGACGGACACGTCGGCGCCGAAGCCTCCGCCCCACTGGTTGGTGACCCGGTACTCGACCTTGCAGCCGGTGGCGGCCTGTGCGGCGGTGGCGGCGGTGACGGCGGTCAGGCCGGCGACCGCGACGGCCGCGGCGGCGAGCAGCGCGGTGGCGGTTCTGCGGGTGGGCATGGATCTCCTCAGGACGAACGGCAGTGTCGGGCGGGGGCGCCTCGGTGTCGTCGTCGACGCGATCGCACCCCGGTCCCGACGAGATAACCCGACGTCCCGTCGCCGTGGCGAGCGCTCGGCCGCATCCGAAACGATTAGGTGCCGGAATGGGCTCGTCGATGCGCTTCCGCGCGCTCGCTCAGTCCCGCGGTCGGCCCGGACCGCGCAGGCCCCGCTGGTACTCCTTGGTGATCTTCTTCCACCGGTTCCGCTCCTCGGCGCGCAGCCGGACGTCCGAGCGTCGCGCCTGGTACGCGGCCTCCTTGGCCAGGCGCCGCCAGCTGTCGAGCCGGCGCTCCGCCAGCTCGCCGCTGTCCAGGGCCGCCTGGATGGCGCAGCCGGGCTCCCCGGTGTGGTGGCAGTCGGCGAACCGGCACGCCGCCGCCAGCTCCGCGACGTCCGCGAACGTGGTGTCCAGCGCGTCGGCGTCCGCGACCACGCCGACCCCGCGGATGCCGGGCGTGTCGATGAGCATCGCGCCACCCGCCAGCGGGACCAGCTCGCGGTGCGTCGTGGTGTGCCGGCCGCGGCCGTCGGACCGCCGCTCGCCCGTCTCCATGACGTCATGGCCGGCGAGCGCGTTGACCAGCGTCGACTTGCCCGCCCCGGACGGGCCGACCGCGACCAGGGTGGCGCCCGGCACCAGCAGCGCGCGCAGGGCGTCGAGCCCCTGGCCGGTGGGGACGCTGACCGTGTGCACGTCGACCGCCAGGGCCACCGCCGCCACCTCGGCGGCCATGCCGTCGGGGTCGGGGACCAGGTCGGCCTTGGTGAGCACGACGACCGGCTGCGCGCCGGAGCGCCACGCCAGCGTGAGCAGCCGTTCGATGCGGCCGAGCTGGGGGTCCGGGTCCAGGTGCTCGACCACGAGGACCACGTCGATGTTCGCGGCGAGCGCCTGCACGCGGGACGTGGCGCCCGCGGTGTCCCGGACCAGGGCGGTCGTGCGGGGCTGCAGCACGGTGCCGGTCTCCTCGACGCGCAGCCAGTCGCCGACCGTCGGGGCGAGCCGGTCGCCGTCGTCCGTGGCGAGCAGGCCGTCCCGGTCCAGCGTCACGCGGTGGGGCGCGTGGGCACCGTCCAGACCGTCCGCGGGCAGCACGAGGACCGCGCCCTTGTCGGCGCGGACCACGCGGAAGAGCTCAGCCGGCACGCCTCGACGGTAGGAGCGCTGCGGCTCCCGGATCCACGGAAATACCGCCCGAGACCAACCTCAGTGGCGTTCTCCCGGTGCAGGACGCCACTGAGGTTGTTCTCGATGTCGCGGGTTCAGCCGAACCAGTGCGGGAGGGTGGCCTCGTAGGCCTCGCGGGCCTCCGTCAGGGGCAACGTGAACAGACCCTGGACCTCGACGGCCGGACCGTGGACGTGGTCGGACTCGTCGACGGGGGTGCCGGCGCCCGGCGAGCACGACTCCGCCGTCTCGCCCAGGCGAAGGGTGGGGACGCCGCGCGCGGTGCAGAGGTCGACCAGGCGGACCTCCTCCGAGCGCGGGACCGCCACGAGCACGCGGGCGGTGGACTCGGAGAACAGGGCCTCGAAGGGCGTGACGCCGTCGCGCTCGCAGATCGGGTCGAGCGACACCTGCACGCCGACGCCGAAGCGCAGGCTCGACTCGATGAGCGCCTGGACCAGGCCGCCCTCCGACAGGTCGTGCGCGGCGTCGACCAGGTCGTCGCGGCTGGCGTGCGTGAGGACCGCGGCGAGCCGGCGCTCGGCGTCCAGGTCCACCGCGGGCGGGAGACCGCCGAGGTGGCCGTGCACGACGTCGGCCCAGGCAGAGCCGTCGAGCTCGGCGTGCGTGGTGCCCAGCAGGTAGACGGCCTGGCCGGGGGCGGTCCAGCCCGACGGGGTGGCGTCGGCGACGTCGTCGAGCACGCCGACCACGCCGACCACCGGGGTCGGGTGGATGGCCGAGTCGATCAGGCCGGGCTCGCCGGTGCCGTTGTAGAGCGACACGTTGCCGCCGGTGACCGGGACCTCGAGCACCTGGCACGCGTCGGCCAGGCCGCGGATGGCCTCCACCAGCTGCCACATGGAGTCGGGGTGCTCGGGGCTGCCGAAGTTGAGGCAGTCGGTCACGGCCAGCGGGCGGGCGCCCGTCGTCGCCACGTTGCGGTACGCCTCCGCGAGGGCCAGCTGGGCGCCCGTGTACGGGTCGAGCTTGGCGTACCGGCCGTTGGCGTCGGTGGCCAGCGCGACCCCGAGGCCGGTCGACTCGTCGACGCGGATGACGCCCGAGTCGTCGGGCTGCGCGAGCGCGGTGTTGCCCTGCACGAAGCGGTCGTACTGGTTGGTCACCCACGCCTTGGACGCCAGGTTGGGGCTGCCCAGCAGCCGGAGCGCGGTCGCGCGGATCTCGGCGTTCGTGGCCGGCCGCGCGAGGGCCGTCGTCGTGTCGGCGTTCAGCGCGTCCTGCCAGGCCGGCCGCGCGTACGGCCGGTCGTACACCGGGCCGTCGTGCGCGACCGAGCGCGGCTCGACGTCGACGATGCGCTCGCCGTGGTGGTCGATGGTGAGCCGGCCCGTGCCGGTCACCTCGCCGATCACGGCCGTCTCGACGTCCCACTTGCCGGTGATGGCGAGGAACTCGTCGAGCTGGTCGGGCCGGACCACGGCCATCATCCGCTCCTGCGACTCCGACATGAGAATCTCGCCGGCGGTCAGCGTGGGGTCGCGGAGCAGCACGTTCTCGAGGTCGACGTGCATGCCGCCGTCGCCGTTGGACGCCAGCTCGCTGGTCGCGCAGGAGATGCCCGCGGCACCCAGGTCCTGGATGCCCTCGACCACGCGCGCTGCGTAGAGCTCGAGGCAGCACTCGATGAGCACCTTCTCCATGAACGGGTCGCCCACCTGCACCGACGGGCGCTTGGAGGGCTTGGTGTCGTCGAACGTCTCGCTGGCCAGGATCGACGCGCCACCGATGCCGTCGCCACCCGTGCGAGCGCCGAACAGGACGATCTTGTTGCCCGTCCCGGACGCGTTGGCCAGGTGGATGTCCTCGTGCCGCAGGACGCCCAGGCACAGGGCGTTGACCAGCGGGTTGCCCTGGTAGGAGGCGTCGAACACCAGCTCGCCGCCGATGTTGGGCAGGCCGAGGGAGTTGCCGTAGCCGCCGACGCCGGCCACGACGCCGTGCACCACGCGGGCGGTGTCGGGGTGGTCGACGGCGCCGAAGCGGAGCTGGTCCATGACGGCGACCGGGCGCGCGCCCATCGAGATGATGTCGCGCACGATGCCGCCGACACCCGTGGCCGCGCCCTGGTACGGCTCGACGTAGGACGGGTGGTTGTGCGACTCGACCTTGAACGTGACCGCCCAGCCGTCGCCGATGTCCACGACGCCCGCGTTCTCGCCGATGCCGACGAGCAGGTGCTCCTTCATGGCCGGCGTGGTCTTGTCGCCGAACTGGCGCAGGTGGTTCTTGCTCGACTTGTACGAGCAGTGCTCCGACCACATGACCGAGTACATGGCCAGCTCGGCGGCCGTGGGGCGCCGTCCGAGGATGTCCCGGATCCGCTGGTACTCGTCCGGCTTCAGGCCCAGCTCGGCGAACGGCTGCTCCTGGTCGGGGGTCGCGGCGGCGACGTCGACGGTGTCGGTCTGGGGGGCGCGCGCAGGTGCGGTGGTCATCGATTCCCTCGGTGGAGACCCGTGGCTCGGCGCCGGCTCGTGGTGCCGCGCGGCCGACGTCGGCAGACGCGCACAGGATACCGGCGCGCGTCGACGGTCGGACCCGGCGTCCGTGAGCGCAGCCGTCCGGGCGATCCGTCCGAGTTGCACTACTCGTCCGATCGTGTGACGGTCATCACATGAAAGCGCTTCCTACGGACTCGGGGACGACGGCGCCCGTGACGATCTACGACGTCGCGGCGCGCGCCGGCGTCGGGATCGCGACCGTCTCCCGTGCCCTGCGGGGGTCGGCGCCCGTGGCCGAGGCGACCCGGGCGAAGGTGCTCGCCGCCGTGGAGGAGCTCGGCTTCCGCCCCAGCCACGCCGGCACCTCGTTGGCGGCCCGCACGCACGCCGCCAACGGCATCGTCTTCCCGGACCTGTCCGGCCCGTACTACGCCGAGGTGCTGCTCGGGTACGAGGAGACCGCCTCGCGGCTCGGCCGCAGCGTCCTCGTCCTGGCCACCCACGGCCGGGACGACCCCGCGTCGTCCGTGCGCGACCTCGCCCTGCGCGTCGACGGGCTCGTCCTGCTCGGCCGCACGGTCGAGGACCACGTCATCGAGCAGCTCAGCGCGTCCGGGCTCCCCGTCGTGGTCGTCGCCCGGCCCGAGGTGGGCGCGGTCGACTCCATCCGGGCAGAGGGGCTCGACGCCGCACGCGAGCTCGGTGAGCACCTCGCCGGGCACGGCTTCCGCCGGGTTGCGTTCCTCGGGTCCCCGGAGGAGTCGCCGGACGTGGCCGAACGGTGGCGCGGAGTCCGGAAGGGCCTCGGTCTGCACGGAATCGAGCCCACTCTCACGCCGTGCCTGTTCGACGAGGCCTCGGGCGCACGCACAGCGGCAGGGCTGCTCGCGGGCACGGAGCGTCCCGACGCCCTGGTCTGCGCCAACGACGAGATCGCGCTCGGAGCGATCATCGCGGCGGAGGCGGTCGGCCTGCGGGTCGGCGTCGACGTCGCCATCACCGGCTGGGACGACGTCATGGCCGCGCGCCACGCCCGCCCCGCCCTCACCACCGTCCGCCAACCGATGCGCACTCTCGGGGCACTCGCCGCCGAGGTGCTGGACCAGCGCATCACAGGACAACGCACGACGCCACGGCACGAGTCGCTCGCCACCGACCTGGTGGTCCGCGACAGCTGCGGCACGCACCCCTGACAGACCCCACGAGGGGCTGTCCAGGTTCGAGGAGGAACCATCATGAGGAGATCCACGCGCGTCAGCGTCGCCGCGCTGGCCGTCACGGCGTTCGCCCTGACCGCCTGCGGCCGGAGCGACACACCAGCGGACGACGCCACCGCCGAGGCGGTCGCCACCGGGGACGTCAGCGGCACGGTCACCGTCTGGGCGATGGGCACGGAGGGCGAGGCCCTCGGCGACTTCGCCAAGGCGTTCACCGAGGAGAACCCCGACGTCACGATCGACGTCACGGCCATCCCCTGGGACGCGGCCCACGACAAGATCGCGACGGCCATCGCGGCCGACGAGGTCCCGGACGTGTCGATGATCGGCACCACGTGGATGGGTGAGTTCGCCACCAGCGGCGGGCTGGACCCGACACCGCCCGACCTCATCGACGAGTCCGCGTTCTTCCCCGGCGCCTGGGGCTCCACCGAGGTGGGCGGCACGTCCTACGCAGTGCCCTGGTACGTCGAGACCCGCGTGCTCTTCGTCGACACCGCGCTGGCGGAGAAGGCCGGCGTCTCGCCGACCCCGGCGACGTGGGACGACCTGATGGCGACGTCCAAGGGCATGCAGTCGGCGGGCGCCCAGTGGGGCATCACCCTGCAGGCCGGTCAGACGGGCGCGTGGCAGACGTTCCTGCCGTTCGCCTGGCAGGCGGGCGCGGAGATCATGAACGAGGAGCAGACCGAGTTCACGTTCGACAGCCCCGAGTTCGTCAAGGCGCTCACCTACTACCAGTCGTTCTTCACCGACGGGGTCGCCCCCAAGGAGCTCCCTGAGGGCACGCTCGAACCCGACTTCGTCGCCGGCAAGATCGGCGCGTTCCAGTCCGGCCCATGGCACATCGGGATCCTCAACGACACGGGCGGCGAGGGCTTCGTCGACAGTGTGACGCTCGCGCCGCTGCCTGCCGACGAGAAGCAGGCGTCGTTCATCGGCGGCAGCAACCTCGCAGTGTTCAAGAGCTCGGAGAACCGCGACGCCGCCTGGAAGTTCGTCCAGTGGCTCAGCCAGCCCGAGATCCAGGCGCAGTGGTACGCGACGACGAGCGACCTGCCCTCCGTGCAGTCCGCGTGGGACGAGGGCGACCTCGCCGACGACGCCGCGCTCGCCGTGTTCGGCGAGCAGATGACGACCGCCCAGGCGCCCCCGTCGATCCCGACGTGGGAGCAGGTCGCGAACGTCATCGACACCGAGCTGGAGAAGGTCTGCAAGACCGGCATGGACCCGCAGGAGGCCGCCACGGCCATCCAGCAGCAGGCCGAGTCGATCGGCACGGGGCTCTGACCTCATGTCGACGACCCTGACCTCCGGGTCGGGCGTGCGGAACCCGGGGGCGGCCGACCAGGCCGCCCCCAGGATCCGGCGCTCGTCCCCGATGCACCGTCGGCGCAGCATCGCCGCGTGGGGCATGGCAGCACCGTTCGTGCTGTTCTTCCTCGTGTTCACGGCGTGGCCGGTGGTGTCGTCGCTCTTCATGAGCGTCACCGACATCAAGAGCCGCGACCTGCAGAACCCGTTCTCCGTGAACCTCGTCGGGTTCGAGAACTTCTCCACCGTGCTCACGGACCCGCTCTTCCAGAAGGCCGCGCTCAACACCCTCTACTTCGTCGTCGTCGGGGTGCCGCTCACGATCCTGCTCGCCCTGGCCATCGCGATCGCCCTGAACACCGGCATCACCAAGCTGTCCGGGTTCTTCCGCGTCGGCTACTACCTGCCGGTGGTCACCTCGATCGTGGCCGTGGCAGTGGTGTGGCGGTTCCTGCTGCAGCCCGAGAACGGGCTGATCAACGAGGTGCTCGGCTGGTTCGGCATCCAGGGGCCGGACTGGCTCGGCAGCACGACGTGGGCCATGCCGTCGCTCATCGCGATGTCGGTGTGGCGCTCGCTCGGCACGCTCGTCGTCATCTTCCTGGCGGGCCTGCAGTCGGTGCCCAAGGCACTGCACGAGGCCAGCGCGCTCGACGGTGCCAACGCGTGGCAGCGGCTGCGCAGCATCACCCTGCCGACGCTGCGCCCGACCATGCTGTTCGCCGGCGTGATCACGGGCATCGGGTTCCTGCAGTTCTTCGAGGAGCCGTTCGTGATGACCCAGGGCGGGCCGCTGAACAGCACGCTGTCGGTGGCGTACCTGATCTACAACACCTTCGGGTTCGGCAACTACGGCGTCGCCGCGGCCATGAGCTACGTGCTGTTCGCCGCCGTCGTCCTGCTGACCGTCATCCAGTTCAAGGTGCTGGGCGAGCGGGACGACGCCACCGGGCGACGCCGACGCTGGTTCCGCCGGACGGGGGGTGCGGCATGACCGCCACCGCCACCGTGACCAAGCCCCGGGGTACGGAGGGTTCCCACCTCGGGGAGCCGCAGGCACGACCGTGGATCTACGCAGTGCTGGGCGTCGGGCTCCTGCTCGTCGTCACCCCGTTCGTGTGGATGCTGCTCGGGTCGTTCAAGTCCGAGGGCGAGCTGCGCGCCAACCCGCCCACGTGGTGGCCGCAGGCACCGACGCTGGACAACTTCCGTGAGCTGTTCACGCGCCTCGACTTCCCGCAGTTCTTCACCAACTCGATCGTCGTCGCCATCGCGGTGACGCTCGGCAACCTGCTGTTCTGCTCGATGCTCGGGTACGCGTTCGCCAAGATCGACTTCTGGGGACGCACCTGGCTGTTCCGGCTGGTGCTGGCCACGCTGATGATCCCCGGGATGGTGACGCTGGTCCCGCTGTTCGTGCTGGTCAGCAACCTGGGCATGGTCAACACGTACTTCGGGCTGATCCTGCCGTTCCTGGCCGGGCCGTTCGGCGTCTTCCTCATGCGGCAGTTCATGCAGGGGATCCCCGACGAGCTGATCGACGCCGCCCGGGTGGACGGCGCCGGGGAGCTGCGGATCTTCTGGCGCGTGGTCCTGCCGCTGTGCCGACCCGCGCTCGCCACGCTCGCGATCCTCACGTTCCTGGGCTCCTGGAACAACTTCCTGTGGCCGCTGGTGGTCGCCAGCACCGAGGACATGTACACGCTGCCGGTGGCGCTCGCGCTCTACAGCGTCGGGCAGAACGCGACCCAGTACGGCCTGCTGCTGGCCGGCTCCGTGGTGGTCGTCGTTCCCGTGCTGGTCGTGTTCCTCGCGCTCCAGCGTCACTTCGTCCAGGGGCTGGCTACCACCGGCCTCAAGACCTGACCTCCGAGAAGGGCTCGATGATGAGACTTCGACCTCTCGCGGCCGCAGCAGCGGCTGCCGCACTCCTGCTCACCGGTGCCACGACCGCCTCCGCCGGCGGCCGGCACCACGACGACGACCTCGGCCTGACCCGCCACGACCGCGCGGACCTGCACCGGTGGGCGACGGACACGTGGACCTCGTTCGTCGCCATGACGGACGAGACCACGGGCCTGCCGGCCGACAACATCGACGCGTCCCTCGATCCCGCCACGCGGTCCGGCTACACCTCGCCGACGAACATCGGCGCGTACCTGTGGTCGACGGTCTCCGCGGAGGAGCTCGGGATCATCGGCAAGCGCGAGGCCCGCGAGCGCATGAAGCAGACCCTCGACACGATCGCCACGATGGAGCGCCACGAGCCGAGCGGCATGTTCTACAACTGGTACGACGAGGCCACCGGCGCCAAGCTCACGCAGTTCCCGACCGGCGAGACGGTCTACCCGTTCCTGTCGACCGTGGACAACGGCTGGTTCGCGGCCGCGCTCATGGTGGTCGCCACCGCCGAGCCGTCCCTGCGCCGGCAGGCCAACGCCCTGCTCGAGCCGATGAACTTCGCGGCGTTCTACGACGCGAACCAGTTCGGCGGCACCAAGCCCGGCATGATGCGCGGTGGCTTCTGGGCCGACCCGCCACCCCAGGCGACCGACCCGGGGACGGTCGCGGGCTCGCCGGTGTACTTCACCAAGAACCACTACGACATCACCAACTCCGAGCCGCGGATCGCCAGCTACATCGGCATCGCCCGCGGCCAGATCCCGCCCGCGCACTACTTCGCGACGGCCCGCACGTTCCCGGCCAGCTGCGACTGGGCCTGGCTGGAGCAGCGCCCGGTCGGGGTGACCCGCACGTACGAGGGCCTCGAGGTGTTCGAGGGCGCGTTCACCTACCGCGGCATGCACATCGTGCCCACGTGGGGCGGCGACATGTTCGAGGAGCTCATGCCCGACCTGTTCGTGCCGGAGTCCGAGTGGGCCCCGAAGAGCTGGGGCGTCAACCACCCGCTCGCGGTGCGCGCGCACATCGAGCACGGCCTGGTCGAGGCCGGCTACGGCTACTGGGGCTTCTCCCCCGCCAGCGACCCGTTCGCCAACTACGACGTCTACGGGGTCGACGCGATCGGCATGAACCCCGAGGGGTACCCGTCCGATGCGGAGAAGACGAACGTCGACGCCGGCTACGAGGGCTGCCGCCCGGCGACCAACCCGACACCGACGTTCGGTGACGGAGTCGTCACGCCGCACGCCTCGTTCCTCGCTCTGCCGTACGCACCCCGCGAGGCCGTCGACAACCTGCGCAAGATCGAGACGGTCCTCGGCGCGTACGGGGACGGCGGGTTCTACGACGCGGTCGCCGTGCGCTCGAACACCCAGGCGGAGCGGTACCTCTCCCTCGACCAGGGCATGGTGCTGGGCGCGGTGGGCAACGTGCTCGGCGGCGGCATCCTGCACGACTCCTTCGGCACCCGTCAGGTGGAGAAGGTCCTGCGCCCGCTCATCGGCCAGGAGGAGTTCGGCGCGGGGGTCGTCAAGTGACCGACGCACGCACGGACTGGGAGGACCGGATCGGTCGGCGCTCCGACACGGCTGCGGCAGGTGCGATCCCCGTGCTGGCACCTCCCGCGGGCCTCTACGCGGCCCCCGGGGTCGGTCAGGTGTCGCTGCACTGGGAGCCGGTGCAGGGCGCGGTCGGCTACCAGGTGATCCGTGACGGCGTCCCGCTGGACCACCTCGGGGGCGACGTCCTCGCGGTGCCGCACCGGCCGTACGCGGACACCACCGGCGAGCCCGGCGTGCCGCACAGGTACGCCGTGGCCACCGTGACCGACGTCGACGTGACGGGTCCGGGGGGCGACGAGGTGGTCGCCGCCTCGCTGCCCGTCGGTGATCCCGCGGTGGTGGAGGTGCTCGTGGACCTCGACACCGTGGTCCGGGAGCTGCCCCGGCCCTGGCGGCCGATGATCGGCTCGGAGCACCTCAGCCTGCTGCTCAGCGACGAGTCGGTCGGCGGGCAGAGCATCGCCGCCGACCTGACCAGCGCGCTGCGCGCGGCGCACGACGAGCTCGGCGTGGCCACCGTCCGGGCGCACGCGATCCTGTGCGACGACCTCGGCGTGTACCGCGAGGTCGACGGGGAGCCGGTGCACGACTTCACCGGTGTCGACGCCACCTACGACGCGCTGCTCGCCCTGGGCCTGCGGCCGGTGGTCGAGCTGTCGTACATGCCGCGCGACCTGGCGTCGGACCCGGACGTGACCGTGTTCGGGTACGCCGCGATCGTGTCCCCGCCCAAGGACTGGGACCGCTGGGGCGCGCTGATCACCGACCTCGTCGGTCACCTGGTCCAGCGCTACGGGCTGGACGAGGTTCGCGAGCGCTGGTCGTTCGAGGTGTGGAACGAGCCCAACCTCGAGGTGTTCTGGTCGGGCACGCGCGAGGAGTTCTGGCGTCTGTACGACATGACGGTGAACGCCGTGCGCGCGGTCGACGACCGGCTCGTGGTCGGGGGGCCGTCCACGGCGGCGGCGGGCTGGGTGGACGGGCTGCTCGAGCACGTCGCCGGGTCCGGCGCTCCGGTCGACTTCGTCTCGACCCACACCTACGGCAACGCGCCGCTGGACCTGCGGGCGACGCTCGCGCGGCACGGGCGCGAGGACGCCGAGATCTGGTGGACCGAGTGGGGCGTGAGCCCGACGCACTTCGGCAACGCCAACGACGGGGTGTTCTCCGCGGCGTTCCTCGCCCGTGGGATGCGTTCCGCGGCCGGCCGGATCGAGGCGCTCTCCTACTGGGTGGTGTCCGACCAGTTCGAGGAGCTGGGCCGCCCGCCGCGGCTGCTGCACGGCGGTTTCGGGCTGCGCACGGTCGGCGAGCTGCGCAAGCCACGCTGGTGGGCCCTGTGGCTGCTGGAGCAGCTGGGGTCCGACGAGGTCGCGGCGACCCTGACCGGGGACGGCGCGGACAGCCTGGTCGAGGCGTGGGCGTCGCGCGACGACGACAGGGTCGCGATCGCGCTCTGGAACGGCACGCTGGACCAGAGCAAGGTCGACGGGTCCGCCGCGCTGGAGCGGAGGGTGCACCTGGTGCTGGACGGGCTCCCGCCGGGGTCGTGGACGGTGCGCGAGTCGCGGATCGACGCGGACCACTCGAACATCGCGGCCGTGTGGTCGTCGCTGTCCGACGGCGCCGACTGGCCGACCGACGACCAGTGGGCGACCCTGCGCGCAGCCGACCGGCTGGCCGTGACCGAGCGGCCTCTGGACGGCTCCTCGATCGAGGTCCACCTGCCCAACCCGGCCATCGTCCTGGTCGAGCTGGTTCGCGTGTGAGCTCGTGGTGGCGCAGCGCCGTCGTCTACCAGGTGTACGTCCGCTCGTTCCTGGACGGCGACGGCGACGGCGTCGGTGACCTGGCAGGTCTGACCGCCGGGCTCGACGCCGTCGCCCGCCTGGGCGTCGACGCCCTCTGGCTCACGCCGGTGTACCGGTCCCCGCAGGCCGACCACGGGTACGACGTGGCGGACCACCGCGACATCGACCCGCTGTTCGGGGACCTCCCGGCGTTCGACGCGTTCGTGACGGCCGCGCACGACCGCGGCCTGCGGGTGGTGATGGACCTGGTGCCCAACCACGTGTCCGACCAGCACCCGTGGTTCGTCGCGGCCCGGGCGGGTGGTCCGGAGCGGGCGCTGTTCCACGTGCGGTCGCAGCCAAACGGCTGGCGCTCGATGTTCGGCGGTTCGGCATGGGCTCCGTTGCCCGACGGCGACTGGTACCTGCACCTGTTCGCGCCCGAGCAGCCCGACCTCAACTGGGCGCACCCGAGGGTGCAGGAGGACTTCGCGGAGACGCTCCGGTTCTGGCTGGCCCGCGGCGTCGACGGGTTCCGCGTGGACGTCGCCGGCGGGCTGGCCAAGGAGCCGTCGTACGCCGAGGTGCGCCGCGGGGAGGACCACCCGCACTGGGACCGGGCCGAGGTGCACGAGATCTACCGCTCGTGGCGGCGCGTGCTCGGCCCCGACGTCCTCGCGGTCGCCGAGGCGTGGGGGCCGCCGGAGCGCACCGCCGCGTTCGCCCGCGCCGACGAGCTGGGTCAGGCCTTCGCGTTCGACGTCCTGCGCACCCCGTGGTCCGCGGCCGCGCTGCGCCGGACCGTCGACGCGCAGCTGGCCGCCCATCGCGCCGTCGGCGCCCTGCCCGCCTGGGTGGTCGGCAACCACGACGCAGCCCGAGCCGCGACGCGCCTGGGACCGGAGCGCGCCCTCGCCCTGCACCTGTTCCTGCTCGCGCTGCCAGGCGCCTTCTACCTCTACGCGGGCGACGAGCTGGGCCTGCCCGAGGTCGACGTGCCGGCCGAGGCCTGGCAGGACCCGCAGTCGGTACGGTCCGGTGGACGGCTGCCCAACCGCGACGGCGCCCGGATCCCTCTGCCGTGGACGTCGGGCCGGCACCTCGGATTCACCACGGGCGACCCGTGGCTGCCGATCCCGGCGGAGTGGTCCGCGTACGCCCGCGACCGGCAGGAAGCGGACCCGTCCTCGACCTGGTCGGTGCTCCGCCGGGCGCTCGCCGTGCGGTCGGGGGTCTGGACCGCCGAGGACCTGACCTGGGAGGACGCGCGGCCCGGGGTGCTGGTCGGCCGGCGCGGCCACGCGCGCGTGGTGCTCAACGCGTCGTCCCGGCCCTGGCCCGTGCCCGACGGTGCCGCCGTGGTCGTGCGGAGCGTCCCCGGCGCAGACGCGGCAGTCGTCACCCCGTCGGAGTGTGCCTGGCTGACCGACGGGCCGGTACGTTTCCGAGGATGAGAGCACGGGGTGCGGCGGCGGCGGTCCTGCTCGCTGTCGTGCTCGCGGCGTGCACCCCGAGCCGCGCCGAGTCCCCGCCTCCGCCGTCGCCCACCGCGTCCGCCAGCCCGACGCCCACGGCGGAGCCGACCGATCCTGAGACGCTCCGCGCGACCGGCACACCTGTCACCTCCGGTGCGGTCACCCTCACCGTGTCGCCGCCGAGCACCGACGTGCGAGCCGACGACGACGGGTCCGTCCACGTGACCACCGCCGGCGAGACGCTGGTCGTCGCGCCCGCGGGGATGACGGTGACCGCGCTCTCGGACGGCTCCGCCGTCGTCCGCGATGCCGGCGGGGCGTTCGTCGGGGGACTCGTCACCGAGCCGCGGGGTGCGATCCTCAGCCAGGTCGGTCCCGAGGCCCTGCGGCTCGACACGGGTTCCGGCCTCTGGTTCACCACGGCGGTCGTGCTCGGCGCCGTCTGGGGCGAGGCCGAGGGCGGGCTCTCGCTCGCGGTCACCCCCAGCGCGTGGGCACGTGCCGGCAGCCGGGCCGCGCAGGAAGGGCTGTGGGCGCAGGTCGTGGCGCAGGCGCCGGACGCCGACAGCCCCGGAATGCAGGCGCAGCTGGAGTGCCACGAGCTGGGCGCGCCGGACAAGGCCACCTGGAACCTCGAGCCCTGGCGGCCGGACGTCGGCGTGGTCGAGATGATCACGGCGCGCTGCAACCCGACCTGACACACGCTCGGCCCGCCTCCCGCGTGATGCGCAGGGAGGCGGGCCGGGCTGCCGTCGCCTCGGGGGGTGGAGGCGTCGGGTCGACGCGCCGGGTCGGCGCGCAGTCGGGGATCAGCGCTTGTGCTTCTCCGGGACGGGGGCATCGCCGGACGCCCGCTGCGCCCGGTAGTAGGCCCGCGCCTCGTCCTGCCGGGCCTGCTCGGCGCCCGACGCGATCGGGGCGCGCAGGTGCGCCTGCTCGTAGCCGAAGGCGTCGACCAGGGACTGCGCGTGCGGGCGCAGCCGGGCCAGCAGCCGGTCGATGTAGGACGTGACCGTCCGGGCGCGGCCCGCGGACAGCCGGCCGTTGAGCAGGTACCAGGTGAGGTGGCGCTCGATGAGCGTGAGCCCGAACAGGTCGCGCACCCAGGTGAGGATCTGGCGGGTGCCGGGGTCGGTGACGCGCTCGAGCGCGGCGGTGAACGACTCCCACTGGACCAGCTCGGCGTGCGCGCGGGCGGCCTCGACGAGCTCGTGCTGGTGCGCGTTGAACAGTGCCGCAGCCGTGGCGGGGTCGGCCTTCTGGGCCGGGCGCAGCGCCTGGGCGATCTCGGCGACCATCGTCTCGACGCGGTCCACCAGCAGCTCGCGCTGGGTGGCCGTCTCGCGCAGCTGGCCGGCCGAGCGGCGCGGGTCGCCGACGTCGGCGATCGTCTGCACGGCCCGGTGCAACGGCGTGCGGTACCGGGCGGCGTCGGACGCGCGCTCGGCCACCATGCGGGCGACCTTCGTCGCGTCGAGGTGCTTGAAGCTCTTCGAGTAGTCGGTGAGCAGGCGCTTGCCGACGAGCTGCAGCAGGACCGTGTTGTCGCCCTCGAACGTCGCGTACACGTCGAGGTCGGCGCGCAGGCTGGTCAGGCGGTTCTCGGCCAGGAACCCGGCACCGCCGCAGGCCTCGCGCGCCACCTGGAGGGTGTTCAGCACGTGCCAGGTCGACGCCGGCTTGAGCGCGGCGGCCAGCGTCTCCAGGTCCTCGCGCGTCTCCGGGGTGTCGTTGCGGCCCGAGAACACGTCGTCGAACGCGGCGAGCAGGTCCTCGTGCGCGAACCCGGCGGCGTACGTCTCCGCGAGCAACGGGAGCAGGCGTCGCTGGTGCTCCGCGTAGTCGAGGATCACGACCTCCTCGGTGGGCGACGCCGCGTTGAACTGGCGGCGCTGGTTGCCGTAGGTGATCGCGATGGTCAGGCCGAGGCGGGCGCCCGTGACCGCGGCACCGTCGAGCGAGACACGGCCCTGCACGAGCGTGCCGAGCATGGTGAAGAACCGGCGGCCGGGGCTCGCGATGGGCGACGAGTAGGTGCCGTCCTCGGCGACGTCGCCGTACCGGTTGAGCAGGTTGGTGCGCGGGATGCGGACCTGGTCGAACCAGAGCCGGCCGTTGTCGATGCCGTTGAGGCCCCCCTTGAGCCCGTCGTCCTCGCCGCCGACGCCGGGCAGGAACTCCATCGTCTCCGGGTCGCGCAGCGGGACGTAGAAGGCGTGCACCCCGTGGTCGACACCCGCGGTCACCAGGCGGGCGAAGACGGTCGCCGCCGTGCCGTGCAGAGCGGCGTTGCCCAGGTAGTCCTTCCACGCCGCGCGGAACGGCGTGTGGATGACGAACTCCTGCGTCGCCGGGTCGTACGTCGCGGTGGTGCCGATCGCGGCGACGTCCGAGCCGTGGCCGGTCTCCGTCATCGCGAAGGCGCCCGGGACCGCGAGCGAGAGGGAGTCGGCCAGGAACTCGTCGTGGTTGCGCTCGGTGCCCAGGTGGTAGATGGCCGAGGCGAACAGCCCCCACTGCACGCCCGACTTGATCTGCAGCGACGGGTCCGCGTGCGTCAGCTCCTCGAACCGCGCCAGGAAGCCACCGTGGTCCTCGGCGCCCCCGAACCGCTCCGGGAACGAGCGGTGCACGTCACCCTCGGCGACCAGCAGCCGCAGCTGGCCGATGACCCGCTCGCGGTGCTCGGCCAGGGTCAGGCCCTCGATCCGGTGGAACCGCTCGTCGGCCATGAGGTTGCGGGCGGCGAGGCGCAGCTCGGGGTAGTGCCCCAGCAGGACCTTGCTCAGGTGGGCGATGTCGACGTTGCGGACGTCCGCGTCGAGCCGCGGGTCGCCAGAACCGGGCGCGTCGACGGTGGGGCGCGGGGTGGTGGTGGTCATCGGGACTCCTCCGGGGCGTGCGTGTGGTCGGGGGACGTGCGGTTGCGGTCACGGGCGAGCAGCCCGACGGGTCCGGCCCAGAGCCATGCGGCGACCTGGGCGGTGAGCTCCTCGCGGTCCGGGCTGGCGGGCTCGTCGCGGTGGGCCAGCCACCACTCGCCGGAGCCGCGGACGAAGCCGACGGCGCCGGCGGCCCACGACTCGGCCAGCGCGACGCGGGCGGCGAGAGCCGAGTCGTCCTCCTGGGAGGCCTCGGGCCTCCGAGCCGTCCTCCGCCCCTCGTGCTCCTCGGTGAGCCCGCGGGCGAACGGGGCGGCGACCAGCGCGGTCACCGAGTCGAGGAAGTGCCCGAGCGGTCCGCCGGACTCGACGGAGCCGTTGCGCGTGACGAACGCGTAGACGTTGGGCGACGACTCGATCATCTCGAGGTACACCGCGACCATCGCGCGCAGGCCGTCTCGGGGGGTCGGCGCGATCCGCAGGACGCCCTCGAGCGCCCCCTGGATCTGGAGCACGACGGCCTCGGCGACGGCGATCTGCAGGCCGGTCTTGTCGGCGAAGTACCGGTAGACGATCGACTTGGAGGTGCCCGCCGCGGCGGCGATCTCCTCCATCGACACGTCCGGACCCTTGTGGTGGACGGTCCGGCGGGCGATGCGGACGAGCTCCGCGCGGCGTGCCTCGCGGTGGTCGGCCCAGCGGGTCGAGCGACCGTCGGCGGCAAAGGCGTCGTCCGGCGGTCGGCGGGTCGCAGGGGGGGTCGGCAAGGCCGGTCGCGCACGACCGGCCTCGGAGTTCAGCAGCGTGAGGGCCGTCGCCTTCGACGGGCCCGGTGTGACAGGGCTCACGAGACCGAAGGTATCAGGTACTGTGGGTTTCGGACACCACGTCATCATCCTCGAGCGCCCCGCGCTCGGTCCCCCGCTCAGCGACGATGCGAGAGGAACGCGCCTCATGGCCCGACCCACCCCCACCCCGAGCGTCCGCAAGGCCTACGTGCTCGGCGGCAACCGGATCCCCTTCGCCCGCGCCGGCGGACCGTACGTCCGCGCCAGCAACCAGGACATGCTCACCGCCGCGATCGACGGGCTGGTCGCCCGGTACGGCCTCCAGGGCGAGCGCATCGGCGAGGTCGCCGCGGGTGCCGTGCTCAAGCACAGCAAGGACTTCAACCTCACCCGCGAGTCCGTCCTCGGCTCGGCCCTCTCCGCCGAGACCCCCGCGTACGACGTCCAGCAGGCCTGCGCGACCGGCCTGGAGACCGTCGTCTCCCTGAGCAACAAGATCCGCCTCGGCCAGCTCGAGTCCGCGATCGCCGGCGGCGTCGACTCCACGTCGGACGCGCCCATCGCGGTGAGCAACCGGCTGCGCCGCGCGCTGCTCGACCTGTCCCGCGCGCGTTCCGTCGGGCAGAAGCTCGCGGCCGTCGCGAAGATCCGCCCGAAGGACCTCGCTCCGTCGGCGCCGAACACGGGCGAGCCGCGCACGCACCTGTCGATGGGCGAGCACCAGGCCCTGACCACCGCGCAGTGGGGCATCACGCAGGAGGCGCAGGACGAGGTCGCGCTGGCCAGCCACCAGAGGCTCGCCGCGGCCTACGACTCCGGGTTCTTCGACGACCTGGTCACCCCGTTCCGCGGCCTGACGCGCGACGCCAACCTGCGCGCCGACTCCTCGCTGGAGAAGCTGGCCAAGCTCAAGCCCGCGTTCGGCCTCGGCCTGGACACGCCCGCGACCATGACGGCCGGCAACTCGACGCCGCTGACCGACGGCGCCTCGGCCGTGCTGCTCGGGTCGCAGGAGTGGGCGGACGCTCACGACCTGGTCCCGCTCGCCTCGCTGGTCGATGCCGAGGCCGGTGCGGTCGACTTCGTGCACGGCGACGACGGCCTGCTCATGGCCCCCGCGTTCGCGGTACCGCGGCTGCTCGCCCGCAACGGGCTGACCCTGGCCGACTTCGACTACATCGAGATCCACGAGGCGTTCGCGGCCACCGTGCTCACGACGCTGGCCGCGTGGGAGTCCGAGGAGTTCGGGGTTTCCCGACTCGGCCTGGAGGGCGCCTTCGGTTCCGTCGACCGCGCCAAGCTCAACGTGCACGGCTCGTCGCTCGCCGCGGGGCACCCGTTCGCCGCGACCGGTGGACGGATCATCGCGACCATCAGCAAGGAGCTGCACCGCCGGAAGGTGGCGTCCGGCTCGGACACGCCCGTGCGTGCGCTCGTGTCCATCTGCGCAGCCGGCGGGCTGGGCCTCACCGCGATCCTCGAGGCGGCATGACCATGACGGACACCTACCTGAACCTGGTCAACAGCGGGTTCACCAAGAAGCTCGCGAAGCAGCTGGGTCTCCCCCAGCCGGCGCCCCTCAAGCGCTACGCGGCCGGGCAGCCGCTGGTCGAGGGGGCCGTGCTGGTGCTCGGCCGGGGCTCCGAGTCCGACGCGCTCGCCGGGCTGCTGTCCGCCGACTGGAACCTCGACGTGCACCGCCACGCGACGCCCGGCACGCGGTACTCCGCGGTCGTCCTGTCCCTCACCGAGCTGACCCACCCGGACCAGCTGTCGGAGCCCGTGCTCGAGGTCGGCGCCGTCCTGAAGTCGCTGCCCCGCGGCGGTCGGGTCATCACCGTCTCGCGCGCAGCCGTCGCCGACGACGCCCCCGCGGTCGCCGCGGCCCGCCAGGGCGTTGACGGGCTGCTGCGGTCGCTGGCCAAGGAGCTGCGCGGCGGCGCCACCGGCAACGGCGTCGTGCTCGCGAACGACGTGCCGGTCACCGCGCCGTCGGTCGTCGGCGCGGTGCGGTTCTTCCTGTCCACCCGGTCCGCCTTCGTCGACGGGCAGCTGCTGGCCGTCGACTCGGTCGCCGGCTCGCTGCCGGAGGACTGGGACACGCCGCTGGCCGGGCGCGTCGCCGTGGTCACCGGGGCCGCGCGCGGGATCGGCGCCTCCATCGCCGACACCCTCGCCCGCGACGGCGCCACCGTGGTCGCGGTCGACGTCCCCGCCGCCGGCGAGCAGCTGGTGGCCGTGGCCAACCGGGTGCGCGGCACCGCGCTGCAGCTCGACGTGACCGCCGAGGACGCCGGTGCGCGTCTGCTGGAGCACGCGCTGCAGCGGCACGGGCGGCTCGACATCGTCGTGCACAACGCCGGCATCACGCGCGACAAGCTGCTGGCCAACATGACGCCCGAGAAGTGGGACTCAGTCCTGGCGGTGAACATCGCGTCGCAGCTGCGGATCAACGAGGCGCTGCTGACGTCTGGCGACTTCACCGACGCACCGCGCATCGTGTCGCTGGCGTCCACGTCGGGCATCGCCGGCAACCGAGGCCAGACCAACTACGCCGCGTCCAAGGGCGGGGTCATCGGTATGGTCCGGGCCACCGCGCCGCTGCTCGAGGCGTTCGGCGGTACCGCCAACGCCGTCGCCCCCGGGTTCATCGAGACCGAGATGACCGCGCGCATCCCCGCCGTCACTCGGCAGGTGGCCCGTCGGCTCAACTCGCTGCAGCAGGGCGGGCAGCCGGTGGACGTCGCCGAGACGGTCGCGTTCCTGGCCTCCCCCGCGGCCGGCGGGATCGTGGGCCGCGTGCTGCGCGTGTGCGGGCAGAACATGGTGGGCCAGTGACGAGGACCGTCGTCCTGCCGTCCGTCCCCGCCCTGGGCGGGCTCTTCGCCCGCGGCGCGGGGCTCTCGTTGCAGCGTCGCGTCCGATCCGGCCCGACGACGCTGCCCGACGTCGACTACGTCGTCCGCGGGGTGCGTGCTGACGCTTCGCACCTCACCGCGTACCAGCACCTGCTCGGCGAGTCCGCGAGCGACCAGCTGCCGGCGGGGTTCGTGCACGTGCTGGCGTTCCCCGTGGCGACCGCGCTCATGGTCCGGTCCGACTTCCCCCTGCCGCTGGTCGGACTGGTGCACGTGGCCAACCACGTCACGCAGGTGCGGCCCGTCCTGCTGGGCGAGACGTTCGACGTCCGCGCGTCGGCGGCCGACCTGCGCCCGCACCGGTCCGGCACGCAGGTGGACCTGATCACCGAGGTGTCGACCGACGGCACGGTCGCGTGGCGCGGGGTGTCCACCTACCTGGCGCGCGGGGTGTTCCTGGCAGGGTCGGTCGACGAGTCGTCGGACCCCTTCGTCCCGCCGACCCCGACAGGGCGCTGGACGCTCGCCGGCGACACCGGCCGCCGGTACGCCGCCGTGTCCGGCGACCGGAACCCGATCCACCTGACCGCGCTCACGGCGAAGGCGTTCGGGTTCCCGCGGGCCATCGCGCACGGCATGTACACCGCGTCGCGCGCACTGGCTGACGTCGGTGCCGCGCGCGGGGACGCGTTCGACTGGTCGGTCGAGTTCGTGAAGCCGGTCCTGCTGCCCGGCACGGTCACCGTCCGCATCGCCCACGACGGCGACGTGTTCGCGTTCGCCGGCTGGGACGCCCGCTCCGGCAAGCCGCACCTGACGGGCTCGGTCACCCTGCTGCGCTGACGGGCCGGGTCGTCGTCGACCCGGCCCGCCCGAGGTTGCTCAGAGGTCAGCCGGTCGCAGGACGAACGTGATCGCGTGCGCGATCTGCACGTTGCCCGCGTTCAGGTCGAGCTTGCCGCGGATCAGGAACGGGTTGAGGTCGTTGCGGTCCTGGTCGCGCAGCTGCACGATCCCCCAGCGCTTCGAGAGCACGTCGACGGTGAACGTGCCGCCCTGCGCGGTGGTGAGGACGGCGTTGTCGCTGGCCAGCGCCGTGGCCGAGTCGATCGTCGCGCCCGCGACGACGTGGTAGAGCAGCACCTGCTCGATCGCGTCGATGCCGACCGCGCCCGCGAGCGCGGTGAGCACCTGCTCCTCCGTGCCGTACCAGCGGTGGGTCAGGTCCTTGGCCAGCAGCTGGAAGGCGCGGTCCGTGGGGACGAACGCGGTCAGCGGGACCGTGCCGTCGGCCAGGACGGCGACCGGGCTGGTCGGCTTGGCGGCGAGCACCGCACCGACGGCCTGGTCGAGGATGTCGAAGTCGTACCAGTTCCGGTCGAAGGTGTCCCCGTCCGAGGTGAGCAGGGCGGCCAGGCTCGACGTGCCGGTGGGCGCCGCGGTCGCGGCGGGCGCCAGGGCGACCCCGGCTCCGGCGACCAGGCCGGCGGCGACGAGGGTGGAGAGCGTGCGACGGATCCTCATGGTGGCTCCTACGGACGACGGTCGCGGCCGACGCCGTGCGCCGCGCCGCGCGGACGCCGGAGGGCGCCCTGTGTCCTCTTCGCCCGTTCCCCCGCGCCCGGATGCACGTCGAGGCCGCCGCGGACGAGATCGTGCGTTCGGCACGAGATCGCGGGTGTGAACTGACGATCTCGTGCCGAACCCACGAGCTCGCGCCGGGGACCTCGCGAGAGGTCAGTCGTCCAGGGCCGGTCCGCACGCTGCCGCGGCGGTCGCCGCCAGGTGGTCCAGGCCGTGCACCGCGAGCAGCGGGCGGGTGTCGTCGACGACCGCCCAGCAGCCGTCGACCACCTCGTAGCGGACGGCCGGACCCGTGGCGAGGTACTCGGTCAGGGCCGTGATCAGGCGGTCGACGGACTCGCTGGTGGTGCCGACGCCGACCGACGCGCGGATGGCGCCGTTCGACGCGCCCAGGTGTGCCAGCAGCGGGTGAGCGCAGAACCGGCCGTCGCGGACGCCGATCCCGTGCTCGGCGGCGAGGTACGCGGCGACCAGGCCCGGGTCGTGGTCCGGCACCGTGAACGTGAGGACGCCGACCGGTGCCGCGGAGTCCGGCCAGATGCGCGCGATCTCCACGCCGTCGATGGCCGACAGCCCCTGGACCAGGCGCTCACGCAGCGCCTCCTCGTGCGCGGCGAGGGCACCAGCCGGAAGGGCCGCGAGCTGGTCGCAGGCCTCCGCGAGCGCGATCGCGCCGAGCACGTTGGGCGACCCGGCCTCGTGCCGCGCCGGCGCCGGCTGCCAGACCGTCCGGTCCGCCCGCACGTCGCGCACCGCACCTCCCCCTGCGAGGTATGGCGTGCCGGTGTCGAGCCAGTCGCGACGGCCGACGAGGGCCCCCGCCCCGAACGGTGCGTACGTCTTGTGCCCCGAGAACGCGACGTAGTCGGCGTCCGTCCCGGCCAGCGAGAAGCCCCGGTGCGGCACCAGCTGGGCGCCGTCCACCGCCACGCGGGCACCCTCGGCGTGGGCGAGCGCGACGACCTGGTCGATCGGCAGCGCCTCCCCCGTCACGTTCGACGCGCCGGTGATCGTGACCAGCGCGTACGGCTGGCGGGCGAGCTCGTCGCGCAGGGCGTCGAGGGTCGCGGCGACGGTCGACGCGATCGGCAGGATGGTGGTCCGATTGCCGTGCCGCTCGGAGGACTGCACCCACGGCAGCAGGTTGGCGTGGTGCTCGACGTCCAGCACCAGGACGCGGCCCCCCGACGGGACGACGCCGGCCAGCAGGTTGAGCGAGTCCGTGGTGTTGCGGGTGATGATCGCGACGTCGTCGGGACGGGCGTCGACGAACCGCGCGATGGTCTGGCGCGCGGACTCGTACAGCGCGGTGGACACCTGGGACAGGTACCCGGCGCCGCGGTGCACGGACGCGTACAGCGGCAGGACCTCGGTGACGCGGGCGGCGACGGCCTCGAGCGCCGGGGCACTGGCCGCGTAGTCGAGGTTGGCGTAGACGCGGTGCGTGCCGTCCACCAGCGGGACGGTGGTAGTGCCGCCGACCACGGGGAGCAGGGCGCTCACCTCGGTCGCACACGAGAGGCGCTCGGCGGTGACAGTCATGGTGGGTCCTCCGACACGTTCCGGGGGAACACCCGTCGAACAGGTGGGACCCCGCGCTTGCCGAGCCCCGGACGGGACGCGGCCAGGTCGTCACCCGGGGCACCCCACCGCGGAGGAGGGTTGCCGGCCAGCGAGCCGGGGCTTGACGCTGGCGCTCATGACCTGCAACGAGGGTCCCGGCACCTCCCCGTGGCTGTCAACGCGCCGCGGGCTTCGTCTCGCCCACCGGGACGCCTTGTCCACCACTTGGAAGGAGGGTCCCGCCGCGCGTAGCATCACGGCCACCATCCAGAGCGGCTGAGAGATCTGGCTCGACGACGCCGCAGCAACCCGCGGGCACCCTGTGCCCGGCCGAGGGTGCTACCGCCAGGACCGATGAGACGAGGGCCTCGATGAGCTACGCCGGTGACCTGACCCCCCAGCAGGCCTGGGACCTGCTGACGTCCGACGAGAGCGCGGTGCTCGTCGACGTCCGCACGGACGCCGAGTGGCGCTACGTGGGCATCCCCGACTCGGCCCCGATCGACGGTCGCGCCGCCCTGGTCGAGTGGGTGTCGTACCCGTCGGGACGCCCGAACCCACAGTTCCTCAAGCAGCTGGCCGACGCCGGCGTCGCGCCCGGCCGCCCGGTCGTGTTCCTGTGCCGCTCGGGGGTCCGCTCCGTCGCCGCCGCGCAGGCGGCCACCGCGGCGGGCCTCGGCCCGGCCTACAACGTGCTCGAGGGCTTCGAGGGCGACGTCGGTCCGGACGGCCACCGCGGCCACTCCGGCTGGCGCGCGGCGGGGCTCCCCTGGCGGCAGGCGTGAGCGACCGGCGCGTCCCCGGGCCCGCCGACTGGGACGACCGCCGCACCCCGCGCACCGACCTGCGCCCGGACACCCTCGCCGTCCGCGGCGGTCTGGTGCGGTCGCAGTTCAACGAGACGTCCGAGGCCCTGTTCCTCACGCAGGGCTACGTCTACTCCGCCGCCGCCGAGGCCGAGGCCGCGTTCGCCGGGGAGGCCGACCGCTTCCTGTACTCCCGCTACGGCAACCCGACGGTGTCCACCTTCGAGGAGCGCCTGCGCCTGCTCGAGGGCGCCGAGGCCGCGTTCGCCACGGCGTCGGGCATGTCGGCGGTGTTCACGTCGATCGCCGCGATCGTGCAGTCGGGGTCGCGCATCGTCTCCGCCCGGGCGCTGTTCGGCTCCACCGTGGTGATCTTCGAGGAGATCCTGGCCAAGTGGGGCGTGCGGACCGACTACGTCGACGGCCACGAGCTGGCGCAGTGGCAGGAGGCGCTCTCCACGCCGGCCGACGTCGTGTTCTTCGAGACGCCGTCCAACCCGATGCAGGACCTGGTCGACATCGCCGCGGTCAGCCGGCTCGCGCACGCCGCAGGCGCCACGGTGATCGTCGACAACGTGTTCGCCACCCCCGTCCTGTCCCGGCCGCTGGAGCTGGGCGCGGACGTCATCGTGTACTCCGCGACCAAGCACATCGACGGCCAGGGCCGCGTGCTCGGCGGCGCGATCCTGGGCACCGACGAGTACATCCACGGCCCGGTGCAGACGCTCATCCGGAACACCGGACCGTCGCTGTCGGCGTTCAACGCGTGGGTGCTGCTCAAGGGGCTGGAGACGTTGTCGCTGCGCGTCCGGCACCAGACGGCGTCGGCCCTGCAGGTGGCCACGTGGCTCGAGCAGCAGCCCGGCGTCTCGCTGGTCCGGTACCCCTACCTTCCGTCGCACCCCCAGCACGAGCTCGCCCTGGCGCAGCAGTCGGGCGGCGGGACCGTCGTGACGTTCAACCTCGCGGTGCCGGACGGGTCGACGCCCGACGTCGCCAAGAAGGTCACGTTCGGCGTGCTCGACGCGCTGCGGATCGTGGACATCTCCAACAACCTCGGCGACGCCAAGTCGATGGTCACCCACCCGGCGACGACCACGCACCGCAAGCTCGGCCCCGAGGGGCGTGCGGCAGTGGGGATCGCCGAGTCGACGATCCGGCTGTCCGTGGGCCTCGAGGACCCCGCGGACCTCATCGACGACCTCACCCTGGCGCTGGCGACCCTCGACGCCTGACCCTGCGCCACACTGACGGCATGCCCCGGTCGTCGTCGCTCGTCCGCCTGCTCGTGGGGCTTCTCGCCGGGGTCGCCGTCGGGCTCGCGATCGACTGGACCTCGGCGGTCGCGGCGGTGCTCGCGGGCTGGGCGACCACGGCGGCGGTCTTCGTGGTCTGGACGTGGGTCGCGGTCGCGCCGATGGACCCGTCGTCCACCGCGTCCCACGCGACCCGTGAGGAGCCGACCCGGTTCGGCGCGCACCTCGTGGTGGTCGCGGCAGCGGTCGTGACGCTGGTCGGGGTCGTCCTCGTGCTCGTCGACAAGGAGATCGGCCAGCTGCTTCCGACGGTCGCCGTGCTGGCCAGCGTGCTGGCGTCGTGGGCGGCCATCCACACCGTGTTCGCGCTCCGGTACGCACGGATGTACCTGACCGACGGCGCGCGCGGGATCGACTTCCACATGGACTCGCCGCCGCGGTACACCGACTTCGCGTACGTCGCCGTGACCGTGGGGATGAGCTTCGCGATCTCCGACACGGACCTCGGCTCGTCGGCCATGCGCCGGACAGCTCTGGTCCACGCGCTGCTCAGCTACCTGTTCGGCACCGTGATCATCGCCCTGCTGGTCAACCTCGTCGCGTCGATGTGACGCCTCATGTCGGTCCCCCGCGGGATGCTCGGACCATGACCGACACCGACTACGACGCGATCGCCGACGACCTGGTCGCCCGCGGCGCCACCCGCGCGCAGATGATGGGCCGCCCGATCCTCAAGGTCGGATCGACCATGTTCGCCGCGCACATCGGCGACGACCGGCTCGCCGTGAAGCTCGGGCGGGACAGCGCGGAGCACGCGGACGCCCTGGCGCTGCCCGGCGCGACCGTGTGGTCCCCCGGCGACAGCGGGCGGCTGTTCTACGACTGGGTGGCGCTGCCGGCGTCCGCGGAGGACGACTGGATGCGGTTCGCCGAGATCGCGCGGGTGCGCGCTCAGACGTCCTTGGCCATCCAGAGCGACAGGAAGTCGCCGTCGTACGGGAAGAAGGGGACGACCGGGCGGTAGCCCGCGGACAGGTAGAGCGTGACCGCCTCGGGCTGGCGGATGCCGGTCTGGAGCACCACGCTGGTCAGCCCGAAGGCGCGGGCGTCGTCCTCGATCGCCGTGAGCAGGGCGCGGGCGGCGCCGGCCCCGCGGGCGTCGTCGTCGACCCAGACCTTCTTGAGCTCCCCCGAGCCCGCCGGGTAGCCGTCCCGCGCCGCCCGCAGCGTGGCGCAGCCGACGGGGCGACCGTCCAGCCAGGCGATCACCGTGGACAGCGCGCCGACGCCCTGCTGCGGGTCGTCGACCTCGAAGCCGCCCGGCACGCTCGCGGGGATCTCCGGGTAGCGGATCTCGATGTCGTGCCACATCGCGAGCCGCAGCGCGGTGGCGACGGGGTCCGTCCAGTCGGCATGCGTCAGCGTGACCGTGGGGCGCTCGCCGGTGCGCGGCTCCCGGGGCGGCGTCGGCCCGAGGTCCTTGGCGAAGCAGCGCGACTCGGCCTCCGTCGCGTACTCGCCGAAGTTCGGGATCGACCGGTAGCCCTCGCTCAGGTACAGCCCGATCGCCGACGCCTGGAGCACCCCGGTCTCCAGGACGAGCCGGTGGAAGCCGCGGTCCCGCGCGACGGCCTCGAGCTCGCGCAGCACCGACCGCGAGAGCCCGCGGCCGCGGTGCTCCGGGACGACGAACATGCGCTTCAGCTCGCCGACGCCGTCACCGCGCGCACTGATCGCGCCGCACGCGACCGCCTCGCCGTCCACCCGGACCAGGAGCATCGCGACGATGCTCTCGCCGGTCATCTCGTGGCCGATGTCCTCCTCGCCGTAGAGGGCGAGCAGCTCGGCCTGCTGGGCGGTGCGCAGCCGGAGCGCGTCGGGGTCGTCCCAGTCGACGAGCGCGATGCTGGTGGTCAACGCTCAGCCGACGAGGGCGGTGAGGACCGACGTGAAGAACCGCAGCCCGTCCGTGCCCGTGCGGGGGCCCTTCGCGCCGTCGGGTCCGAAGCCCGGCTCGACCGCGTGCTCGGGGTGCGGCATGAGGCCGACGACGTTGCCCGCCGCGTTCGAGATGCCCGCGATGCCACGACGCGAGCCGTTCGGGTTCCAGCCCTGGTAGCGGAACACCACGCGACCCTCGCCCTCGAGCTCGTCGAGGGTGTGCTCGTCGGCGACGTACTGGCCGTCCTGGTTCTTCAGCGGGATCGTGATGTGCTCGCCCGCGGTGTAGTCGCGGGTCCAGGCGGTGTCCACGTTGTCGACCGACAGGACCTGCTCGCGGCACACGAAGTGCAGGTGGTCGTTCTTGATCATCGAGCCGGGCAGCAGGTGGGCCTCGGTGAGCACCTGGAACCCGTTGCAGATGCCCAGCACCGGCAGGCCCTTGTTCGCCGCGTCGACGATCTCGCCCATGACCGGCGCGAACCGGCTGATGGCGCCGGCGCGCAGGTAGTCGCCGTAGGAGAAGCCGCCGGGCAGGACGACCGCGTCGACCCCGTGCAGGTCGGCGTCCCCGTGCCAGAGGCTCACGGCCTCGGCACCGGCGAGGCGGACCGCGCGGGCGGCGTCGCGGTCGTCGAGCGTGCCGGGGAAGGTGACGACGCCGATCCGGGTCATGCCTGCGTGTCCTCGTAGACCGCGACGACGTCCTCGATCACCGGGTTGGACAGCACGTGCTCACCGGCCTCGCGGGCGGCCGCGAGGATCTCCTCGGTCACCGGCCCGTCGACCTCGAGCTCGAACCGCTTGCCCTGACGCACAGACGCGAACTGACCGAACCCGAGCCGCGGCAGGGCGCCGGCGACGGCCTTGCCCTGCGGGTCGAGGATCTCGGGCTTCGGCATGACATCGACGACGACTCGTCCCACGAAAGGGCTCCAGGTGTTCGCGCGGCGGTGGGGGGTCGCGGCGATTCTAGCGAGTGCGCGCGGGCGTCCTGCGCGAGTGCTCAGTCCGTGGCCAGGAGGGCGGGGACCAGGCCCTCGCGGTAGGTGTCGACGGGCGGGGACTGGCCGGTCACGGCGATGTGGACGACGTCGGCCAGCGCGAGATCGTCGGGGCCGTGGACGGTCGACCACCACGCCACGACCGCGCTGGGAAGCACCGCCAAGGCTGCCACCGCGATCGGGGTCGCGAGGCTGGTCACCGCCACGCAGAGAGCGATGGCGCCCGCGCCGAGCAGGACGGTGAGCGCGAGCTGGCGACGGACCGGGTCGACGAGCCTGCGCGCGGGCTGCGGTGGCCGCTGCGGGAGGCGGCGCTGGAGGTTCCACGCGAGCAGGACGGCCAGCGGGAGCCCGACGAGCACCGCGACGGCGAGCGCGGGGCTCGGGACCGTCACCAGCCCGACCACCGCCGTCGCGAGCGCAAGGAGCGTGACCAGCCCGACCATGGGTCGCGCCCGCAGCCGGTCGTGCATGACCCAGCCGAAGAGGAGCGACTGGTCGGTGAGCGTCTCCCCCACCTCGGCGACCAGGTGCTTGCGGGCGTCCGACCGCCGCCGCCACGGCCCGAGCACCATGGACATGCCCCCGCCGCCGACCACCCACGCGACCACCTGGCTCCTCGGCAGGAACTGGACCGGCCCACCACCGGCCAGCGTGAGCACCGGGACCATCACCATCACGATGACGAGCGGGACGAGGACGCCCATCCTCAGTGGGTACAGAGCCCCTTCGATGTCGTCCCGGACCCAGGCTCGGTACTGCGCGGGCAGCCGTCTCCCGAACAGTCGGTACGCAGCCACCTGACGCAGCGGCGGGCGTGTGCGCAGCCGGGTGAGGAGGCCCGCGCGCACGACGCCGAGGCCATCGCGCAGGCCGATGCGGCGAGCGTCTGCACCGGCGAGGTCCGCGAGCACCGCGGTCATCTCGTCCTCCCTGTGCGTCCGCCACCGTCGCGGGTACGCGCGGAGCCAGCGGTGGACGGAGCGCTCGAACCGGGGGTCGATGGTCATCGGGTCTCCAGGACCGCCGTCGGGACGAGCTCGGTGTCGTAGGGGTCGACCTCGACCGGGCGGCCGGTCCAGCCCACATGCCACAGGTCGACGAAGGCGGCGTCGGGCGTCACGCGCGCCCGACGCCAGAGGACGACGGTCGACGGGAGAAGCAGCAGGCACACCGGCGCCGCAACGACCGAGAGCGAGAGGACCCAGGCGCCCGTCACCTCCGCGAGCGCGGCGGCGACGATCAGGACGATCCACATCGCGAGGCCGACGCGAGCGTGGGGTCGCAGCCCGAGGAGGTGGCGGGCGAGCTGCTCGGGCCGTGCAGGCAGCCGTCGGTCGAGGCGCCGGACGACGACGACGGCGAGCGCGACGCCGGCGAGGGCGACGACCACCAGCAGCACCGCGCCGAGTGCTGACGGGTCGCGCGCCACCACGGACGTGTCGACCTCGCGGCACGCGCCCTGGGGGGACTCGCACGGCACGCTGCCGACGATCAGCCAGGTCGGCGCGACGAGGGCGGCCACCGACCAGGAGGCTGCCCCGACCGCGACCAGGAGCGCCAGGACGCGAGCACCCGGCTCCGCGGCGATCCGGGCTCGGGACGTCCGCACCCAGACGAACGCCCCCACGGTGCGCGGCTCGCCCCGGCCGGGACGTGCATGCTGCTGCAGCCTCCGGCGTGCCGCGCCATCGGGCCGGACGCACAGCAGGGTGGCCGTGCCCGCGAGGGCGACCGCGACCCACGTCACGACGATCTCGTCGCGCAGATCGGAGGTCGCAGCCACGTAGAGCGGCATGGCGAACATCCACGCGCGGCCCAGCAGGTTGCGCCGCAGGTGCCCGGGCGAGGTCACGTCCTGCCGCACCCAGTCGCGGTACCGCGCCGGCACACGGATGTCGAACATCCGGTACGGCAGGTACACCCACGGCGGCGGGGTCTGCCGCCAGCGTGTCGCGATCCCGCCGCGCAGCAGTCCGAGGGCGGTCCGGGCGTCGAGGCGTCGGGCGTCGTCGTCGGCCAGGTCGACGAGGACTGCGGTGACCTCGGCGGCACGCTCCGCACGCCAGCTCGGCGGGTAGGCCCGCAACCAGAAGGCCGCGGACCGTTCGAACTGTCGGGTCGTCATCGGTCGAGCCGCCGGTACGTGCCCATCGGACCGATCTCCGGAGGCGCGCCTACCTGCACGCCGAACAGGATCACGGCCTTCTCGGCCCGGCTCCGGGCAAGATCCACCGCCGCCAACGCATACGCGAGCGCGAGACCAGCCGCGATCGAGGTCGTCGGCCAGCCGATGGCCAGCGAGAGTGCGATGCAGGGCGGGCCGATCATCAGGAGCAGCGCCAGCGCGGCCCTCCACGGGTAGAGCGCCCCCTCGATGTCGTCGCGAAGCCATCCGTCGTACCGCGGCGCCGGACGCCGGTCGGTCAGGCGGTAGACCAGGAACGCCCCGAACGACGGCCGCTGCCGCCACCGGGTCGCCCAGCCGGACCGCACCAGGCTGACCGCCGTCCGGACGTCGAGCCGGGACGCACCCACGGGCGCGAGGTCCGTCAGCACGTCGACGACCTCGGCGGCGCGCTCTGTCCGCCAGCATCTCGGGTAGGCCCGCAGCCAGAAGGCCGCGGACCTGTCCAGGCCGCTCATCACGTCGTCCCGAGGGCGGGACGCGGTCGGGCCGCCAGGACGCGCCGGGCGAGGGACGCCAGGTCGGTCAGTCGTGCGGTCTCCGCAGCCAGCGCCGCGTAGCCGTCGGGGGTCAGGCGGTAGTAGCGGCGCAGCCGGCCGTCGACGACGACCTCGCCCGACGCCTCCGCGTAGCCCGCGTCGACCAGCCGGTCGAGGATGCCGTAGAGCGTGCCGGCGCTCAGACGGACCCTCTCGTCCGAGAGCACCTTGACCGCCTGGACGATGCCGTACCCGTGGCGCGGCTCCTCGGCCAGCGCGAGCAGGACGAGGTACGCCTGCTCGCTCATCCGAAACGCCATAGCGGATATATATCGCGCGACGACCTATCGAGGCAAGTGTTCGTCGAGTCTCGGCGCCCGTCGAGGCGACAATATGATGACAAGCCGTCTTGGCGGCAGTATTGTCGCCAAGACGGCATGCGGCAATATTGACGCCAGGAGGATCGGATGGACGACGACCGCCCCTGGGCGCACGCCCGCAGCGCAGCCGACCTCGGAGCGTTCCTGCGCGCTGCTCGCGAGCGCGCGAACCTGTCGCAGGACGCACTGGCTGCTGAGCTCGGCATCGACCGCCGTGTCCTGCAACGCATCGAGGCCGGGATCCCCACGCTGTACGCCACACGTCTGTTCGCGCTGATGGAGCGGCTCGACGTCGACCTCGAGGTGCGCCAGCGATGAGCGCCGACTCCCTGGACGCGTGGCTGTACGGCACGCACGTCGCCCGCATCGACGCCGGTCGCGACCGGCGCCCGCAGCTGACGTTCTCCGCCGAGGCGCTGACGCGGTGGGGCCTGAACTCCTCTGTCGTCTCCGGTCTCCTCCCCCTGCGCACCGGGTCGCCGCAGCCTGCCCGCGTCACCGCATGGCTGCGTGGGCTGATGCCCGAAGGGAGGAGCAGGCTCGAGCTCGCCCAGCGGGCCGGCGTCGACCCGGACGATGTCCTGTCGTTCCTCGGCGTCTACGGACAAGACACCGCCGGCGCGCTCATCCTCGTGCCACAAGGCGTCGACCCCGCCACGGGCGGAGAGGCGGTGCCGGCTGACGAGAAGCGGATCGGCGAGCTGCTCGACCAGGCCGCCGTCCGCGGCGCCGCGGACCAGCTGAACTCGTTGGGTGGCCTCGAGACGAAGATCGTCCTGGTCCGCACCGAGCGCGGGTGGGCGGAGCCGACGGGCCGCACCCCCTCGACGCACATCGTCAAGCTCTCCCGCCCCGCAGACTCACTCACAGCCGACCTCATCGACACCGAGACGGCCGCGTTGGCGTTGGCTCGTGCGTGCGCCCTGAGCATCGTGGAGGCGCGGATCGAGACGTTCGCGAGCCGCCGCACGATCGTCGTCGAACGCTACGACCGCCGCCGGCTCCCCGGTGGTGGCGTCGAGCGCATCCATCAGGAGGACGCAGCCCAGCTGCTCGGGCTGGACACACGTGACCCGGAGAACAGGTTCCAGTGGGGTCGCCGACTGCCGTCGCTGCGGGCGCTGGCCCAGCGGCTCGTCGCGATGGGTGTGCCCCGGCCCACGGGGCTGCTGGCGTTGACGACGTTCAACCTCGCGATCGGCAACACCGACGCCCACGCGAAGAACGTCTCGGTCGTGCACCACGACGACGGCTCGGTCGCGTTGGCGCCGGCCTACGACGTCGCGATGCACCGCCACCACGCCCATGCGAGCACCCGGTTCGCGATGGACGTCAACGACGGCCGTGACACCGAGACGCTCTCCGCGCTCGACCTGGTCGCAGAGGGTCGCACCTGGGGGCTGACCGCACGTGACGCCCAGAGCGCCGTGCACGCCACCCTCGAGGCGCTGAGCGCGGCGCTCGTGACGATCGACCACGGGCAGTACCCCGGGGTCAGCGAGCGCGCGTGGGCGACGGTCGGCACGCGCACCCGCACGCTCCTCGAGGGCGCCCCGGCGCCCACGGTGCGGCAGCCACGTTCGGCCGGCCCGCGGTCTCAGGCACGTGCTCCTCGGGGGACCCCCGCCGGAGGCCGGTTCACCGGAGAGCAGCCGCCGACCCACTGACGGGTCACGCTCGCATGTCAGTGGTGCGAGGCATGATGCCCGCATGACCTCTCCGGCCCCCTCGACCCGCGGCTGGATCGGCCCGTACCTGATGCTCGCGGTGCTGTGGGGCTGCAGCTTCCTGTTCATCGCCACGGCGTTGCAGACGTTCGCGCCGACGCAGGTGGCGTTCGGTCGCATCATCATCGGGTTCGTCGCGCTGGCGGTGATCCTCCTGGTCCGGCGCGAGCGCGTGCGGATCGGGCGGAGTCAGCTCGGCGACTTCGTCATCGTCGGCGCGGTGATGACGGCGATCCCGTTCGTGCTCTTCGCCCTGGCGGAGCAGCGGGTGACCTCGGTGCTCGCCGGCCTGGTGAACGCGACGACCCCGCTGTTCACCGCGGTGTTCGTGGCGCTCCTGCTGCCGTCGGAGCGGCCGGACCGGGTGCAGGTCGGCGGACTGGTCCTGGGCTTCGGCGGCATCGCGGTGCTGCTGGGCGTCTGGAACTCGGGCGCGATCGACCTGGTCGGCGGCGTGATGCTCCTGGGGGCCACGTTCTGCTACGGCATCGGCAACGCGTGGAGCCGGCGCCGGCTGACCACCACCGGCCTGTCGAACGTCGCGCTGCCGGCCATCCAGCTGGCCGTCGGCGCGGTGCTGATCCTCCCGTTCGCGGTCTCCACCCCGCTGACCGGCCCGCTCGCCCCCGCGCCCGCGCTGGCCCTGCTCGCCCTGGGGCTCGGCGGCACAGGGCTGGCGTACGTCCTGTTCTGGCGCGTGCTGGCGATCGCCGGAGCCACCGTCACGGCGAGCGTCACCTACGTGATCCCGCTGGTCTCGACGACCCTCGGGGTGCTCGTCCTGCACGAGGGGCTGCACTGGTACGAGCCGGTCGGGGGCGCGATCGTGCTGGCCGGGGTCGGGCTCACGCAGTGGGGTGCGGCGCAACGCCGGTCCGCGGACGCGGCGCGCGCGGAGCGAGCCGCGGCGGGGTCGGACGAGGAGACCCGGAGCCCGGTCCGGAGCTGAGGGTCAGGGGACGACGACCGTCATGCCCGGTCCGCTCGTCCCGTCGGCCAGTGCGGCGAGCGCGGCAGGTGCCTCGTCGAGCCCGATCGTGCGTCCGACCAGTCGCGACGGGTCCAGCTCCCCCGACGCGATCCGCGCCAGCATCGCCGGGTACTCGTGCGCGGCCATCCCGTGGCTGCCGTAGACCTCGAGCTCCCACCCGATCACCCGGCCCATCGGCAGCGGCGGAGCGGTGTCGGCCCCGAGCAGCAGCCCGACCTGGACGTGCCGACCGCGCCGACGCAGCGACAGGATCGAGGCCTCCGCCGTCGACCGGGAGCCCAGGGCGTCGAGCGAGACGGCGGCACCTCCGCCGGTCACCTCGTGCACCTGGGCGGCGACGTCGCCGGACCCGTCCAGCACGACCGACGCACCCATCGCGAGCGCCGCCTCTCGCGCGGAGGCGGACACGTCGACGGCCACCACGCGGGCGCCGGCGGCGACGGCCACCATGACCGCCGACAGTCCCACGCCGCCGCACCCGTGCACCGCGACCCAGTCGCCGGCAGCGACCCGACCGTGCACGGTGACCGCCCGGTAGGCGGTGGCGAACCGGCAGCCGAGGCCCGCGGCGGTGACCGGCGACATGCCGGCGGGAAGGCGGACCAGGTTGACGTCGGCGTGGTGGATCGCGACGAGCTCGGCGAAGGAGCCGACGTCGGTGAACCCCGGCTGCCGCTGGCGCTCGCAGACCTGCTGCTCGCCGGCCAGGCACGCCGCGCACGTGCCACAGGCGCACACGAACGGCACGGTGACCTGGTCACCGACCACCCAGGCGCGGACCTGCGGACCGGCGGCGACGACCACGCCGGCCAGCTCGTGCCCGGGGACGTGGGGCAGCGAGATGTCGTCGTCGTGCCCCTGCCAGCCGTGCCAGTCCGACCGGCACACGCCGGTCGCCGTGACGCGCAGGACGACACCGTCGCCGGGGCAGTCGGGCGGCGGGACCTCCTGGACGGTGGGCGGGACGCCGAACTCGGAGATCACCACGGCACGCATGGCCTCATCCTCGCCGACCGGACCCGACCCGACCGTCAGAACCCGCGGTGCGTCCAGTCCCCCGCGACGAGCGTGCCGGCGACGGGCATCCCCCGCAGCGGAGCGGTCAGCGGGTCGGCGTCGAGCACGACGAGGTCCGCGGGCGCCCCGACCACCGGCGCCAGCCCCTGACCGTCGACCGAGGACTCCAGCGCCACCCGGCGGTCGAGCGCCTGCTCGGGGTGCCACGGCTCACGCCCGTCGCGGGACCGGGTGACGGCCGCATCCAGCGCGATCCACGGGTCCAGGGGTGCCACGGGCGCGTCGGACCCGAGGGCCAGCCGCACCCCCGCCCGGTGCAGCGCTCCGAACGCGAACGCCCGGTCGGTCCGGCCGGCCCAGTGGTGGTCGGCGACGTCGCGGTCGTCCATCGCGTGCTCGGGCTGCACGCTCGCCACAACCCCGAGCTCCGCGAACCGCTCGACGTCGCCCCAGGTCACCAGCTGCGCGTGCTCGATCGAACCCTGCGCACCGGAGGAGGCGAAGGCATCGAGCGCGAGCGCGTTCGCGGCGTCGCCGATCGCGTGGATCGCGCAGCGCAGTCCGTGCCGCGTGGCGTGCGCCATCAACGGGGCGAGGCGCGAGGGCGGGACGGCCAGCACGCCCCGGGCGTTCGGTCCGGTCAGGCCCGGGTACGGGTCGTGGCAGTAGGCGGTGCGGGTGTTGAGCGAGCCGTCGGTGATCACCTTGAGCGGACCCTGCTCGACGAGCCCCGTGACGGGGTCGCCGGTGTGCAGGTCCTCGCGGACCACGCGGTCGAGGTACTCCTCCCACACGCCCGCCCGCACGCGCAGCCGACCGGGCCGGGCAGCCGCGCGACGACGCCAGACGGCGAGGTTGTCGGCGATCTCCAGGTCGACCACGCCGACCACCCCGCGCGCGGCCGCAGCGGCTGTCGCGTCGTCGACCAGCGCGTCCGCGACGTCGTCGGGCACGTGGTCCACGACGCCCTGGAGCGGCAGCCACTCGTGCTCGCGCAGCAGGCCGGTCGGGTGGTGCTCGATGCCGAGGAACCGCAGACCGGCCGTCGAGGCCCACGCGCAGTGCAGGTCTCCGGAGACGAGCACCACGGCGATGTCGCCTACGGCCGCGTCGAGCAGGGCGGCCGTCGGCTCGTCGGGCCACAGGCCGTCGCGGAAGCCGAAGCCGACGAGCGCGGTGCCGGGCAGCGGGCGGGGCGCGTCCGAGACGAGCGCCACGGCGTGGGCGGCCGAGGTGGCTCCGGCGACGTCAAGCCGGCGGCGGGCGAGCGCCCACTGGGTCAGGTGCACGTGCGCGTCCCAGAGCCCGGGCATGAGCCAGCGGCCGTCGAGGTCGACGGACGGGCCGTGCGCAGTGAGCGACGGGCCGACGTCCGCGACCCGACCGCCACGCAGCAGGACGTCGACGGGCGCGTCGTGGTCGACCAGCCGCGCGGAGCGCAGGAGCAGGTCAGTCGGTACGGTCCCCATGTGAGCACCGTAGAGGCGGGATACGACCCGACGTTCCTCGGTCCGCGGGTGCCCCTCCCGGTGCCGGCCCAGGCCGTCCGCACGCTGCCGTCGACGCACTTCACGGTGCTGCTGGACCCCGAGCGCCGGCTCGCGGCCGCGACGGCGGTGAACATCGACGGCGCCCAGCTGGTGGACCTCGAGCGCGGCGACGACTGGCACCTGGACCCCCGGGTGCCCGCCGACGAGCAGGCCGGCCCGGAGCTGTACGCGCGCAACGACCTCGACCGCGGGCACCTGGTCCGCCGGCGGGACCCGGTGTGGGGCGACCTCGTCGTCGCGCGGCGGGCCAACTTCGACACGTTCGCCTACCCGAACGCCGCCCCGCAGGCCTCCGCGTTCAACCAGGGCGAGCTGCTCTGGGTGGGCCTCGAGGACCACGTCCTGGAGTACGCGCGCACCCAGGGCAGCCGGCTCTCGGTCTTCACGGGACCGGTCCTCGCCGACGACGACCCGGTCTACCGCGGCGTCGGGATCCCGCGGCTGTTCTGGAAGGTCGCCGCGTGGGCCTCGAACGGGCAGCTGGTCGCCACGGCGTTCGTGCTCGACCAGACGCCGTTCGTCACGAGCCTGCAGGCACCCGCCGACGAGGTCCCGCCGCTCGGCCCGTTCCGCACGTTCCAGGTCCCGGTCGCGGACGTGGAGGAGCTCACCGGGCTCGACCTCGGGCCGCTGACCGGCGCCGACGTCCTCACGCCCGTCGGTGCGCTCGGGGACCGCGAGCGCTGGGTCCCGTTGTCCGCGCTGGAGGAGATCCGTCTCTAGTGGCGGACGTGCGCGTCCCGGCGCGCCGGCACCACCATCGGTGTCCCCGTCTCGGGGTCCGGCACCACCCGGCACGCCAGCCCGAACACCTCGCGCACCAGCGGCTCGGTGACCACGTCCGCGGGTGGCCCCTCGGCGACGATCACGCCCTCCTTCATGGCGATCAGGTGCGTCGCGTACCGGGCCGCCTGGTTGAGGTCGTGCAGCACGGCGACGAGGGTGCGCCCCTCCTCGTGCAGCCGCGCGCACAGGTCCATGACCTCGAACTGGTGCGCGATGTCGAGGAACGTCGTCGGCTCGTCGAGCAGGAGCAGGTCGGTCTGCTGCGCGAGTGCCATGGCGAGCCACACCCGCTGCCGCTGGCCGCCGGACAGCTCGGCGACGAACCGGTCCCGCAGGTCGGCGACCTCGGTGGCGTCGAGGGCGTCCGCGACCGCGCGGGCGTCAGCCGCCGACCACTGCCGCAGCAGGCCCTGGTGCGGGTACCGGCCGCGGGCCACCAGGTCGCCGACAGTGATCGACTCCGGCGCGATGGGGCTCTGCGGCAGGAGGGCCAGCCGTCGGGCGACGTCCTTGCTCTTCAGCGACGAGATCGGCACGCCGTCCAGCAGCACGCGACCGGCACGCGGCTTGAGGGTCCGGGCGAGGGCGCGCAGCAGGGTCGACTTGCCGCACCCGTTGGGACCGATGATGACCGTGAACGACGACCGGGGGATCTGCACGGACAGACCCGTCGCGACCACGAGCTGGTCGTAGGCGAGCGTCAGGTCGGACGCCTCCAGCGGCGGACCGTTCACGCGGGACTCCTCCTCCACTCGCGGACCAGCAGGAACGCGAGGTACACGCCGCCGAGCGCGGCGGTGACCACCCCGACGGGATACACGACGCCCGGCACGGCGTACTGGGCGACCAGGTCGGCGACGACGAGCACCGCGGCGCCGCAGCACGCGGCGGCGACCATACCCGGTCCGGTCGACCGGGTCAGTCGCCGGGCGATCTGCGGGGCGGTCAGGGCGACGAACGCGATCGGGCCGCTCACGGTCACCGCCGCGGCCATGAGCAGCACGCCGACGACCACCGCCCACGTGCGCACCCGGTCCGCCTGCACCCCGACCGCGACCGCCACCTCGTCGCCCATCTCGACCAGCTGCATCGGTCGGGTGAGCGCGAGCGCCGCGGGCAGCAGGACCACGAGCGCGCCGACGATGAGCACCACGTCCGACCAGGAGCGGGCCGCGAGGCTGCCGTTGAGGTACGCGGCGAGCACCTGCGCGTCCTGGCGGGTGGCCCGGGCGAGCGCCAGCTGCACGAACGCCAGCGACATGGCCCCGACCGCGATGCCGACGACCACCATGCGCAGCGGTGCGCGGAACCCCGCGCCCGAGCCGAGGTAGACCGCGCCGATCGCGACCCCCGCCCCGATCAGCGCCCCGACGGGGACGGGGAGGGTCCCCGGCCACACGAGCCCCGCGGCCGCGGCACCCGCAGCCGCGCCGGCGCCGAGCCCGATGATGTCGGGGCTGCCCAGCGGGTTGCGCGTGACGGACTGGAACATCGCCCCGGAGACCGCGAACGCCGCACCTGCCGCGGCACCGACGAGCAGCCGTGGCAGGCGGTTGGTCCAGAGCACCCACTCCTGCGTGCGGGAGCCGTTGCCGGCGATGACGGACGGCAGCTCCGCGAGCGGGATGCCGAGCTGACCGGCTGCCAGGGTGACCAGGGCGGTGACCAGCACGAGGGCGAGCGCGGCCACGCAGACGACGACCGGACGCCGGTGCCAGCGGACGGTGACGGCAGGCCCGAGGGTCAGGACGGCGGTCACAGCCCGACCCTCCCCCGGCGCACGGCCGCGATCAGGAACGGTGCCCCGACGAACGCCGTCACCGCCCCCACCGGCAGCTCGCCGGGCCGCGCCAGCACCCGACCGAGGACGTCGGCGGCGAGGAGCAGGACCGGACCGAGCAGCAGGCAGTACGGCAGGAGCCAGCGGTGGTCCGAGCCGGTGAACCCGCGGACGACGTGCGGGACGGCCAGCCCCACGAACGCGATCGGCCCGACGGCGGCCACCGCCGCGGCGCACAGCACGGTGGCGCCCGCGGCGCCGAGCAGGCGGGTGCGGCCGGCGCGCAGCCCGAGGGAGGTCGCGGCCTCGTCGCCGAGCGCGAGCGCGTTCAGCGGACGAGCCAGCAGCAGGCACAGGACGAGACCCACGACGACGAACGGCAGCACGGCCCCCACCGTCGACGGTGGCCGTCCGGCGAGGGACCCGACCACCCAGAACCGGTAGGTGTCGAACACCTCGGGGTTGGCCAGCGTGATCCCCTCGACGACGGCCACCAGCACAGCGGACACCGCGGCGCCCGCCAGCACGAGCCGGACGGGCGTGGCACGCCGTCCGCCGGAGCCGATCAGGTAGACGGCGAGCGCCGCGACCAGCGCTCCCGGCACCGCGGCCCAGACCGACCGGCCGGCGGCACCGCCGAGCATCGCGGCCGTGATCACCAGGGATGCCGACGCGCCCGCGTTGACGCCCAGCAGGCCCGGGTCGCCGAGCGGGTTGCGCGTGAGCCCCTGGATGACGACGCCGGCGACCGCCAGCGCTGCCCCGACCAGCAGGCCGAGCTGCGTGCGCGGGATCCGGGAGGCGACGACCGTGGACACGAACGAGTCGTCGGGGTTCCGCCACGCCGACCACACCTCGCCGAGCGGCACGGGCTTGGCCCCGACGGCGACGCTCAGGCCCACCACCAGGACGAGCAGGAGGACCGCGGCGACCAGCCCCAGACCGAGCACGAGCGCGCGCGAGCCCCSCMCGCGGGTGGCGTGCGGGGCTCGCGCGACGGTGGTGCTCATGGGTGCACGGTACGGAGAGGTCAGGCCTGGGCCTTCTCCGCGCCGGCGGTGATGAGGGGCAGGTACTCGTCGAGCGCCCACGGCACGCTCAGCGGCGTCGCCACGGAGACGGCCATGCCCAGCTTCGGGTCGAGCATCGGCACGTAGGCGCCCGACGCGAACGCGGGGATCTGCGCCCAGAGCGGCTGCGCCTCGGTCGACGCCTGCTCCTCGGTGTTGTTGAACCACGTGAACAGCAGGTCCGCGTCGTTCAGCTGGTCGGCGTTCTCCAGCCCGAGGGTCGCGACGAACGTGCCGGGCGACGAGGTCAGGGTGGACACGGACGGCGCCAGCTCGAGGCCGAGGCCGGTGAGCAGCTCGACGCGCGGGTCACCCGGCAGGTACACCGACAGGGCACCGGGCTGGTCCCCGCCGTACACGTAGGCGAACGTCTTCCCGGCGAGCTCAGGGTTGTCGGCGGCGGCCTCGTCGATGGCGGCCTGGCGCTCGTCGAGCAGCGGCTGCGCCTTCTCCGGCACGCCCAGCGCGTCGGCGGCGATGGTCACCTGGTCCTCGAGCGACGTCTGCCACGGCTCGCCGGGGTACGCGACCACCGGCACCAGCGCGGACAGCTGGTCGAACGTCGCCTGGTCGAGCCCCGACTGCGGGGCCAGGACGAGGTCGGGCTCGAGGGCGACGACCGCGTCGATGTCGAGCTCGGGGTACATCGCGATGGTCGTCGGCAGCTCGTCGCCGGACGCCTCGACGGCCTGCCGGAACCACGGCTGGTAGCCCTCGGCGTCGCCGCCCCAGGTGTCCGACTCGATCCCGACCGGCGTGGTGCCCAGCGAGAACGCGATGTCCGCGGCGCCCCAGCCGAGCGTCACCACGCGCTCCGGCTTCGCGGCGATCTCCGCGGTGCCGAGCGCCGAGTCGATCGAGACGGGGAAGAGCGCGTCCGACGTGGGCTCGGCGGAGGTGTCGCCGGAGGCGTCGTCGGACGACCCGCCGCACGCGGCGAGGGTGAGGGCGACGGCCGTCGCGGTGGCCACCAGGGCCGAGAGGCGCGCGATGCGCACGGTGGTGCTCCCATCGGATCGAGGTCAAGCTAATGAGGCAAGCCTAACCTCATAGACCCGCGCCGATCCGCGACGGGCGTGTCGGGAACCTCACACCGACAGGGACGTCCCCGTCAGCCGCTCGTACGCCTCGAGGTACCGGTCGCGGGTGCGCTCGACCACGTCCGCGGGCAGCGGTGGCGGCGGGGTGTCCGAGTCGCGGTCCCACCCGGACGCGGCCGACGTGAGCCAGTCGCGCACGAACTGCTTGTCGAAGCTGGCCTGCGCACGGCCGGGGTGCCACAGGTCGGCGGGCCAGAACCGCGACGAGTCGGGCGTGAGCACCTCGTCGCCGAGCGTGATCGCGCCGGTCGTCGGGTCGGTGCCGAACTCGAGCTTGGTGTCGGCCAGGATCACGCCGTGCTCGCGTGCGATGGCCTCGGCGCGTCCGTAGACCGCGAGGGTGAGCGCCCGGAGCGCCTCGGCCGCGTCGGCGCCGACCTGCTCCACCACGGCCTCGAACGGCACGTTCTCGTCGTGCTCCCCCAGCTCCGCCTTCGTCGCGGGCGTGAAGATCGGCTGCGGCAGGCGCGAGCCGTCGACCAGGCCCTCGGGCAGCGCGATGCCGGTCACCGACCGCGACACCCGGTACTCCGCCAGGCCCGACCCGGTCAGGTAGCCGCGCGCGACGCACTCGACGGGGAACATCTCCAGGCGGCGGCACACCATCGCGCGGCCGGCCACCGCGTCGGGCACGTCGGTCGACACCACGTGGTTGGGCACCAGGTCCGCGAGCTGCTCGAACCACCACAGGCTCAGCTGCGTCAGGACGATCCCCTTGCCGGGGATGCCCGGGCTCAGCACGTGGTCGTACGCGGACACCCGGTCGCTCGCGACGACGAGGACGACGTCCCCGAGGGCCTCGGTCGACCCCGAGCCGTCCGGCACGTACAGGTCGCGGACCTTGCCGGAGTAGGTGTGGGTCCAGCCGGCCAGGTCCGGGGTCGTCGCAGTCACGGCCCTAGTGTGCAGGTCCGCGCGGCGTCAGACGAGATCGTCTCCGCCCTCGAGCCCGTCCGGGATGGGCAGCCCGACCAGCCGCACCAGCCGCTCCACGGTCTCCTCGACGAACGTGTCCTCGGGCTCGTCCACGTGCTCGGCGGCCAGCAGACGTCGGACGTGCTTGGCCTCGACGTCGACCGCGCCGACCAGCAGCGCCCACTCGGCGAACGCCTCCGCCTCGGCGTCGAGGTCGACCGGGTCGCTCTCCGCCGGGTCGTCGAAGTAGTCCCGCGGCTGGAAGCCCAGGTAGAACCGGCCGAGCCCGTCCGGCGCCGGCCGGTAGTCGACGGACGCGATGTCGCTGTCGTGCACCTCGATGCTCAGGCTCGGCGTTACCGAGACGTCCCCGCCCCAGGCGCCGTCGCCGTACTCGAACTTCTCGAAGCTGCCCATCCCGCGAACCTAGACCAGCGGGACGCCTGCCACCGCAGCGGCGATGTCCGAGCGGTGGTGCGAGAACGGCAGCTCGATCCGCTCGACACCGGCGTAGGCCGCGGCGCGCGCGGCGGCCAGGTCCCGGCCGACGCCGACGACCGACAGCACGCGCCCGCCGGCTGCGACCAGGTGCGAGCCGTCGATCGCCGTGTCGTCGTCGCCGGGGGCGTTGAGCCGCAGGGCCGTCCCCGCGTGCAGGACGTGCACCCCGGGCAGCGCCTCGGCGGCCTCGATCCCCGTGATCGGGTCGCCCGCGCGCACGCTGCCCGGGTACCCGCCGGACGCGATCACCACGGTCACGGCCGCGTCGTCGCGCCAGCGCAGCGGGGGCAGTGCGCCGAGCGTGCCGGTCGCGCTCGCGAGCAGCACACCCGCGAGCGGCGTCTCCAGCCGGGCGAGCACCACCTGCGTCTCGGGGTCCCCGAACCGGGCGTTGAACTCGACGACCTTGAGCCCGGTCGAGGTGAGCGCGAGGCCCACGTACAGGACCCCCGAGAACGGGGTGCCGCGGCGAGCCATCTCGGCGATCGTCGGCCGGGCGACGCGCTCGACCACCTCGTCGACCAGGTCCGCGGGCGCCCAGGGCAGCGGCGAGTACGCGCCCATGCCGCCGGTGTTGGGCCCCTCGTCGCCGTCGTGCGCGCGCTTGAAGTCCTGCGCGGGGACCAGCGGCACCACGTCGACGCCGTCCGACAGGACGAACAGCGAGATCTCCGGGCCGTCCAGGTAGTCCTCGACGACGATCCGGCCGCCGGGCTTGGCCAGGCAGGCGGCCGCGTGCGCCAGCGCCTCGGCGCGGTCGTCGGTGACGACGACGCCCTTGCCCGCGGCCAGCCCGTCGTCCTTGACCACGTACGGGGCACCGAAGGCGTCGAGACCCGCGGCGGCCTGCTCGATCGTGGTCGCCACGCGGGGTTCGGCCGTGGGCACGCCGGCGGCGGCCATGACCTCCTTGGCGAACGCCTTCGACCCCTCGAGCTGCGCGCCGGCGGCCGACGGACCGAACACCGGGATCCCGACGTCCCGCACGGCGTCGGCGACTCCCGCGACGAGCGGCGCCTCGGGTCCGACGACGACGAGGTCCGCGGTCAGCGACGTCGCGAGCGCCGCGACCGCGGCACCGTCCAGCTGGTCGACCGCGTGCAGCGTGGCCAGCGTCCCGATGCCGGGGTTCCCCGGGGCCGCGTGCAGCGCGGTCACCGCCGGGTCGAGGGAGAGCGCGCGGACGAGCGCGTGCTCACGGGCACCGGTGCCGACGACGAGGATCTTCACGGGCCGGGAGCCTACCCGGCGGCCTCCGCGGACCGCAGACGCGCCCGGAGACCGTCGAGCTCGTCCAGCATCGCCACTGGCAGCCGGTCGCCGAACCGGGCGAAGAACTCCTCGGTCAGGTCGCACTCCGCGAGCCACGCCTCCGGGTCGACCTCGAGCAGCTGCTCCAGCGCGCCCTGCGGCAGGTCCAGCCCGTCCAGGTCCAGCTCACCGGGTGCGGGCAGCACGCCGATCGGCGAGTCGGTCCCCTCCACCGACCCGTCGAGCCGCTCCAGCGCCCAGGCGAGCACCCGTGCGTTCTGCCCGAACCCGGGCCACAGGTAGGACCCGTCCGCTCCCTTGCGGAACCAGTTGATGCCGAAGATCGCCGGCAGCGGGATGCCACGGGCCGAGAGCTGCGCGCCGAGCCGGAGCCAGTGCCCCCAGTGGTCGGCCATGTTGTAGCCGCAGAACGGGAGCATGGCGAAGGGGTCGCGACGCAGCGTGCCGACGGGCCCCTCCGCGGCGGCGGTCTGCTCGGACGCGATCGTCGCGCCCAGGAACACCCCGTGCGCCCAGTTCCGGGCCTGCGCGACCAGCGGCACGTTGGTGGCCCGCCGGCCGCCGAACCAGATCGCGTCGACGGGCACCCCCTCGGGCGAGTCCCAGGAGTCCGCGATCGTCGGGCACTGGTCGGCGGCGACCGTGAACCGGCTGTTCGGGTGGGCTGCCGGCTCGTCGGACGCGGGCGTCCAGTCCCGGCCCTGCCAGTCGACCAGGTGCGCGGGCGGCTCCGGGGTCAGGCCCTCCCACCAGACGTCGCCCTCGTCGGTGAGGGCGACGTTGGTGAAGATCACGTCGTGCGTCAGCGTCGCGATGGCGGCCGGGTTGGTGCTCACGCCCGTCCCGGGGGCGACGCCGAAGAAGCCGGCCTCGGGGTTGATCGCGCGCAGGCGTCCGTCGGTGCCCGGTCCGCCCGGGCGCAGCCACGCGATGTCGTCGCCGATCGTCTCGACCGTCCAGCCCGGGATCGTCGGCTGGAGCATCGCCAGGTTCGTCTTGCCGCAGGCGGACGGGAAGGCGGCGGCGACGTGCGACACCCGGCCCGTCGGGGACGTCACGCGCAGGACGAGCATGTGCTCGGCGAGCCAGCCATCGTCGCGCGCCATGACGGACGCGATCCGCAGCGCGAAGCACTTCTTGCCCAGCAGGGCGTTGCCGCCGTAGCCGGACCCGAACGACCAGATCTCGCGCGTCTCGGGGAAGTGCGCGATGTACTTCGTCGAACTGCACGGCCACGGGACGTCGTCGTCGTCCGGTCCCAGGGGTGCGCCCACCGAGTGCACCGCGGGGACGAACTCCCCATCGTTCCCCAGCAGCTCGAGCACCGGGGTGCCCACCCGCGTCATGATCCGCATGCTCACCACGACGTACGGCGAGTCGGTCACCTGGACGCCCAGCTGCGAGATCGGACCGCCCAGCGGACCCATCGAGAACGGGACGACGTACATGGTCCGCCCGCGCATCGACCCGGCGAACACCCCCGCCAGCTCGGCCCGCATGACGTGCGGCTCGCGCCAGTGGTTGGTCGGGCCGGCGTCGTCGGGGTCCTCCGAGCAGATGAACGTGCGGTCCTCGACCCGCGCGACGTCGGACGGGTCGGAGCGTGCGAGGTAGGAGCCCGGACGCAGCTCCTCGTTCAGCCGGATCAGCGTGCCTGACTCGACCATGTCCTCGACCAGGGCCGATGCCTGCTCGGCGGACCCGTCCACCCAGACGACCTCGTCGGGCTCGGTGAGCGCCGCGACCGCGCCGACCCACGCCTGCAGTGCTCGGTGCCGCCGTCCGCCCGGTGCTGCAGGAACACGCACGGGCGTCAGGTCGAACGGGTAGTCGAACGGGTGCGGCTCGACGAGCGTCATGACGACCTCCGTGAAGGGACCAGGTCCTTCCACGGTGGACCCCTTCGTGCGCGGATTCCATCACTCACGGCCGGAAACAACCGCGGTTCTTTCGATCTGCACAACTCAGGGGCGGGAATCGTCCTCGCGGGGCAGCGGCAGGGCGTCGAAGTAGATCCGCACGCGCCGGCGGCCTTCGACATCGCCGGCAGCCTTGCGCTCCTTGGCGCTCTTGACCGCGTCGTCGATGATCTCCTGCACCGCCACCACGACCTCCTGCAGCTCCTCGAGGGTGAGGTCCGCCGTCGTCCGGTCGTTCAGCGCCGCCTCCTCCCACTCCGGGGTGTCGCCCGTGAGCATCCACCGGCTCAGCACCTGGGCGCGCTCGGCGACGACCCCCTGCAGCAGCGCGTTGGCCGCCTCGGCGGTCCGGGGGTCGCGCAGCATGTCCCGCCCGTCGACGCTGTACCCGACCGCGCGCCACCACCGGTCGCGCCCCCGCTCGTGCGCCGGGTCGTCCTCGACGAAGCCGTGCTTCTCCAGCTGGCGCAGGTGGTAGCTGGTCTGCCCGCTGCTCTCCCCGAGTCGGCGGCCGAGCTGGCTGGCCGTCGCCGACCCGTGCTCGGACAGGTAGTCGTACATCGCCATCCGCAGCGGGTGCGCCAATGCCTTGAGCTCCTCCGGCCCGATGGCACGGGCTCGGAACGGGAGGGGCTTGCTCTCGCTCATTCGCAGAGATACCTTTGCAGAGTTGTCTTTGCAGAGAATTCTCTTCGATCCTACCGTCCCATCGCAGGAGTCCCCCATGAGCGAGCAGGTCGCCGCGCGCGAGCCCCTCGGCCGCCGGTTCACCGCCCACCTGACCGCGACCGGGATGGCCAACCTCGGCGACGGCATCGTGCAGACCGGCGTGCCGCTGTACGCCCTCACGCTCACGCGGTCCCCCAGCCAGATCGCCCTGCTGACCGCGGCCGCGTGGCTGCCCTGGCTCCTGCTCGGGCTGGCCGCCGGCGTGGTGGTCGACCGCCGCGACCGCAAGTACACGCAGGTGGTGGGCCTCGGGGCCCGCGCGCTGCTGCTCGGGGTGGCGGTCTGGCTGGTGGCCTCCGGCCACATGACGATCGCCGCGCTCACGGTGATCGTGCTGCTCTACGGCGTGACCGACGTGTTCGTCGACCTCGCCGGGTCGGCGCTGGTCCCGGACATCGTGCCGCGCTCCCGCCTCGAGGCCGCGAATGGCCGCACGCTCGCCGCGCAGCAGGTCATGGCCGCGTTCGTCGGCGGCCCGATCGCGGGCGGGATGCTCGCGCTCGGCGCCGGCTGGGTGTTCGGCGTCCCGGCCGGCCTCGGCGTGCTCGCCCTCCTGCTCATCGCCACCCGGATCCCGGGGTCGTACAAGCACGCGGCCGCGGAGAAGCGCTCGGCGCTCACCGAGGTCCGCGAGGGCGTCGGGTTCCTGGTGCGGCACCCCGTGCTCCGCCCGCTCCTGGTGGCCGGCAGCGTGATGAACATGGCCAGCACCGGCTACTTCGCCGTGTTCGTGCTCTGGATGGTCGGCCCCGGCTCGCGCGTCGGGCTCGAGCCCGCGCACTACCCGCTGGTGATCGCCGTGCTCGCGGTGGGCGCGGTGCTCGGCTCGATCGCCGCGGAGCCGCTGGGCCGGCGCATCCCCGAGGTCCGGCTGCTGCTGGGCTGCTGGACCATCGACGCGCTGCTCATGCTGGTCCCGGTGCTCGTGCCCACGGTGCCCGCCATCGCGGTCGCCATGTTCTTCCTCGGCTTCCTCAACACCAACGGCAACGTGATCTCGCAGTCGATGCGCCAGCGGATGGTCGCGCCCGGCATGCTCGGTCGCGTGGGCGGTGCCAGCCGGACGCTCGGGTACGGGCTCATGCCGCTCGGCGCGCTCCTCGGCGGGCTCGTGGCCGAGCAGTGGGGCCTGCCCGCGGTGTTCCTCGGCGCGACCGTGGTCTGCGTCGCGGCGGTCGGCTACCCCATCGCGGTCGTCCGCCAGCGCATGGTCGACGAGCTGGTGCTGCCGGCGGTCGTCGTGGAGCCCGTCGAGGACGCGCCCCTGACCGCGGCCGTCTGAGCTCGGACATACTGGCCGCGTGCCCCGGCTGACCCCGCCCACGATCACCCCCGGCAGCATCCGCCGGCTTCCGCAACCGGTGCTGGACGCGGACGGTCTGCGACTCCGCCCGTGGCGGGCCGGCGACGAGGCGGCGGTCGTCGCGGCCTACGCGGACCCCGACATCCGACGATGGCACGCCCGGTCCATGGACGCCGACGAGGCGGCCGCCTGGGTCGCCTCGTGGTCGGGGCGGTGGGAGGGCGAGACCGGCGCCGGCTGGGCCCTGGAACGCGACGGCGACGTCGTCGGGCAGCTCAGCCTTCGGTCGTTCGAGCACGGCGACGGCCGGTCGACCGTCTCCTACTGGGTGCTCCCCCGTGCGCGCGGGCGCGGGCTCGCGACGACGGCGCTCCGCACGGTCGCCGAGTGGGCGTTCGACGCGCTCGGGCTGCACCGGATCGAGGTCGACCACTCGGTCGACAACCCGGCGTCGTGCCTCGTGGCCACCCGAGCCGGGTTCCACCTCGAGGGGACCAAGCGCGGCGACGCCCTGCACGCGGACGGCTGGCACGACATGCACCTGCACGCCCGCGTCGCGGGAGACGTCAGCTGAGCAGCTCGTGCCGGACGATCGTGGCCTCGCGGCCGGGGCCGACGCCGACCGACGAGATGCGGGCGCCCGAGATCTCCTCGAGGTGCAGCAGGTAGCGCTGCGCCGCGGCGGGCAGGTCGTCGAACTCGCGAGCCCCGGAGATGTCCTCGGTCCAGCCGTCCAGGTACTCGTAGATCGGCTTGGCGTGGTGGAAGTCGGACTGGTCGTACGGCATCTCGTCGAACCGGCGCCCCTGCACGTCGTACGCCACGGCGACGGGGATCTTCTCCCTGCCGGTGAGCACGTCGAGCTTGGTGACCACCAGGTCGGTGAGGCCGTTGACGCGGCTGGCGTAGCGGACCACGACGGCGTCGTACCAGCCGGTGCGGCGCGGCCGGCCGGTGGTGGTGCCGAACTCCCCGCCGGTCTGCCGCAGCCACTCGCCGTCGTCGTCGAGCAGCTCGGTGGGGAACGGGCCCTCGCCGACGCGGGTGGTGTACGCCTTCGCGACGGCGACCACGCGGTCGATCCGGGTGGGTCCGACGCCTGAGCCCGTGCACGCGCCGCCGGCCGTGGCCGACGAGGACGTGACGAACGGGTAGGTGCCGTGGTCGACGTCGAGCATGGTGGCCTGACCGGCCTCGAAGACCAGGGTCTTGCCGTCGTCGAGCGCGGTGTTGAGCAGCAGCGGGGTGTCCGCGACCATCGGGTGCAGCCGGTCGGCGTGGCGCAGCAGGTCCTCGACCGTCTCGTCGACAGTGATGGCCCGGCGGTTGTAGACCTTCACCAGCAGGTGGTTCTTCTGGTCGAGGGCGCCCTCGACCTTCTCCCTCAGGATCTTCTCGTCGAACAGGTCCTGCATCCGGATGCCGACGCGGTTGATCTTGTCGGAGTACGCCGGGCCGATGCCGCGACCGGTGGTGCCGATGCGGCGCTTGCCCAGGAACCGCTCGGTGACCTTGTCGAGGGTGCGGTTGTACGGCGCGATGACGTGGGCGGCCGACGAGACCTTGAGGGCGGAGGTGTCCACGCCGCGGGCCTCGAGCGCGTCGATCTCCTCGAAGAGCACCTCGATGTCGACGACCACGCCGTTGCCGATCACCGGGACGACGCCGGGCGAGAGGATCCCCGACGGCAGCAGGTGCAGGGCGTACTTCTCGCCCCCGATCACGACCGTGTGACCCGCGTTGTTGCCGCCGTTGAACTTCACGACGTAGTCGGTCCGCGAGCCGAGCTGGTCGGTCGCCTTCCCCTTGCCCTCGTCGCCCCACTGAGCTCCGAGCACCACGACGGCCGGCATCTGAATCACCACTCCCCCTGCCTACGGTGCGGACCCGTGTACCGGGGCCGGGCACCGGGCGGCAGTGACCCAGTACCTCCGAGAGGGTACCGGACCGTCAAGAAATGGTCATGTCACCGCAGGTTGGCCACCTCGTCGACCGACGTCCCGCTGTCCACGAGGAACGTCTCGCAGCGCTCGGCCTCCTCGGACTCCCCGATCGCCTCCGCGGCCTCGGCGAGGGCGAGCAGGGCGCGCAGGAACCCCTCGTTGGGGGCGTGGTCGGCGGGGATCGGTCCGCGCCCGTGCCAGCCGGCGCGGCGCAGGGCGTCGAGCCCGCGGTGGTAGCCGGTGCGCGCGTAGGCGTAGGCCGCGACCGGGTCACCCTCGTCGGCGAGCGCACCCTCGGCCAGGAGGGCCCACAGCAGCGACGACGCCGGAGCGGCGGGGACGGCCTCGCGCGGCGTCGACCCGCTGCTCAGGGCCGCGCGGGCGTCCGCGTCGGGGCCGTCGGCGGGCAGCAGCGTCGGGGCGGGACCGTCCAGCAGGTTCTCGTGGCTCATGCGCACAGTGTCCCCCACCGTGTGCGCGGGAGAAGGGGCGCGGTTACAGTCGTCTGGCCGACCTGGACCGCTGTTCGGCACGCATCTCGCAACCCGACAGGGCACACATGATCGAGATCTCCACGTCCGCGACGACGACCACCTTGGCGATCGCCGGCGACCTCGACCTGGCCGAGCGCGACCAGTTCCCGGAGATCGCCGCGCGCGTGGTGGGCCTGCGCCGCCAGCTCCTGGTCATCGACATGTGCCAGGTCTCGTTCATGGACTCCACCGGGGCGGCGTTCCTCATCTCGCTGGCCGACTCCGGCCGCAAGCGCGGCGGCGCGACCGTCCTGCGCGGCGCGGACCCGCGGGACCTGTTCGTCATCGAGATCTGCGGTGCGCTCGAGCTGTTTCGTATCGACGAGGAGCACCACTGCGAGGAGGGCGTCACCCAGTCGGGCTTCCGCCACCCCGACGGGGCACCCACCCCGGCCTAGCGAAGGACGGACGGCAGCGACCCCGGTCGCACCTTCGCCCACACGAGCTTGCCCCCGCGGGACTGCCGCCAGCCCCAGTCGGCCAGTCGCTCGACGATCTGCATGCCGAACCCGCCCACGCGCCCGGGGTGCCCGTCCGTGGTGACCGGCGGAGCAGGGTTCCCGTCCTCCACCTCGATGCGCAGGCCGTCGCCCGTGTCGTAGAGCTGCAGCGACACGTGCCCGAACCCGTGCAGCACCGCGTTGGCCACCAGCTCGGACACGACGAGCTCGGCGTTGGCGGAGTCCTCGATCCCCCACGCGTTGCAGGTGCGGACGACCGCGTGCCGGGCGCGCCCGATGGACGCCGCCTCGCTGGGCAGCGACCAGCGCCGGCGCCGGGGGCTGCGGGCGCGGGCGGAGGTGTCCAACGGCGACGGCACGCGCACGACGACCACGGCGACGTCGTCCTCGCGGTGGTCCGCGAGCCGGGACAGCAGCTCCTCGCCGACCCCGGCGGCGTCGCGCGCGGTGACCGCGGCGGCGACGGCGGACAGGGCCGCGAGCCCCTCGCGCAGGCCGCGGTCGCGCCGCTCGATGAGCCCGTCCGTGTAGTAGACGATGACGTCGCCCGGATCGAGGTCGACGGACTCCGTGGTCCGGGGCGCGCCGCCGAACCCGATCAGGGGTCCGCCCGAGGCGCTCAGCTGCGTGACCGCGCCACCCCGCACGTGCAGTGCCGGCAGGTGGCCCGCGCGCGAGTACTCGAGCCGCCAGGTGTCGTCCGTGCGCGCCAGGGTGGACAGGACGAGGCCAGCCGGCCGCGGCACCCGCATGCCGGCGACCAGCTGGTCGACACGCTCGAGCACGGGACCCGGGGTCGTGAGGTCGAACATGTAGGAGCGCACCACGGAGCGCAGCTGGCCCATCGCGGCAGCAGCCTCCACGTCGTGCCCGACCACGTCCCCGATGACCACCCCGATGACGTCGGGGCTGATCTGCAGCACGTCGTACCAGTCGCCGCCCACCTGCGCGTTCTCGGAGTTGGGCGCGTAGTACGTCCACACGTCGAGCCCGTCCACCTCGGCCTGCTCCGGCAGCATCGCGCGCTGCAGCGTCTCGGCCAGCCGGTGCTCGCGGTCGTAGAGCCGTGCGTTGTCGATGACCATGCCGACGCGGCGGGCGGTCAGCTCGAGGACGGTGCGCACGGACGCCTCCAGCGCGCGCAGCCCACCGCCCTCGTGCGGGTGCACCGCGAGCACGCCGAGGACGCGGCGGCGGCCCGTCAGCGGGAACACCGCGACGCGTCGGTCGGCGGGGTCGACCGCGTCGAGCGCGACGCCCGCCTGGTGGACCAGCCACGCCGACGCGCTGCCGCCGCCGTAGGAGCCGTCGAGCTCGAGCTCGACCGGCCGGTCCAGCTCCCCGTCGAGGAGCTTCTGGACGAGGTCGGGGCCGCCGTCGCGGACGGGCGGGTGCTCGCCGTGCCTCGAGCCCTTGCCGGTCGGCGCGTGCGGCACGTCGATCCCGTCGGCCACCCGCAGACCGCCGTCGTTCAGGTAGAAGGCGGCCCAGCCCACCACCGACCGACGCAGCACCGCCGCGATCTCCCGCAGGGCGTGCGGGTCGTCGACGTCCATGAGCAGGTCCGACACCTGCGCAATGAGCCCGAGGCTGCGCCGCTCGCGCCGCTCGGCCTCCACCAGCGCGGCCTGCTCCGCGTCGTGCGAGAGCTGCTCGGTCAGGTCCTGCAGCGCGGCGACCCAGTGGGAGAGGCCCCCGCCGTCGGGGGCCGGCACGGGCGACAGGGTCACCCGGCACGCGAACGGGGACCCGTCGGCCCGGCGCAGGGTGAGCGTCTGGACGACCGTCTCCTGCGCGTGGACGGCTCTGCGCAGCCGCTCGACGTCGGCGGTCGGGAGAGCGTTGTCGCGCAGCACGTCCGCGTGCCGCCGACGAGCCTCGTCGAGGCCGTACCCTGTCACCCTCTCGAAGGCGTCGTTCACCCAGACGACGGGCAGGTCGTGCTCGGTCGCATCCAACAGGGCGATCGGGACGGAAGTTGCTCTGAGGGCGCGATCGCGCACGCCGACGAGAGCATGATCGGACAAGGGGGCAGCGTGGGAGTTGACCGCTACCACCTCCGATCGTCTAGCGTGCCGAACAGGCAGGTCGTCGAGAAGCCGGCGCCGCCCTGGGCGGTTGTCAGCGAAAGGAGCACCGTGCGCGACGGTAACAGCACCATCCCCGACGGGCCTGCGGACGCCTCGAACGCCGACTCCGGCGCCGGGATCGTCGGCGAGCCCGGCGCCGTCCACGTGATCGTCGGCACCGACGCCACCCGGATCGTGCTCTCGGGCGAGGTCGACGCCGACCTCGGCGCCGAGCTGCAGGAGGCGACCGCGGAGGCGGAGCAGGTGGGCCTGCCGATCGAGGTCGACGCCCACCACGTCACCTTCATGGACTCCTCCGGCGTCGCGTTCCTCGCACGCCTGTCCATCCGGTCCAAGCACCGGGTCCGGCTGCTGCGGGTACCGCCGACCGTGCGGTTCCTGCTCGAGGTCACCCGGATCGGTGAGCTGCTCGACGTCGTCGAGGGTGACGAGTCGCAGTTCCAACCGGTGGGCGACGGCCAGGGCTAGACACACGAAAGGCCCCCCGAGGGGGCCTTTCGCATGCTGGTCGTCAGGCGCCGAGCGTGTGCCCTGCCGAGCGGAGCTGCTGAGCGGCCTCGACGAGGCGCTGGGCCATGCCGGCCTCGGCGAGCTTGCCCCAGGCGCGCGGGTCGTAGGCCTTCTTGTTGCCCACCTCGCCGTCGACCTTGAGCACGCCGTCGTAGTTGCGGAAGAAGTGGTCCGCCACCGGACGGCTGAACGCGTACTGCGTGTCCGTGTCGATGTTCATCTTGATGACACCGTTGTCGACGGCCTCCGAGATCTCGGCCTCGGTGGAGCCGGAGCCGCCGTGGAACACGAGGTCGAACGGGTTCTCCTTGCCGATGACCTCGCCGACGGCCTTCTGGATGTCCGCGAGGATCGACGGGCGCAGCTTGACCGCACCCGGCTTGTAGACGCCGTGCACGTTGCCGAACGTGAGGGCCGTCAGGTAGCGGCCCTTCTCGCCCGCACCGAGCGCCTTGACCGTGGCCAGGCCGTCCTCGACGGTCGTGTACAGCTTGTCGTTGATCTCGGCCGTGTGACCGTCCTCCTCGCCACCGACGACGCCGACCTCGATCTCGAGGATCGTGCGGGCCGCGACGGAGAGCTCCAGGAGCTCCTCGGCGATGATCAGGTTCTCGTCGAGCGGCACGGACGAGCCGTCCCACATGTGCGACTGGAACGTGGGGAGCTTGCCGGCCTTGACCTGCTCGATCTCGAGCGCCAGCAGCGGGCGCACCCAGGAGTCGAGGTTCTGCTTGGCGCAGTGGTCCGTGTGCAGCGCGACGGTGATCGGGTAGCCCTTGGCCACCTCGGCCGCGTACGCCGCGAGCGCGAGCGAGCCGGCGACGCGGTCCTTGACGGTCGAGCCGGCCGCGTACTCCGCGCCGCCGACCGAGACCTGGATGATGCCGTCGGACTCCGCCTCGGCGAAGCCCTGCAGGGCGGCGGTGACGCTCTGGGACGACGTGACGTTCACGGCCGGGTAGGCGAACTTGCCCGCCCGTGCCCGGTCGATCATCTCGGCGTACACCTCGGGGGTGGCGATGGCCATCTGCTGCATCTCCTGCGTGTCGTGGGAGGGGTATCGGTTCGATTCTGGCACGCCTGGGGGTCGGTGGGTCCGGGACGTTCTACCCCCGGACGCCGGCGTGCTGCGCGATCCACGCGTGCATCGCGATCGCGGCGGCGGCCCCCGCGTTGATCGACCGCGTCGAGCCGAACTGGGCGATGTGCAGGACGTCGACGGCGGCCTCCCGGGCTGAGTCGGAGAGCCCGACCGACTCCTGCCCGAACAGCAGCACGCACGCGCGCGGCAGGGGGTACCCCTCGAGCGCCACGGAGCCGGGCAGGTTGTCGACGCCGAGCACCGGGAGGCCCTCGTCGGCGGCCCACGCCAGCAGGTCGTCGACCGTGGGGTGGTGCCGCACGTGCTGGTAGCGGTCGGTGACCATGGCGCCGCGGCGGTTCCAGCGGCGGTTGCCGACGATGTGCACCTCGGCGGCCAGGAACGCGTTCGCCGTCCGGACGACGGAGCCGATGTTGAGGTCGTGCGCCCAGTTCTCGATGGCCACGTGGAACGGGTGCCGGCGGGTGTCCAGGTCGGCGACGATCGCCTCGAGCGTCCAGTACCGGTAGGCGTCGATGACGTTGCGGCGGTCGCCCTGCGCCAGCAGCTCGGGGTCGTAGCGGGCGCCGGAGGGCCACTCCCCCCGCCACGGGCCGACCCCGACCTGCTCGCGCTCCTCGTCCACGGGCGCCACCGTAACCGTCGGCGACGCGGCCCGGTCCCTCCCGTCGGGTCGCGTCGTCGGCAGGTTCAGGCGAGCGTGACCTCCAGCTCGACGACCGCCCAGGACAGCGGCGGCAGGCGCAGGCTCACGGTCCCGTCGTCGGCGCGCACACCGTCGAGCGGCACGAGACCGACCCGGTCCTGCGCGTCCTGCGCGTTGGTGGTGTGCCGGTCGCCGCCGGCGGGCACGGTCAGCACCTCCGCGCGCGTGACCTGGCGCGCTGTCCAGCCGCGCAGGTCGACGGCCACCTCGGCGTCCTCGTCGAGACCTCGGTGCGCCAGGAAGAGCGCGACGCGGCCGTGCTCCTCGTCCCAGGTGGCCGAGACGTCGACCAGGTCCACGGCGTCGAACGTCGCGGTGTCGTAGCGGTCGGACGTCACCGCCGTGCGCAGGATGACCCCTCGGGCGAGCGCCGCCATCCGGGCGAACGGCCAGAAGATCGACTGCCGCCAGGCCGGGCCGCCCTCCTCCGACCGGATGGGCGCGATGACGTTGACCAGCTGCGCCTGGTTGGCGATCTTCACGCGGTCGCCGTGCCGCAGCAGCGAGTTGAGGAACGTGCCGACCACGACGGCGTCGGTGACCGAGTACTCGTCCTCGATGATCCGCGGGTGCTCGCGCCACGCGCTGGTCTTCTCGATCACGTGCGGCTGGTCCTCGGTGTCCTTGCCGGTGGCGTACCAGACGTTCCACTCGTCGAACGAGAGATCGATGTGCTTCTTGTGCTTGCCCTTGGCGCGGACGGCGTCGGCCGTCGCCACCACCGACTCGATGAAGTAGTCCATGTCCACCGCGCTGGCCAGGAAGCTCGCGTGGTCGCCGTCGTGCTCCTGGTAGTAGGCGTGCAGCGAGACGTAGTCCACCTCGTCGTAGGTGTGCCCGAGCACCGTCTGCTCCCACGCGCCGAACGTCGGCATGCCCGAGTTCGACGATCCGCAGGCCACCAGCTCGATCCGGGGGTCCACCAGCCGCATCGCCTTCGCGGCCTCCTGCGCCAGCCGGCCGTACTCGTCGGCGGTCTTGGCGCCCATCTGCCACGGTCCGTCCATCTCGTTGCCCAGGCACCACAGCCGGATGTCGAAGGGGTCCTCGTGCCCGTTCGTGCGCCGACGGTCGGACAGCTCGGTGCCGCCGGGGTGGTTGGCGTACTCGACGAGCTGACGGGCCTCCTCGACCCCCCGGGTGCCCAGGTTGATGGCCTCCATGACCTCGACGCCCGCCAACCGGGACCAGTCCATGAACTCGTGCAGCCCGAACGCGTTGGTCTCCACCGTGTGCCACGCACCGTCCAGCCGCCGCGGCCGGTCGGGCCCGACGCCGTCCTCCCATGCGTACCCGGACACGAAGTTGCCGCCGGGGTACCGGATCACGGTCGCGCCGAGCTCCTTGACCAGGTCGAGGACGTCCCTGCGGAACCCGTGCTCGTCGGCCGCGGGATGCCCCGGCTCGTAGATCCCGGTGTAGACGCACCGGCCCATGTGCTCGACGAACGACCCGAAGATCCGCGGGGGAACCGGTCCGACGACGAAGTCGCGGTCGAGCGTGACGCGGGCGCGGGACATCACTGGCCGCCGAAGCCGGTGGTGGCGAACCCCTTGATGATTTGGCGCTGGAAGAACAGGAACACCACGACCAGCGGCAGGGCAGCGAGCACGGCCGAGGCCATGACCTGCGCGTACTGCAGGCCGTAGGCGCTCTTCACGGTCTGCAGCCCGACGGGCAGCGTCATCAGCGACGAGTCGCTGGTGGCGATGAACGGCCACAGGAAGTTGTTCCACGCCGCGATGAACACGAAGATCGAGACGGCGGCCAGGATGGGCCGCGACAGGGGCAGGACGATCGACCAGAACACCCGCAGGCGCCCGGCGCCGTCGATGCGTGCCGCGTCCTCGAGCTCGACCGGGATCTGGTCGAAGAACTTCTTCAGGATGAACACCATGGCCGGGTGGACCACCTGCGGCAGGATCACGGCCCAGTAGGTGTCGACGAGGTTGAGCGTGAGCATCTCGTAGAACAGCGGGACGATGAGCACCTGCGGCGGAATGATGATCGACGCGATGATCGCCCAGAACAGCCAGCGCCGACCGGTGAAGTCGAGCCGGGAGAACGCGTAGGCGGCGAGCGCGGTCACCGCGAGCGTGATGATCGTGATGGCCGTCGCGGTGAGCAGGCTGTTCCACGTCCAGAGCGGGATGTTGCCCTCGCGCAGCACGTTCGCGTACGCCTCGGTGGTGAACCCGTCAGGCGGCAGCCACAACACCGGCGTCGCCGCCGCGGACGTCTCGGTCTTGAACGACGTGGCGACCGCCCAGAGGAAGGGCAGCAGCCAGAACAGCGCGAGGATGATCAGGGCGACGATCGCGCCGATGCGACCGGGGCTGGCGAACCGCTCGCCGATGCGCAGGCCCGCCTTCTCGGCGAACCACCCGCGCTGCTTCACGCCGGCGCCGGCGGCGCTGGGCTGGGGGGCGACGGTGGTGGTCATCAGACACCCCTCCTCGTCGTCAGCCGCATCTGGCCGATCGAGATGATGACGATGATGGCGAAGAAGATGTACGCGATCGCCGAGGCGTACCCGAACCGGTAGCCGGTGAAGCCCACCTCGAAGACGTACTGGACGACCGGGCGGGTCACGCCGCCGGGTCCGCCCTGGGTCATGATGTAGATCTGGTCGAAGACCTTCAGCGAGGCCAGGATCTGCAGGATCACGATGAGCACCGTCGTGGGCCCCAGCTGCGGGACCGTGATCGACCGGAGCTGGCGCCATCGGCCCGCGCCGTCCAGCGCGGAGGCCTCGTACTGCTGCTCCGGGATGTTCTGCAGCGCGGTCAGGTACAGCAGGAAGTTGAACCCGACCGTCCACCACAGGGTCATGACGACGACCGCGAACATCGCCCACTGCGGATCCTGCAGCCAGGCGATCTGCTCGACGCCCACCGCCCCGAGCAGGTAGTTCACGAGGCCGAGCTGCGGGTTGTACATCCAGATCCAGAACTGCGCAGCGACGGTGGACGCGAGCAGGAACGGCATGAAGAACGAGAGCCGCCACAGCCACTGTCCCGGCAGCCCCTGGTGCACCAGCAGCGCCAGGATCAGCGCCACGATCACGAGCGGGACCGTGGAGAGCACGGTGAACCACAGGGTGTTCAGCAGCGAGCGCCACATGATCGGGTCGGCGAGGGCCTCGGCGTAGTTGTCGAACCCGATGAGCTCGCCGCCGGCACCCGTGATGCTCTCGCCGGTGAAGCTCAGGTAGAAGCCGTGGACCAGTGGCCAGATGAGGAACATCACGAAGACGACCACGAACGGGGCGACGAACGCCCAGCCGATGCGGTTGTCGCGCGCACGTCGTTCGCGCTCGCCGCGCCGGACCTCGTCGGGTGACGTGGTGCGAGGCGGGGCGCCGGTGACGTCGACGGCTGCAGAGGACACGTTCCGACTCCTTCGGGTCACACCGGGTTCGGCTTGGCCAGCTGGACGTTCACGCGGCGGACGAAGGCGGCGAAGCCGTCGGCCGGGTCCGAGCCGTCCAGGTAGACGCCCTGCACGGTCTCGAGGAAGTAGTTCTGGAAGTCGCTGCCCGACCCCGTGAACCACGCCTCCGGGTCGTAGTTGAGGATCTCGGCGGCGGCCGCGTAGTGCGCCTGTGGCTGGAGCGCCTGGTACTCCGCGCTCTGGACGACGGGCTGGAACCCGGGGATGTGCCCGGCCTCGGCCCACCCGAGCGAGTTCTGCAGCAGGTCGGCGACGAACTGGTAGCTCGCCCGCCGCTGCTCGGGGTCGGGGCTCGACTGGTGCGGCAGCGTGAACGCGTGCGAGTCGGCGTACGCGGCCGGGGTGCCGAACAGGGTCGGGATCGGCTGGGCATCGATCGGGAGGCCCGAGTTCTTGGCCGTCGGCAGCTCCCACACGCCGGTGAAGAACAGCCCGCTCTCGCCGGACATGAACTCCGAGACGGCCGTGCCGTAGTCGCCGTTCGGCGTGCAGATGGTGCCGTCGAGCAGCTGCTGGATGAACTCGAGCGACTCCACCGCGGCGGCGTCGTCGACCTTCGCCGTCAGTCCGGACAGGTCGAAGTCGGCGTCGTGCTGCTTGTACAGCGTGTAGAACAGCCGCCACATCTGGGCACCGTCGCCCAGGTACCCGTACGACAACCCGTGCTTGCCGGTGACCGCCTGCATGGCGCGGGCGACCTGGAGGAACTGGTCAGGGCTCTCGATCGGCGCCAGCTGCCCGTCTGGGCCCAGGACGTCCGCCTGCTCGGCGATGTCGACGTTGTACATCATGACGAAGGGGTGCGAGTCGAGGGCGATGGAGTACTGCTTGCCGTCGAGCCCACCCTTGGCCCAGACGCGCTCCAGGAAGTCGGACTCCCGCACCCCGAACTCCGCCAGCAGGTCCAGGTCCCAGGGGTCGAGCAGGCCGCCGGGCGCGTACCCGGCGACGCGTGACGCGTGCATGATCGCCACGTCGGGCGACCGTCCACCGACGCTCGCCATGGCCAGCTTGGTGTAGTAGGGCGCGCCCCAGGCCAGCACGGTCTGCGTCGCCTCGTACCCGTGGTCGAGGGCGTTCACCTTGTCGACCAGACCGGCCATGGTGATGCCGTCGCCGCCGCTGAGCAGGTGCCAGTACGCGAGCTGGTTCAGGCCGCTGGCGGAGGCCGTCGGCGCGCAGCCCGCGAGCGCCGACGCAGCGGCCACACCGCCGACTGCCGCCAGCGAGCCCATCAGCATCTGCCGGCGGGTGAGGCCCGGACCGGGCGGAGGGGGTGCGTCGGCGGCCGTGCGCAGCCGCGCAAAGTGGTGCGGTGCCATGCCCTCACTCCTTCGTGAGACACGCCTGACGTCCTCGTCGGCGTCGGGTCCGGCAGCCTTGCCGTGCCCGATCCGCATCGTTACATCGTTGGAACAGGGCAGCAACAGGTGGCGCACGCGACCCGGCCGGTGCCGGCGCACACGGTCCGCACATCCCGCCCACGGGCTGCCCACGGACGGCCCCGTACGCTGGGCGCATGCTGATGACGACCGCCCTCTCGGCCGCCGGACCCGTCGTGGCCCTCGGCCCCGACTTCCTCGACCCGCAGCACCTGATCGACTCGTTCGGGACGTGGGCGCTCATCGGCATCCTCGCGATCATCTTCATCGAGGTCGGCCTGCTGTTCCCGATCCTGCCGGGCGACTCGCTCCTGTTCACCGCCGGTGCGCTGGTGGCTCAGGACGACCTGAGCGTCAACATCAGCATCGGGGCCCTGGTCCTGCTGCTGATCGTCACCGCCTACGCGGGCACCCAGACCGGCTACCTCATCGGTCGCACGCTCGGCCCGAAGGTGTTCAGCAAGCCCGACTCGCGCTTCTTCAAGCAGCGGTACATCGACCAGACGTACGCGTACTTCGACAAGTACGGCGGCCGGACGCTGATCGTCGCGCAGTTCATCCCGTTCGTGCGCACGTACGCCTCCGTCGCGGCGGGCGTCGGCAAGATGCCGTACCGGCACTTCGCGTTCTTCAACGCGATCGGCGTGATCCTCTGGGCCGGCGGCGTCACGATGCTGGGCTACCTGCTGGGGAACATCACGTTCATCAAGGAGAACATCGAGGCGCTGCTGGTCCTCGTGGTCTTCATGTCGGTGGCGCCGGTGATCGTCGAGGTCTGGCGCAAGAACCGCAAGGAGAAGAAGCTGCGCGCGCAGGGGCTGCCGGTCGACGAGGCGGGCCGCGACCCCCGCTACGACGAGCCCGCCGAGCGCGAGGCCGTCGAGCGCAAGGCGTTCGACGCGTGACCCACCACGGCCCGCGGGAGATCCGCTCGTGGCTGTCCGACATGGACGGCGTCCTCGTGCACGAGGGCACCGCGCTGCCCGGCGCCGCGGAGTTCATCAAGGCTCTGCGCGAGGGCGAGCGCCCGTTCCTCATCCTCACGAACAACTCGATCTTCACCACGCGTGACCTCCGCGCGCGGCTGGCCGCGTCCGGGATCGACGTGCCCGAGGAGGCCATCTGGACCTCCGCGCTGGCCACCGCGCAGTTCCTCACGGACCAGATGCCCGGCGGCTCTGCGTACGTCATCGGCGAGGCGGGGCTGACCACCGCCCTGTACGAGGCCGGCTACACCCTGACCGCCGCGAAGCCCGACTTCGTGGTCCTGGGCGAGACCCGCACGTACTCCTTCGAGGCCATCACGCAGGCGATCCGGCTCATCCAGGGCGGCGCGCGGTTCATCGCCACCAACCCCGACGTGACCGGCCCGTCCGCGGACGGCGACCTGCCGGCCACGGGTGCGGTCGCCGCCATGATCAGCGCGGCGACCGGGCGGCAGCCCTACTTCGTCGGCAAGCCCAACCCGATGATGATCCGCTCCGCGCTCAACCGGATCGACGCGCACTCCGAGACCACCGTGATGGTGGGCGACCGGATGGACACCGACGTGGTCGCCGGCATCGAGGCCGGGCTGCGGACCTTCCTGGTCCTGTCCGGGTCCACGAAGCTGGCCGACGTGGAGGCGTTCCCCTTCCGGCCGACCGAGATCCTCGACTCGGTGCAGGACCTGATCGAGCGGGTCTGACTAGAAGCTGACCTCGGGCGCAGCGCGCACGCTGGGCTCGTCGACCTCGAAGTACTCGGCCCGCTCGAAGTGGAACATGTTCGCGATGATGTTCGGCGGGAACGACTCGACCTTGGTGTTGAGCTCCCGCACGTTCGCGTTGTAGAACCGGCGGCCCGCGGCGATGCGGTCCTCGGTGTTGGTGAGCTCGAGCTGCAGCTGCTGGAAGTTCTCGCTGGCCCGCAGCACCGGGTAGGCCTCAGCCACCGCGAACAGCCGTCCGAGCGCCTGGGTCAGCTGGTTCTCCTGGGCGGCCTGCTCAGCCGGGCCGGATCCGGGGGTGATGGCCGCCGACCGGGCGCGGGCGACCTCGTCGAACACGCCGCGCTCGTGGGCCGCGTAGCCCTTGACCGACTCGACCAGGTTCGGGATGAGGTCGTGCCGGCGGTGCAGCTCGACGTCGATCTGCCGCCAGGCCTCCTGCACCAGGTTCCGCAGCCGGACGAAGCCGTTGTACGTGGTGACGGCCCAGATGAGGGCGATCACGACGATCACGGCGATGACGATCAGGACGATGACACCGGTGCTCACAGCAGGCCTCTCGGAGGTCGGGCGGGTCAGGCGATCGTAGCGTCGGCTAGAGGGTCGGCGCGGGCGCCGGGTCGTAGCCGTGGTCGAGCCAGACGTGCCGCGGGATCGAGCGGACGACCGCCGTGAGCAGGCCGAGCCGCGACGCCAACCGGTCCAGGTCGGTGCTGCCGCTCTCCCACGACAGGATCCAGGTGCCGTCGATCCGCCAGGCGTTGCCGAGCGCGTCCGCCCGCAGCAGCCGCTCCATGAGCCGGGGGTGCAGGATCGCGTGGCCCACCCGCGCGTCCGACGCCGCCACGCGGTACGCCTGGTTGAACGCCTCGGACTCGAACTGCAGGTCCCGTCCGCCGAGCATCTTGACCAGCTTGGCGCCCAGGCCCTCCGGGGTGACCTCGACGGTGGGCAGGTAGGTGGGCAGCGCGACGGCGACGACGTGCGCAGTGTGCGTGCTCCGGTTCTTCCCGCTGCCGGTGGTCCACGAGTAGGTGAAGGAGAGCGCCGCGTGGGACTCGAAGGTGCCGCGCAGCACCTCCTTGGCGGTGCGGCTGCTCCCGACCCCGAACGGCTGGTCCCGCGACAGGTTCACCAGCGAGGAGTCGGCCTCCTGGTAGGTCCAGCCAGCGACCGACGCCCACTGCCGGAACCGCTCGTGCCGCTTGTGCTGCAGCCACAGGCCGAGGGCGAACACGGCGATGACCGCGACCCCGAGCAGCAGGACGCCTGCGACCTCCACGTGCTCAGGCCAGACCGAGGTCGGACAGGCTGAACAGGTAGTGGTACGGCACGCCGAGGGCCTCGATCTTGGCCTGCGCTCCGGTCGCGCGGTCGACGATGACCGCAACCCCCAGCACCTCGGCGCCGGCCTCGCGCGCAGCCTCGACGGCGGCGATCGGCGAGCCACCCGTGGTCGACGTGTCCTCCAGGACGACGACCTTGCGGCCCGCGATGTCCGGTCCCTCGATGCGGCGCTGCATCCCGTGCGCCTTGGTCTCCTTGCGGACGACGAACGCGTCGAGGTCCTGGCCCCGCGACGCGGCGGCGTGCAGCAGGGAGGTCGCGACGGGGTCGGCGCCGAGGGTCAGCCCGCCGACGGCGTCGATCTCCGCCGTGCCGAGCCCGACCTCCTCGAGCCTGTCGAGCATGAGGTGACCGATGAGCGGGGCGGCGCGGTGGTGCAGCGTGACGCGGCGCAGGTCCACGTAGTAGTCGGCCTCACGACCGGACGACAGCGTGACCTTCCCGTGCACGACCGCGAGGGTCTTGATGAGCTCGAGCAGCTGCTCGCGGGGCGTCGGGGAGAGGTCGTGGCTCACGGCGGTCAGGCTACCGGGCGGCCGGGGGCGAGCGGGGTGCCGACGAACGTCGGGAGCGAGGTCCGGACGGCGGTGACCACGTCGAGCATCGGCTGGATGTTCTCCACGCGGGTCGGTCCGTCGACCCACGCGAAGACCCAGCCGTTCGCGATACGCCACGACGTCCTGCGGCCCGGCCCGTCGAGGAGCTGCTGCATCAAGCGAGGGTGCAGGATCGCGTGCGCGGCACGGTCGTCGTCGGCGACGATCCGGAACGTCCGGTTGAACTCGGAGGACTCGAACTGGAGATCCTGGCCGCGGAACGCCTGGGCGAGCGCGGAGACCGTGCCTTCCGGCGTCACCTGAACCCTCGCCACGATCCTGCCGAGGGGCATCGCGACCAGGTGCGCGGTTCGCCGTCCGCCCATCGTTGCGCCGCGGGCAGGGACCGCCGTCCGGAGTCGGTCGCCCACCCACTGCCATCGATAGGTGAACGAGTACGCGGGCACGTCGTCGTCGCGGCAGGCGATGAGGTCGTGCACCAGCCGGCGGTGCCTGGCGGGTTGCTGACCGGCCAGCAGGCTCGTCGTGAACACCCGCAGGCGCGGGTCATCGTCGGCGATCTCCCACCCGTGCTCGGCGGCCCACGAGCGCACGCGCAGCTTCACCGGAACGTTCCAGCGGCGCCAGAGCTTGTCGCCTACGCCGATCACGCCGAAGATCACGACCCAGGGTCCGACCGTCCAGGCATAGTCGCTCAGCGAGAAGCCTGAGTCCACGAGCCGCGAGAACATCGCGCGATCGTAGTCACCGCCCCCGAGCTGGACCGACGGCCTCACCCGGACGGCTCAGTCGGTGGTGTCCGTGACCAGCTCGACGTCCTGCCCCTGGTAGGCCCGGCGGTAGCGGCCGAACGCGCGGACGGCCGAGCGGGGGGCGATGCGCGCGGCGGCCGAGAGGGTCCGGTAGCGCAGGCTCGGGGTCGACAGGACGGCACCGCGACGCACGTCGGCCAGGCCGGTGGCCACCACGTCCTCCGCGTTCAGCCAGGCGACCTCCGGGTACGCGGCCATGTCGATCTCGCCGCGCTCGTGGAACTCCGTGTGCACGAACCCGGGGTTCAGGGAGGTGGCCGTGACACCGGTGCCGCGGAGCTCGACGGCGAGGCTCTCCGTGAACACCCGCACCCAGGCCTTGTGCGCGGAGTACGTGCCGGAGGTGAGCAGGGCGGCGACGGAGGCGACGTTGAGGATGGCTCCGCGACCGCGCTCGACCATGGCGCCTGCGGCGGCGTGCGACAGGACCATGACAGCCGTGACCATGACCGCGAGCGCCGACTCCTCGGCGGCCAGGTCACCCGTGACGAACCGCTGGTTGAGCCCGAGCCCGGCGTTGTTCACCAGCAGCCCGATCGGCCGCTCGGTGGCGCGCAGCCGCTCGGCCACCCGCTCGACGTCGGCGCGGACGGACAGGTCCGCCACGAGCACCTCGGCGCGGACACCCGCGGCGGCCTCGAGCTGGGCGGCGAGGCGCGTGAGGCGCTCCTCGTTGCGGGCGACAAGGACGACGTCGTGCTTGGCCGTGGCCAGCTGCCAGGCGAACTCCAGGCCCAGCCCTGCCGACGCTCCGGTGATGAGTGCGGTTGCCATGGGCCCACCCTACGGAGACGGTCGGTCCCCGCGCGCGTTCCGAAGGTCCTGCCCCAGCCTGTGGACGAGCGGCGAGGGACCGTCAGGGGCGGCACGTAGGGTGTGCGCGTGACTGACGGGTGGGGTGGCGACGCGCCGGACTGGCCTCTCGACGAGGAGCCGCCGTTCGACCCGTTCTACGACGCCGCCCCGCCGGAGCACGAGCCCGCGCGAGGTGGCCGTTCCGCTCCCCCCGCACGGCCCGACATCCCCCGCGCGGTCGCCCAGGTGCTCGACCCTGAGACCGCCCTCGCCGCCGCGGCCGAGGTGCTGCGCAGCGTCTGGGGGTACGACGCCTTCCGCGGCGAGCAGGCCGAGATCATCGACACGGTGGTCCGGGGCGGCGACGCCCTCGTGCTCATGCCCACCGGCGGCGGCAAGTCCCTCTGCTACCAGGTGCCGGCGCTGGTCCGGCAGGGCACCGGCGTCGTGGTCTCGCCGCTGATCGCCCTCATGCAGGACCAGGTCGACGCCCTCTCCGCGCTCGGCGTGCGGGCCGGGTTCCTCAACTCGACGCAGCAGTCGTTCGAGCGTCGGAAGGTCGAGGACGCGTACCTCGCGGGCGAGCTGGACCTGCTGTACCTGGCTCCCGAGCGCCTGCGCGTGCCGGAGACGATCGAGCTGCTGGACCGCGGCACGGTCGCCCTGTTCGCCATCGACGAGGCGCACTGCGTGTCCCAGTGGGGGCACGACTTCCGGCCCGACTACCTGCAGCTGTCCATGCTGCACGAGCGTTGGCCCGAGGTCCCCCGGATCGCACTGACCGCCACGGCCACCGAGCAGACCCACGCGGAGATCGCCCAGCGGCTGCAGCTCGGGGACGCCAGGCACTTCGTCGCCAGCTTCGACCGGCCCAACATCCAGTACCGGATCGCGCCCAAGGACAAGCCGCGCGACCAGCTGCTCAACCTGCTGCGCACCGAGCACGAGGGCGACGCCGGCATCGTCTACTGCCTCTCGCGCAACTCGGTCGAGCAGACGGCGCAGTTCCTGGTGGACCACGGGGTGCCGGCGCTGCCGTACCACGCGGGGCTCGACCGGCAGGTGCGGGCGCGGAACCAGAGCAGGTTCCTGCGCGAGGACGGGATCGTGATGGTCGCGACCATCGCGTTCGGGATGGGCATCGACAAGCCGGACGTGCGGTTCGTCGCGCACCTGGACCTGCCGAAGTCCGTCGAGGGCTACTACCAGGAGACCGGCCGCGCCGGGCGTGACGGGCTGCCGTCGACCGCGTGGCTGGCGTACGGGCTGGCCGACGTGGTGCAGCAGCGGCGCATGATCGACACGTCCGAGGGCGACGCCGCCCACAAGCGCCGGCTGACCGCGCACCTGGACGCGATGCTGGCGCTCTGCGAGACCGTGTCGTGCCGGCGCGTCCAACTGCTCAACTACTTCGGCCAGCCGTCGCAGGCCTGCGGCAACTGCGACACGTGCCTGACCCCGCCCGAGTCGTGGGACGGGACGGTGGCCGCGCAGAAGCTGCTGTCGACGGTCGTCCGGCTCGAGCAGCGTGGGCAGCGGTACGGCGTCGGGCACCTGGTCGACATCCTCCGCGGCAAGGTGACCCCCCGCGTCACGCAGCTCGGGCACCAGGACCTGTCGACGTTCGGCGTCGGGCAGGACCTGTCCGACGGGGAGTGGCGCGGGGTGGTCCGCCAGCTGCTCGCGATGGAGCTGCTGGGGGTCGACACCGACGGCTACGGCACGCTGCGGCTGGCGCCGGACAGCGCGGACGTGCTGCGCGGGGCGCGCGAGGTGCGGCTGCGGCGCGAGACCGAGAAGGTCGTGAAGACCCGTGGGACGCGCGGCGCCCGGGCGACGGCGGCGGCGGACCTGTCGGACGACGCCCTCGAGCTCTTCGAGGTGCTGCGGGCGTGGCGCGCGGGCGTCGCCAAGGAGCAGGGCGTGCCCGCCTACGTGGTGTTCCACGACGCGACGCTGCGCGAGGTGGTCACGCAGAAGCCGACCTCGCTGGAGGCGCTCGGCGGGATCAGCGGGATCGGCGCGGCCAAGCTGGAGCGGCACGGACCGGGGCTGCTCGCGGCGCTGGCCGGCGTGGGCGAACCCGCCTGACGGACCTCAGGCGAGGGTTCCGGTCAGGCGCTGGAGCGCGACCAGGCCGTCCGGGGTGCCCGGCCAGTGGCGCACCACCGCGTCGGGGCCGGCGCGGCGGACCACGGACCGGAGCACCAGGGCGACGACGATCGCGTCGTCCGCGTACCCGATCACCGGGATGACGTCGGGGACCAGGTCGATGGGCATCGCGAGATAGCCCAGCAGCAGCCACAGCCGCACGCGCACCCCGCGGGGCAGGGTCGCGTCCGCGGCGAGCCGGCGCAGCAGCCGGATCACGTCGGGCAGCAGCCGCACGAGGTCCCGGAGTCGGAGCTCGTCGGGCCGGGTGAACCAGAGGGCGGCGATCAGAGCGAGCCAGAGCAGCAGCACCCCGCCGACGACGCCGAGCACCGCCCACGCCCAGTCCGGCACCGCCGCCCCGCTCACGAGGATCGGGGTGCGAGAGCGTCCGGCGGGATGCCGAACCGTCGTCGCTGGAGCTCGCGCACCTCGTCGGCCAGCTCCGGGACCGGGCCCTCGACCGCGATCCCGGGGGCGACGGTGGTGATCGGCAGGGCGGCGACCGGGGCTGCGGGGATGCCCCACTCCGCGAGCCAGGCCCCGGTCTGCGCCGACGACGTCGCGTAGACGATCCGGCCCAGCCCGACCCACGCGTGGGCCGCCGCGCACATCGGGCAGTGCTCGCCCGAGGTGTAGACGGTCGACGCGGCGCGCTCGTCGGGCGTCAGGTGGCTCGCCGACCACCGGGCGATCTCGAACTCCGGGTGCCGGGTCTCGTCGCCGTCCTTGACGCGGTTGCGGTCCTCGAACCGGACCCGCCCGGCGGCGTCGACCAGCACGGACCCGTAGGGCTCGTCGCCGTCGTCCAGGGCCTCCCGGGCGAGCTCGACCGCTCGCCTCAGGTGCGCCAGGTCGGTCTCGGTGAGCGTCATCGGGCCACCGTCGCGGCCCGGACGCGGGCGCGCAAGTCCTGCTGGCGGTGCGACCGAAAGTATCGCGCGGCGGACGAGATCTGGAGCTGGAGCGCCGGCCCGACGGTCCTCCGCGGCTGCACCCTCCGGCACCGGGTGACTTCCTGTCTCACCCCTGGGCGCGTCCCCCCGTCGGTGTTACGTTCGGCCGATAGTTGCGACGAGCAGACCGGACCACCCTCATGACCACCATCAGCGCGGACAGCGCAGCCGCCGGTCACGACGACGACGTCGCCCCCGACCACCCTGCGACCATCGCGCTCATCGCCGCCGAGGCGGGCGTGTCCATCCCCACGGTGTCCAAGGTGCTGAACGGTCGGACCGACGTCGCCGCCGTGACGCGTGCCCGCGTCGAGGAGGTCATCGACCGCCACCAGTACCGCCGCCGCCGGGCGCGCACGCAGACGGGCCCGGGCCTGCTCGACCTCGTCTTCCACGAGCTCGACGCCGGCTGGGCCGTGCAGATCATCCAGGGTGTCGAGTCGGTGGCGGGGCCGGCGCGCATGGGCGTCGTGCTCTCCGAGCTGGGCGGCGCGCACCGTCCTCGCCAGGAGTGGCTCGACGACGTGCTCGCCCGCCGGCCCCGCGGCGTCATCCTCGTCCTGTCCGACCTGGACGCCGCGCAGCGCCGGCAGCTGGAGACGCGGTCGATCCCGTTCGTCGTCGTCGACACCGCCGGTGAGCAGCCCGCCGGCGTCCCCACGGTCGGGTCCGCCAACTGGGCCGGCGGCCTCGCCGCGACCCGGCACCTGCTCGGGCTCGGGCACCGGCGGGTCGCGGTCATCTCCGGGCCCGTCGACGTCCTGTGCAGCCGCGCGCGGATCGACGGGTACCGCACCGCCCTCGACGAGGCCGGCATCGCCGTCGACCCGTCCCTGGTCCGGTACGGCGACTTCTTCGTCGGCGGCGGCTACACGCACGGCATGGACCTGCTCGACCGGCCGGACCGCCCCACCGCGATCTTCGCCGGCTCCGACTTCCAGGCCCTCGGCGTGATGCGCGCGGCACGCGAGCTGGGGCTGCGCGTGCCCGAGGACCTGTCGATCGTGGGCTACGACGACCTGCCGCTCACGGAGTGGATCGGACCCCCGCTGACCACCATCCACCAGCCGCTCCAGGAGATGGCCGCCACGGCCACGCGGATGGTGCTGGCCATGGCGCGCGGCGAGGTGCCGAGCAACCCGCGCATCGACCTGGCCACCGAGCTGGTGATCCGCGAGAGCACCGCGCCCCCGGCCACCGTCTGAGCGGCGGGGGTCAGCGGCCCGTGCCGTCGACCGCGTGGGGCTCGATCGCGGCGATCTCCTCCGGGGTCAGCGCGGGGGCGCTCAGCGCCTTGACGTTGTCCTCCAGCTGGGCGACCGAGCTGGCGCCGACGAGGGCCGAGGTGATCCGCTCGTCGCGCAGCACCCAGGACAAGGCCAGCTGCGCGAGCGACTGTCCTCGACCGGCGGCGATCTCGTTCAGCGCCCGCGCCCGGGACAGGTAGGTCTTGGACAGGGCGGTCGGCTTGAGGAAGTGGCCGACGGCCGCGCGGGAGTCCTTGGGGACGTCACCCGACAGGTAGCGGCCCGTGAGCAGCCCCTGCGCCAGCGGGGAGAACACGATGGCGCCGATGCCCAGGTCGCCGACGACGTCAAGCAGGCTCTCGGTCTGGCCCTCCGCCACGTTCTCCACGTGCCGGTTGAACATCGAGTAGCTGGGCTGGTGGATGAGCAGCGGGGTGCCCAGGTCGGCCAGCACCTGCTGCGCGGTCCGGGTCTGCGCCGGGGAGTAGTTCGAGATGCCGGCGTACAGGGCCTTCCCGCTGGTCACCGCGGTGTGCAGGGCGCCCATCGTCTCCTCGATCGGCACCGACGGGTCGGGGCGGTGGGAGTAGAAGATGTCGACGTAGTCCACCCCGATGCGCGCCAGGGACTGGTCCAGGGAGGACAGCAGGTACTTGCGCGAGCCGCCGTCGCCGTAGGGACCGGGCCACATGTCGTAGCCGGCCTTGGAGGAGATGACCAGCTCGTCACGGTACGGGCGCAGGTCTGAGGCGAGGATCCGGCCGAAGTTCTCCTCGGCGGACCCGTACGGCGGGCCATAGTTGTTGGCCAGGTCGATGTGCGTGATGCCCAGGTCGAACGCACGCCGCAGCACCGCCCGCTGGGTGTCCAGCGGCGTGGTGTCCCCGAAGTTGTGCCACAGACCCAGCGACAGGGCGGGCAGGTCCAGCCCGCTGCGTCCGGTGCGGCGGTAGGTCATGGAGTCGTAGCGGGCGTCATCGGCAGCGAAGGGCATGACAGAACGCTATCCGTAGGATCGCCCCGTGCTGCACGTCGCGTTCTTCGAGCCCCGCATCCCCGGCAACACCGGCAGCGCCATCCGGCTCGCGGCCGGCACGGGCTCCACGCTGCACCTGGTGGAGCCCCTGGGGTTCGACCTGTCGGAGGCCAAGCTGCGCCGCGCAGGGCTGGACTACCACGACCTCGCGCACGTGGTCGTGCACGAGAACCTCGAAGCCCTGCTGGCAGCCGTCCCGGGTCGGGTCTTCGCGTTCACCACCCACGCGACGCAGCACCACACGGATCTCGCGTACCGCGCGGACGACGTGCTGCTGTTCGGCCCGGAGCCGACGGGCCTCCCGGAGTCGGTCCTCGAGCACCCGCGGATCACCGCCCAGGTGCGGATCCCGATGCTCCCCGGTCGACGGTCCATGAACCTCTCGAACGCCGCAGCCGTCGCCACGTACGAGGCGTGGCGACAGCTGGGCTTCGAGGGCGGGGTCTAGCTCAGCCGAGGCGCCACTTCTGGGCGCCGGTGCCGTTGCAGTCCCAGATCTGGACCTGCGTGCCGGCGGTGGTGGACGAGCCCGGGATGTCCAGGCACCGGTTCGACGCCGGGTTGTAGTAGCCGCCGTTCTGCGGGATCCACACCTGCGCGCCCGTGCCGTTGCAGTCCCAGAGCTGGACCTTGGTGCCGTTGGCGGTGCCGCCGCCCGCGATGTCGAGGCACTTGCCCTGGACGCGCAGCGTGGTGCCGGCCTGCACGAAGGTCCACTTCTGGGCGACGGTGCCGTTGCAGCCCCAGATCTGGACCTTGTTGCCGTTGCCGGTGTTCTGCGAGCTGTTGTCCAGGCACATCCCGTTCGCGTTGGTGAGCGCGCTGCCGGTGCCGGTGGGCGGCGGGTTCGTCGTCCCCCCGCCGGTGAACGGCTGGATGATCAGGCCGGCCGCGCTGGGCGACCCGTCGTGGACCAGCGACTCGAACGCGCCGACGTCGTCGAACGCGAACGCGTACGCCTTGCCGTCGGCCATGTTGGCGTGCACGATCCGCGCGTACTGGTTGGCGGGGTTGCTCTTGTAGAAGGCCGACGCGTCGGTGCTCGGCTGGGTGTCGACCGTGCCGAGCGTGCCGCGGTTGAGGGCGGCGCACAGGGTGCGGGCGATCGGTCCGACCACCTGGTCGTTCGGCGCGTGCAGCGCCCCGTCGCAGCCCCACACGTCCGCGCTGCTGGGCCGGGCGAAGGACGCCACCTGCTGGCCCGAGCCGTTGGTGAACGTCATGGTGGTGCCCGAGGTGCGGCCGAAGTACTTGAGGTTCGGCTGGTCACCGAACGGCACGACCGTGAGCGTCTTGCCCGCGTAGGCGCCCCACGCCGAGGCGATGTACGGGTCGAGGTAGGTGGTGCTCAGCAGGCCTGCGCCCGCCGCCTTGCCGGGGGCGAGCACCCGCAGGACCGTGCCGTCGGCGCGCTTCACCACGGTGTTCGCCCAGCCGGGCTGCGCGGCGATCTGGTTGATCGTGTTGTCCCGGCCGTTGGCCACCAGGTCGCCGGTCCGCCGCGTACCGGACGCGCCGGTGACCGTCACGGCGTGCGGGACCGCGAACATGTCGACCTGCGAGCTGTTCAGCCACAGTCCGGCGTCGTTGTACGTGAACTCGCTCCAGTCGAACAGGATGCCGTGGTTGGCGTCGCCACTGGCCCACGGTGCCGGCTGCACCAGACCGTCGGGCGTGAGGAAGAACTTCAGCTTCTCCCCGAGCGAGAAGTAGACGCGGCCGGAGATGCCGCGCGGCACCTGGATCGTGGTGCTGCCACCGTTGCCGGGTCCGGCGATCGCGACGTCCGGCGCGGGCGACGGCGGGTTGGCGCCGGCGGGCCACGCGGTGAACGTGCCGCCCGCGTTCACGTACCCCAGGCGGCCGGTGGTCAGGTTGGTGCCGAGCACGTACACATAGACGGCCTCGCCGCGGCCGCTCGAGTTGGTGATCGTCAGCGGCAGCCGGTCGGGGCCCACCGCCTGCGCTCCTGATGCAGCTCCGACGACCGCCGTCGTCACCGCGACCGCGAGCGCACCGAGCGCCCCGATCAGCCTTCTGCTGGTCCCCATCGACCTGCTCCTCACCTCGTGCACGACGACGCGAGGAGGGTGGCCTCGCGCCAGTGTTGACACGTGTCAACCCAGTCGCAGGACCCTATGACCGCGGGAAGGCGATCCGCAAGGGGCATTCCCCCCGAACCACGCGCACCGCTCGAGTCGCTCAGCCCCCGGCGTGGCCGGCAGCGGGCTCTCCCGGCTGCGGCGGGCCGACGCGCATCGGGCGCATCATCTCGTTGTCCTCGTGCTCGACGATGTGGCAGTGCCAGACGAACTGGCCCGGCTGGCCGAACCGCATCCGGATCCGGATCACCTCGCCGGGATAGGCGATCACGGTGTCCTTCCACCCCTGCTCGTTGGGCTCCGGCGGCCGGGTTCCCCCGGCGGGCAGGACGGTCTGCGCCTCCTCGTCGATGACGACCGGCCCACGCTCGACGACCTGGAAGTGGACGTCGTGGACGTGGATGGGGTGCGCGTCGGCCGTGGTGTTGTAGATCTCCCAGAGCTCGGTCGTCCCCACCGCGGGCGCCTCGGTCACGGCCTCGCTCCACGCCGCGGTCGACCAGTGCCCCGCCGCGTCGACCGTGCCGAGCATCGCGGCGACGGGCGGCGGGTCCTGCGCCAGCTCGGGCGCCATCGACATCTCCTCCACCAGGGCCACGCGCCGGACGACAGTCGGGACCAGCGGTGCCACGGCGGGCAGCACGAGGAACTCCGGCGGTGTCGTCGTGTCGGGCGAGGTCGCCGCCACCACGCGCAGCTGCAGGATCTGCCCGGTGGTGTCCGGGTCGGCCACGTCGAAGTCCTCGTCGGGCTCGCCACCGCCGAACGGCTCGTCCGGCCCGACGTTGCGCAGCACCCACGAGCCCGCCGGCACGCCGGTGAGGTCCACGACGACGTCGGCGCGCTCGGCCGGAGCCAGCAGCAGGCGGCCGCCGAGGGTGTCGCTGACATGGACCGGAGCGGCGAGGAACCCGCCCTCGGTGCCGATCTGCCAGACGTCGGCGCCCGGGATCGCGCCGAAGTCGAGGATGAGGAAGCGCGCGTTGCAGCCGTTGAGCAGCCGGAGACGGTACCGGCGCTGCTCGACGTCGAGGTACGGCCAGGTGTGGCCGTTGACCATGATCGCGTTGCCGAAGAACTCCGGGTTCCAGATCGGTGGGACGTCGCCCTCGGGCACGTAGGGCCCCACGGTCCCGTCGAAGTACGCGCGGGTGTCGGGGTAGAACAGCGCGCCGTCGGCGGTGAACGTGCGGTCCTGGATCGCCACCGGGATCTCCCGGTAGGCGAGCGGCCTGGGGTCGGTGGCGCGGGGTGCCGGCCCGGGCAGGACGGCCCGGGTGCCGGTGCGGGCGTCGAGCACGGCGGCGTCGCCCTCGGGCCCGCCGCGCACGAGGTAGAAGCCCGCCGGGCCCGCGTAGACGTTGACGCGCGTCATGCCGAGGGTGTGGTCGTGGAACCAGAGTGTCGAGGCCCGGTGGTCGTTGGGGTACTGCACCGTGGCCGACCCGGGGCTCCACTCCAGACCGAACCGGGCGGCCGCCTTGGCGCGGAAGAACTCGTACCAGGTGCCGTGCGTCGCGTGGTCGGTCGGCAGGTCCGCCGCGTCCGGGAGGTACCAGGCCTCGGGGTAGCCGTCGCTCTCGTCGCCCACGCCGACCGCGCCGTGCAGGTGCGTCGTGGTCGGGACCGGCCCCAGGTACGGGCCGGGCACCTCCGTGAACGTCGGTCGGCCGTCGCGGCCCGCCTCACCGCCCGGCGGGTTCGCCCAGTGCAGCGTCGGGTCCACGGGGAGCAGGTGCGGCAGGTAGCCCCCGGCGTCGTCGGTGAGCTCGTTGACCCAGCGGACGCGGACGGGCCGGCGCCAGTCCGCCTCGATCGTCATGCTCGGCGAGTGGTGCAGCAGCACGGCGTTGCGGGCTGCGGCCGCCGTCGGCCCGTACGCCCAGACCGTCGTGGTGGGCAACGGGGCCGGAAGCACCTGCTGGACGACCTGACGGACCGAGACCTCGTAGACGTCGGCGTTCTTGCCCCCGCGCAGGACGGCCGTCCCCGCGCGGGGCATGACGGGCGGCACCAGCAGGGGTGTCAGGTACTTCGGCACCGACCGCGGCTCGAGGAGCGAGGCAGAGTCGTCGGCGGCGGCCTCGATCGCGAAGGGTGTGCCCCCGGCCGACGTCACGAAGTAGAGACCCAGTCCCGCCCCGGCGGCCTTGAGGACGGTCCGTCGCGTGACGACCATGGCGGGTGGGCGGGCGTCGGTGTTCATGGGTGCTCCTCGGGTCGTCCCTGTGAGACACACGGAAGACCGGCTGGACGCCTGCGCAACAGAATCGAAGGTCCCGATATCGGGACGTTTCGGACGGCACCGGGGCCGTGAGGCAGGATCGACGGGTGTTCACCACGCGCCCCGAGCTCACCGGATCCTTCGGCATGGTCGCCTCCACGCACTGGCTGGCGTCGGCCGTGGGGATGCGGATGCTCGAGGTCGGCGGGAACGCGTTCGACGCGGCCGTGGCCGCCGGGTTCACGCTCTCGGTGGTCGAGCCGCACCTGAACGGACCGGGCGGGGACGCGCCGATCCTCGGGTACCGCGCTCAGGACGGGCACACGTTCGTCGTCTGCGGGCAGGGCCCTGCGCCCGCGGCGGCGACGATCGAGGCGTACCGGGACCTCGGCCTCGACCTCGTGCCGGGCACAGGCCACCTGGCCGCCGTGGTGCCGGGGGCGTTCGGCGCGTGGCTCGACCTCCTCGCGCGGTACGGCACCCTCCCGCTGGCCGACGTCCTGACGCCGGCGATCGAGTACGCCCGCGACGGCTACCCGCTGGTCAGGGCCGCGTCCCGCACGATCGCGACGGTCGCCGACATGTTCACCGAGCACTGGCCGACGTCCGCGGAGGTGTACCTCCCGCACGGCCAGGTCCCCGCCGCGGGCGCCCGGTTCAGCAACCCCGCGCTGGCGGACACGTTCGAGCGGCTGCTCGCGGGCGGCGGCTCCACCCGCGAGCAGCAGATCGAGTCCGCGCGGAAGGCGTTCTACGAGGGCTTCGTCGCCGAGGATGTCGACGCCTTCCAGTCGGGCGTCGCCGTCCAGGACTCGTCGGGCCGACGCCACACCGGGCTGCTCCGCGCCGCCGACCTCGCGTCCTGGCGCGCCACCGAGGAGCAGCCGACGTCCTTGCGGTTCGCCGGACGGACCGTCCACAAGACCGGTGCCTGGGGGCAGGGACCGGTGCTCCTGCAGCAGCTGGCGATGCTCGAGGCACTCGACGTGGGCTCGCTGGTGCGGTCCCGCGACACGCTGGAGCTCGTGCACACGGTCGTCGAGGTGGCCAAGCTCGCGTTCGCTGACCGGGAGGCCTGGTACGGCGACGCCCGCGACGTCCCGCTCGAGACCCTCTTGTCCCCGGACTACGCGGCGGCGCGCGCGCGGCTCGTCAGCCCCGAGGCAGCCGAGGGACTGCTCCCCGGGTCGCCCGACGGTCGTGTCCCGCGCGTCGCCGCGAGCCTCTGGGGCTCCCGCACAGGATCGGCCCCGGGCATCGGGGAGCCCACCGTCTCGCCCGTCGGGCTCAGCCCCGGCGACACCTGCCACGTGGACGTCGTCGACCGCTGGGGCAACCGGGTCTCCGCGACCCCGTCGGGCGGGTGGCTGCAGTCCAGCCCCGTGGTGCCCGGCCTCGGGTTCGCCCTGCCGACGCGCGCGCAGATGTTCTGGCTGGAGCCGGGGCTGCCCAACAGCCTGGCTCCGGGCAAGCGGCCGCGGACCACCCTCAGCCCCGGCCTGGTGCTCGACGACGACGGTGCCGGGATCGCGTTCGGCACACCCGGCGGGGACCAGCAGGACCAGTGGACCGTGCCGTTCCTGCTGCGGCACCTGCTCGGCGGCGCCGACCTGCAGGCCGCGATCGACGCCCCCATGTGGCACTCGTCGCACGTGCCCAGCTCGTTCTACCCGCGCACCCACACGCCGCAGGGACTGGTCGCCGAGTCGCGGCTCGGCACCGACGTGCTCGACGCCCTCGCGGAGCGCGGGCACGCGGTGGAGACGGTCGGGCCGTGGGAGCTCGGTCGGCTGAGCGCGGCGGGCGTCCGGCCGGACGGGCTGCTCGTCGCCGCCGCGAACCCGCGGGGGATGCAGGGCTACGCGGTGGGTCGGTGAGCCAAGTCCTCCGATGAATTGACCGGTCGATGAGGGTTCGATGAGGGATGCGCTCCCGACCGGGCCCAGAGATCGGACCACTGCTAGCGTCGCCCGCATGCCCAATGTCGTGGATGCCCACCTTCAGGTGTGGAACCCGGACGCGGTGCACTACCCCTGGATGACCGCGGAGAATGCGGCCGTGCACCGCACGTTCCGGGTGCCGGACATCGACGACCAGCTCGCCGACGAGGGTGTGTCGTGGGTGGTTCTCGTGCAGGCCGCCGACAACCGCGCCGACTCGGAGCTCATGCTCTTCCAGGCGCTGTCGTCGCCCCGCGTCGCCGGCGTCGTGGCCTGGGTGCCCCTCGACGCCCCCGAGGACGCCGCCGCCCAGCTGGACAAGTGGCGGCGCGAGCCGATCGTCGGGATCGGCCACCGCGGGCACGACGAGCACGAGCCGGACTGGCTGCTCGGGTCCGCCGTCGACGAGAGCCTGACGCTCCTCACCGAGCGCCGGCTCACGCTGGACCTCACCGCGCACACCCCGGCGGCCCTGGCGCACGTCGCGACGCTCGCGGAGAACCACCCGAAGCTGACGATCGTGCTCGACCACCTCGGCGCTCCCCCGCTCGCCGCGCTGCGCAGCGGGTCCCGGGACGCCTGGACGCGCTGGTCCTCGCTGCTGGGCGCGGTCGCGCAGCAGCCCAACGTCGTCGCCAAGCTCTCCGGGCTGACCACCGCGGCCGGGGCCGGCTGGACCCCCGACCACCTCCGCCCGGCGGTCGACCGCGCGCTCGAGGTGTTCGGCCCCGACCGGCTGATGCTCGGCAGCGACTGGCCGTACGCCCTGCTGGAGGGCGACTCGTACGCGCACGTGTGGCACGGGCTGCGCTCGACGGTCGACCAGCTGTCCGACGACGACCGGGCTGCGGTGCTCGGTGGCACCGCCACGCAGGTCTACGGACTGCCGTTCGACTCGTACTGACCGCGCGGGCGCTAGGTTCGCTCCGTGTCACGATCCGACGACGTCGTCGACGGGGTCAAGCAGATGATCCTCGACGGACGACTCCAGGCAGGCGAGCGGCTCCCCGCGGAGAAGGAGCTCGCCGCCACCCTCGGTGTCTCGCGCGGTTCGCTGCGGGAGGGCGTCCGTGCGCTGGGCACGCTCGGCATCCTCGACTCCCGGCACGGCGACGGCACCTACGTGACGACGCTCGACCCCGCGTTGCTGCTGGCCCCGGTCGGGTTCATCGCGGACCTGCAGGACGACGCCTCCGCGTTCCACGCCGTCCGGCGGCTCCTGGAGACCGAGGCGGCCGGGCTCGCGGCCCTGCACATCGACGACGCCGGGCTCGCCCGCCTGCGCGTCGCGCTCGACGAGACGGCCCGCGCCCTGGTGCAGGTCCCGCTCGACCACGAGCGGCTGGTCGATGCCGACCTGGCGTTCCACGAGGAGGTCGCGCGCGCGTCCGGCAACCCGGTGCTCGCCGCGCTCATCGAGGGGCTCGCGGGCCGAGCCTCTCGGACGCGGCTCTGGCGCGGACTCAGCGACGTGGGTACCGAGGACCGGACCTTCGTCGAGCACGAGGCGATCCTGGCGGCTGTGGCGGCACGCGATCCCGACCGCGCACGGCTGCGGATGGCCACGCACCTGCTCGGGCTCGAGGACTCGGCCACCGGCGCGCGGGCGCCCTGGGACGACTAGCTCGGCAGCTCCACGCGCCGACCCTCGCCGAGATCCTGCAGGTCCTCGTCGGTCACCACGGCGAACGCCCCGTCGGGCAGCCCGGGCATGTTCGCGATGTCCGTCGCGACGGCGAGCAGGTCGGCCTCGGACTCGCCCGTGATGAAGAAGACGTACTCGTCGCCCAGCTCTTCGCCGTCGTCGTACACCTCGTAGCGGCCGTCCTCCTCGCCGACTCCCAGGGTCTCCTCGACGTCGTCGATCCACGGGAACTCGTACTCCCCGGGCGCGACGTCGGGGCTCGGGGTCAGCGGAACGTGGATCTCGACGATCGGCTGCGTCATCGCGGCAGGCTAGCGCCCGGGCGTCGAGTCGCGCAGGACGACCTGGGTGGGGACGTGCGTCAGGCGGGGCTCGTCGGACGCGTCAGCGAGCGCCAGCTCGGTGGCGGCGATGCCCACGTCGACCAGCGGGATGCGCACGGTGGTCAGCGCCGGGACGACGTCGCGCAGGGTCGAGATGTCGTCGAAGCCCGCGAGCGCGATGTCGTCCGGGACGCGGATGCCGGCCTCGCGCGCGGCGGCCAGGGCACCGAGCGCCATGACGTCGTTGACCGCGAACACCAGCTCCGGCAGCTCGCCGGCCCGCAGCAGCGTGCGCATCGCGTCCTCGCCACCCTCGTGCGTGAAGGCGCTGGTGATCACGGCGTCGGCGGGGACGGGGCTGTCCAGCTCGGTCAGTGCGCCGCGGAACGACTCGCTGCGCTCGCGCGCGGTCAGGTGGTCAGCAGGACCGGCCAGCACCGCGAACCGCCGGTAGCCGCGGGCGTGCAGGGCCTTCGCCAGGTCGCCGGCGCCCTGCGCGTTGTCCACGACCACGCTGTCGACCCCGAGGATCGGCTGACCGATCAGGGCGACGGAGCCGCCGACCGCGCGGTAGTCGGCGAGCGCCGCGCGCAGTTCGTCGTTCGTCGCCTCGTCGTCCAGGCGACCACCCGCGATGACGATCGCGCGGGCGCGCTGCCGCTTGAGCAGGTCCACCAGCCCGCTCTCCCGGCTGGGGTCGTGCTGGGTGCTCGCGAGGGTCACCTGCAGGCCCGCGCGGTCGGCGGCGCGGGTGACGCCCGCGGCGATCGAGGAGAAGTATGGGTCGGCGATGTCGTGCACGACGAGGCCGAGGGAGGTCGTCCGTCCGCGGGCCATCGCCTGCGCGTTGGCGTCCGGCGTGTAGCGCAGCTGGGCCGCCGCGGCGAGCACGCGGTCGCGCAGGTCGGCACGGACCGTGCGGTTGGCGCTGCCGTTGATCGCGCGGGAGGCGGTGGCGAGCGAGACACCGGCCTCGCGTGCGACGTCGCTGAGGGTCACGGATGCGGCCATGTCAGGAGGGTAGGCGCTTGCCGCTGGTGAGCGGCACGTTCGGGGTGGGCTCGCCGGTGCATTCTCTCGGAAAGCGATATCCTGCCCTGGTGACGACGACGCTCGCCCTGGCCGACGCCGTCCTGGTGCTGCGCCCCGACGACGACGTCGGCGTGGCCACGCGCGACCTGCAGTCCGGGACCGCGCTCGGGTCGCTCGTCGTCACCCAGAGCGTTCCGCGTGGGCACAAGGTCGCCGTCCGCGCGGTGCCGCAGGGCGCCCCGGTGCACAAGTACGGGCAGTCCATCGGCCGTGCCACGCGGGACATCGCCGTCGGCGACCACGTGCACTCGCACAACCTGGGCATGGACGACGACGCGCGCGCCTACGAGTTCGGCACCGCTCGCGTCACTCTCCCGCTCCCCGAGGGTCCGGTGCGCACCTTCGACGGGTACCTGCGCAGCGACGGCCGGTGGGGCACCCGCAACTACGTCGGCATCGTCACGTCCGTGAACTGCTCCGCGTCGACCGCCCGGCTGATCGCCGACCAGTTCCGCGGCCGGGTCCTCGACGCGTTCCCGCACGTCGACGGGGTCGTCGCGCTCACCCACGACACCGGCTGCGGGCTGGTCCCCACGAGCGAGGGCGCCCAGATCACGCGGCGGACCCTGCGCGGGTACGCCGACCACCCCAACATCGCCGGGCTGCTCGTGCTCGGCCTGGGCTGCGAGATGCTCCCCGCGCAGTCGCTCCTGGACGGGCTCGACCTGCCCGCCGACAAGCCCGTGACCACGCTGGTCATCCAGGAGACGGGCGGGATCCGCGCCACCGTGCGCGCCGGCGTGGCGGCCATCGAGGCGATGCTGCCGGGCATCGACGCCCTGCGCCGGTCCCCCGCACCCGTGTCCGAGCTGATCCTCGGACTCAACTGCGGCGGGTCCGACGGGTACTCCGGCATCACCGCCAACCCCGCGCTGGGTCACGCGTCCGACCTGCTGGTCGCCCGCGGCGGCACGTCGGTGCTCGCCGAGACGCCCGAGGTGTTCGGCGCCGAGCACCTCCTGCTGCGCCGGGCAGTGTCCCGCAACGTCGGGCAGAAGCTCCTCGACCGCCTCGACTGGTGGAAGGGCTACACCGCCGCCGGCGGCGGCACCATGGACAACAACCCGTCGCCCGGCAACAAGGCGGGCGGGCTGACCACGATCCTCGAGAAGTCGCTCGGCGCCGTGGCCAAAGGCGGTACCGCCGAGCTGGTCGAGGTCTACGAGTACGCCGAGAAGGTGACCGCCCGCGGGTTTACGTTCATGGACACCCCCGGGTACGACCCCGTCTCCGTCACCGGCCTCGTCGCCGGCGGCGCCACGGTCGTCGTGTTCACCACCGGCCGCGGGTCCGTGCTCGGCTGCAAGCCCACGCCGTCCATCAAGGTCGCGACGAACACCGCGACCTACCTGCGGATGACCGAGGACATGGATCTGAACGCCGGGCGGATCGTCGACGGCACCGCAACCGTCACGTCCGTCGGCGAAGAGCTGTTCGAGCTGATCATCGCCGTCGCGTCCGGGCGGCAGACCGTGTCCGAGGAGCTGGACCTGGGCTCTGACGAGTTCGTGCCGTGGCAGCTCGGCGCGGTCACCTGACCCGGTCTCAGCCGGTCGGCGCTCAGTCGTCCAGCCGGCGCAGGACGGTCTGATCTCTCACTGCGTCCAGCCGGCGCCGAGTCTCAGTCGTCCAGCCAGCGCAGGACGGTCTGATCTCTCACTGCGTCCAGCCGGCGCCGAGTCTCAGTCGTCCAGCCAGCGCAGGACGGTCTGACCGAACGCGCCCACGAGCGCGAGCCGCGAGGTGGTGCCGCACGCGCGGCACACCAGCGAGTGGTTGACCCACGGCACGCCGTCGACCTGCTCGGTCCTCGACACGTCGAGCGTGGTCGCCCGGCACGCGGGGCACAGCAGGCGACCCTCGGGGTCCAGCTCGAGTGACGCTCCAGGCATCGCTGACGGCAACATCGAGTGGCTCACGGCGAGGACCTCCGGGTGGTGCAGACGGTGCGGGTGCAGGCTCAGTGCACCACGCCTGTGGTGGGCGCCGCCTGTCGGACACGGACCAACCGGTGCCCTCCGTCCGCGCGGGGCCCGCGCGAGGCTCAGCGGTCGACGCGCGCGCCCCCGCCACCGGCGAGCTTGAGCACCTCCGCCTTGCTGACCATCGTCGTGTCGCCCGGCGTCGTCATGGCCAGGGCTCCGTGCGCGGCTCCGTACTCGACAGCAGTCTGCAGGTCCTCCCCGGCGAGCAGGCCGTAGGCCAGCCCGGAGGCGAACGAGTCCCCGCCGCCGACCCGGTCGAGGATCTCTAGACGCTCGCGGTGCGTCGCGCTGACCAGTCCGGTGCCCTTCGACCAGGCGATCGCGCCCCAGTCGTTCACCGTCGCGGAGTGCACCGTGCGCAGCGTCGTCGCGATCACCTGGAAGTTCGGGTACGCCTCGGCCACGCGATCGATCATCGCGGCGAACGAGTCGAGCTCGAGTGACGACAGGTTCTCGTCGACGCCCTCGACCTCGAAGCCGAGCGAGGCGGTGAAGTCCTCCTCGTTGCCGATCATCACGTCGATCTGCGGAGCGATGGTCCGGTTGACCTCCTGCGCGCGAGCCTGGCCACCGACCGCCTTCCAGAGGCTCGGCCGGTAGTTGAGGTCGTAGCTGACGATCGTCCCGTGCTTGCGGGCGACGGTGACGGCCTCGATCACGGTCTCGGCCGCGCTGTCGGACAATGCGGCGAAGATGCCGCCGGTGTGGAACCAGCGCACGCCGAGCTCGCCGAACAGGTGTTCCCAGTCGACGTCCCCGGGCGCCAGCTGGGCTGCCGCGGTGTGGCCGCGGTCGCTGACCCCGACCGCCCCCCGCACGCCGAAGCCGCGCTCGGTGAAGTTGAGCCCGTTGCGCACGGCCCGACCGACCCCGTCGTACGGGATCCAGCGCACGAACGACGTGTCCACGCCGCCCGTCAGGATGCAGTCCTCGACCAGCCGGCCGACCTCGTTGTCCGCGAGCGCGGTGACGATCGCGGTCCGTAGCCCGAACGCGCGGCGCAGGCCGCGGGCAACGTTGTACTCACCGCCGCCCTCCCACACGCGGAACGAGCGGGCGGTCCGGATGCGCCCCTCGCCGGGGTCGAGGCGGAGCATGACCTCGCCGAGCGACACGGCGTCGTAGCGGGTCTCGGCCGCGGGGCGGATGACCAGGTCGGACATGGGTGACGCTCCTTCGGGGGCGCTCGAGGTCAGGGGTGGGCGGGCTCAGGGGTGGGCGAGCTCAGGGGTGGGCAACGAGGCTGACGGCCTCGGCCGTGAGATCACGGACGGCATCGAGGTCCCCGCCGCGGATGAGGTCGCGCGGCACCATCCAGGATCCGCCGACCGCGCGGACGGAGGGCAGCGCGAGGTACTCGGCGAGGTTGCCCGGGCCGATGCCCCCGGTCGGGACGAAGCCGACGTCGCCGAAGGGTGCCGCGAGGGCCGCCACCGCCTTGGCCCCTCCGGACGTGCCGGCGGGGAAGAACTTCACGGTGGTCAGACCGAGCTCGAGCGCGGCCTGCACCTCCGTGGCCGTGACCGCGCCGGGCAGCGCGAGGATGCCGTGCTCCAGGCAGCGCTCGACGACCGCGCGGCTGGTGCCGGGCGAGACGACGTAGGACGCGCCGGCGGCCACGGCCGCGTCGACCTGCTGGGGCGTCAGCACGGTGCCGGCGCCGACCAGGACGTCCCCGCGCGCAGCGATCACGCGGATCGCCTCCGCCGCGGCCGGCGTCCGGAACGTGACCTCGGCGACGGGGAGGCCCCCGTCGACCAGGGCCTGGGCCAGGGCGTCCGCGTGGGCCGCGTCGTCGATGACCACGACCGGTACCAGGCGGTGCGCCGCGAGGCGCTGCAGGATGTCGCTCACTTGTGCTCCTTCGCACCGTGCTCGTGCCCGCTGCTGCTGCGCGGGAAAGCGTTTGCCGAACTCGGAGGAGCATACGCTCCGCGCGGGATCCGGTAGGCGAGGTCGACGGCGGTGTCGATCGCCTCGTCGAGGTCCAGCCGGTGCTCCGCGACCAGACGCGCGAGGAACCCGGCGTCGATCCGCCGGGCCAGGTCGTGCCGCGCGGGGATCGAGCAGAACGCACGGGTGTCGTCGACGAAGCCGGTGGTGTTGGCGAACCCGGCGGTGTCCGTCACGGCCTCGCGGAACCGCCGCATGCCGTCCGGCGTGTCCAGGAACCACCACGGGGCGCCGAGCCGGACGGCCGGGTAGACGCCGGCGATCGGGGCGAGCTCGCGGCTGAACGTGTCCTCGTCGACCGTGAAGAGCACGAGCCGCAGACCAGGGTGGTGACCGAACGCCTCGAGGACGGGGCGCAATCCGCGGACGTACTCGGTCGGCACTGGGATGTCGTAGCCGACGTCGGGTCCGCGCAGGTCGGCGACCGCCCGGTCGTGGTCGCGCAGGACGCCCGGGTGCAGCTGCATGACCAGCCCGTCCTCGGCGGACATCCGCGCCATCTCGAAGAGCATGTGACCGGAGAACGCCCGGGCGTCGTCCGCGACTATCTGCCCCCGCAGCGCGTCCGCGACGATCCGCTCCGCCGCGGTCTCGCTCAGCGGCGTCGTGTCCGCGGACAGGTGGCCGTGGTCGGTCGCGCGGGCGCCCGCTGCGACGAACGCGCGCCGTCGCTCCTCGAGCGCGCGCAGCAGGTCGCGGTACCCGCCGATGCTCACGCCAGAGCGCTCCTCGAGCAGCGCGACGTCTGCGCGCCAGCCGGGGCGGTCGAGGTGCAGCAGGGCGTCGGGCCGGAACGTGGGCACGATCCGGTCGCCCCAACCGCGGTCGGCCAGCTCGGCGTGGTCGGCGAGCGTCGCGGTGGCTGCGTCGGTGGTCGCCAGGATCTCGATGCCGAACTGGTCGAAGAGGGCCAGAGGGCGGAACGCCGGCTTCTCCAGGCGCTCGGAGATGAGGTCGTACAGGCGGTCGGCGGAGTCGGCGGACGGGCGCTCGTCCACCCCGAAAACCTCGACCAGCTCGTGCTCGAGCCAGTAGCGCGTGGGCGTCCCGCGGAACAGCGGCCAGTGGGTGGCGAACGTGCGCCAGACCTCGCGTGGGTCCGCGGTGACTCCTGGTCGGTCCCGACGGCCGACCCCGAGGGCGTCGTGCGGCACGCCCTGGGACACAAGCATGCGCACCAGGTAGTGGTCGGGCGTGACCAGGAGGGAGGCGGGGTCCGCGAACGGCTCGTCCCGCGCCAGCACGCCCGCGTCGACGTGCCCGTGCATGGAGACGATGGGGAGGGAGGCGGTCGTCGCCAGGATCTCCCGCGCGATCGGGCGCACGGACGGGTCGCTGGGCAAGGCCCGGTCAGGGTGCAACGTCCACCCGGTCTTGCTCACCATCGACTCCTCCTCGGACCGTCCCACCGCGGTGTGCGATGACGCGCGGTGCAAACGCATTCATCGCAGCAAACCAGGTGATCGCGCCGATCACAAGCCCCCATGCTCCGCGGTCCCGCATCTCGGGACGACGGTTGCCACCGGACGACGAACCGTGCTGAAATCGCATTCATCCGATCCGGGGTCGAGCGAGGAGGGCACGTGGTGGTCACGCTGCGCGACGTCGCGCGCGCCGCCGGGGTCTCGCCGGCCACGGCGTCCCGGGCGCTCAGCGCGCCCGATCTGGTGGCACCCGCGCGGCGTGAGCACGTCCAGCAGGTCGCGCGGGAGCTGGGCTACCGCCCCAACCGCGCCGCCCGGGAGCTCATCACCGGCCGGACAGGCAACCTGTGCCTGGTGGTGCCGGACCTGGAGAACCCGTTCTTCGCAGCCGTCGCCAAGGGTGTCCAGGCGCGCGCCCGCGCCCTCGGCTTCGCGCTCCTCGTGGCCGACGCCGAGGAGGACCCTCGCCTCGAGGCGGAGCTGGTCGGGCACCTCGGCGCCCAGGTGGACGGGGTCATCTTGTGCTCCCCGCGCATGTCGGACCTCGAGCTCGACCGGTTGTCCCACGACGTCCTCGACGACGACGTCCCGCTGCTCCTCGTCAACCGCCTGCACGGTGGCCACCCGTCCGTGGTGATCGACAACGCCGACGGCGTCCGCCAGGCCGTCCGGCACCTGCACGCGCTCGGCCACCGCCGCATCGGCTACGCCGGTGGCCCGGTCGGCTCGTGGTCCGACTCCCAGCGCAGGCACGGCCTCGAGCACGCGTCGCACGGTCTGCGCAGCGTCGAGGTGACCGACCTCGGCCACTTCCCTCCCCTGTTCGGCGGAGGTGTCGCGGCAGGTGACCTCGTGGCGGCCAGCGGGGTCACCGCGGTCCTGGCGCACAACGACCTGCTGGCGCTCGGCATCCTCAGCAGGCTCCGCGCACGGGGGGTCCGGGTTCCCGAGGACGTCTCGGTGGTGGGGTACGACGACATCCCGGCGGCGACGCTCGTGTCGCCCGCACTCACCACCGTCACGGTCCCGCTCGCCCGCCTCGGCCGCGCGGCGGTGGACCTGCTGGTGGAGGTCGGTCAGGTGCCGACGGCGACGGAGTCGGCCCTGGCCCTGGCGCTGGGCACGGCCGACGCCGGACGCGATCCGGGTGCGGGGACGCCGCCATCGGTCCTCATCGGGGTCGAGCTGGTGGTCCGCGCGTCGACGGGTGTCGCGAGCACGCAGACGTCCGAGGTCGGCGGATGACTCCGCGCCGGCTCTCTCGGACGACTCTCTCGGGCATCGACGCGACGCGTTCGGGCGTCCGACTGCCGGCGGTGGATCCCTCTGAGGTCACCGTCGGGCTGGTGCACCTCGGCCTCGGGGCGTTCCACCGCGCGCACCAGGCGGTCTACACCGAGGACGCCGCCGCGGCTGCCGGCGAGAACCACTGGGGGATCCTCGGCGTCACGCAGCGCAGTGCGCGCGTGGTCGAGCAGCTCGCGCCGCAGGACGGCCTCTACGGCGTGCTGACCAAGGGCACGTCCGAGACGTCGCTGCGGCTCGTCGGGTCGCTGCTCGGTGTGGCGTTCCCCGGGACCGACACCGCACGGGTCCTGGAGACGATCGCGGCACCGGCCACCCACGTCGTGACGCTCACGGTGACCGAGAAGGGCTACCGCCGCGCGGCCGACGGCGGCCCGGACCTGACGGATCCCGACCTGTCGGCCGACCTGGACGCCCTCGCCGAGGACCTGCGCGGTCGGCGAACCGACTCCGCCGCGCGCTCACCGATCGGGCTGCTCCTGCGCGGGCTCGCCCAGCGGGCGCGGGCCGACGCGGGTCCGCTGACGGTCGTCTGCTGCGACAACCTCGCCGACAACGGTGCCGTGCTGGCCGCGCTCGTGGGCACCACCCTCGACGCGATGCCCGCCGGCCGGCGGCTGCGCGAGTGGATCGATGCGTCGGTCCGCTTCCCCGGGACGATGGTCGACCGGATCGTGCCGGCCACCACGGACGCCCACCGTGCCGAGGCGACATCGCTCCTCGGGCTCACCGATGCCGGCCTGGTGGTGGGCGAGCCCTTCACTCAGTGGGTGGTCGAGGACGACTTCGCGGGTCCGCGACCCGCCTGGGAGCTCGCCGGGGCGACCCTGACGTCCGCCGTGGCACCGTACGAGCGCGCCAAGCTGCGGGTCCTCAACGCCAGCCACTCGACGCTCGCCTACCTGGGCGCGCTCCGCGGGCACGCGACGATCGCCCAGGCGGTGGCCGACCCCGACCTGACCGCCGCGGTGCGGGCCCTGGTCGACGAGGACGTGCTGCCCACCCTCGTCGCGCCGGACGGCATGGAGCTCACGCGGTACCGGGACGACGTGCTCGCGCGGTTCGCCAACCCGAACACCGGGCACACCACCGTGCAGGTGGCGATGGACGGGTCGCAGAAGCTCCCGCAGCGCCTGCTCGGCACGGTCCGCGACCGGCTCGCCGAGGGGGCAACCCCGACCGCCGCCGCCGTGACCGTCGCCGCGTGGATCGCCTATGTGCGCGCGACGACGCAGGGCGAGCTCGTGGTCGACGGTCGCCGGGTGCCGCTCGACGACCCGATGGCGGCCACCCTCGCGGACGCGGCGGCGGGACCGCTCGACTCGCTGGCCGACCGGATGCTCGACGTGCGCGCGGTGTTCGGGGACGACCTGGCCGACTCGGCGGCCTTCCGGTCCGCCGTGCGGGCGGCCGTCGCGAACCTGGTGACCACGCGAGTCTGAGGACTGCGTCGGCACGCGGATGGTCCGCCGTGCGCGTCAGAGGGACTTTCGTCGGGTTCGGAGTGCGGGAGCCTCACCACTGTCAGCGGCGCGTTCGAGGGTCCGCGGTCGGGCGGGCGGCTCGCGTGAAGACTTCGTCGCACCCAGCGGAACGAAGTCTTCACGCATCCCTGATGCCGGACGCGTAGGTGGGCGGGCCGAGCTGTAGTCGGGCGCACGTCGGGGCGCGTCGGGGGCGCGTCGAGGGTGCGTCGAGGGCGCTCGCCGGGGGCGCGTCGGGGGCCCGTCGAGGGTGCGTCGAGGGCGCTCGCCGGGGGCGCGTCGAGGGCGCGTCGAGGGCGCGTCGGGGGCGCGTCGAGGGGTCGTCGGGGGCGCGTCGGGGGCGCGTCGGGGGCGCTTCGGGCGCGCGTCCGGCGTGCATCCGGGCCCGAGCCTTGACGCGACCGGAGCGGCATGCGCTACAGTGGAAAGCGCATTCCCACTCCGACCGACACCGCGGTCCAGAACACTCGGAGCACTCATGACGACCCGCACCCTGCGCATCGGGATGAACGGCATCACCGGCCGGATGGGCTACCGCCAGCACCTCGTCCGCTCGATCCTGTCGATCCGCGACCAGGGAGGCGTCACGCTCGAGGACGGCACCCGCGTGCAGGTGGAGCCGATCCTCGTCGGACGCAACGCCGACAAGGTGCGCGAGCTGGCGGAGCTGCACGGGATCGAGCACTGGACCACCGACGCCGACTCGGTCATCAACGACCCGACGGTCGACATCTACTTCGACGCCCAGGTGACGAGCCGCCGCTACAGCGCGCTCACCGCGGCGATGAAGGCCGGCAAGCACATCTTCACCGAGAAGCCGACGGCCGAGACGCTGGCCGAGGCGATCGACCTCGCCCGTCTGCGCGAAAGCACGGGCGTCACCGCGGGCGTGGTGCACGACAAGCTGTACCTGCCGGGCCTGGTCAAGCTGCGCCGCCTGGTGGACGAGGGCTTCTTCGGCCGGATCCTGTCGCTGCGCGGCGAGTTCGGCTACTGGGTGTTCGAGGGCGACGGCCAGGAGGCCCAGCGCCCCAGCTGGAACTACCGCAAGGAGGACGGCGGCGGCATCGTCGTCGACATGTTCTGCCACTGGAACTACGTGCTCGAGGGCATCCTCGGCACGGTCAGGACGGTGAACGCGCAGACCGCGACGCACATCCCGACGCGCTGGGACGAGCAGGGCACGGCGTACGACGCCACCGCCGACGACGCCGCCTACGGGATCTTCGAGATCGAGACCCCCGGCGGCGACCCCGTCGTCGCGCAGATCAACTCGTCCTGGGCCGTCCGCGTGTACCGCGACGAGCTGGTCGAGTTCCAGATCGACGGCACGCACGGCTCGGCGGTCGCGGGGCTGAACAAGTGCGTTGCCCAGCAGCGCGCTCACACACCGAAGCCCGTGTGGAACCCGGACCTGCCCGTCACCGAGTCGTTCCGCGACCAGTGGCTGGAGGTGCCGGCCAACGGCGACCTGGACAACGGCTTCAAGCTGCAGTGGGAGGAGTTCCTGCGCGACGTCGTCGCCGGCCGCACCCACCGGTTCGACCTGCTGTCGGCCGCCCGCGGTGTGCAGCTGGCCGAGCTGGGCCTTCAGTCGTCGGCGGAGGGCCGCAGGCTCGACGTCCCGACGATCAGCCTGTGAGCACCGACCTCAGCCGGTTGTCGCTGAACACCGCGACGACCAAGCGCTGGACCCTGCAGGAGGCGGTCGACGGAGCCGTCCGAGCCGGGCTGCCCGCGCTCGGCGTCTGGCGCGACCGTGTGCAGGAGGCCGGTGTCACGGAGGCCGCGAAGATCGTCGCCGACGCCGGCCTGCGCGTCTCGTCACTGTGCCGCGGCGGGTTCCTCACCGCGGATGACGAGGGCGACGCCACGGCGGCGCTCGACGACAACCGCCGCGCGATCGTCGAGGCCGCCACGCTCGGCACGCGCGAGCTGATCATGGTCGTCGGCGGGCTGCCCGCCGCGACCGCACCGGGCGGCCCTGCAAGAACGGGCACCACTGGGCGTGACCTCGTCGGCGCCCGGCAGCGGGTCGCGGACCGGATCGGCGAGCTCGCCCCGTTCGCGGCCGGGCACGGTGTCCGCCTCGTGCTGGAGCCGCTGCACCCGATCTTCGCCGCCGACCGTGCGGTCATCTCGACGCTCGGCCAGGCACTCGACATCGCGGAGCCGTTCCCCGCGGACGTCGTCGGTGTCGTCGTCGACACGTACCACGTGTGGTGGGACCCGGACCTGCAGCGCCAGATCGCCCGCGCGGGCGCGCAGAAGCGGATCGCCAGCTACCAGGTGTGCGACTGGATCCTCCCGCTGGCCGCCGACGCGCTCCTGTCCCGCGGGCACGTCGGCGACGGCTACATCGACTTCCCGACGATCACGCGCTGGGTGGCCGAGACCGGCTACACCGGGGACGTCGAGGTGGAGATCTTCAACGAGGCCATCTGGGACACGCCGGGCGACGACACGGTCGCGACGCTGGCTGAGCGCTACCTCCAGCTGGTGCAGCCGTTCCTCTGACGGGGGCCGGTCGCCGGCGCTAGCGTGGCGCCCATGCCTGACCCTCTGGCACCAGCCGCGTCCGAGACGGGGTTCGGCGTGGTGTTCTTCATCATCTCCGTGGTCATCGTCGCGCTCATCATCGCCTCAGCGGTGAAGGCGTCGCGCAACAGGAGCGTGCTCCGTGAGGCCGGGCTCGACCCGGCGACCGCGGAGTCGCAGATCCTGGCGCAGGCACACAAGAGCCAGCTGCTCGCCCCCGGACGGACGGCCGAGTCGCGGCTGGCGGAGGCCCACGACCTGCACGAACGCGGCCTGATCACCGCCGACGAGCTCGGTGCGCTGCGCGAGCGCATCCTCGGCGAGCTCTGAGGTCTAGGCCCTCAGGGCCCTGAGCACCGCGGCGAACCGCGTCCCGATGAGGCGGTGGGCGTCCGCGTCCGGGTGCATGAGGTCGCGCATCGGCAGGTCGTCCCAGTCGGACCAGCCGTAGAGCGACGTGCCGTCGACGTAGGTCAGCGCGGTGTCCGCACGAGCCCGGACGATCGCGCGCAGCACCGACCGGATGACCGTCAGGGTGAGCTTGCCGTCGGCGACCTCGGAGGGCTGCCCGGTGGTGCGGAACACTGACGGGTCGGCCGGGTCCAGCGACGTCGGGCCCGGGGTGGTCTCGACCAACGGGCACAGGAGCGGCGAGACGAGGACCAGCGGCGTGGTCGGGTGCCCGTCGCGGATCGTGTCGAGGAAGCCGTGCACCGCGGGGGCGAAGGCGCGCAGGTGGATGGCGTCGTGGTTCACCACGTTGATGCCGAGCTTGAGGGTGATGACGTCGGCGGGCTGGTCGCGGATCGCGCGCGCGACGAAGGGGTCGAGCACCGCGTTGCCGGAGAACCCGAGGTTGACCAGGTCGAGCCCGACGGCCCGCGCGGCGACCATCGGCCACGCCCCGAGGGCCGAGGCCGCGCCGGCACCGTGGCTGATCGACGAGCCGTGGTGCACCCAGCGCGGCGCGTGCACCGGGGTCGGCGCGGACACCGCTGCGTCGGCGGTGAGCGCGACGAGCCGGGTGGTCTCCCCCGGGGGGAGCCAGATCTCGACGTCCCGCTCGACCGTGCCGTCGCCGCCGAGCGCGAGCTCCACGACGCCGGCGGGACCGGGTCGTTCGGCGGTCGTCCCGGCGAGGGGCTCGAGCAGGAACACACCGGCCGCGGAGGCCACGGCCGACGGCTGCGGCACCACCGCCCCGTCGACCAGGACGTCGTACGGCTGCGGTTCGGCAGGCGGCGCCGGGTCGACCGCGACGCGGAGCACCTGGACATCGAGCCGCACCGAGCGCGCTGCGGTCCGCAGCCGCAGCCGGACGCCGGACGGTTGCGACTCGACCATCGCCATGAAGTCGTCGGGGAGCTGCGGTCGCGTCCAGGCGGGCAGCCGGTGGGGCAGCCCGTCCTCGAGCCAGGCCGCCCCGCGGATCTCGACACGCGGGTCCGGCAGGGCGATGCGCATCAGAACACGTTCCCGTGCTCGCGGAACTCGCGCCAGACGTTCTCGAAGAAGTCGTCGTCCTCGGGGATCGGCCGGCGCGGACGCCAGCGGAACACCGGCTCGCCGGCGGGGTCGTCGGGCGCGCGCGGGACCACGGGGACGAACCCATCGGCCGGGACCCAGGACGTCTCCTGCACCTCGTCGTCCAGCGCACCGCCGTCGAGCGTGAACTTGAAGACGTCAGGCAGCTCGGTGAGGCCGTGCGGGATCGCGCCATCGGGGTCGGTGTAGAGCACCGAGCCGCGGGACCGGCCGCCGTGCGCGACGTAGTCGGCCATCGCCGAGAGGTACACGTACGCGCTGGTCAGGATGTCGCGGACGAGGAAGGTGCGATTGATCGACCGGCGCGACGAGGCGTCGGCGGAGACCGTCGCCTCGTACGACGACAGCCACTCGTGCACCTGGACGAGCGCCTCGTGGATCGACTCCGCGGAGCGCACGGGACCCGCCTTGGCGCTCATGAGCACCTGGACCTCGTTCAGCAGGTCGCCGGTGTTGTCAGGGGTGCCGGAGGCTGCGCGCTGCGAGGCGGCGGCGACCAAGGAGGTCGCGGCGTCGAGCACGGACGAAGCTGCCTCGTCGAACGGCGCGGGGTCGGACGTACGCCGAGCCGCGATGAACTGCGCGGCCCTCGTCGCGCCCACCTGCCCGCTGTTCAGCGCCGCTCCGCCGGGCCGGTAGACCCCGTGCGCGCCGCCGGCCTCGCCGACCGGGAAGAAGCCCTCGATGTTCGACTGCCACCAGGCGTCGACCACGAGCCCGCCGTTGTTGTGCTGGGCGCACACGTCGACCTCGAGCATCGTCGTCTCGAGGTCCACGTACGGGTTCTTGCCCAGGTAGAACTGGTACGCGGGCTCGTTCATGCGCCGCAGCCGCTCGATGGGCGCGCCGAACAGGACGCCGGCGCGGTCGAGGTACTCGTAGGCCTCGGGGCTCAGGGCGGACGGGTCGAAGTCGGGCTGCACCGGGTTCCGACGGAAGTCGAGGAACACCCGCCGCCCGCGCAGCACGGTCTCGCGGTAGACGAGAAGGTCGATCAGGGACGAGCCGTCCAGGGCCTTCCGGATGTCGAACGGCCACTGGTACCCCTTGAGGAACACCAGCGACATGAGCTGCCCGTAGTCACCCAGTGCCTCGGTCAGGAACTCCCGCGGATCCTCGCCAGAGGCGTCCGTCGAGATGAACGTCGGGATGACCTGCATGTACGTACCCGACACGTTCCAGCGCGGGTGCGTCGAGGCCAGCCCGAACTGCCACTCGGTCAGGTTCTTGCCGTGCACGCCCGCGCGGTAGGCCGCCCCGGACGCACCCCACTGGCCGTGGGGGAAGACGCGCGTCGCGTACATCCCGGCCGGGCCGCCCGTCGCGTAGACGAGGTTGGTGCACCGGAACAGCAGGAACGGGGACTCGGCGCCGTCGTGCGGCACGTCGGTCCGCAGGACCAGCAGCCCCGCGACGGCGCCGTCCCGCACGATGACGTCGACCACCCGGCACTCGTCGTAGATGCGTGTGCCGTTGCGGTGGACCTTCTTCTCCAGCTGCTCGACCATCGACCGGCTGGTGTACGGCCCCACGGACGTGGCGCGACGGCGGGGGTCGTGGTCGGTCTTGTAGCCGATGAACTCGCCGTACCGGTTCTGCGGGAACGGGACGCCCAGGTCGCAGAGGCGCAGGAACCCGCGGGCGCTCAGCGCGGCCTCGGCCAGCGCGTTGTCGCCGTCCATCGCGCCGCCGGAGTAGAGCGTCTCGGCCATCTCCCGCACGGAGTCGCCGTCGCCGCCCGAGAGCGTGAGCTTGTAGTAGGTCTGCTTGTCCGAGCCGGCGTTGCGCGACGAGCCCGCGTTGACCTTGTCGGCGACCATGACGACGTCGGTCTGGCCCAGCTCCCACAGGCGGTCGGCCGCGCAGAAGCCGGCGGAACCGGTCCCGACGACGACGGTGTTGACGGTGACGACGGGGACACCCTGCAAGAACGACATCAGAGCACCGGGATGTGCATGCCGCCGTCGACGTGGAACACCTCGCCGGTCGAGTACGGGGTCTGGCCGGACGCCAGGATCGCCACCGCACCGGCGACGTCGGACGGGCGACCCCACCGGTTGATGGGAGCCAGCCCGTCGGCGATGAGCGCGTCGTACTTCTCGGTCACGCCGGCGGTCATGTCGGTCGCGATGACGCCCGGACGGACCTCGTAGACGACGATCCCCTCGGGGGCGAGGCGGACCGCGAACAGCTGCGTGGCCATGGCGACGCCGGCCTTCGAGACGCAGTACTCGCCGCGGTTGGTGGACACGGCCGTCGCGGAGATCGACGAGACGTTGATGACGGTCGCGCGCGGAAGGCGGTCCGACCCGAGCGCGATGACGCGGTTCGCGAACGTCTGCGTCAGGAAGTACGGGCCGCGCAGGTTGATGCCGAGCACGCGGTCGAAGCTCTCCGCGCCGGCCTCGAGCAGGTCCGCCCGCACGCTCGGGGCGACCCCCGCGTTGTTCACCAGCAGGTCGAGCCGACCCCAGGCCTCGACGGCGTCGTCGACGAACCGCGCGTGGTCGCCGAGGTCCGCCACCGAACCGCGCACGTAGCGAACCCGGCCGGGGGCGTCGAGCGACTCCAGCAGCTCGGTCGGCTCCTCGCGGGTGGCCAGGATCGACACCGCGAACCCGTCGGCGATCAGCCGCTGCGTGATACCGAGGCCGATCCCTCGATTGCCCCCGGTGACCAGTGCGACTGCCGGCATCGTTGCCTTCCTCCATGTGCGGGACATGCGTCTCGGACCCGATCGTGCCACGTAGCCACCGCCAGGGCAAGCGCTTTCCGTGACCACAGCACCGTGCGAGGATCAGCCCCGTGATCCTCCGACGACGACCGGTGGCTTGATGGGCGCCGTCGTCACCGCACTCGGCACCATGGGCGCCGTCGTCGCGCTCGGCTGGCTGCTCGCCCGCCGTCGGGTGCTCGGCGACCGAGCGGCTCCCGTGCTCGCGCGGGTGGTGTTCACGGTGGCCACGCCCGCGCTGCTGATCACCACGGTCGCGCACGCCGACCTGCACCTGCTGCTCTCCCGCACGGCGGTCGTCACCTGGACGTCCACGTCGGTGGTCGCCCTGGTGGCGGTCGTGGTCCTGCGCCTCGCGTGGCGTCGGCCGGCCGCGGACGTCACGGTCGGCACGCTCGCGTCGTCGTACGTGAACGCCGGCAACGTGGGGCTGCCGCTGGCGGTCTACCTGCTCGACGACGCGGTCGCGGTGGTGCCGACGCTGCTGTTCCAGCTGCTCGTCCTGGCACCGGTGGCGTTCGCGGTGCTGGACCGGCGCGCGGGCCCCCTGCGTGGACGGACCCTGCTGCGCCGCACCCTGAGCAACCCGATCATCGTCGGCACCCTCGTCGGCCTGGTCCTGGCCGCGGCGCCGTGGGACCTGCCCGAGGTCGTCTACGAGCCGTTCCGGCTGGTCGGCGCCGCCGCGGCACCGCTCGCCCTGCTCACGTTCGGGATGTCGCTCGCCGTGCCGCGGACGGTGGACACCACCGCGCCGCGCCGGGACCTCGCGCTCGCCGTCGGCCTGCGCGCGCTGGCGCACCCGCTGCTGGCGTGGGGGCTCGGCACCGCGCTCGGCCTGCCCGCGCACGCGCTGCTCGCCGTCGTCGCGATGGCGTCTCTGCCGACCGCGCAGAACGTCCTCGTCTACGCGATGCAGTACCGGCACGGCGAGGCGCTCGCGCGCGACGCCGGGCTGATCACCACGATCCTGTGCGTGCCCGTGCTCCTGGTCGTCGCAGGCACGCTCGGCTGATCAGGGCAGGCGCGCGCCCTCGGGGATCTCGATCCGGTCGTAGGCCAGCACGTTCGGCACGCCACCGGACTGGCTCGCGTGGTGGAGCACCTCGGCGTTCTCCTCGACCGCGACGGCCACCTTGAACGCGAGCTTGAGCGAGACGCCCACCGCGAGCAGCCCGTGGTTGGCCCACACGACCGCGTTGACGTCGTCGCCCATCAGCTCGGCGCTGCGCCGGCCGAAGTCCGCGTTGGTGGAGAACTCGAACGGCATGACCGGGATGGTGCCCTTGGCGTACAGGACCATGTTGAGGAGCACCGGGTCGATCTGCCGGCCGAGGACGCCGAGCACGTTCACGAACGTCGACTCCGTGTGCACGATCGCGCGGGCGTCGGGGCGGCGGCGGTAGTGGGCCAGGTGGACGGGCAGCTCGGTCGACGGGAGCAGGTCGCCCTCGAGCACGGTGCCGTCCATCGCGACGACCACCATGTCGTCCGGCGACATCGCGTCGTAGCGCACGTCGGACGGGGTGATGACGATCGCTTCCGTGCCGTCGTCGGCGGTGAGCCGCACGCTGATGTTGCCCTGCGTGTTGAAGTTCAGTCCGCAGCGGACCGACTCGCGGCAGTAGTAGAGGATCTCCTCCCGCACCTGCACGCTCGCGAGCGAACGAACTGACGTGTCGATGCTCATGGCACCCTCTCCATCGATCGATTGAATCCTTTCATCAGGATTCCGCGCAGAGTCACCCGCAGCGAGGGACCTTGGTCCCCGGGTTCGCCCGGCAACCCGCAGCACGATGGCGATGTCGACGCGCGGGCTCGTCCGCAGCGGTCCCGCGCGCCGGCACTCCAACGGCTCACCAGGTGCTGTCGCCCCGGATCACCACGTCCGAGCCGCCGTCCACGAAGACGAGCTGCCCGCACAGGTGGGTGTTCTCCTCGCTGACCAGCCACGCGTGCAAGCGCGCCGGCACCTCGGGCTGCATGTACCCGTGCAGCGGCATCGGCACCACGTCGGCCATCGCCGCGCGCTGCTCCTCGGTCGCGATCATCTCGGCCGTCATCGGGGTCTCGACGATCCCGGGGCCGATCCCGTTCAGCGGGATGCCCGCACCGGCCCACTCGGCCGTCGCAGCGTGCCGACGCATCCAGCGGCACAGTGCCACCTTGGTCGACGCGTAGATGATCTGGCCGAGGTCGGCGTCGACGAGCTCCTGTGCGCGCTCCATCGCCTTGGTCTCGTCGCCCGCCAGAGCGGCCTCGACCAGGAGGTCGTCGTGCGGCATGAGGCTCGCCATGGAGCTGGTGAGGGAGGCGCGCGGCGCGTCGGAGCCGAGCAGCAGCGGTCGCAGCCCGTCGAGGGTGGCCACGGCGCCGAAGAAGTTGACGGCGACGGTCGCCGCGACGGGGAGCGCCAGGCCGGCGTTCGCGATGACGGCGTCCACGGTGCCGCCGCTGAGCTCCCGGACCTGCTCGACCATGGCCGCGCGGCCCGCGACGGTGGACAGGTCCGCGACGACCTCCGCGTCGTGGACGTCCACGCCGATGACTCGGTCACCGCGGTCACGCAGGATCTCTGCGGTCGCGAGCCCGATGCCCGATGCCGATCCGGTGATGACGACGGTGCGCATGATGACCACTCCTCGGGACTGGGCCCGACGCCTTCGAGGGGCCTCGTCTCCACGCTAGGAAGATGCGCTCGTGCGCGGCTACGGACCTTCGACCCTGCGCTCGGCGGCGGCCCACTGACGGTCGGTCGGACCCCCGGTGGCACCCGGCTCGTAGCGCCGCAGATCCAGCCCTCGGGCGCCCACCGCGCGCAGGTCCGCGAGGCTCCCGGACAGCACGCCGGCCGCCCGCGCCTGCACCAGGACGTTGCCCAGCGCGGCACCCTCGACCGGCCCGGCGACCACCGGCAGGCCGGTCGCGTCCGCGGTCAGCTGGCAGAGGAGCTCGTTGCGGACTCCCCCGCCGACCACGTGCACCACGTCGATCGAACGGCTCGCCAGGTCTGCCGCCTGCCGGACCGCCCGCCGGTAGGCGAGCGCGAGCGAGTCGAGGATGCAGCGGACCGTCTCGGCCTGCGACTGCGGGGGCGTCTGGCCCGTCCGGGCAGCCTCGGCCGCGATCCGGGTGGGCATGTCGCCCGGCGGCAGGAACGCGGGCCCGTCGATGTCGACCACCGTGGTCAGGGCCGGGACGCGGGCCGCGGCCGCGAGCAGGTCCGGCAGGTCGGCGGGCAGACCGGCCTCGTTCCAGGTGCGGATCGACTCCTGGAGCACCCAGAGGCCCATGACGTTGCGCAGGTACCGGACCGTGCCGTCGACGCCGGCCTCGTTGGTGAAGTTCGCGGCGCGGCTCTCCTCGGTGAGCACCGGGTGGTCCAGCTCCAGGCCGACCAGCGACCAGGTGCCGCAGGAGATGTACGCGAAGTCGGTGCCGGTGGCGGGGACGGCGACGACGGCCGACGCGGTGTCGTGCGAGCCGACCGTCCAGACCGGGACCTCCCCGAGGAGCGTCGTGTGGCCCAGCAGCTCGCCGGCGTCGCGCAGCGGCGGGAGCAGGTTCTCCGCGATGCCCAGGGCGGCCGCCACGTCGAGGGCCCACTCCCGGGTCGTCGCGTCGAGCAGCCCGGTCGTCGACGCGTTGGTCACCTCGGCCACCCGCACCCCGGTCAGCCAGTAGCCGAGCAGGTCGGGCACCAGCAGCATCCCGCGGGCCGACGCGAGCGCCGCCGTCCCCTGTGCGGCGACCAGCTGGAACACCGTGTTGAACGGCTGCACCTGCAGACCCGTGCGGGCGTAGAGCTCGGGTGCGGGGATCGTCGCGAAGACCTTGTCCGGCACCCCGTCGGTCCGCGCGTCCCGGTAGTGGAAGGGGGTGCCGAGCAGCTCTCCGTCACCGTCCAGCAACCCGTAGTCGACGGCCCACGAGTCGATGCCGACACCGTCCAGCGCGCCGACCTCCCGGGTGGCCGCGCGCAGCCCGTCGAGGATCCCTCGGTACAGCCCGATCACGTCCCAGTGCAGCGAGCCGCCCACCCGGACCGGCCCGTTGGGGAACCGGTTGACCTCGTGCAGCGCGACGCGGTCGTCGACCACCGACCCGACGATGACCCGCCCCGACGAGGCGCCGAGGTCGACGGCCGCGAACGCGCTCATCGGCGGGCCCCCGCGAGATCGAGGGTTCGCCGCGAGATCGTGGGTGCGAACCCGCGATCTGATGCCGAACCCCCGATCTCGAACGCCATCCGGCTCATCGCAGGAAGGCCGCTGCCACGCCGGAGTCGACCGGGACGTGCAGGCCCGTGGTCTGCACCAGGTCCGGGCCGGTCAGGGCGAACACCGCCGCGGCCACGTGCTCCGGCAGGACCTCGCGCTTGAGCAGGGTGCGCTGGGCGTAGTAGGCGCCGAGCTCGGACTCGGGCACCCCGTAGGTGGCCGCGCGCTGGGCGCCCCAGCCGCCGGCGAAGATCCCCGAGCCGCGCACGACGCCGTCGGGGTTGACCCCGTTGACCCGGATCCCGTGCCCGCCCAGCTCGGCGGCGAGCAGCCGGACCTGGTGGGCCTGGTCGGCCTTGGTCGCCGAGTACGCGATGTTGTTCGGCCCGGCGAACAGGGAGTTCTTCGAGGCGATGTAGACGATGTCCCCACCCATGTCCTGGGCGATCATCGCCCGCGCCGCCTCCCGGGAGACCAGGAACGAGCCGCGGGCCATCACGTCGTGCTGCAGGTCCCAGTCCTTGGCGGTGGTCTCCAGCAGCGGCTTGGAGATCGACAGCCCGGCGTTGTTCACCACCAGGTCGATCCCCCCGAACGCCAGCGAGGTCTCCGCGATCAGCCGGGCGATGTCCTCCTCGGAGGTCACGTCGGCCTTGACCGCAATCGCGACGTCGGGACCGCCGAGGCTGTCCGCAACCTCCTGGGCGCCCTCCAGGTTGAGGTCCGCGATCACCACGCACGCACCCTCGGCGGCCAGGCGCTCGGCGATCGCCCGGCCGATGCCCGACCCGGCCCCGGTGACCAGCGCGACCCGGGTGGCCAGCGGCTTGGGCTTCGGCATGCGCGCGAGCTTGGCCTCCTCCAGCGCCCAGTACTCGATCCGGAACTTCTCCGCCTCGTCTATCGGCACATAGGTGGAGATCGCCTCGGCGCCGCGCATCACGTTGATCGCGTTGACGTAGAACTCCCCGGCCACCCGGGCGGTCTGCTTGTCCTTGCCGAACGAGAACATCCCCACCCCCGGCACCAGCACGATCGCCGGGTCGGCGCCGCGGATCGCCGGGCTGTCCGGGGTGGCGTGCCGGTCGTAGTAGGCCTGGTAGTCCGCGCGGTAGGTGGCGTGCAGCTCCTTGAGCCTTCCGACGACCTCCTCGACCGGCGCGCCGGCGGGCAGGTCCAGCACCAGCGGCTTGACCTTCGTGCGCAAGAAGTGGTCCGGGCAGGACGTGCCGAGCTCGGCCAGACGGGCCAGCTCCGCGCGGGACACGAAGTCCAGCACCACCGACGAGTCCGTGTAGTGGCCGACCTGCGGCTTGTCCGTCGAGGCCAGCCCCCGGATCACCGGCGCCAGCGCGGCCGCACGGGCGCGACGCTCCTCGTCGGGAAGCGGCGCCTGCACCACGTCACCGAACGGGTGCGGACCCGTCGTCGAGGCGATGAACTCCTCCGCGGTCCGCACGATGTGCAACGACCGCGCCTCGGCCTCGTCGGACGTGTCGCCCCACGCGGTGATCCCGTGGCCGCCCAGGATGCACCCGATGGCCTGCGGGTTCGCGGCCTTGATCGCCGCGATGTCCAACCCCAGCTGGAACCCCGGCCGACGCCACCGCACCCACACCACCGCGTCCCCGAACACCTGCCGGGTCAACGCCTCCCCGTCGGCCGCCGTCGCGAACGCGATGCCCGAGTCCGGGTGCAGGTGGTCCACGTGCGCGGCGCCGACCAGCGCGTGCATCGCCGTGTCGATCGACGGCGCCGCACCCCCCTTGCCGTGCAGGCAGTAGTCGAACGCGGCGACCATCTCGTCCTCGCGCTCCACCCCCGGGTACACGTCGACCAGAGCGCGCAGCCGATCCAGGCGCAGCACGGCCAGGTTCTTCTCCGTCAACGTGCCCAGGTCACCCCCCGAGCCCTTGACCCAGAGCAACTCGACGTCGTCACCGGTGACCGGGTCCGTCGCGGTGCCCTTCGCGGACGTGTTGCCGCCGGCGTAGTTGGTGGTGCGTGGGTCCGCCCCGAGTCTGTTGGACCGTGCGACCAGCTCCTGTGCCACCGTGCTCATGCGCCCCACCCCGCCTGTGTGCCGCCGACGCGCTCGGCGATGATCGTCTCCGCGTAGCCCGATGCCTTGTACGCCCGGATCGGGTCGGGGTCGAGCCCCTGCGACTCCCGCAGCTCGGCCAGCAGCGGCCGCACGTCGGTGTTGTACGCGTCCATCACCAGCGCGTTCGCACCGAGCACGTCACCGGCAAGCTGAGCCTCGAGCAGCGCCTCGGCGTCGACCAGCAGCGCCTTCGCGGTGGCCTCCTGCACGTTCATGACCGAGCGGATCTGCCCCGGGATCTTCGGCTCGATGTTGTGGCACTGGTCGAGCATGAAGTTGACCCCCGAGTCCGGCGCGAGCGCCCCGGACTGCACGATCTCGTGCATGATCCGGAACAGCTGGAACGGGTCCGCGGAGCCGACCATGAGGTCGTCGTCGGCGTAGAACCGGGAGTTGAAGTCGAACGCGCCGAGCCGCCCGGCGCGCAGCAGCTGCGCGACGATGAACTCGATGTTGGTGCCCGGCGCGTGGTGCCCGGTGTCCAGCACGACGAACGCGCGGTCGCCCAGAGCCAGGCAGTGCAGCAGGGACGTGCCCCAGTCGGGGATGTCCATCGCGTAGAAGGCGGGCTCGAAGAACTTGTACTCGAGGATCAGCCGGTGGTTCGGGTCCAGGGCCGCGTAGATCTCGGCCAGCGAGTCGGCGAGCCGGTCCTGGCGGGCGCGCAGCGAGTCCTGGCCGGGGTAGTTCAGGCCGTCCGGCAGCCAGATCTTCAGGTCGGTGGAGCCCGTGGCGCGCATGACGTCGACGCACTGCAGGTGGTGCGCGACGGCCTTCTTGCGCACGTCCGCCGACGGGTGCGTCAGCGAGCCCAGCATGTAGTCGTCGTCCTGGAACAGGTTCGAGTTGATCGCCCCGATGGACACCCCGAGCCCAGCGGCGTGCGCGGCCAGGTCGTCGTAGTCGTCCACCAGGTCCCACGGGATGTGCAGGCTGACCCGCGGCGCCACTCCCGTGTACTTGTGCACCTGGGCGGCGTCGGCGATCTTCTCGTAGGGGTCGCGCGGCACCCCCTGCTGCGCGAACACCTTGAACCGGGTGCCCGAGTTCCCGAACGCCCAGGAGGGAAGCTCGATCGTCTGCTGGGCCAGGGCATCGGTGATGGTCATGCGGGGAGCTCCTGTGGGTGGGTGGGGAGGCCGGCTGCGTGCAGCTGGTCCTCCAGGTGGAACACCTCGTCGAGGACGTGGAAGCCCTCGTCGGGACTGCCGTCGGCGACGAAGAACTCGCTCATCTCGGCCTGCCAGCGCGGGTTGACCGCCGTGCGGGTCATGGCGTCCTGGGCGGCGGCGTAGTCGTCGGTCTCGAGGTAGCCGACGAGCAGCCCGTCCGGGGCGAGGAACAACGAGTAGTCGCGCCAGCCGGTGTCGCGCAGTGCCTCGAGCATCTCGGGCCAGACGGCGGCGTGCCGGGACCGGTACTCGTCCAGCCGGTCCGGCCGGACGCGGGAGATGAAGCACACGCGGGACATACGGCTGCCTTCCTCGAATCGCCTTTGAAACGATTCACGCACTCTATGTAAGCGTTTACCAGTGTGTCAAGAGTCGGGGCGCGGGCGCACCCCGGTATGCCGGCGTCGCCGAGCTTGCGACCCGCCCGAGGGCGCGATTCCCGCACGGCCTCTCCCTTGAGGTCGGTGAATCGATTCAGTACGCTGCACCGTACGCGCGCGGCTCCCGGCACACAAGAGTCGTGACGTCATCGTGATGCAGCGAGGCACCACGATGGCCTCCACGGAGGGAACTAGCATCGGGCCGCACGCTCGGTGCTCGAGGGAGAGGACGGTCGATGTCGACGACGACACGAGGACGCGCAGACCGCCGACCCTCCATCACGGACGTCGCCAAGCGCGCGGGCGTCTCGGTCGGCACCGTCTCGAACGTGCTCAACCGCCCGGACCAGGTCAGCGACGCCACGCGCGACCGCGTCCTGGTGGCCATCGAGGAGCTGCAGTTCGTCCGCAACGCCTCGGCCCGACAGCTGCGCGCGGGGACCATCCAGACGGTCGGCGCCATCGTGCTCGACATCGCGAACCCGTTCTTCACCGAGGTCGCCCGAGGCGTCGAGGACCGGCTGGCCGCGGACGAGTACACCCTCATGCTCTCGTCCTCCGACGAGGACCCCGAGCGCGAGGCCCGGTACCTGCGGCTGTTCGAGGAGCACGGCGTGCAGGGCGTCATGGTCACCCCGTCGGCCGGCTCGCTGGACACCCTGCTGGCCCTGCGCGACCGCGGGATCGACGTGGTCCTGCTCGACACCACCTCCCCGGTCGACGACATCTCGTCCGTGGCGGTCGACGACGTCCGCGGCGGCGCGCTGGCTATCGAGCACCTGGTCAGCCTCGGGCACACCCGCATCGCGTTCATCAACGGGCCGCTCACCATCAAGCAGTGCCACGACCGCCGGGACGGGGTGCTCTCCGCGCTGGCCGGGGCGGGCCTGGACCCGGATGCCGCGCTCGTCGAGATCACGATCGGCTCCCTCAACGCCGACGGTGGCGAGGCCGGCATCAACCAGCTGTTCGCGCTCCCCGGCGACCGCCCCACAGCCCTGTTCTGCGTCAACGACCTCACCGCCCTGGGCGCCCTGCGCGCGCTGCGGGCCCACGGCGTGGCCATCCCCGCCGAGATGGCGGTGGTCGGGTACGACGACGTCGTGTTCGCCTCGATGCTCACGGTGCCGCTGACGTCCGTGCGCCAGCCGACCCACCAGCTGGGCTGGACCGCCGCGGACCTGCTCCTGCGGCAGCGTTCGGAGGGCGCGTCGTTCCAGCACCAGCGCGTGCAGTTCCAGCCGGAGCTGGTGGTCCGCGGCTCGTCGGACCCGTCGGCCTGACGCTGCGCCCGTCCGCGCCGCCCGGGCCTCGTCGCTCGGCTCGTCGGGCGGCTCGTCGCACGGCTCGTCGCACGGGTCGTCGCACGGCTCGTCGCGCGGCTCGTCGCGCGGGTCGTCGCACGGCTCGTCGCGCGGCCGCGAGATCGTGGCTTCGGCACGAGACCGTGGGTTCAGACGCACGATCTCGTGCCGAACCCACGACCACGTCATGACGACGCATGGCAGCCGGTGGACGAATCGGCAGGCAAGCGCTTACCGTGACCGAGGACGGTTGACGCAGGACGCAAGGGAGCGGACGTGACGGAGTTGTCGCAGGGCCTGCTGAAGGCCGCCATCGTCGGGACCGGGGCGATCGCGCACGCACACGCCTCGGTCCTCTCCGCGGACCCCCTGGTCGCGGTCGTCGCGGTCGCGGACCCCAGCCCCGCCGTCCGTGACGCGTTCGCCGACCAGTACGGCGTCGCGGGCCGGTACGACAGCCTGGACGACCTGCTCTCCGCCGAGGCAGTCGACGTCGTGCACCTGTGCACCCCGCCCGGCCTGCACAAGGACCAGGCGATCGCCGCCCTACGCTCCGGCGCGCACGTGGTCTGCGAGAAGCCGCCGGTCCTGTCGCTGGCGGACCTGGACGCGGTGCTCAAGGTCGCTCACGAGGTCGGTCGCGAGTACGCCGTCGTGTTCCAGCAGCGCACCGGCACGGCCGTCGGCCACGTCCAGAGGCTGCTCGCCGACGGCACGCTCGGGCGACCGCTCGTCGGCGTCTGCCACACGCTCTGGTACCGCAAGCAGGAGGACTACTACGCGGTGCCGTGGCGCGGGAAGTGGGCGACGGAGGGCGGCGGCCCGCTGCTCGGGCTGGGCATCCACCAGCTCGACCTGCTCGGGTTCCTGCTGGGCGAGTGGGCCGAGGTCGACGCGCGCGCGTTCCGCCTGGACCGCGACGTGGAGACCGAGGACACGTCCACGGCCGTGATCCGGTTCGCCAACGGCGCGATCGTGTCCGTGCTGACCACCGCCCTCGCCCCGCGCCAGACCAGCTACGTGCGGGTGGACACGACGCTCGGCACGGTCGAGGTCGAGCACCTCTACGGGCACGACGCCCGCGCGTGGCGGCTCACCCCGGCACCCGAGCGGACCGGCGGCGAGCCGGCGGAGGCGCCGGCGTCGTGGACCCTGCCGACCGAGGACGAGCCCTCCGGGCACACCCCGCTGCTGCGCGCGGTCTACGCGGCGCTGCGCGCGGGCGAGCCGCTGCCGCCGGTCGCCGCGGAACCCCACCGGTCGCTCGAGCTGGTCACCGCGATCTACGCGTCGGCGTCCCTGGGCCGCCCGGTCACCAAGGCCGACCTGGCCCCCGGCAGCACCCTGCGCGAGGGCTTCCTGCACGGCATCGAAGACCTCCGCCCGATCCCGGCATGACCCACACCCCCGCAACCAGCCCTCGCACTGCAACGTCCGCACTCGAGGGGCCTCCAGCGCGCACGAGTGCGGACGCATCGAGTTCTCCTGCTGCAACGTCTGCGCTCGAGGGGGCTCCTGCACGCACGAGTGCGGACGTCCGGGTTGCGCCCGACCCCCTGTTCACCGACCCGCGGGGCGCGCCCACCGATCCCACCGTGGTCGAGGGCCCGGACGGGACCTGGTGGCTGTTCGCGACGCAGCGGCGGGTCGACGACGACGGCCCCGGCGTCACCTGGGTGCACGGGACGGACATCGCGGTCGCGACGAGTGACGACGGCGGGCTGACCTGGACGCACCGCGGGGTCGTCGACGGCCTGGACCCCGGTGAGGGCCGGAACACCCTCTGGGCGCCTGAGGTCGTGTTCGCCGAGGGCCGGTTCCACATGTTCGTCAGCTACATCACCGGCGTGCCGGACCGCTGGCCGGGGCACGAGCGGCACATCCTGCACCACGTGTCCGACGACCTGGTGACCTGGGAGTACCGCGGGGTCGTGCCGCTGAGCTCGGACTATGTCATCGACGCCTGCGTCGCACCGACCGGGACCGGCTACCGCATGTGGTTCAAGGACGAGGCGGCAGGCTCGACGACCTGGTGCGCAGATTCCGAAGACCTGGAGACCTGGGGTCCGTCGCGGCCGGTCATCGAGGGCCGACCGCACGAGGGACCGAACGTGTTCACGCTCGGCGGGTGGCACTGGCTGATCGTCGACGAGTGGCGCGGTCAGGCCGTCTATCGGTCCGACGACCTGTCGCGGTGGACCCCCGACGGGCACATCCTGGTCGACCCGCGCGGTCACCATGCCGACGTCGTCGCCACCGACGACGAGGCCTGGATCTTCTACTTCACGCACGACGTGTCGCCGTTCGAGGCGACCGGCGCGGGCGAGGACCCGGCGACGAGAAGGGCGGTCGTGCGCGTGGCCACGGCCCGCGTCGTCGACGGTCACCTCGTGTGCGAACCCGACGAACCAGTTGTCCTAGACCTACGACGAGCGACGAGGACCCGATGATCCAGTACGGCGGCGACTACAACCCCGAGCAGTGGCCCCTGGCCACCCGCATCGAGGACGTGGAGCTCATGCAGCAGGCCGGCGTCACGCTGGTCAGCGTCGGCATCTTCAGCTGGGCCCAGCTGGAGCCGCGCGAGGGCGAGCTCGACTTCGGCTGGCTGGACGACATCCTCGACCGGCTCCACCACGCCGGCATCAAGGTCGCGCTGGCCACGGCGACGGCGAGCCCTCCCCCGTGGCTCACCCGCAAGCACCCCGAGTTCCTGCCCGTGCTCGCGGACGGCACGGTGCTGTACCCGGGCGGCCGGCAGGCGTACCGGGTGTCGTCGACGGCGTACCGCGAGTACGTGCTGCGCATGACTCGGACGATGGCCGAGCGCTACGGCAGCCACCCGGCGCTGGCCCTGTGGCACGTGGACAACGAGCTGGGCTGCCACGTCCCGCACGACTACTCCGACGACGCCGCGGACGCGTTCCGGCGCTGGCTGGACGCGAGGTACGGGACCGTCGAGGCGCTGAACGCCGCCTGGGGCACGGCCTTCTGGTCGCAGCGGTACGACTCCTTCGACGAGGTGCTTCCCCCGCGGAGCGCCCCGACGTACCCGAACCCGACGCAGCAGCTGGACTTCGCCCGGTTCAGCTCCGACGAGCTGCTGGTGCACTACCGCGCAATTCGGGACGTGCTGCGAGAGGTCACCCCGGACGTCCCCACGACCACCAACCTCATGCTCTCCACCGGCACCAAGTGGATGGACTACTTCTCCTGGGCGGACGACCTCGACGTCATCGCCAACGACCACTACACCCGCGCGCACGACCCGGAGGCGCACGTCGAGCTGGCGTTCAGCGCCGACCTCACGCGCGGGGTTGCCGGCGGTGACCCGTGGATGCTCATGGAGCACTCGACGAGCGCGGTGAACTGGCAGCCGCGCAACCGCACCAAGCGACCGGGCGAGATGATCCGGCACTCGCTGGCGCACGTCGCTCGTGGCGCCGACGCGGTGATGTTCTTCCAGTGGCGCCAGTCCGCCGCGGGTGCGGAGAAGTTCCACTCGGCGATGCTCCCGCACGCGGGGACCGACACCGACGTGTGGCGGAACACGGTGGCGCTGGGCGATGCGCTGAGGGCACTGAGCGAGGTCGAGGGCTCACGGGTGCGCGCGCGGGCCGCGATCGTCTTCGACTACCCCGCCTGGTGGGGCACAGAGCTGGACAGCCACCCGTCCACCGCGGTGACGTACCCGGACCGCGTGCTCGCGCACTACCGCGCGCTGTGGCAGCGGAACATCACGGTGGACATCGTGCGGCCGTCGGCGGACCTGTCGGGGTACGCGCTCGTCATCGTCCCGACGCTCTACCTGGTCACCGACGCCGACGCCGCGAACATCGCGCGGGCCGCGGCCGACGGTGCGTCCGTGCTGGTCACGTACTTCTCGGGGATCGCCGACGAGAACGACCACATCCGCCCGGGCGGCTACCCCGGTGCGTTCCGGGAGCTGCTGGGTGTCCGGAGCGAGGAGATCTGGGCCCTGCAGGAGGGCGAGACCCTCACGCTCGACGACGGCACGCGCGCCGACGTGTGGTCCGAGCAGACGCACCTGTCGCCGGGGACGGAAGCCGTCCGGACGTTCGCCGACGGCGACCTGGCAGGCTGGCCCGCCCTGACGCGCCGGCCGGCCGGCTCCGGGGCGGCGTGGTACCTGGCGACGCGGCTCGACGCCGACGGCCTCCAGACGGTCACGGACGCGCTGATCGTCGAGGCCGGTCTGTCCCCCGAGCTCGACGGTGTCGAGGCGGTCCGCCGGGTCGCCGACGACGGTCGCTCGTGGCTGTTCGTCCTCAACCACTCGGCCGACGAGGTCACGGTCCCGGCGTCGGGCCACGAGCTGCTGCGCGACGAGGCGGTGGCGGGCGGGACGCTCGTCGTCGCGCCGGGCGGGGTCGCCGTGGTGCGCGAGGGCTGAGGACGGCAGCTCCCCGCGAGAACGGCACGAGCACGCGGCGTTCTCGCGGGGACATGACGTTCTCGCCGCGGCGAAGGAGGCTTCTAGGACCGGACCAGGTCCAGCTCAAGCCAGCGCGCCAGGTCCTCGATCTCCGCATCGACCGCGGCGCGCGCGTCGGGGGCCCACGGCGCGTCCTCGTGCACGGCGTGCACCCGCAGCACGCCGGCCTTCACGTCGGCGGTGGCGTCGAGCTTGCCCACCAGGCGGTCGTCGACCAGGACCGGGAGCGCGAAGTAGCCCCAGCGCCGCGCGGCGACCGGCTTGTACATCTCGAGGATGTAGTCGAACTCGAAGACGTCGGTCATGCGCTTGCGGTCGTACAGGAGCAGGTCGAGGGGCGAGAGCAGCGCCGCACGCCCCTCGAACGGCAGGTCCAGCTGCGCGGGGTCGACGCGCCACTCTCCGCGGACCCCCTCGATGACCGCGGGCTCCCCCACGTCCCGGACGTCGAGCGGCTCGACGGGCTGCTCGGGACCCTTCGGTCTCGCGATGCCGAGCGCCGCGAGCCTGCGCTCGTCGCGGATCCGGTACGCCTCCTCCAGCGGCACCGGCGGGTCCGGCGGGTAGACGCGCTCGGCCAGGTCCCAGAGCCGGTCGCGGCCGGTGCCGCCGGCGGCTGCCACGTCGCCCATCTGCACCATGAGGCCGAGCAGCATGGTGACGTTGCGGTTGTTGTTCCAGCCGGAGGATCGCCACGGCCGCACGCACGTGTCGGGGAGCTCGCTGATCGGCAGCGGGCCGTCGGCGCGCAGCAGCTCCAGGATGTCCTGCCGGCAGGCCTCGTTGTCCGCCACCCACTGCCGGTTGCCCCGCTGCCAGTCCTTCACACGGGTGCCGGTCCCCGGCCAGACGGCCATCTCCGCGCGGTACAGCGCGAGGTCCTCGGCCACCCGCAGCATGCCGCGGAACTCGATGATCGTCTGCTCGTCGAGGGCGTCCGCCAGCTCCTGCGGGTCGTAGGACGAGCCGAGCCGGCTCCAGAGCACCAGGTCGGCGCTCGGGGCGACCGCGCTGGTCGGGTTCAGCTGCAGGAACGACAGGGCGCGCACGGTCTCGTGCACGTCCGTCGGCCGGTCCGCGCTCAGGAGCTGGGCGCGCACGGCGATCCGGCGGGCATCGGCACGGGAGAGGTGGTGCACCTTCCGCAGACTAGGACCGGCCACCGACAGGGTGTCGCGTGCCGTCGGTGGTCTCTGTTTGGATCGACTCATGTCCGCACTGGTGATGGAGTCCCTGAACAAGTCCTACGGCGACCTCCGCGCACTGCGCGACCTGTCCATGGAGGTGCGCGCCGGCGAGATCGTCGGGTTCGTCGGCTCCAACGGCGCCGGCAAGTCGACGGCGATGCGGATCGTGCTCGGCGTGCTGGCGGCGGACTCCGGCGAGGTGCGCTGGGACGGCAAGCCGGTCGACCTGGCCGTGCGGCGGCGCATCGGGTACATGCCCGAGGAGCGCGGTCTCTACCCGCGCATGAAGGTGAGCGACCAGCTGGTCTACCTCGCGCGGCTGCACGGGCTGTCGACGGCGTCGGCCAAGGCCGCGATGGAGCAGTGGACCGAGGTGCTCGGCATCGCGGAGCGCCGCGGGGACGAGATCCTCAAGCTCTCCCTGGGCAACCAGCAGCGCGTGCAGCTGGCCGCCGCGCTGGTGCACTCCCCCGACATCCTGGTGCTCGACGAGCCGTTCTCCGGCCTCGACCCCGTGGCGGTCGACGTGATGAGCGGGGTGCTGCGGGACCAGGCCGCGGCCGGCGTCCCGGTGCTGTTCTCGTCGCACCAGCTCGAGCTGGTCGAGTCGCTGTGCGACCGCGTCGGGATCATCAAGACCGGGACGCTGGTGGCCTTCGGCGGGATCGAGGAGCTGCGCCGGACCGACGACCGGCGATGGGTGGTGGACGGGCCACCGGCGGGGTCCTGGATCTCCGCGGTGCCGTCGGCGCGTCTGGTGTCGACGGACGCGACGCGGTCGGTGGTCGAGGTGCGGGGACAGGCCGACGACGGCGCCGACCAGCAGATCCTGCGCGCCGCCCTCGCAGCCGGGTCGGTGCACGAGTTCAGCCTGCTGCGGCCGTCCCTGACCGAGCTGTACCGGCACGTGGTGAGCACCGACTCCGCCACGGTCGAGCGCGAGACGGTGTCCGCATGAGCGCCCGTCCGACCCTGGTCGAGATCTCCGACGGCGCCGCCGTCCGGCTGGTCGCCGGGCGGGAGATCAGCACGCGGTTCCGCTCCAAGGCGTTCATCTGGACCACCGTCGCGCTCGTCGCGGCGGTGGTGCTCGGTGGCGTCCTGCTCAACCTCGTCAGCTCGCAGTCCGACCCCACCCAGCACGTCGGTGTGGTGCCCGAGGCGTCGGCGGCCTCGGAGCAGCTGGTGGCCACCGGCACGGTGACCGGGACGACGATCGAGACGCAGGAGGTGGCGTCCGCCGACGAAGGCGAGGAGCTGCTCAAGGACGGCACGATCGATGCCCTCGTGACCTCCACCGACCCCTTGTCCGTGGTGGTGCACACGAAGCTGCCCGACATGCTCGTGCCCGTCTTCGCGTCGCTGGCGCAGCAGGAGGCGCTGTCGGCGGCGGTCACCGACCTCGGCGGGGACCCGGGCGAGGTCGGTCGCGAGATCGCCCAGGCCGCGCCGGACGTCACCGCGCTGGAGCCCGAGCCCGAGCAGGACGGCGCACAGATCGTCGCCGGCTTCGTCGCCGGGATCCTGCTGTTCATCTCGCTCATGACCGCCGGGCAGCTGGTGGCGCAGGGGGTCGTCGAGGAGAAGGCCTCGCGCGTCGTGGAGCTGCTGCTGGCGACCGTGCGGCCGTGGCAGCTGATGGCCGGCAAGGTGCTGGGCATCGGGGTCATCGGGATCATCCAGGTGGTGCTCGTCGTCGGCGCGGGGTCCGGGACCGCGGTGGCCCTCGGCCTCGTCGACACCAGCTCGATCGACCTGGGCGCGACCGCGCTGTGGGTGGTGATCTGGTTCGTCATCGGCTTCACCATGTACGCGCTCGCGCTCGGTGCGCTGGCGGCGCTGGTGTCGCGGCAGGAGGACGTCGGCTCGGTGACCGCGCCGGTGCTGACCCTGATGATGATCCCGTACCTCATCGGCGTGAGCATCGCGCCCTGGGACCCGACGAACCCGCTGGTCATCTGGCTGTCGTACGTCCCGTTCTGCGCGCCCCTGCTCATGCCGATGCGGATCGCGCTGGGCGAGGTCGAGGTGTGGGAGGTCGCGCTGGCCCTCGGGCTGTCGCTCGCCGTGATCCCCGTGCTCGTCTGGCTGGCCGGACGGATCTACTCGCGTGCGGTGCTGCGCAGCGGCGGGCGGATCAAGCTCAAGGACGCACTGACAGGGTCGTAAGCGTTTGCGCAGGTCACGCCATTTGTCCATCACCCGTTGGGGTTGCATCTGGACGCATGTCCCGTAGAGGATGCGCGACATGTCCGGATCCCCGCCTGATGTCGTCGAGCCGCTGCACCCGTCCGGCATCGCCGAGGCCGCGACCGTGCTGGCCGCGGCGCTGGCCGACGACCCCGGCTTCGTGCACCTGTTCCCCGTCCGCGCCCGCCGCGAGCGGGAGCTGCGGGCGCTGTACCGGATGACCCTGTCGGACTCCGTGCGGCACGGGCACGCGTTCGTGACCAGGCTGGACGGCGCGGTGACCGGCGCGATCGCGCTCTACCCGCCCGGCACCTACCCGATGACCCCCGCCCGCTGGTGGCGGCAGGCGCTCCGGATCGTGCGGATCGCCGTCAACACCCGCGAGCACAGCGTGGGGATCATCCGGTTCGGCGACGTCACGTCTGCCGGGGTGCCCTGCGACGCCTGGTACGTCGAGGCGCTCGGCGTCCGGCCCGACCTGCAGCGCGCCGGCCGCGGCAAGCGGCTGATGGCCACGGTCTTCGACCTGATCGACTCCGCGGCCGGCCCGTCCTACCTGGAGACCACCAAGCCCGACAACGTCGGCTACTACACCGCGCTGGGGTACTCGTCGGTGCGGGCGCGGGTGCCGCTCTCGTCGGCGTCACCGGAGGGGCCCTGGATCTTCCCCATGAGCCGGACCGCTGTCAGTCCCGCGGTCTAGCGTCTGCCCGCATGGAGAGCGTCGACTACACGTCCACCTTCCTCACGGTCGCGCCGGACACCTCTGCCGTCGCCGGCGTCGAGCCCGTGGGCTCCACCATCGCCGCGTCGACCTTCTCGCTCATCGCGTCCGCGCCGTACGCGCTGCGGTCGTCCGACGTGATCTTCCGGGTGTGGGCGGGGCGGCACGGCGTCTCGACTGACTCCCCTGACGAGTGGGCTTCCTTCTATGCGACGCCCCGCGCGTGCCTGCGGTCCAGTGACCTGGGGAAGCGGTACGGGTGGGGGATCCACGCCGATGCCGACGGGCGGTTGGCGGTGTACGCGGTGGGGTCGTCCGAGTACGGGGCGCTGGCCGCGGGGACGGCGCCGGACGGGTCGGCGGTCACCGTGCGCCCTGCGATGCGGAGCTCGCGGCGGTGAGACGGTCGTAGCGCGCGTCGCCGGATCAAGTCGCCACGCGTCGATGCCGAAGTTCCGGACGTGCTCAGGAACCGACGCAAAAGAGAGCGCGCCGACGCGTGACGACTCCCTACCCTCGCGCGATGCGCACGCTGCCCCCGTCCTTCGACGCCCCCACGGTCGACGCCATCGACGCTCTCCTCGACGAGGTCGTCCGCGTCGAGGGCGTGCGCGTGCTCGCGGCGGTCGAGAGCGGCAGCCGCGCGTGGGGCTTCCCCTCCCCCGACAGCGACTACGACTGCCGGTTCGTCTACGTCCGCAGCGCGGACGAGTACCTCAGCCCGTGGGCTCGGCGTGACGTGGTCGAGTGGGCGCCGGACGGGTTGCTCGACGTCAACGGGTGGGACCTGAAGAAGGCGGTCCAGCTGCTGCTCAAGGGCAACGCGGCGATCGTGGAGTGGCTCGGCTCACCGATGGTGTATCGGTCCGAGCCTCGGTTCGTCGGAGAGTTCCTCGCGCTTGCCGACGAGGTCGGCGACCGCGCGCTGGTCGGGCGCCACTACCTCAGCGTCGGACGGCAGCAGTGGGCGCGGTTCGTCGGCGACGGCGGGCGGATGCCGCTGAAGAAGCTGTTCTACGCGGTGCGGCCCGCACTGGCGGTGCGCTGGCTCGACGAGCGCCCGGGTGCGGCGTTCCCGCCGATGACTCTCGGCGCCCTGGCCGCGCAGACCGGTCTGACGTCGGAGCAGCACGACGCGATCGAGGAGCTCGTCGCGCTCAAGGCGGTCACCCGGGAGATGGGTGCCGGGACGGTGCCGACCGTGCTCGCGGAGCTGGTGCTCGCCGAGCTGCGCGACCGGGACTGGCTGGTCGAGCGACGCACGGACCTCGCCGCCACCCGGAAGGTCGCCGCGGAGTTCTTCCGCCACGCGGTGCGCACGTACTCGGCCTGACCAGCGGTGTCGGACGCGGCTGCGACCATGAGCCGTGTCCTTGCTGCTGCTCCTCGACGACCCGTCGCGCCCCGGCGTCGTCGAGCTGCAGTCGCTGACCGAGCAGGGCGAGCCGATCGGCTCCGTCCTCGTCGCCGCCGACGACCTCGCCTCGGTCGTCCGGGAGCGCGAGGCGGACCGGCCGCGGTGGGTCTGGGACGACACGTCGCGCCGCTATCCGCCGCTGCTGGACGCCGGCGTCCGCGTCGAGCGCTGCCACGACCTGCGGCTCTGCCACGCGATCCTGCGCCGGAGCGTGTACTCGCAGTCGTCCGCGCTGGCCGGCGCGCCGCCGGGCCCGTGGGACGGGCCGCGTGAACCGGCCCCGGTCGAAGGGAGCCTGTTCGACGACGTCGGACCGGCCGTCGCCCTCGATCCGCTCGACGAGCTCCGGCGCCAGCTCGCCGCCGTTGCGGGCGCCGACGAGCCCGGCCGCCTGCGCCTCCTGCTCGCCGCCGAGTCCACGGGTGCGCTCATCGCCGCCGAGATGCAGCACGACGGGATGCCGTGGAGCGTCGAGACGCACGACGCTCTCCTGACCGATCTCCTCGGACCGCGGCCTCGCAGCGGTCGGCCCGCCAAGCTCGAGGCCCTTGCCGACGAGGTCCGTGCCGCGCTCGGTCAGCCGTCGCTGAACCTCGACTCCCAGCCCGACCTCCTGCGCGGGCTGCGGGCGGCCGGCTGCGACGTCGAGTCCACGCGCACCTGGGAGATCAAGGCGCTCGAGCACCCGGTGCGCGACCCGCTGCTCGCCTACAAGAAGCTGTCGCGCCTGCTCAGCGCCAACGGGTGGGCGTGGATGGAGGCGTGGGTCCACGACGGCCGCTTCCGCCCCGACTACGTGCCCGGCGGAGTCGTGACCGGGCGCTGGGCGACCAGCGGGGGCGGCGCGCTGCAGCTGCCCGCGAGCATCCGCGCGGCCGTGCGGGCCGATCCCGGCTGGAAGCTGGTCGTCGCCGACGCCGCGCAGCTGGAACCCCGCGTGCTGGCCGCGATGTCCGGCGACAACGCCATGGCCGCGGCCGGCCGGAAGGCCGACCTGTACCAGGGCGTGGTCGACGCCGGCATCGTCGAGACCCGCTCCGAGGCCAAGTACGCGATGCTCGGCGCGATCTACGGCGCCACCACCGGTCCGTCCGCGGTCCTCATGCCGCGCCTCACCCGCGCGTACCCGCACGCGGTCGCCCTGGTGGAGTCCGGCGCCCGCGCCGGCGAGCGCGGCGACGTCGTCTCCACCTGGCTCGGCCGCACCTCCCCGCGTCCCGACGCCGCCTGGCAGGCGGAGCACGCCGCAGCCTCGGCCGAGGGCGCGGGGGCCGACGACGTCCGCGCCGCCCGCCGACGAGGCCGCGACTGGGGTCGGTTCACGCGCAACTTCATCGTGCAGGGGACCGCCGCGGAGTGGGCGCTGTGCTGGATGGCCTCGTTGCGCCGACGCCTGCTCGAGCTGGATGGGCGGCCGCACCTGGTGTTCTTCCTGCACGACGAGGTCATGGTGCACGCGCCAGAAGCCGTGGCGGACGAGGTGGCGCTGGCCATGCGGTCGTCCGCGGTCGAGGCGGGTCGGTTGCTGTTCGGTGCCACACCCGTGGACTTCGCGCTGAACGTGGCCGTGGTGGACAGCTACGACCAGGCGAAGTAGTTGTCCACATCCTGACTGCGGCCTCGTTGCTGGGTGTCCGTTTCGGGTAGAATCGTACACATGTTCGAAGCCGCTCCCGCCGACGAGGGTGGATGGCGGGCGCGCTCGGACGGCCGGGACACCGACGCGCGAGATGCTGCGCACGTCGTGGCCGAGCTGCTCGCGGTGGCGCGACGGCTGGCCCAGGTCGTGGCCAGCGACGGCGCCGGCGGGGCCGCGGCGCGGCGGGCCGTGCTGGCCGGGCTGCGACCGGTCGACGGGGTGCTCGCCTCGGTGCGGTCGGCGGTCCTGCTGGCCGAGCGGGAGTCGGCCTCGTGGCAGCGGCCCGGGGTGCCGTCGTTCGAGGCCGCGCACGGGTCCGCCAGCCGGGCCGGGTTGCCCGGTGCGCGAAGGGAGATCGCCCAGGCCGAGGTCCTCGCGGCCATGCCCGCGGTGGCCGACGCCGTGGGCGCCGGGGTGATGCCGGTGGGACACCTGGACGCGTTCGCCCGCATCACCGCTGGTGCCTCCGAGCAGGTCGGGGCCGCGCTCGCCAGCCCTGGTGTGCAGGACGCGATCGTGCGGCTGGGCACCACGCAGGACGCGCCGACGTTCTCCCGGTCCGTGCAGCGTATGGTCGCCGAGCTCGACCCCGCCGCCCGGGACAGGTCGCACGAGAACCAGCGCGCCCGCCGGTTCCTGCACCTGTCCGACCAGGCCGACGGCACCCACATCCGCGGTCTGCTCGACCGGGTCGCCGGACACCGACTCCGCCTCGCCCTGGAAGCCACCGGCGAACGTCCCGGCACCACCGCCCTCGAGATCGACAGCAGGGGCGACAGCGAGACCGACAGCAGTGGCGCTGATGACCACACACGCCGGCCCGTCGTCGGTGGAGCGGGTCACGCCGGCGCCACCGGGACGGTGGTGGAGGAGCGGACCGCCGAACAAGCCCGCGCGGACGCGCTGGACGTGATCGCCCGCCGCATCCTGGCCCTGCCCACCACCGCCTCCGGTGCCGCCGTGCCCCCGCAGATCAGCTTGCTTATCACCGAAGCCACCTTCGCTGCCCTGCGCACACACGCGCTCCGCCGCGCCACGACACCCCCGAGCGGACCAGCACCCGACGCCATCGCTGGCTCGGCCACCGCCGCCCCGGACACCGGCCCCGCCGCACGAACCGACGCCACCCCCAGCTCCACGGACCCGGCCTCAGCCTTGGCCGCGGCCCCCGCCGTCACCCTCGAGGACGGCACGCCCATCCCGACCAGCGAGGTCGCCAAGATCCTGTGCGACTGCGAGATCACCCGCATCGTCATGGACGCGGCCGACCAACCCGTCAACCTCGGCCGCACCGCGCGCCTCTACACCGGCGCCCACCGCCGCGCCATCATCGCCCGCGACCGACACTGCGCCTTCCCCGGCTGCGACCGGCACGCCCGGTGGGCCGAGATCCACCACATCGCCTGGTGGGACCGTGACAACGGAGACACCTCCATCAGCAACGGTGTCCTGCTCTGCTCCTTCCACCACCACCAGGTGCACCAACACCACCTGGCCATCCACCGCCACACAGTGGCCCCCCGGTCGAGAAGGCCCCAGGACCACCCCACGCTGGAACCGCCCGGCGCCCGCTACACCTTCCGCGACCCCACGGGACGCGTCGTCGCCAGCAACGAACGCCCCTCAGGGCCGACGCCAGCCCACCGCCTGGAACAGAGCGCCGTGCGGCCGACGACGAGCAGCCCCGAGGACGGCCGACGTGCGTCGCCGGGAGACAAGGCGGCCGCCGAGGAGTCACCCCCGAGCACTTCGGGAGCCCCACCGCTCAGGCAGGTGTCGTACGCGAGCGAGCGAGGAGCCGACCTCGATGGAGTCGCACGCAAGGGACGAACTCGTCCGAGCTCGCGCGACTAGTGCATGAACGCGTACTTGAGCACGATCACCAGCAGCCCGAACGCGGCCGCGATCGCGACCTCACCGATCAGGGCGCGCCCTCGGACCCCCGCGCGATGTGCCGCGAGCGCGGCGACGCCGGCGAGCATCGCGACGGTGAACCAGAGCGCGAGGAACGCCGCCCGGTAGACGTCCATGCCGACGAGCCTGCCGATCGCGAACACGACGAGCACCGGCAGGCTGCCCAGCAGAACCCCGGTGTTGTTGCGGAGCGCGTGCCTGAGCCGGTGGCCGGCGCTGTGGTCCTGGTCCTCGAAGCGTCCGCCGACCGCGTCCGCGTAGACGTGCGCGAGCCAGTAGGTGACGGACACCAGGGCGGTGGCGAGGATGACGATGTCCCCGGTCTCAGCGCCGGCGCTCGTGGCCGCGAGGACGACGCTCGACACGAGCGCGCCGTAGAGGATCTCCGCCGGACCCCTGTTCCGCAAGAAGCGGTCGACGCGGGTGAACCGCTGGTGCTCGACGTCCATGTGCCCTCCGCGATCTGCCGTGGGGCTCCTATCGTGGCGCACAACGAGCCGGACCGTCGGGCTGCGCGGCTCAGACGGGCGAAGGCCAGGTCTGCAGTCGACCGCACATGCCGTACCGCCGCGGCGCGGGAGCTGCATCGACAGCCGTGACTGATCCCCGAGAGAGGTGTTGCCCGACGCCTCTGATGAGCCCCTCGAGCGCCCCGGCCGTGGTCTCGGTCTCGGCGTAGACGGTCCGCGTCCACACGTCCTGCCAGCGCGGCACCAGGGTCCGGACGATCCGGGTCGACGCGTCGTGCAGGGGTTGGAGCGCCGCGGCCGCGCCGATCCGGTCGACGGCCTCGCCCATCTGGGCGTACCCCTCGAGCGCCAGGTCGCGCCGGCGACGGGCGGCCTCGGCGATCTCGTCCTCGGACGCCCCTGCGCCGGGCAGGGTGGCTGCCGCGCGGTAGGCGGCAGGGTCGGCCAGCACGGAGGCGGGGAACGTCAGGACGGCGTCCCCGGCCTCGGGCAGGCCGGCGTTCGACATGAGGACGAGGACCTCCAGGTCACCGTCGTTGACCGCGCGGTGCACGACTCCCGGCCCGAACGACACGATCGCGCCCGGCTGCAGCGGATGGACGGTGAACCCCGACGGGCCGAGGGTGTGCACGGAGCCGCTGCCGCCGAGGACGACGTACGCCTCCGAGGACACGACGTGCAGGTGCGGCGATCCGCTGCCGGCGAGGCCGACGCCGTCGGGCGCCGGCCAGTCGTACACGCGCAGGTTGCTGACCGAGACGCCCCCGGGAAGTCCGCTCATGCCGACAGGATCCCGCTGCCGAGCGACGCGAGCGAGGCGGCCGACGCAGGATCGGAGCTCCCATCGGCGATCACCACCGCGTACCGGAACCGGAGCGTGTCACCGGGCGCGAACGGGACCTCGGTGGAGAAGAAGGGTGCCGGGTTGAGGCACCCGAAGTGCTCGGTGCGCGCGAACCACTGCGGCGGGTGCGAGGGGTTGCCGGGACCGTCGACGATGACGACCGTCGACGCTCCCCCGGTCCCGTCGTGCAGGCCGACGAACCCCATCCACGGCCCGCGCGTCCCGCGGATCTCCTCGCCGCCGGAGAAGTCGGGGGCGAGCAGGGTGCCGCCGGTGAACGACCGGGGACCGCGCCAGAACAGCCCGCCGTAGCCGGCGTTCTCCCGCCCGCGGGTGGTGGGCGAGCCGATGGTCAGGTCGGCGGACGACACGTTGGTCATGGAGGTCTCGAAGGTGAGCACCCAGGCGTCGTCGCGACCCGCGGGGACGACGAACCCGAGCGACCGCGTCTCGTCGATCACGTGCGCGCCCGCCTGCGTGTGCCAGGCGAGCGTGTGCGTGAGGTCGACGCGATCGGGGGCCACCGACAGCGCGGTGAGGTCGACGTGGTCCATCGAGCCGTCGTTCTCGAGCTGCACGTACCCCTGCCCGTGCACGTAGGTGGGGCCGCCCCAGAAGTTGTGCTCGCCGACCACCGGCAGCGACCAGGCGATGCCCTTGTGCCAGACGTGGTCGTGCGGCCGGTACGCCGTGACGAGGTCGCCGCCGCGTGTCCGGACGGGGTGCAGGTAGGGGCGCGGGCTCTCGAGCTGCACGTCGGTGGGGACGTAGACGTACTGCGCGAGGGTGGTGTCGCCGGCGACGACGTCGACCGCTCGGCCGACGTCGTGGAGCGCGGAGAGGCCGGTCACAGGGCGAGGTCCGCGCCGAGGTCCAGATCCGCGATCGTGACCGGCAGCCCGGTGACGAGCGACTGGTTCGCGGCGATCCCGACCGCCACGGCGCGCAGCCCGTCGAGGTACCCCGCGGGACGGCCGAGCTCGTCGTCGGCGACGCGCAGGTGTCGTCGGAACACGTCCTTGAGCAGGATCGCGTCCCCGCCGCCGTGCCCGCCGATGCCGTCGGGGATCGCGGACTCGGTGGCCCGCTCCCAGTGCTTCTGCACGAGCAGCCGCTCCCCCTCGGGACGCAGCGAGTCGCCGACGGAGGTCGGCGTCGCGGACGGGTCGAGCACCGCCTTCCCGAACTCGTCGAGCTCGATGGCCCCTCGCTCGACCACCTCGAGCTCCGCGCGGCCGGCCGTCCCGTTGACCGTGACGCGGTAGCCCTCCCACGGGCTGTGCGCGTTGAGCGAGTAGGTGAGGGTCGCGCCACGGCGGTAGTCGACCAGCAGCGCCATGTTGTCCTCGATGGTGATGCCGGGGCCGAACACGTCCTGGTCACGCCGGTAGCCGTCGTACTGCTCGGCGTCCAGGTAGAGGGACTTCAGGCGGGGGTCGTCGTTGAGGTCGAGCGTGAACGGGTCGCCGACGACGCCGGTGCCGCGCGACGGCCGGGCACCGAGCCCGCGGTCGGCGGCGTTGCGGTCGCCGTAGAACTTGAGCCCGCCACGGGCGTAGACGCGGGCGGGCACGTCGCCGATCCACCAGTTGACCAGGTCGAAGTGGTGGCTGGACTTGTGCACCAGCAGGCCGCCGGAGTTCTTCTTCTCGCGGTGCCAGCGACGGAAGTAGTCGGCGCCGTGCACCGTGTCCAGAGCCCACTCGAAGTGGACCGACGTGACCTCGCCGATCTCGCCCGACGCGATCACCTGGCGCAGGGAGGAGTTCCGCGGGGCGTACCGGTAGTTGAAGGTCATGACGACGTCGCGGCCGGTCTCGCGCACCGCGCCCGTGATCCGTCGGCAGCCGGGCCGGTCGATGGTCAGGGGCTTCTCGACGACGACGTCGGCCCCCGCGGCCAGCGCCCGCGCGACGAGCTCGGCGTGCGCGTGGTCGGGCGCGGTCACGACGACGACGTCCACCGACTGCTCGGCGATCATCTTCTCGAGCCCGTCGGGCGCGTAGGTGGGCAGCGACGCGGGGTGGCCGAGCGCCTCGGACACGACGGACTCGTAGTGCGCCATCCGGCCCGGGTTGGTGTCGAGCAGGGCCACCAGGGTGGCGACGTCGGCGTGCTCGCCGGTGATCGCGCCGATGTACATGCCCGCGCGGTGGCCGGTGCCGGCGACGGCGTACCGCAGCTGCTTGCCCTCGGGGGCGGCGGCGAACTCGGGGATGACGCCGGGGCCGGCGGCGGTGCTGCTGCTCGACGCGGGGCGGGGTGCGGTCGGGTTCTGGTCGGTCACGGGTGTCCTCGGTGTCGTCGTCGCCTCGTTGCGGCGGACCAGTGCGGAAAGCGTTGTCCGTCGATAGGTAGCCTATGCCGTGGGGCACGTCTCGCACAGGTCCCAGGGGCGACGGATCATGGGAGGCGGCCGGCCCGGCACGCCACACCGCCCGCCGCACCGCCGACACAGGAAGCACGCCCGCACCGAGCAGCGTCGCCCGATCCAGGAGAGACCCGATGTCCCAGCGCGCCACCGTCCTGCTGCACCCCGACTTCCGCGTGGGCGAGGTGGACCGCCGCTTGTTCGCCTCCTTCGTCGAGCACCTCGGGCGTGCCGTCTACACGGGCATCTTCGAGCCGGGTCACGAGACCGCCGACGAGCACGGCTTCCGCCGCGACGTCGCCGACCTGACCCGCGAGCTCGGCGTGAGCATGGTCCGCTACCCCGGCGGCAACTTCGTCTCCAACTACGTGTGGGAGGACGCCGTCGGGCCGGTCGAGGACCGCCTGCCGTTCATCGACCTCGCGTGGCGGACCATCGAGCCCAACACGGTGGGCACCGACGAGTTCCTGCAGTGGGCGGAGCGCGAGGGCATCGAGCCGATGATGGCCGTCAACCTGGGCACCCGCGGCGTCGCGGCGGCCGCGGCGCTGGTCGAGTACTGCAACGGCGAGGCCGGCTCTCGCTGGGCGGACCTGCGGATCGCGAACGGTCGCGAGAAGCCGTACGGCGTGACGCTCTGGTGCCTGGGCAACGAGATGGACGGCCCCTGGCAGATCGGGCACAAGGACGCGGACGAGTACGGCAGGCTCGCCGCCGAGGCCGGCAAGGCCATGCGGCTGGTGGACCCGTCGATCGAGCTGGTCGTCTGCGGCTCGTCGTCGATGATGATGGACACCTTCGGCTCGTGGGAGCAGACGGTCCTCGAGCACACGTGGGACGTGGTCGACCACCTGTCGATGCACGCGTACTACGAGGAGCTCGACGGCGACCGCGCCTCGTTCCTCGGGTCCGGCACGTCGATGGACCGGTTCATCCGCCGGGTCGTCGCCTCCGCCGACGCCGTCGCCGCGCGCCGCCGCTCCGACAAGGTCGTCACCATCTCGTTCGACGAGTGGAACGTCTGGTACCTGAAGTCCCGCTTCGTCGGCGAGCAGAACCTCCCCCTGCAGCGCGACGCCCCGCGCATCATCGAGGACGTCTACTCGGCGCTCGACGCCGTCGTCGTCGGCGACCTGCTGGTCACCCTGCTCAACCACGCCGACCGCGTCCCGGTGGCCTGCCTGGCCCAGCTGGTCAACGTGATCGCGCCGATCATGACCGAGCCCGGCGGACCGGCCTGGCGCCAGCCCACGTTCCACCCCTTCGCGACGACGGCCCGGCTCGCGCGCGGCACCGCCCTCGACCTGCGGGTCTCCGGGCCGACGTTCTCGACGAGCGCCCACGGCGACGTCCCGGTGGTGACCGCGGCGGCGACGCTCGACGGCGACGACGTCGCGCTGTTCCTGGTGAACCGGTCGGCCGAGCCCGTCGAGGTCGAGCTCTCGCACCCCGGCGTCACCCTCGCGCTCGGCCGGGGCGTGCGGGTGACCGCCGACGACGAGCCCGCGGTCGAGGGACCGGAGCACGCCGCCGCCGTCGCGGAGCGTCACGTGTCGGAGGTCGACGGCCCCGAGTCGTCAACCGGCAGCACCGTGATCACCCTCGCGCCGGAGTCCTGGACCGCCCTGCCGGGGGTGCTCACGCGGGCCTGACGGTGGGGAGTGGCACCATCGAGGGATGAGGCGCATCGCGCTCGGGTTCGGATGGCTGCTCGGCGTGCTCGTCGCGGGCCTCGTCGGCGTCGGCATCGCCGCGCGCCTGAGCCCCCGACCGGCGTCGGTCGTGATGCGCCGGAACATGGACCGCCACGGCTACGCGCGGTTCACGGCGACCGCGCCGTTCGTCCCGGCGCACGTGGTGTCCGAGATCGACATCCCCTACCGCGACGGCGATCGCGACGCCCGCCTCGACGTGCACCGGTCGACGGGCTCCGACGGGACGCTGCCGACGATCGTGTGGGTGCACGGTGGCGCGTGGCTGTCGGGCAGCAAGGACCTGATCGCCAACTACCTGCGGGTCGTCGCCGGCGGCGGGTGCACGGTGGTGGGCGTCGACTACTCCATCGCCCCGCGCGCCACCTACCCGACGCCCGTCCTGCAGGTCCTCGACGCGCTCGCGTTCCTCACGGAGCATGCCGACGAGCTGGGCGTCGACGCCGACCGCCTCGTGCTCGCGGGCGACTCCGCGGGTGCGCAGATCGCGGCGCAGGTGATCGGCGTGGTGATCGACCCGGCGTACGCGGCCTCGATCGGCGCCCACCCCCGGGTCACCCGGGACCAGCTCGCCGGTGCGGTGCTGTTCTGCGGCGTCTTCGACATGTCGCTCGCGCGCGGGCTGCGGGGCCGGCCCCGGTGGTTCGTCGACTCCGTGATGCGCTCGTTCACCGGCAGCGCGGACTACCTCGACGACCCCCGCTTCGCGGGCATCTCGGTGGTCAGGCACCTGACCCCCGACTTCCCCCCGACGCTGGTGTCCTGCGGCAATGCCGACCCGCTGATCGGCCACTCCCAGTCGCTGCTCACCACGCTCGAGGCCCTCGGGGTGCCGCACGAGACGCTGCTGTTCGAGCCCGACCGCGAGCCACCCCTCGGTCACGAGTACCAGTTCCACGTGCACACCGACGCGGGCCAGGAGGCCCTGGCGACGATGCAGCGGTTCGTGGAGGGGCTGGCCTGAGGTCAGCCCTGACGGACCGCCGCGCGGTGCTCGATCGCCACGACCGCGAGCGACAGCAGGCCCGGCACGATCACGACCAGCGGCGCGAGCATCCACACCATCACCGCGCACAGCCCGAGCGCGACGACGAGCAGGAACGTGCCCGTCAGGTCGTCCCCGGCACGCTTGGCGGCGGTCTGCACGACGGTCGCCCACCGTGCGCCGGGCGACCAGCCGGCGGCCGCGCGCAGCACGACGACGAGCAGGATCGCGACCAGGAACCCGGTCGCGATCCGGACCCCGGCGCCGCCGGGTATCCCGCCCTGGCCGATGAGCTGCAGGTTGACCAGCAGGACCAGCAGCAGCACCGGAATGCCGATGGACACCAGCCAGACGCCGCGGCAGGCCGCGCGGAAGTCCTCCCACAGGGCGGCCACGGTGTCCGGCCGACCGTCGAGGTGGCGTCGGACGTGGGACACCCCGGCGGCGAGCGCAGGGACGGCCGTGATGATCGGGAGGCTGAGCACCGAGACTCCGAGGCCGACGAGGAGCGCCTCGCTGAACAGCCCGAACCGTCCGCCGCCGAGCAGCGGCTTCTGGTCGGGACCGGGCGTGAGGTCGTCGGGACCCGGGTCCGCCGGGCGGCTGGAGTCGTCGTCGGGAAGCGGGGTGCTCATGGCTCCCAGGCTGACACGCTCCTGCCGCCCTGCGGAAACCGCCATCAGCCCTTGAGCCCCTGCGTCGCCACGCCCTCGACGAGGTAGCGCTGGAAGACCAGGAAGAAGAGCATGACCGGGACGAGCGCGAGGACGGCCATGGCCATCTGGGCGCCGTAGTCCGAGGTGGTCGTCTGGTCGACGAAGAGCCGCAGCGCGATGGGCAGCGAGTACAGGTCGGGCTTCTTCAGGTACAGCAGGGGTCCGAAGAAGTCGTTCCAGGACCAGATGAACGCGAAGATCGCGCTGGTGACCAGGGCGGGCTTCATCAGCGGCAGCATGATCGAGCGGAAGATCCGCACGTGCCCCGCGCCGTCGATGCGTGCGGCCTCGTCGAGCTCGCGCGGCAGGTTGCGCATGAACTGGACCATGAGGAACACGAAGAACGCCTCGGCGGCCAGGAACTTGCCGATCAGCAGGGGCACGAAGGTGTCGACCAGGCCGAGCCGGTTGAACACGATGTACTGCGGGATGATCACCACGTGGAACGGCAGCAGGAGCGTGCCGATCATGAGGGCGAAGAAGACGTTGCGCCCGGGGAAGTCGATCCGCGCGAAGGCGTAGGCGCTGATCGAGCAGGACAGCGTGATCCCGATGACGGAGCCGACGGCCAGGATCGTCGAGTTCATGAAGAACGTCCAGAACGAGACGCCGCCGATGCCCTCGATGGCCTTCTGGAAGTTGGCCACGGTGAAGTCGGTGGGGATGAGGCTGACGTTGCCGACGATCTCGCTGGACGGCTTGAACGAGGACATCAGCATCCACACCGCGGGGTAGAGCACGATCACGATCAGGGCGAGCGAGCACAGATGGAAGATCAGAGCCCGGCCGCGCTTGCGGTTCTTGGTCGACTGGCGCAGTCGCGCGCTGTCGTGCGAGCTGACGATGTGGTCGGAAGTCGAGGCGACGGTGCTCATCACTTCCCCTCCCCGGAGTAGTGGACCCAGTGCTTCGAGCTCCAGAAGAAGACGGCCGCGAGTGCGCCGACGACGATCACGAGGATCCAGGCCATCGCCGAGGCGTAGCCCATCTGGAAGTCCTGGAAGCCGCGGAAGTAGAGGTACAGGGTGTAGAAGAGCGTGGACCTGGCGGGGCCGCCGGTGCCGTTGGAGATGATGAACGCCGACGCGAAGATCTGGAACGCGTGGATCATCTCGAGCAGCAGGTTGAAGAAGATCACCGGCGAGAGCATGGGCAGCGTGATCTTCAGGAACTTGCGCGAGGCTCCGGCGCCGTCGACCGACGCGGCCTCGTACAGCTCCTGCGGAATCTGCTTGAGCCCGGCCAGGAAGATGACCATCGGCGCCCCGAACTGCCAGACGGTCAGCAGGATGAGCATCGGCATGGTGCGCTCCGGGTCACCGACCCAGCCGCCGGCCGGGAATCCGAAGAACTGCTGGACCTGGTCGACGATGCCATTGTCGATGAACATCGCCTTCCACACGATCGCGATGGAGACCGAGGCCCCGATCAGCGAGGGTGCGTAGAAGGAGGACCGGTAGAACCCCTTGCCGCTGAACGCGTTGTTCAGCAGCATCGCCACGGCCAGCGCGGCGAGCAGCTTGATCGGGGTCCCCAGCACGACGTACGTCAGCGTGACCTTCCACGCCTGCTGGTAGTTCGGGTCGCTGAACAGGCGTGTGAAGTTCTCCAGGCCGATCCACTCGGGCGGCGCGAAGAGGTTGTAGTTCGTGAACGCCAGGTACAGCGAGGCGATCATCGGGCCCGCGGTGAGCAGGACGAACCCGAGCAGCCAGCCCGGGGGGGGGGGGGGGGCCGCCCGCCGTGCCCGCGGGCGGCCCACCACCGGTCACTGGGTGGAGAGCTCAGCCTCAGCGAACCACTGCTCGGCGAAGTCCTCCGGCGTGAGCGTGCCGTAGCCGAGCTCCTCGGCCAGGGTCCGCCACTTGGACTCGATCGTGCCGAAGCCCTTGACGGGGATCGGGGTGGACTCGGTCACCTGCTCGGCGACCTTCTCCTCGTACGCGATCACCTGGGCATCGACGCTGCCCTCGGTCGTGTCGACGGCGGCGCGCTGCTCGTCGTCGGCGGGAACTCCCTTCGATGTGCCGAAGATGGTCCCGACCTCGGGGTCAGTGAGCAGGAAGTTGATCAGCGTCGCGGCCTGCTCGGGGTACTTGGTGTTGGCGCCCGAGGACAGCAACATCGACGGCTTGAAGAACAGGGCCTTCTCGCCCGGCTCGATCGAGGGGATCTGCGCCATCGCGAGGTTGGCCGTGCCCGAGTCGGCGACGTAGCCGGCCAGGAAGTTGTCCCAGCTCATCTCGGTCGCGGTCTCGTTGACCGTGAAGCCGCCCTTGGGTGCGAGGGAGACGTTGCGGTCGACGGGGAAGACCAGCTTGTCGGCCCGGAGGTCGGCGGTGAGGTCGAGGAACTCGACGATCTCGGCCTCGTCGAAGCCGAACGTGCCGTCCTCCTCGAAGGGGGTGATCCCCTTCTGCAGGAGCCACTGGATGAAGAACCAGAAGGTGCCGGTGTAGTCGACCGCCCCGTACAGGCCGTAGCCGTCGGTCGTCTTCTCGCCGGCCTCGGACACCTCGGCGATGAACTCGTTGTAGTCCTCCCACGTGTAGTCGGCCTCGTCGGGGAACGTCGCCCCGGTCTGCTCGATCACGTTGGGGTTCTGGAACATGGCGAAGGTGTTGGTCGACGTGGGGATGCCGATCATCTTGTCCTCGAGGACGCCCGCCGTGGTGAGCGTCTCGTCGAAGCCGGTGAGGTCGATCGTGCCGTTGTCGACCCATTCCTGCAGGTCGAGCAGCTGGCCGTTCTGGTTGAACTCACGCAGGTACGACAGGTCGAACTGCATGACGTCCGGGAGGGCGCGGCCGGCGGCCTCGGTGGAGCGTGCCGTCCAGTAGTCCGGGAACGCAGCGAAGCTGGTCTGGACCGTGATGTACGGGTACTTCTCCTTGAACAGCGCCAGTGCCTCGTTGTACCGGGCTGCTCGGTCGTCGTTGCCCCACCACGTGAAGTTCAGGGTGACGGGGGACGTGTCGGGGCCGGTCGTCGAGGCCGTCGGTTCCGCGTCGCCGGATCCGCCAGACGAGCAGGCGGTCAGGGCGAGGGCGGCGACGGCCGCAACAGCGGCGGTCTTCCACAGGGTTCGCTTCATCGTCGTTGAGCCTCCTTGCTCGGGGGGTGAAAGCGCATTCCGGACGTTAGGCGAGCGCTTGCCGGGATGTCAACGGCTCGCGCTGAATCGTTACAAACGCAGGAGGCCTCGGCTCCAATGTGCCACCCACGAGGCCGGGGCGCTCGCCGGTGTGTACGGTCGGGACGGCACGCGGTGGAGCCGGAAGGCGGCGTGTTGTATCGTTTCAATCTCCTGTGCTGCCCGACGACGCGCCACACACCCTGGAGCCCCGGTGACCGACCGTCAGATCCCCTCGTGGTCCGAGCTCAAGCCCCTGATGCGCCCGAAGCCTCTGGTGCTGAACGCCACCGAGCGACGCCTGGCCGACGCCCTGACCATCGCCGACCTCCGGACCGTCGCGCGCAAGCGCACCCCCCGCTCGGTCTTCGACTACACCGACGGCGCCGCCGAGGCGGAGATCTCCCTGCGCCGGGCGCGCCACCTGTTCCGCGAGCTCGAGTTCCAGCCGTCGATCCTGCACGACGTCTCCCACGTCGACCCGACGACGGACATGATCGGCACCACGTCGGCGCTGCCGTTCGCGTTCGCCCCCACCGGCTTCACGCGGATGATGAACCACGAGGGCGAGCGCGCGGTGGTCCGCGTGGCCCAGCGCCGCGGCATCCCGTACGCCCTGTCGACGATGGGCACCACGTCGATCGAGGAGGTCGCCAAGGCCGGCCCCGACGCCCACAAGTGGTTCCAGCTGTACGTGTGGAAGGACCGCTCTGCCGGCGAGGACCTCATGGCACGCGCCAAGGCCGCCGGCTTCGAGGCGCTCATGCTCACGGTGGACGTCCCGGTGGCCGGCGCCCGGCTGCGCGACGCCCGCAACGGCTTCTCGATCCCCCCGGCACTCACCGTCAAGACGGTGCTCGATGCCGCGACGCACCCCGCCTGGTGGCTGAACCTGCTGACCACGGAGCCGCTGACCTTCGCGTCGCTGAGCAGCTGGTCCGGCACCGTCGCGGACCTGCTGGACAAGCTGTTCGACCCGACCATGACGATCGCGGACCTCGAGTGGATCCGCGCCTCGTGGGACGGTCCGCTGATCATCAAGGGGATCCAGACCGTCGAGGACGCCCGCCGGGTCACGGACGCCGGCGCCGACGCGGTGGTCCTGTCCAACCACGGCGGCCGCCAGCTCGACCGGGCGCCCGTGCCGCTGCGCCTGCTGCCGGACGTCGCGGAGGCCGTCGGCGACCGGACGCAGGTCTGGGTGGACACCGGCATCATGTCCGGCGCCGACATCGTCGCCGCGATCGCCCTGGGCGCCGACGCCACCCTCGTCGGGCGCGCCTACCTGTACGGCCTCATGGCCGGCGGCGAGCGCGGGGTGGAGCGGGCGGTCGACATCCTCGAGCGCGAGGTCCGCCGCACCATGGCCCTGCTGGGCGTCTCCACGGTCAAGGAGCTGGGCCCGCGGCACGTCCGCCTGCCCTGACCCACCACGCACAGCGTCCGCACTGGATCGGCCAGGAGGCCGTTCGAGTGCGGACGTTGCGCTGTCCCCAGGCGGGACGTCCGCACTCGGGCAGCCTCCACCCCGCGGGAGTGCGGACGCTGGATCGGGAGTGAGCGGACACGGACCGGCCCGGGCGAGAGGGGTTGCCCGGGCCGGTCTGGTGGGTACCGACTAGCGCGTGACCTTGACCTTCACCTCCGGGCTGCTGGTCGACCCGAGGGCATTGGACAGCTCCGCGCGGTAGACGTGCGTGCCGATCGCACGGCCGTTGACCGTGGTCGTGGCCTTCTGCGCGTTGGTGCCGTCGGCGGTCAGGGACTGGGTGTCGATGAGCACCCCGTCCTCGTACAGCCGGTAGGTCGTCGCGTTGGTCCCCCACCAGAGGTTGGTGGTGAGCGTGTACGACCCGTCGCCGTCCCAGTTGTCGTGGCTGAGCGCCGGGGTGCCCGGGTTGGCGGCGGTGACCTTGACGGTGAGCGGGGCGGTCGTCGTCGACCCGTGCTGGTTGGTCAGCACCGCGGTGTAGACGTACGTCCCGTTGGGCTTGCCGGCGATCTGGAACGCCGCCGACTGCGCGGACGGCGTGGCGTCGACGAGGTCGAGGGTGGCGACCGCGACGCCGTTCTCCAGCAGGGTCACGGTCTGGGCGTTCTGGCCCCACCACAGGTTCATGGCGACCGTGTAGCTGCTGTCCTTGTCCCAGTTGTCGCTGGACAGGACGCCCTTGGACGGTGACGCGGTGGCCGGACCGGGCACCCGCTCGCCGGGACCGGTCGACGGCCCGGTGTAGACGATGCTCGGGGCCGCCGGCTTCGCCATGCCGTCACCGAGGAAGTACCCGGTGTGCGGCGGCTGGTTGTAGCCCGTGTTCTGCCACGCGACGCCCAGGCGGTACACCGGGTCGGACTGCAGGGTGCGCAGCCGGTGGTCGGTGAGGTCCACCGTGGTGGCGATCCGCAGCGCGGAGGAGTCGGCCAGACGCGTGACGATCTCCTCTCGCCAGTCGCCGAACAGGTCGGCCTGCAGGGCGGGGGTGCCCTTGGTGCCGTTGTCGGAGAGGGTGCCGGTGGCCCGGTAGAGCTCGTCCGACGAAGCGGACGACGGGTTCCACTTCGAGATCGTCGGGACGCCCGTGAGTGCCGTGGTGTCCCAGTCGTGGTCGGTGATCTCCCTCAGCAGGTCGCCGTCCCACCAGGTGAGGAAGTTCGCCGCGGGGATGGTGGCCCCCAGCAGCGTCCCGTCGGCTGCCCGCAGCTGTCCGGCACGCGAGTTCCACGTGCCGTCGGCCACCACGGCCCACGACTCCGCGCCGGGGTGCGACGCGTCGATGTCGTCCGAGGCACCGCGGCCGGTGTCGGCCGTGGCCGGCATCGACCAGAGCACCTCGCCGGTGGCGGCGTCGCGGAACGTCGCCCCGATCCCCAAGCTGCGCGGCGCCTCCTCGTGCACCGCGAACACCTCGAGGCCCGGCCGGCCGGGGTCGAGGTCGCTGACGTGCAGCGCGTCCCCGTGCCCGAGCCCGGTGCTGTAGAGCACCGTGCCGTCGTCGTCGATGGTCATGGAGCCGAACACGATCTCGTCCTTCTGGTCCCCGTCGACGTCAGCCACCGACAGGTTGTGGTTGCCCTGGCCGGTGTACTGCGAGCCGGCCTCGTGGGAGTCGAACGTCCAGCGCCGGGTGAGCGAGGACCCGTCGAAGTCGTAGGCCACCACCACCGTCCGCGTGTAGTAGCCGCGGCTGAAGATCACGCTCGGGTGCTCACCGTCGAGGTAGGCGACCCCCGCGAGGAACCGGTCCACCCGGTTGCCGTACGCGTCACCCCAGGAGCCGACGTCTCCGCGCGGCGGGGTGTAGTCGATCGTGTCGACCGCCGCTCCCGTGGCTCCGTTGAAAACCGTGAGGAACTCCGGCCCGGTGAGCACGTAGCCGCCACTGTTCCGGTAGTCCGCCCGCGCGTCGCCGATCACGGTGCCGAGCCCGTCGACGGTGCCGTCCGCGGTCTTCAGGCTGACCTCGGCCTTGCCGTCGCCGTCCAGGTCGAACACCTGGAACTGCGTGTAGTGCGCGCCGGCCCGGATGTTCTTGCCCAGGTCGATCCGCCACAGCCGCGTGCCGTTCAGCTCGTAGGCGTCGACGTACACGTTGCCCGTGTAGCCGGCCTGCGAGTTGTCCTTGCTGTTGGACGGGTCCCACTTCACGACGATCTCGTACTGCCCGTCACCGTCGACGTCCCCGATCGAGGCGTCGTTGGCGTTGTAGGTGTAGGGCTGCCCGTCCTTCGTGTACGCGTCCGCCGGCTTGTCCAGCGGCACGTCCAGGTGCTGGCTGTCCCACACGCGGAACTCGGCGGTGGCCCAGCGCTCGATCCCGTCGACCACGGAGCTGACCCGGTAGACCGAGCCCGTCGTGCCGGCAGCGTCGAGCAGGTTGGTGCTGGCCTTCACCGGCGAGCTCGTGATGCGCGCGCCGTCCCGGTACACGTGGAACGCGATCGAGTCGGGGTCGAGGCCCAGCTGGCGCCAGCCGAGGTAGACGCCGCCGTCGGTCTGCACGGCCACCGGGGACCGGTCCAGACGCTCGGCCTGCCGGGCCAGGGTGGTGACGGCCGGGGTCGTGATCGAGGCGGACTGCGCGGACACCCCGCCCGCGTTCACCGAGGCCACGCGGTACGTGTACTCGATGGTGGTGAGCACCGTGCTGTCCGTGTAGGTGGGGCCGCTCGCCCGGCCGACGACGACGAACGAGCCGTCCTTGGCCTGCCGGTACACCTGGTAGAACAGCGCGCCGTCGACGGCGTCCCAGGTGAACGTGACGTCGTTCTTGTGGACCGCACCGAGCGTCAGACCCGTCGGCACGGCGGCCGTCGGGACGTCCGGGTCGACGGTGGTCACGTCGAGCGTGTCCGTCGGCACCGACTCGGCGCCGGCGGGGTCGAGCGCCACCACGTGGTACTCGTACGCCAGGCCGACGTCCGGCGTGGTGTCCACGAACGTCGTCGTCGTGACGTCGCCGATCGCGACGGGCGCCGTCGCCCCCGCGGACTTCCGGTACACCCGGTAACCGGCGGAGTCCGACGTCCCGGTCCAGCTGAGCGCGACGCTCACGGCCGAGCCGTCGATGGTCACGTCGTCCAGCGTGAGGGCGGAGGGCGCGAGCAGCAGGGGCGTGATCTCGATGCCGTTCAGCCGGCTCGACGTCCCCGTCATGACGAGGTTCAGCTGGCCGTCCGTGACGAGCACCGGCTGGCTGACCTTCTCCGACACCGACCCCGCACCCGCGTTCGAGGCGCCGAAGTCCTTGCCCTCGAGCTGCACGTTGGAGCGGCTGGTGCCGATCCAGTCACCGTTGTACGTCTTCACGGCGTAGCTGCCGTTCGGCACGTCCACCGCGAACACGTGCTGGGTGCCCGGCAGCAGGAAGTCGCGCTGCAGGGCGTTGGGCGGAGGCGTGAAGTTGATGCCACGGTCGCGGCCGCCCAGACCCGTCGGGTCCAGCCAGCCCCAGCCGATCTCGTGGGTGTACCTCGAGTTCTGGTTCACCTCGGTGTAGCCGGGCATGAGCACGTTGCCGGCCAGCTGCACGTCGAACTTGTAGAGCGCGGCCTTGGTGGTGACGCGCACGGCGGCCGACGGGGCCGACGGTCCGCGGCCGTTCACCGCGACCACCCGCAGGTCGTACGACGCACCTTCCACCAGCCCGCCGACCGCAGCCTGCGGGAGCGTCGAGGTGGCGACGAGCGCGTAGGCGTCGTCCGCGTCCGCGGCGGCCTTGCGGTAGATGCGGTAGATGTCCGCACCCTCGCTCGCCGTCCAGGTGAGCTGTACGCCCGCGTTGGAGACGGAACCGGCCACGAGGCCGGCCGGTGCGGCCGGCACCTCGGCCGGCGGCGCGACGTCGAGCACCTCGTCGGCCAGCGGCACGTCCAGCTCCGCGACGTCGGTCGCGACCAGGCGCGCGAGCTGGATCGCCCCGTACTCCTGGAAGTGGGTGTCGTCGACCGTGCCGGTCGGCCGGTTCGGGTACACGCCCGCCGGTACGTGCAGGAACACGCTCGTCGACGCCTCGGGACCGATCTCGTCGAGGTACGCCCGGCTGGACGCCGACAGGTCGACCAGCGGCGTTCCGGTCTCGGTGGCCAAGGCGGTCGCCGCGGCCACGTACTCGGGGAACGAGACGGTGAACTTCCCGGTCGCCGCGTCGAAGCTGCGCCGCGACACCGGGGTGACGATCACCGGCTGCGCGCCGCGCTGGGTGGCGCCGTCCACGAACGTCCGCAGGTACTCCGCGTAGTCGGCGGGAGCGGCGAACCGGTCGTCGACTCCGTAGGTGGCGTCGTTGTGTCCGAACTGCACGAACAGGTAGTCGTCGGGCTTGACCAGGCGCAACACCTCGTCGAGCCGGCCCTGGCTGATGAAGTTCTTCGACGAGCGTCCGCCGATCGCGCGGTTGTCCACCGTGACGTCGTCGGACAGGAACCGGCCGAGCATCTGCCCCCAGCCGGCCTGCGGCACGTAGTCCGCGGTGTAGCTCTGCACGGTCGAGTCGCCCGTGATCCACACGGTGGGCTCGCTGCCCGGCGCGCGGGGGCTCTGCGCGGCGATCCGGAGCTGGTTGAGCTTGGGGGCGGTGCCGGAGAGCTCGAGGTTGAGCTGGCCGTCGACGACCGCGATGTCGAACGACATCTCCAGGAACTGGCCCGCGGCCTTGGCCGTCGCTGCGACCTTGGCCATCTGCTCGGCGGTGATCGCGACGTCGGTCGCCTCGGTGGCATCGCCCGCGATCAGGCTGACCGTGTAGTCGCCGTCGGGCAGGTCGACGACGAGCTCGGTGTCGCCCACGCTCACGAAGTCGGAGCGCAGCGCGTCGGCGGTGCCGCGGTCGGTGGCCGTGACGGCCCGGGTGTCGACGAAGCCGTACCGCGTCGTCGCGCTGTACGCACTGGTGGCGTCCAGCCGGATCGCGCCCGGTGCGAGCGCGCCGCTGCCCAGGTCGAAGTCGAGCACGTCCGGCACCGTCGGTGCGGTCGGCAGGCTGCTCACCGCGGCGGCCGATGGCAGGGACAGGCCCGCCGCGTCGATCGCCTGCACGCGGTAGTACCGCAGGGCGGAGGTGTCGACGGCGTCGGTGGTGACCACCTCGCGCGCTCCGGTGCGGGCGACCTCGGTGTAGGTGCCGTCGACGGCGTCCGACCGCGAGACCGCGTAGCCCGTCGCGCCGGCGACCTCGTTCCAGCGGAGCGTCACGGCGGTCGGCGTCACGTGCGCCAGGCGCACGGAGGTCGGCGCGGCGATCGTCGAGGTGCCGGGGTCCGGCTCCTCGGGCGTGGTCCCGGTCTGCGCGACGACGATCGAGCTCACGTACCCGCCCGCGCCGCTGCCGGTGATCCCGACGGTGAGCTGGCCGTCGGCGACCGTGGCCGGCCACGTGCCGGAGACGGTCGCGGTCTTGGTGCTCAGCGAGCCGCCGCCCGCGCCCTCGAGGGTCACGGTGGTCTTGGTGGCGCTGCTCCCCGCCAGCAGGTCGCCCGAGCGGACCGTCACGTCGTAGGTGCCGTTGGGCACGTCGAGCACGAAGGTCCACGCCGTGGCGAGCACGAAGTCGCGGTCCGCCGGGTCCTCGGCGCCGCGGTCGCGGGAGATCGGGGTGATGCCCTCGGCCGGCACGATGCCGAAGCCGGTCGCGGCGGAGTAGCGGGTCGCGTCGGTCACCTGCTGGTAGCCGTCGGCCACCGGGCTCGTCGCGGTCCCCATGTCGAACTTCCACGTGGTCACCGGATCGGCAGCCAGGGCGGGCGAGCCTCCTGTGGCCACCAGCGCGAGAACCGCCGCGCCCGCGAGCAGTGCCCGGGTCGTGCGTGGTGCCGGTCGTCCCTCGTCGTGCGCGCGCGTCGAGCGCATGGCATCACCCTTTGTCTCGTCGTTGAGAGCAGAGCCCGATCGGTCATCTTGGAACGATTCACCCGAGCAAGCAGTGACATTCCTACAGACCGCTCACCGGCCGCGCAAGGGTTTCGCGGAAACTGGGGAAAGCGCTCGCCATCGCCGTTTCCCGACGACTACGCAGTCATCTCCACCCGGTATCGCCGCTGATCAGCGGCAACGCGTGTGCGACCGGCTAAGGGGCGAGCTCCCGTCGCATCACGAAGTTCGTCAGCGCGACGCCGCGCAGCACGGGATGCTGCTCCACCACGACCTCGAACCCCTGCCGCTCGAAGAACGGCCGCGCCGTGAGGCTCGCGTGCGTGGTGAGCTCGGTCGCGCCGAGGTCCCGCGCCGTCTCCAGCACCCACCCGAGCAGCGCCGACGCCACCCCGGTCCGCCCGACGTCCGGGTCGACGAAGAGCATGTCGACGTACCCTCGCTCGTCCACGTCGGTGAACCCGACCACCCGGCCGTCGACCTCCGCGAGCTGCGTGCGGTGCGCCGCCCGCCGCGCCGACCAGCCCGCCACGTCGATCTCGTCCGACGCCCAGGCGGCCACCTGCTCAGGCGTGTAGTCGCGGCTCGCCGTGGTGCGGATCGCGCGCAGGAACACCTCGAGGGTCGCGACGGCGTCGGACTCGCGGTACGGGCGCAGGATCACGACGACCGAGCCTAGGCGCCGGTCCGGCGATCACCCCGCGAACGGTGCCCCGAGCTCGGTGAACGTCGCGCCCTCGGCGGCCACCCGCGCGCACCAGTGCTCCACGTCCGCCACCACCGGATGACGGTCGTCCAGCTCGCCCCGCCACTCGACGAACGCGTCCGGCACCGGCGTCGGGTCCGGACCGGTGCGCACGGCCTCGAGCACCCGCAGGAACGCGCCGGTGTCCGCGACGGAGCACCGCAGCCTGATCGCGGGGTGGGTGCGCGCCATGAGCAGCTGGGTGAGCAGGTCCACCCGCGCGCAGCGGATCCGTCGGGTGCCGCGCGGCGAGGACACCTCGATCTCGTCCGTCTCGTAGAACAGGGTCGCGGTGCCGAGCGTGCCGCGGACGGCGATCCGCGCGGGCGAGCGCTGCGGGGCGCACAGGGTCAGCCCCGCCGAGACCTGCACACCGCCGCGCGTCCCGACGACCACCGCCGACGTGTCGTCCGCCTCGATCGGGTGGGCGCGGTGCAGGTCGACCCGCACGTCGGTCACGTCCTGGACCGTCCGCGCGCCGGCCAGCAGCAACGCGGTCGCGACGGCGTGCGCCAGGGGGTTGGTCACCACGCCGTCCACCACCTCGACGCCGTCCAGCGTGCGCCGGCCGGCCCACCGGGCCCGCGCGAAGTACCCCGCGCCACGGACCCAGGTGCCGACCGCGCCGACCCCGGTGACCTCCCCGAGCTCGCCGGTCGCGACGATGCGCGCGACCTCGTCGACCGCCCCGGACCCGAACGTCTGGAACCCCACCTGGCACAGCCGCCCGGTCTCCTCGACCACGTCCAGCAGCTCGGCGTGCTCGGCGAGCGACGCGGTGGTCGGCTTCTCCAGGAGCACGTCGCAGCCGGCCCGCAGCGCCGTGGACACCAGTGGGAGGTGCGTGTGGATGGGCGTCGCGATGACCACGACGTCCGGCCGGGCGTGCGCGAGGAGGTCGTCGAGGTCCGGGAACCAGGGGACGTCGCCCTCGACGGGACGGGGGTCGACGAGCGCGGCGAGCGTGGCCAGGCCGCGTTCCTGCAGGTCGGCGACCTTGCGGACGTGCGTGGCGCCGTGGCCGTGCACACCGACCACCGCGATCGTCGGCAGGTCCGTCGCCGGGTCGCTCACGGGCGTCGCCCCGCGGGGCGTCTGCGTGATCATCCCCACGCCTGCGCGGCGAGGTGTCCCGCCTCGTCGGCACCGAGCGCCCGGTCCACCACCACGGCGGCGAGCCCCACGTCGAGGCGGCCGCCGTCGGGCACGTCGACCACGCGGTCCCACGCCAGGGCCGGGCCGGCACCGACGTACTCGGCCACCCGCGCGAACCACGGCCGCAGCGCCGCGGGGTGCTGCACCAGCAGCACGGTGGTCGTCGCCACCTCGCGGCGCTGCACGAACGCGAGCCACGGCGACAGGCTGCCGTGCACGGCCTCCTCGCCGACCAGGCCCTCGCCGAGCACCGTGGTGACGTCGGCCGACGGGAGGCGCCAGAAGATGCCGCCGTACCCGGCGCTCGGTCGGCCGTTGGTGCCGGGGCTCTCGATCCGCAGCGGTCCGTGGGAGGCGTGCAGCACGCTGGACCAGCGCAGCGTCCAGCCGCGACCGTCCGCCAGGGGTGCCGCGTTCAGGTGCCGGTCCTCGGTCAGCAGGGGGCGGTCGCGCTCGTCGAGCCACTCGATCTCGTCGACGAGCGTCGCGCCCTCGTCGGCCAGCCGCGCACCACCGCTGACCTGCCGGCCGTGGTTGGGCAGCAGGGTCGGGCCCTCGTCGCGCAGGAACGTGCGGCCGCCCCAGTAGCTGGTGCCGTTGACCACCGGCACCGCCATGGAGACGCCGTAGTGGTGGCGGTGGTCGACCGGGCTGGTCTCGGTGAGCGCGGTGCCCGCCGCCGAGTGCACCGGGTGCAGGTAGGGGCGCGGGGCGTGCACGCGGGGCACGCGCTCCCCCGACTCGTACCGGGCGAGCGGGACGGTCGGACCGGAGGTCGCCCCGCTGAGCAGGTACGAGCCCAGGTCGGAGGACCACGAGGTGCCGGTGAGCTCGGGAACCTCCGGACCCACCGGGTCGGTCGCGGCGCGGCGGCCGAGCCGCGCCGCCGGGGGCACCGGGCCGCTGCTCGCGCGGATCGCGAGGACCGGGGTGATCAACGGGGGCGTCGGGTCCAGGGCGTCGCCGCCGACCAGCGAGCGCAGGTGCGCCCAGGCCTGCCGGCCCAGCTCGGCCTGCGGCACGGTCGCGGTGGTCAGGGACGGCGTCGCGAACCGCGCGAGCTCGATGTCGTCGAAGCCCGTGATCGAGACGTCCCCGGGCACTGCGACGCCGAGCTCGTTCAGGCGCGCGAGCAGGCCGAACGCGACCAGGTCGTTGTAGGCGACGACCGCCGTGGCGCGGGAGGCGAGCACGTCCTGCGCGGCGGCGTAGCCGGACTCGACCGACGAGCCTGCGGGGCGTTCGCTCAGCCGGACGTCCTCGCGGCGGGCGGCCGCGGCGCGCAGCGCGTCGAGCCGGGCACCGTGCGACGCGCTGTCCGGCGGACCGGCCAGGTACAGCAGGTGCCGGTGGCCCAGGCCGGTGAGGTGCTCGACGATCTGGTCGATGCCGGCCGCGTAGTCGATGGCCAGGGTCGGGGTCGTGCCGTCGGCGGCCCGGTTGACGACGACCACCGGGCGGATCTCGGGAAGCAGCGCGCGCAGGGTCTGCTCGGACATGCGCGGCGAGACCAGCACGAGGGCGTCGCAGCGCAGGCGGGCGTCGAGCGCGATCCGCTCCTCGTCCCCGGCGTGCTCGGCGGTGTCCGCCACCAGCACCCGGTAACCCTCCTCCGCGGCGGCCGAGGCCACCCCCCGGAGCACCTGCTGGAACATCGGGTTGGCCAGGTCGGGGACGACGACGGCGACGGTGTTGGTGCGTCCGAGCGACAGGCTCCGCGCGGTGTTGCTGGGCCGGTAGTGCAGCTGCTCGGCCACGTCACGGACGCGCGCGGCGAGCTCCGGGTCCACCGTGGAGCGGCCGTTCATCACCCTGCTCACGGTCGCCCGTGAGACGCCCGCGGCATGCGCGACCTCGGCGATGGTCGACGCGCTGCGCGTCCACCCGTTCTGCGTCACTGCAGCCTCCCGCGGTCACCCTCGAGCCACCGCGTCGGGGGTGGCTCCGCGCTGAACATACACCACGGGAAACCGGTTCCCAAGCACATCTTCCGGTGCTACGGTACCGACCGAGGAACCGGTTTCTCACCGGATCCCCACGGCGAACACAGTGAGGTGATCGACGACATGTCTGTGGTGACAGAACTGCGCCGGACGGCGCGAGCGGCGCGCGGAGGCAAGACTGCGCCCGCTCGGCGACCCCTGCGCAGCGGCGACGGCAAGAGCGCGGCGATCTTCCTCGCGCCCTGGTTCCTCGGCCTGGGGCTCATCACGATCGGCCCGATGGTCGCGTCCGGGTACCTGTCCTTCACGGACTACGACCTGCTGCAGTCGCCGTCGTGGGTCGGCATCGAGAACTACACGCGGCTGTTCCAGGACCCCCGGCTCCTGAACTCCCTGCGGGTCACGTTCACGTACGTGTTCACCGCGGTGCCGCTGCAGCTGATCGCCGCCCTGGCGCTCGCCCTCATCCTCGACCGCGGCATCAAGGGTCTGCCGTTCTACCGCTCGGTCCTGTACCTGCCCTCGCTGCTCGGCGGCTCGGTCGCCGTCGCCATCCTGTGGCGCCAGGTGTTCGGGATCGACGGCCTGGTCAACCACTTCCTCGCCCTGTTCGGCATCGAGGGCAAGGGCTGGGTGTCGGACCCGGACACCGCGCTGAGCACGCTCGTCCTGCTGCACATCTGGACGTTCGGCGCCCCGATGATCATCTTCCTGGCCGGCCTGCGGCAGATCCCGGAGATGTACTACGAGGCGGCCGCCATCGACGGCGCCGGCGTGGTGCGCAAGTTCCGCTCGATCACGCTGCCGCTGCTCACGCCGATCATCTTCTTCAACCTGGTGCTCCAGGTGATCGGCGCCTTCCAGAGCTTCACGCAGGCGTTCGTGGTCTCCGGCGGCACGGGCGGACCGGCCGACTCGACGATGTTCTACACGCTCTACCTCTACCAGAAGGGCTTCACAGCCTTCGACATGGGCTACGCGTCCGCCATGGCGTGGCTGCTCGTCCTCATCGTCGCGGTGATGACCCTGATCAACTTCTTCGCCTCCAAGTTCTGGGTCTTCTACGATGACTGAGGTCCACGTGCGCCCCACGCCCCCTGCCACGACCCTGTCGGCCCTGGCCGACGAGGTCCCCCCGGTGCAGCACCACCGCTCCCCGTGGCCCGACCGCCGCCGCTCCGTGCTCAAGCACGCAGGCCTCGTCGCGCTCTGCCTGCTGATGCTCTACCCGCTGATCTGGCTGCTCATCAGCTCGTTCAAGCCCACCGAGCTGATCTTCCGCGACGTGTCGCTCATCCCCACCGAGGTGGACTGGACCAACTACTCGCAGGGCTGGAACGCGCTGCAGTACCCGTTCAGCCGGTACCTGCTGAACTCGGCGGTCATCGTGCTCGGGTCGCTGGTGGGGAACCTGGTCAGCTGCTCGATGGCGGCCTACGCGTTCGCGCGCCTCGAGTTCCGGGGCCGGCGGCTGTGGTTCGCGGTCATGCTCATGTCGATCATGCTGCCGATCCACGTGATCATCGTGCCGCAGTACATCCTGTTCGCCCGGCTGGACTGGATCAACACGTTCCTGCCGCTCATCGTCCCGAAGCTGCTGGCCACGGACGCGTTCTTCATCTTCCTCATGGTCCAGTTCTTCCGCGGGATCCCCCGGGAGCTGGACGAGGCCGCCCGCCTGGACGGGTGCGGGCACGGACGCATCTACCTGCGGATCATGCTCCCGCTGTCGCTGCCCGCCCTGGCCACCACGGCGATCTTCACGTTCATCTGGACGTGGAACGACTTCTTCAGCCAGCTCATCTTCCTCGTCCGGCCGGACATGTACACCGCGCCGGTCGCTCTCCGCACGTTCCTGGACTCCACGGGCGCCAGCTCGTGGGGCCCGATGTTCGCGATGTCGATCGTCTCGCTCATCCCCGTCTTCCTCGCGTTCCTGTTCGGCCAGAAGTACCTGGTCAAGGGGATCGCGACGACGGGCATCAAGTAGCTCCACCCGATCCGCCGGCCCTCCCGACAGCACACCGTCGTCCTCGTCACCCAAGGAGAACCATGCGCCCCCGACAGTCCCTCCGTGCCGGTGCAGTGCTCGCCATCGCGGCCCTCGCACTGACCGCCTGCGCGGGCTCGTCCGACGAGCCCGCCGCCACGCCCACCTCGTCGGGCCCCCCGGAGCCCGTCGAGATCCGCTTCTCCTGGTGGGGCTCCGACACCCGGCACGAGCTGACCCAGTCGGTGCTCGACAAGTTCACGGAGAAGTACCCGTACATCACCGTGGTCCCCGACTACACCGACTGGAACAGCTACTTCGACAAGCTGGGCACCGCGGTCGCCGGCGGTGACGCCCCGGACGTGATCACGCAGGAGGAGCGGTTCCTCAACGACTACGCCTCACGCGGGGTGCTCGCCGACCTCAACGAGCTGGGCCTCGACACCTCGAAGATCGACGAGAACGTGCTGCAGTCCGGCACCATCGACGACGCCCTGTACGGCGTGGCCACCGGCGTCAACGCGTACGCGGTCGTCGCCGACCCCACCGCCTTCGAGGCCGCCGGCGTGGAGCTGCCCGACGACTCCACCTGGACCTGGGAGGAGTACGTCGAGATCGCCGACGAGATCTCCGCCAAGACCGGGAAGGCCGTGTTCGGCGCGCAGGACTACGGGTTCAACGAGCCGGGGTTCTCGATCTTCGCCCGCCAGCGCGGGGAGTCGCTCTACACGAAGGACGGCAAGCTCGGGTACGACGAGGACACCCTCGCCGACTGGTGGCAGTACTCGCTGGACCTGCAGGCCGGTGGCGGCTCACCTGACGCCGCGACGACGGTCGAGGTCGACGCCGGCGGTCCGGAGCAGTCGCTCGTCGCCACGGGCAAGGGCGCCATGGCGTGGTTCTGGACCAACCAGCTGACCGCGATCACCAACGCGTCCGGCAAGGAGCTCAAGCTCCTCCGCGTCCCCGGCGAGTCGGAGGAGGACCGCACCGGCATGTACTTCAAGCCGGCCATGTACTACTCGGTCTCCGCCAAGTCCGAGCACCCGGAGGAGGCGGCCCTGCTGGTCGACTTCCTGCTCAACGACCCCGCCGCCGGCGAGATCCTCCTCTCCGACCGCGGGCTGCCCGCCAACATCGACGTCCGCGCGGCGGTGCAGGACAAGTTCTCGGCCACCGACAAGCAGGCCGCCGAGTTCCTGGCCGACCTCGAGGACGAGATCGTCGACGGACCGGCCGTCCCGCCGGTCGGCGCCGGTCAGGTCGCCGAGATCACGCGGCGCATCAACCAGGAGGTCCTGTTCGGCCGGATGACCCCGGCCGACGCGGCCAAGCAGTTCACGCTCGAGGTCGAGTCCGCCATCGGCAGCTGACCCACCCGCACGCCACGTCCGCACTCCCGTGGGTTCCTACCCGCAGGAGTGCGGACGTTGCTGTGTGTGGAGGGAGGGCCAGCGTCCGCAGATTCGGTCGTCCCGGCGCGTGAATGTGCGGACGTCAAGCGTTCCCCGAGCGGACGTCCGCGGATTCGGTCGTCGGGACTGCCGGATGTGCGGACGTTGCGAGGGGTGACGAGGTTCAGGCGCTGGCGCGGACCCGGAGGATCGGCGTCCGACGCCCAGTGGCTGCCCATCGACCTCGGGGCGACCGCGACCCGAGCATCGTCGTCGACAGCGGGTTCCAGTCACCGGTCAAGCCGGGGGTGCGGTTCCACAACATCCTCACGGTGTCGCTCGGCGGCAACGGCGTGATCGCGCACGTCATCAACGACACCGGCGGCGTGGCCCAGGGCACGGCCACGATCCCGGCGTACCTGGTCAGCTACGGCGGCTGACTGCGCGACGACGGCCCCGGCTCCTCGCGAGCCGGGGCCGTCGTCGTATCTCACCCCGCCCCGCGGACTCCTTCGTGGCACCCTCGACATGCACGGGGGTGCCGCAGGTCGAGGCGCGGCTCACGGGACGAGAGGGTGTGTCGATGCCGGAGCAGGTCCTCCTTCGAGGGGCGGTCGCGTTCGACCCCACCACCCACGGCTTCGCGTTCCCGAACGCGTTCGTCAACGAGGTGCTCACGCTGCCCAACGGCGCCAAGATCACGACGTCCGGCCGGTGCGGCGGGATGGCGTACGCGTCGCTCGACTACTTCCTCGCCGGGCAGCCGGTGCCCGCCTGGCGCGCCGACCTGTGGGCGCCGAGCCGCGTCCCGCCGGACTCCCACTGGCTCGCGCAGCTGTTCACCCAGCGCCTCCGGGACTCGTTCTTCACCGGGTCCGCCGCCAAGTTCGTCACCTGGTCCATGCACTCCGACGACGAGACGTGGGTGTTCAAGGGCGTCACGCGCTGGACCAAGGAGGAGGAGCTGCCGCGGCTGATGAAGTCCATCGACGCCGGCCGCCCGGTCGTCCTGGGGCTCGTCGTCGCGCGCAGCCTCGCCGCGATCGGCGACAACCACCAGGTCATCGCCTACGGGTACGAGCAGGACCGTGCGACCGGCAGGACCACTCTGCAGGTCTACGACAACAACTCGGTGGGCAAGGTCGTGACGCTCACCTCCGACCGCGACCAGCCCGACTGGACCGCGTCCAACGGCCACACGTGGCGCGGCTTCTTCCTGCAGGACTACACGCCCCGGCGGCCCCGCGTGCTCACCCGCCGCCCACCCGGCGTCAAGGACCAGGTGTCGACCGGCGACACGGTCAAGCTCTCGCACGTGTGGACGGGCCTGACCCTGCACTCCCACGACCTCCCGTACACGCACCGCGACAGCGACGGCCTGCAGCAGGTCACGTGCTTCGCGGGCTCCGACGACAACGACCGGTGGCTGCTCGTCGGAACCGCCGGGACGCCCGCCGGCACCGCGCTGCGCGACGGGTCGGTGCTCCGGCTGCGGCACGTGTCGACCGGCCGCTGGCTCCGGAGCGCAGCCGGCATCCCGTCGCCGCTGACGCGCCAGCAGCAGGTCAGTGCCGTCGACACCCCCGACGCGTCCGCCGACTGGCGAGTCGAGATCATCGACGACCGCCCCTGGACCGCGGGCGCCCGCGTCCGCCTCGTGCACGTGGCCACCGGCGCCGCGCTGCACTCCCACCGCGCCTCGGACCCCCGGCTGACCGCGGGCCAGCAGGAGGTCACCGGCTACCCGGAGCGCGACGTCAACGACTGGTGGACCGTGCTCGAGCTCAGCTGAGGACTCAGCCGACCCACACCTCGTCGAGCGTCTGCACCAGGCTGCCCACCAGCGGCGGGGCCGTCGTCGGACCGAAGGACGCGTTCATCCCGCTCTCCACCACGACGTCGTCACCCGTGACGGTCATGGTGGCGGTCGCGACGAACGGCGCTTCGACGAACCTCACCGTGATCACGTAGGTGTCCGCCGACGTCCACGTGCCGCTGACCAGCACGTCCTCGGGGTCTTTGCGTCGCAGGGTGGTGCGGGTCAGCGCCGGTTGCGCGTGCCCGACCGTGACGATCACCGTCTCCTCGCCGTGGTCGACGGTGAGGCGGTCGTGCTCGACGCCCACCTCGAGCACCGCGTTGCGGATGCCGAGGGTGTTCGGCTCGAACGTGATCGTCCGCCCGCTCAGCCGCTCGGCCGTGCGGGACGTGGGCGATCCGGCCGGTGGGTCGAGGCGCAGGCCCGCGAGCCGGTCGGCCAGCTGCGCGCGTCCCTCGTCGTCGCCGGGCAGAGGTCCGTCCGACAGCCCGGGCAGCAGGTGCTGCCAGACCAGCTCCAGCTGGTGGTGCATGTCCGCGACGCCCGACGTGGTCACCACGACGACGTCCTGCTCCGGCAGCACCACGCAGAACTGCCCGAACGCGCCGTCGCCGCGGTAGCTGTCGTGGCGTCCGCGCCAGAACTGGTAGCCGTACCCCTGCGTCCAGTCGGGGTCGGGTCCGCCGGCGTTGGACACCTGCGCGCGCGTCGCCTCGGCAACCCATCCCGCCGGCACCACCTGCTGACCGTCCCAGACGCCGCCCTGCAGGTAGAGCTGGCCGAACACCGCGACGTCCTCGGTGGTCGCGGACAGGCCGGACCCGCCGACGTCGATCCCCTCCGGCGACTGCTGCCAGATCGCGCCCTCGATCCCGAGCGGCTCGAACAGCCGCGGACCGAGGTAGTCGAGGGGCCGTTGCCCGGTGAGCCTCTGCACGATCGCCGAGAGCATGAACGTGCCCGCGGTGTTGTAGACGAAGTGCGTGCCCGGCTCGTACTGCACCGGCTGCTCCAGGAACGCCGCGACCCAGTCCTGCGCACCGGAGTCGAAGACCGCGCCGGTGGGGTCCTCGTCGTGCCCGGTCGTCATGGTCAGCAGGTCCCGTACCCGCATCCGCTGCAGGTTCGCGTCCGGCGCGGCCGGTGCCTTGTCTCCCACGTGGTCCAGCACCAGGTCATCCACCGTGAGCAGCCCGTCGGCCACGGCGAACCCGACGGCGGTCGACGTGAAGCTCTTGCTCAGCGAGTACAGCTCGTGCAGCCGGTCGGGCGCGTACGGCGCCGCCCAGCCCTCGGCGACGACCGCTCCGTGCCGCAGCACCATGAGCGAGTGGAGCTCGGGCCACCCGGCGAGCGCATCCACCAGCCGGGTGAGCGCCCGCGGGTCCACCCCCTGCTCCTCGGGTGCGGATCGGGGCAGGCGGCGGAGTCCAGGCATGACCCCACCCTGTCACCCGCCGCCGACACCTGCGCTCTGCGCGCCCCTCCCGCCGCGAGTTCGTGAGTTCCCGTCGAGCTCGTGAGCTGTAGCTCACGAACTCGTCCGGAAGTCACGAAGTCGGCGCTGCGACGAGCGGCGCGGGAACGGCGAACGCCCCGGTCCGCGAGGGACCGGGGCGTTCGCCGTGCGTGCGGTGCGGGTCAGCCCACCTGGGGCAGCGTCCCCGTGCCACCGTCGCTGATGACCGGGCCCGCCGCGGGCAGGTCGGTGCCCGATCCCGGCGTGCCGTAGGAGGCGCCGACCGCGACCGGCTCCGCCGGGTGCGCTCCGCGCGGGACGCCACGGAACGTGAACTCCCCGAGCAGACCCTCGCCCTCGGCGTCCACGATCACGAGCTGGCCGGCCTTGAGCTCGCCGAACAGGATCTTCTCGGACAGTGCGTCCTCGATGTCCCGCTGGATGGCGCGGCGCAGCGGCCGAGCACCCAGGACCGGGTCGTAGCCCTTCTCCGACAGCAGCTTCTTGGCCGCAGGCGTGATCTCGATGTCCATGTCCTTGGCCCGCAGGCGCGTGGCCAGCTTGGCGACCATGAGGTCGACGATCGCGAAGATCTCCGGCTGGGACAGCTGCGGGAACACGACCACGTCGTCGACGCGGTTGAGGAACTCAGGCCGGAAGTGCTGCTTGAGCTCGTCGTTGACCTTGGACTTCATGCGCTCGTACGACGTCGACAGGTCCCCGCCGGCCTGGAAGCCGGTCATGAGGCCCTTGGCGATGTCCCGGGTGCCGAGGTTCGTGGTCATGATGATGACGGTGTTCTTGAAGTCGACCACCCGGCCCTGCGAGTCGGTCAGGCGACCGTCCTCGAGGATCTGCAGCAGCGAGTTGAAGATGTCCGCGTGCGCCTTCTCGACCTCGTCGAAGAGGACCACCGAGAACGGCTTGCGACGGACCTTCTCCGTGAGCTGGCCGCCCTCGTCGTACCCGACGTAGCCGGGAGGCGAGCCGAACAGCCGCGAGACCGTGTGCTTCTCCGAGAACTCGGACATGTCGAGCTGGATGAGCGCGTCCTCGTCACCGAACAGGAACTCCGCGAGCGCCTTGGCCAGCTCGGTCTTCCCGACGCCCGTGGGGCCGGCGAAGATGAACGACCCACCGGGGCGCTTCGGGTCCTTGAGCCCGGCACGCGTACGGCGGATGGCCTGCGAGAGCGCCTTGATGGCCGCCTCCTGGCCGACGACGCGCTTGTGCAGGTTCTCCTCCATGTGGAGCAGCCGGCTGGACTCCTCCTCGGTGAGCTTGAACACCGGGATGCCCGTGGCGATCGCCAGCACCTCGGCGATGAGCTCCTCGTCCACCTCCGCGACCGCGTCGAGGTCGCCGGACTTCCAGGCCTTCTCCTTCTCCACGCGCTTGAGACCGAGCTGCTTCTCGGCGTCGCGGAGACGGGCTGCCTTCTCGAAGTCCTGCTCGTCGATCGCCGACTCCTTGTCGCGGCGCGTCTCGGCGATCTGCTCGTCGAGCTCGCGCAGCTCCGGGGGAGCCGTCATGCGGCGGATGCGCAGGCGGGCGCCGGCCTCGTCGACCAGGTCGATCGCCTTGTCCGGCAGGTAGCGGTCGTTGACGTACCGGTCCGCCAGGGTGGCGGCGGCGACCAGCGCGGCGTCCGTGATGGACACGCGGTGGTGCGCCTCGTACCGGTCGCGCAGACCCTTGAGGATCTCGATCGCGTGCGCCAGGTTGGGCTCGGCCACCTGGATCGGCTGGAAGCGACGCTCCAGGGCAGGGTCCTTCTCGACGTACTTGCGGTACTCGTCGAGCGTGGTGGCACCGATGGTCTGCAGCTCGCCGCGCGCCAGCATCGGCTTGAGGATGCTCGCGGCGTCGATGGCGCCCTCGGCGGCACCCGCCCCGACGAGGGTGTGGATCTCGTCGATGAACAGGATGATGTCGCCGCGCGTGCGGATCTCCTTGAGCACCTTCTTCAGGCGCTCCTCGAAGTCACCGCGGTACCGGGAACCCGCCACGAGCGCGCCCAGGTCCAGCGTGTAGAGCTGCTTGTCCTTCAGCGTCTCGGGCACGTCGCCGCGCACGATGTCCTGCGCGAGGCCCTCGACGACGGCGGTCTTGCCGACGCCGGGCTCCCCGATGAGGACCGGGTTGTTCTTGGTGCGGCGGGACAGCACCTGCATGACCCGCTCGATCTCCTTCTCGCGCCCGATGACCGGGTCGAGCTTGCCGTCGCGCGCAGCCTGCGTGAGGTTGCGGCCGAACTGGTCGAGGACGGCGCTGCCCGAGGGCTGACCCTCCTGCGGACCGCCGGCGGCGACGGGCTCCTTGCCCTGGTAGCCGGAGACGAGCTGGATGACCTGCTGGCGCACGCGGTTCAGGTCCGCGCCCAGCTTGTTGAGGACCTGGGCGGCGACGCCCTCGCCCTCGCGGATGAGGCCGAGCAGGATGTGCTCGGTCCCGATGTAGTTGTGGCCCAGCTGCAGCGCCTCGCGCAGCGACAGCTCGAGGACCTTCTTGGCGCGCGGGGTGAAGGGGATGTGACCCGACGGAGCCTGCTGGCCCTCGCCGATGATCTCCTGCACCTGGGCGCGCACGGCCTCGAGCGAGATGCCGAGCGACTCCAGAGCCTTGGCTGCGACACCCTCACCCTCATGGATCAGGCCCAGGAGGATGTGCTCCGTCCCGATGTAGTTGTGGTTGAGCATCCGTGCCTCTTCTTGGGCAAGGACGACCACGCGACGGGCTCGGTCCGTGAATCTCTCGAACATGTGCACTCCTCACGAGCTGCGTGCCGGCTCCCCTGGCTGGCGCACCGGGGGACGACGGGGCGGCGTTGTTCGATGCTAACGGCGGGGTGGTGCCTGGACTGCCCGTGTTCGCCGCAGGCGTGACGACGGCCCCCGGTTGCCCGGTGTCTGCCGGTTTCCGGATCCACGCGGACGCGGTGTCGCCGGTGGCCGTAGCCTGACGCAGCAGCCGACCACCGGGAGCCGCCATGACCGTGCCCGACCTCGTCGTCCGCGCGCGCCGCGCCTGGGTCGACGAAGCGTGGCAGCCCGCGCAGGTCGCGGTCACCGACGGGCGCATCACCGCGCTCGACGGACCGGTCCCGGCCGGTGTCGCGGAGGTCGAGCTCGGCCCCGACGAGGTCCTTCTGCCCGGCCTGGTGGACAGCCACGTGCACGTCAACGAGCCGGGCCGCACCGCGTGGGAGGGCTTCGCGTCGGCTACCCGTGCGGCTGCTGCCGGTGGTGTCACGACCCTGGTCGACATGCCGCTCAACTCGATCCCGCCCACCACCACGGTCCGGGCACTGGACGCCAAGCGCGCGGCGACCGCCCGCAAGCTGACCGTGGACGTGGCGTTCTGGGGCGGGGCCGTGCCGGAGAACCTCGGGTCGCTCCGGCCCCTGCACGACGCCGGCGTCCGCGGGTTCAAGGCGTTCCTCACCCCGTCGGGCGTCGACGAGTTCGGACACCTCGACCCCGCGCAGCTGGAGGCCGCGCTCGCGGAGGTGGCCACGCTCGGCAGCGTCCTGGTCGTGCACGCCGAGGACCCGGCCGACCTGCGCGGCGACGGCGCCCTGGGCGACCGGTACGCGGACTTCCTGGCCAGCCGGCCGGCCGTGAGCGAGCGGCACGCGATCGCCCGGGTGATCGACGCGATGCGGCGCACCGGCGCCCGCGCGCACGTCCTGCACCTGTCTGACGCCGGTTCGCTCGACCTGGTCCGCGCCGCCAAGGCCGACGGCCTCCCGCTGACCGTCGAGACCTGCCCGCACTACCTCGCGCTGCGGGCCGAGGACGTGCCGGCCGCCGCGACGCAGTTCAAGTGCTGCCCGCCCATCCGCGACGCCGGCAACCAGGACCTGCTGTGGGAGGCCGTGCTCGACGGGACGATCGACGCGATCGTGTCCGACCACTCGCCGTCGACCGCGGACCTGAAGAACGCCGACTTCGGACTGTCCTGGGGCGGCATCGCGGGACTGCAGCTCGGGCTGTCGGTCGTGTGGACGGAGGCCCGCCGGCGCGGGATCGCCCTGGAGCGGCTGCTGCCGCTGGTCACCACCGGGCCTGCGCGGGTGGCGGGACTGGACCTGGGCGAGCTGGCGGTCGGCGCGCCCGCGCACCTGGTGGCGTTCGCGCCCGACGAGCAGCGGGTGGTCGACGTGCACGCGCTGGAGCACCGGAACCCGGTGTCGCCCTACGACGGTGCCTCGCTCGCCGGTGCCGTGCGGACGGTGTGGCTGCACGGGTCGCCGATCGTGCAGGCCGGAGCCGTGACCGCTGCGGGGACCGGTCGTGTCCTCCTGCCGGAGGTCGCCCGTGCGTGAGCCGTCAGGCCTCGCGGTGACGGTGCCCGAGCGCCGCCGCGGTGAGCGCCAGCACCCCCGCGACCAGCATCCCCACGCCCACACCCTGCTCGCCCCCGACCTCGAGCAGCAGCGCCCCGACGCCCGCGCCCACCAGGATCAGCGCGACGGCGAGCGAGCGGCGCGCCCAGCCCTTCCCCTCGCCGCCGGCCAGCCGGCTGTCCGCCGCCAGACCCGTGAGCGTGGACGTGACGACCACCGTGGTCACGTCCTTGACCGCCAGCCGTCGCGCGCTCGCGGCCTGGAGCCCCATCGCGACCGCCAGCAGCGCGGTGACGACGAACGCCCACACCGTCCCCTCGACCGGCGGCGCCACGAGCGCGCCCAGGCCGAGCCCGACCGCGAGCACCCCGGTGGCCGCGAACGTGCCGCTCGTGCGGTGCGACCAGCCGGCCGGTGCGGTCCGCAGCACCCGTCCGCCCACCGCGGCACCGGCCAGGAAGCCGACCAGCGCGAGCGCCGGGCCGAGCACCGGCAGGTCGTCGGCCCCCGCAAGACCCATGCCGAGGATCACCACGTTGCCGGTCATGTTCGCGGTGAACACGCGGTCCAGTCCCAGGTAGCCGACGGCGTCGACGATGCCGGTCGTGAACGTCAGAGCCAGCATGAGCACCAGGTGTCGGCGCGCGTCGTCCCAGGTCCTCACCGCGTCATCGTGGGGGTGCAGGACCGATGAGTGCAACGTTGCAGCCGGGTGCCGGCGAGATCCGGGCGGCGGCCTACCTGCCGTCGACCCCGCAGACCGTCCTGTGGGGACGTCTCCCTTGCGGCGCCGACGAGCCGGTGCTGCGCATCGAGCCCGGCACCGAGGTCACCATCGACACGGTGAGCCACGAGGGCCTGCTCGACGACCAGGGCAGCGACCCGCTGGCCTACTTCACCGGCCACGGGGTGGCCCCGAGCGACGTGCTGACCGACGCGATCGAGATCGTCGGCACCCTGACGCGGAAGACCACCGACGGCCCACACGTGGTGACCGGTCCGATCCACGTCGAGGGCGCCTTGCCCGGTGACCTGCTGGCGATCACCGTGCTGGAGACCACCCCCCGCGTTCCGTACGGGGTCATCTCCAACCGGCACGGCCGCGGCGCGCTGGCCGGCGAGCTCCCGCGGGGGCCCCAGAACGTGAGCGTGTTCGCCACGGTGCGGGAGAACGTCGGCTGCCTGCCGGCGGTCGACGGCGGCGAGCGGCTGATCGAGTTTCCGCTCGCCCCCTTCCTCGGGATCATGGGCGTCGCGGTGGCCGGCGACGAGCGCCCGCACTCCGTGCCCCCGGGTGCGCACGGCGGCAACATCGACATCAACCTGCTCCAGGTGGGCAGCACCCTGTACCTGCCGGTGCAGGTGCCGGGCGCGCTCGCGTACGTGGGCGACCCGCACTTCGCGCAGGGCGACGGCGAGGTGGCGCTCACCGCGCTGGAGGCGTCGCTGCGGGTCACGCTCCGGTTCGACGTGGTGCCCGCGGTCGAGGCGCTGGCCCGGTTCGGACCGTTCGAGGGGCCGCTGGTCGAGACGCCGGAGTACCTGGTCCCGACCGGGCTCGACAAGGACCTGGGCGAGGCCGTGCGCAAGTGCGTCCGGGCGGCGCTCGGCCTGCTCCAGGCCCGCTGGGGGCTCGACGAGCATCTCGCCTACGCGTACCTCTCGGCGGCCACCGACATCAACATCTCGCAGGTGGTCGACCAGGTGTGCGGGGCCCACGCGCGGATCCGGGTGGCCGACTTCGACGGGCTCGCCCGATGAGCCTGCCCGCGGACCTGCAGGAGGCGTTCGACGCGTACGAGCACGCGCTCGCCACCGACGACGTCGCGACGCTGGACGACGCGTTCGCCCCCGGTCCGCTGACGCTGCGCGGCGACGGCGACGGCCTGCTGGTCGGGCACGACGCCATCAGCGCGTTCCGCAGCACGCGCGGCGGCATCGCGCCCCGGGTGCTGGACCGGGTCGAGTTCCGGCAGCTCGCCGACGACTGCTGGCTCATCGTGGCGACCTCCCGCTACGAGGGCGGCGGATCCGGGCTGCAGACGCAGGTGTGGCAGCTCTCCGAGGGCCGCTGGCGCATCACGGCCGCGCACGTCACCGGCCGGACCCGGAGCTTCGACACGTCCGTGTGGCGCACGGTCGGGGACCCGCTCTACCAGGGCGCGTTCACCGGCCCGCTGCTGGGTCTGCGGGTCGCCGTCAAGGACGTCTTCGCCGTCCGCGGCTACCGGATCGGCGCGGGCAACCCGACGTGGCTGCGTGAGGCGGCCCGCGAGCGCGAGCACGCCCCGGCGGTGCTCGACCTGCTCAAGGGAGGCGCGTCCGTCCGCGGCCTGGCCCGCACCGACGAGCTCGCGTACTCGATCGCGGGCGCCAACCCGCACTACGGCACCCCCGTCAACGGCGCCGTCCCCGGAGCGCTCCCAGGTGGCTCGTCCAGCGGGCCCGCGACCGCCGTCGCCACCGGGCAGGCGGACGTCGGCCTGGCCAGCGACACCGCCGGGTCGGTCCGCGTGCCGGCGAGCTACCAGGGTCTGTGGGGGCTGCGCACCACGCACGGGCTGGTGCCTCGGCAGGGGATGCTGCCGCTGGCGCCCTCGTTCGACACGGTGGGCTGGCTGACCCGGACGGGCGCGACCCTGGAGCACGTCGTCAGCTGGTGCCTCGACGACGACGCGCCGCTCCTGCCCTCCCGCCGGGTGGTCCCCGTCGAGGTCCTGCAGCTGCTGGAGCCGGCGACGCGCGAGGCGTTCGACGCCTGGTGCGCCGGGACGGTCGAGGAGGTCGAGGTCGGCCCTCTCGACGCGTGGTTCGAGGCGTTCCGCGTGGTGCAGGCCGCGGAGGCGTGGCGGGCGCACGGCACCTGGATCGACGCGCATCCCGACGCGGTCGGACCCGGCGTGCGTGAGCGGTTCGCGATCGCGCGGGAAGTGACCGCGGCGGACGAGGCCTCCGCTCGTGCCGAGGTGGAGCGGCTGTCCGCGGTGATCCGCGCGATCGCCGACGACGCCGTCCTCGTCCTGCCCACCACGCCCGGTCCGGCCCCCGCCCGCACCGCGAGCGCCGACGAGCTCGACCGGGTCCGCGGCGCCACCTTGCGCATGACCGCGCTGGCCGGCATCGGCGGTCTGCCCGCCCTGTCGGTCCCCGCCCTGCACTTCCCGTCCGCGCTCGGGCCCGCGCCGGTCGGGGTCTGCTTCGTCGGCCCCCGCGGCACCGACCTCTCCCTCGTCCGGCACGCCCGCTCCCTCGGAGGACCCGCATGACCGCCCCGGTGAACCCGCCCGCCCGCCTGCTCATGGGACCCGGACCGGTGAACGCCGACCCGCGCGTGCTGCGCGCGCTGTCCACCCCGCTGGTCGGCCAGTACGACCCGGTGATGACCGGGTACATGAACGAGACCATGGCCCTGTACCGCGAGGTCTTCGCGACGACCAACGACGCGACCCTGCTGGTCGACGGCACGTCCCGCGCGGGGATCGAGGCGGCGATCGTGTCGCTGGTGCGTCCGGGCGCGCGCGTCCTGGTCCCGGTGTTCGGGCGCTTCGGGCACCTGCTCGCCGAGATCGCGCTGCGCGCGCAGGCCGAGGTGCACACCATCGAGGTGCCGTGGGGGCAGGTGTTCCCGGCGTCCGTCATCGAGGAGGCGATCGTCCGCGTCCGCCCGCACCTGCTGGCAGTCGTGCAGGGCGACACGTCGACGACGATGCTCCAGCCGCTGGACGAGCTGGGCGCGATCTGCGAACGCCACGGCGTGCTGTTCTACACGGACGCGACCGCGTCGCTGGGCGGCAACGCGTTCGAGATGGACGCGTGGGGCCTGGACGCCGCCACGGCCGGGCTGCAGAAGTGCCTGTCCGGCCCGTCGGGGAGCGCGCCGATCAGCCTGTCGGACAAGGCGGTCGAGGTGATCCACGGGCGCCGACGGATCGAGACCGGGATCCGCGAGGAGTCCGACGAGGACACCGGCGAGCCCGTGCACTCCAACTACTTCGACCTCGGCATGATCCTCGACTACTGGGGGCCGCGGCGGCTCAACCACCACACCGAGGCGACGAGCATGCTGTACGCCGCCCGCGAGTGCGCCCGGATCATCCTCGAGGAGGGCCGGCAGGCGGTCATCGACCGGCACGAGCTGGCCGGTCGCGCGATGCTGGCGGGGGTCCGCGGTCTGGGGCTGGGGGTGTTCGGGGACGTGGCGCACAAGATGCACAACGTGGTCGCGGTCGAGATCCCGGACGGCGTGGACGGGGACGCCGTGCGCGGCGCGATGCTGCAGGACTTCGGCATCGAGATCGGCACGTCGTTCGGCCCGCTGCACGGTCGCGTGTGGCGCATCGGCACGATGGGCGCCAACGCACGCCTCGACACGGTGCTCCTGACGCTCGCCGCGCTGGAGCAGGTGCTCCGGCGGGCCGGCGCGACGGTCCCCCACGGCGGCGGCGTCGACGCGGCCTACGCGGAGGCGTGATGCTCGACGCCCCCGCCGCCGCCCGGCGCATCATGGCCCGCTGCGACGAGCTCGCCGCGTACACGTCGATGACCGGCGGGATCGAGCGCGTCTACCTGTCCCCCGAGCACGCCCGCGTGAACCGGGTGGCGGCCCGCTGGATGCGCGAGGTCGGGCTCGACACGTGGCAGGACGCGGCTGGCAACCAGTGCGGCCACCTGCCCGGACGCGACCCCGACGCGCCCTCGTTGCTGCTGGGCTCCCACCTGGACACCGTGCGCGACGCCGGCCGGTACGACGGGATCCTCGGCGTGCTCATGGCCATCGAGGTCGTCCGTGCGCTGCGGCCGGTCGCGAGCACCCTGCGGTTCGGGCTCGACGTCGTGGCGTTCTGGGACGAGGAGGGCGCCCGGTTCGGCACCGCCCTCCTGGGCAGCTCGGCGATGGCCGGTCGCTGGCACGAGGCGTGGTGGGACCTCACCGACGAGCACGGCACCACGCTGCGCACGGCGTTCCGTGAGTTCGGGCTCGACCCCGGGCGCATCGGCTCGGCCGCCCGCACCCCGGACTCCCTGGCCGGGTACCTCGAGGCGCACATCGAGCAGGGCCCGGAGCTCGACGACGGCGGTGCTCCCCTGGGCGTCGTGACGTCGATCGCGAGTGCCCGAAGGTTCGCCGTGCAGATCGACGGCGAGGCCCGGCACGCCGGCGGCGCCCGGTACGAGACGCGGCACGACGCCCTGCTGGGCGCCAGCGAGGTCGCCCTGGCCGTCGAGCGCCTCTGCCGCGCCGAGCACCACATCATCGGCACCGTCGGCCGGTTGGAGACGTTCCCCGGCGCGGTGAACATCGTGCCCGGCGAGGCCCGGCTGACGGTCGACCTGCGCGGCGAGCACGACGACGACCGCGACCGCGTCTGGGGCAGCATCACGCGGGAGCTCGACGAGATCGCCGGCCGACGAGGGCTGACCTGGTCCGCGCGCGAGCTGCACGAGGCGCCCGCGGTCATGTGCGACACCCTCCTGCAGGACGTCGTGCGCGCCGGGATCGAGGACACCGGCCGCCGGGACGTCCCCGCCCTGTTCAGCCGCGCGGGGCACGACGCCATGGCCATCGGGGCGGTGACCGGCGTCGGCATGCTGTTCCTGCGCAACCCCGACGGCATCAGCCACCACCCGGACGAGGACGTCAGCCTGGCCGACGTGGAGACGGGCCTCCGCGCGCTGACCGCGACGGTCGAGCACCTGGCCCGCGAGGCCTCCTGAGAGAATCGCCCCGTGGAACCCCTCGTCTTCGACCCCGTCCCCGACATCCGGCTCATCGCGGTGGACATGGACGGCTCCCTGCTGGACGACGAGAAGCGGATCCACGACGACTTCTGGCCGCTGCTCGACGAGCTGGACCGCCGCGGGATCCGCCTGTGCCCGGCGAGCGGCCGGCAGTACGCCACCCTGCGCCGGCAGTTCGGCCGGGACGAGCTGGTCTACATCGCGGAGAACGGCTCCTACGTGGTCCAGCACGACGAGGAGATCAGCTCCGACGGCCTCGACCTGGGCACCGCGCGGAAGGCCGTCGAGACCGTGCGGGCGGCCGACCACCTCGACCTGGGGACCGTGCTGTGCGGCAAGCGGTCCGCGTACGTCGAGCGCACGGACGACGCGTTCCTCGACCACGCGACGCCCTACTACGCCAAGCTCGAGCACGTCGAGGACCTGACCGTGGTCGACGACCAGATCCTCAAGGTGGCCGTCTACGACTTCGGCGCCGCGGTCACGGGCGCCGGCCGGTTGCTGCAGCCGTTCGACGGGCTGGTCTCGGGCGAGCACTGGGTGGACGTGATGAGCCCGACCGCGGACAAGGGCCACGCGCTGCGGGCGGTGCAGGCCGCGCTCGGGATCACCGCCGAGCAGACCATGGTGTTCGGCGACTACTTCAACGACATCGGCATGCTCGACGCGGCGTACTACTCGTTCGCGATGGACAACGCGCACCCCGAGGTCCGGGCGCACGCCCGGTTCGTCGCACCCGCCAACACCGCCAACGGTGTGGTCCGGACCATCACCTCGGTGCTGGGCCTGCGATGACCGTCGCCGGGCTGCTGCTCACCCCGGGGTTCGGCGGGACCCGCGAGAGCCCCGCGCTCGTCGCCGTCGAGGCGGCCGTCGCCCCGCTGCCCGTGCTGCGGCTCGACCTCCCGAAGACCGCGGCACCGGCGATCGCGCACGTGACCGCGCAGGCCGCCGCGTTCGCCGACTCCCTCGGCGTCGGCACGGACCGGCTGGTGCTCGGCGGCCGCTCGTTCGGCGGCCGCATGTGCTCGATGGCCGTCGCGCAGGGACTGCCCGCGGCCGGGCTGGTCCTGCTCTCCTATCCGCTGCACCCGCCGGGCCGCCCCGACAACCTCCGCGCGGCGCACCTGCCCGACCTCCACGTCCCTGTGCTGGCGGTCTCGGGCACCAGCGACCCGTTCGGCTCCCCCGACGAGCTCACCGCCCACCTGTCCGCCGTCCCGGGGCCGGTCACCACCGTCTTCCTGCCCGGCACGCACACGCCGACGAGCGACACCGCCGTCGCCGCCGCGGTCCGGAACTGGCTCAGCACGCTCGCGTGAGGACTTCGTTGCGCCCGGAGGAACGAAGTCTTCACGCGACGCAGTCCGGGGACCCGGCGCGCGTGCGCTGAGCCGCTGAGTCAGAGCTCGGTCGACCGGTCGGCGTCGGCGTCCTCGACAACCGCGGGGACCACGCCGCGCTCCTCCAGGACGCGCACGACGAACGAGGCAGCGACCATCGACGCCCCCACCCACGCGGCGATCGAGATGACGGCCTCGAGCCAGCCGTAGACGTCGACCACGCCCAAGCCGTAGAAGTCGACACGGAAGGGGAACGCGTTCACGAGGGCGTAGAACACCGGCAGGACGACGAGCCTGGCGCCGAGCGCCACGACCACACCGGTCCAGAGGATGCGGCGGGCGGTCCAGTACGGCGGCATGGCGGTGGCTCCCTGGTCGGCGTCGGTGCTGGCGACACGCTAGCGAGAGGAACGCAGGCACGGACCCCGTTTCGGCACACCTGGCCGCGGCCGCGGGCTGAGACGATCGTCGCCATGGACTCCCTGACCGTGCTGCGCTCCGCGTTCGCCCCCGTGCCCGGCTACCTCGACGCGGCCACGTGCGGGTTGCCGGCCCGGGCGACCGTGGACGCGATGCGCGACGCCCTGGACTCCTGGCAGGCCGGCAAGGCCGACCTCGCGGTGTACGACGAGGCGGTGGCGGCCTCGCGCGCCGCCTTCGCCCGGCTGGTCGGGGTCGAGACCTCGTGGGTGGCGATCGGCTCGCAGACGTCCGCGCTGGTCGGCCTGGTCGCATCGAGCGTGCCGGACGGCGCCGAGGTGCTCGTGGTCGACGGCGACTTCGCCTCGGTCGTCTTCCCGTTCCTGACGCACGCCGACCGCGGCGTCACCGTCCGGCAGGTAACGCTGGAGTCGTTGGCCGACGAGGTCCGGGCGTCGACCCACACCGTCGCGTTCTCGCTGGTGCAGTCGCGCGACGGTCGGATCGCGGACGTCGACGCGATCCGCACGGCGGCCGCCGCGGCCGGTGCCCTGACCGTCTGCGACGTCACGCAGGCCGCCGGCTGGCTGCCCGTGGACGCGACCGCCTTCGACGTCACCGTCTGCGCGTCGTACAAGTGGCTGTCCGCGCCGCGCGGCACCGCGTTCCTCACCGTCCGCCCGGACGTGCTCGACCGGCTCCGACCGACGAGCGCCGGCTGGTACGCGGGCGAGGAGATCTGGTCGTCGGTCTACGGCCCGCACATGGCGCTCGCCGGGGACGCGCGGCGGCTCGACGTCTCCCCCGCCTGGCTCTGCTGGGTGGGCGCGGTCCCCGCGCTGAAGCTCTTCGCCGACGCACCTGCGGACGACGTCCGTCGCTACGCGGTCGGTCTCGCCGACGCCTTCCGTGCCGGGCTCGGGATGGAGCCCGGCGGCAGCGCGATCGTGGCCCTGCCCGACGACGAGGCAGGCTCGCGACGAGCTCTCCTCGCGGCCGCGGGCACCCGTGCGGCCGGCCGCGGCGGCGGTGTCCGGCTCGCGTTCCACGTCTGGAACGACGCCGACGACGTGGCACGCGCCGTGGCTGCCCTGAGCAACTCCTGAGGGGAACCTGAGGGTCGATTGGGGGGTCTCCCCGATATCCCTGGGCCTGCCGACCCCGAAATCCTAGGATCACTCACAGCACCGAGACCGGCGGCCGCCGCGGTATCTCCGGGCGGGCGGTCTGCCCCTTTCCAGTCGTCGTCGACATCCCCTGCAAAGGAACACCCATGTCTCAGGTCGCCGGATGGATCACCCATCGCTACCTCAAGTTCGCCGTCATCGCCTTCTGGCTCGTCGTGGTCGCGCTCCTAGGGCCCCTCGCGGGCAAGCTCACGGGCGCGCAGGACAACGACGCCAAGTCCTGGCTCCCGTCCAACGCCGAGTCCACGGAGGTGCTCGACGTCGCGGGCAGCTTCGTGTCCGCCAACACGATCCCCGCGGTCATGGTCTACGAGCGGTCGTCCGGCCTCACGCCCGACGACCTGGCGGCCATCGCGGCGGACGCCGCCGAGTTCGGCACGCTCGACACGCTGGACGGCGACGTCGTCGGCCCGATCCCCTCGGAGGACGGCAACGCCGCGCAGATCATCGTCCCGCTCGACCTCGGGTCCGACGGCTGGAACCTGGCCGCCGACGCCGTCGTCGACCTGCGCGCCACCGCGGAGGACGGCCCCGACGGCCTCGATGTCTACGTCACCGGCCCGGCCGGCTCGGCCGCGGACTCGTCCGAGGCGTTCGAGGGCATCGACGGCACGCTGCTGTACGCGGCGGTCGCGGTCGTCATCGTCATCCTGCTCATCACGTACCGCAGCCCGATCCTCTGGCTCCTGCCGGTCATCTCCGCGGGCGTGGCGCTCACCGTGTCGCAGGCGCTCATCTACCTGCTCGCCGACAACTACGACCTGACCGTGAACGCGCAGAGCGCCGGCATCCTCACGGTCCTCGTGTTCGGCGCGGGGACGGACTACGCCCTGCTGCTCGTGGCGCGCTACCGCGAGGAGCTGCGCAAGCACGGCGACCGGCACGAGGCCATGGCGCTCGCCCTGCACCGCGCCAGCCCGGCGATCATCGCCAGCGGTGCCACGGTGGCCATCGGCATGCTCTGCCTGCTCTTCGCGACGATGAACTCCACGGCCGGCCTCGGCCCGGTGGCCGCCGTCGGCGTCGGCGTCGCGGTGCTCGTCATGCTCACCCTGCTGCCGGCGCTGCTGGTCACCTGCGGCCGGTGGATCTTCTGGCCGCGCACTCCCAAGCTGGGCGACGGCGAGCCGTCCGAGCACGGCTTCTGGGCGCGCGTCGGCGGCCGGATCGAGCGCCGGCCAAGGGCGACGTGGATCGGCACCTCCGCGGCGCTCCTCGTCGCGTGCGTCGGCATCGTGGCGCTCAACGCGACCGGTCTGACCACCGAGGAGTCGTTCCGCGGCGAGCAGCCGTCGATCGTGGGCGAGAAGGTGCTCTCCGCGCACTTCCCCGGCGGCGCCGGCTCCCCCGTCGTCGTGATCACGAACGCCGACCAGGCCACCGACGTCGCCGCGGCTCTCGCGGAGGTCGAGGGGATCGACCCGGCGAGCGTCTCCGAACCCGTCGTCCTGGACGACCTCGCCTACCTCGAGGGCACCCTGACGTCCGCGCCCGACGCCGACGAGGCCTTCGACACGGTCGACCGGGTCCGTGCGGCGGTGCACGCGGTGCCCGACGCCGACGCGCTGGTCGGCGGGTCCACGGCGGTCAACCTCGACGTGCAGCGGGCCTCGGCCGACGACAACCGGCTGATCATCCCGATCATCCTGCTCGTCGTGTTCCTCATCCTCATGGTCCTGCTGCGGGCGGTCGTGGCGCCGCTGGTGCTCATCGGCACCGTCGTCCTCTCGTTCGGCGCCGCCATCGGCATCAGCGCGCTCGTGTTCAAGTACGTGTTCGGCTACGCCGGCGCGGACACGTCGTTCCCGCTGTTCGTGTTCGTCTTCCTGGTGGCCCTGGGGATCGACTACAACATCTTCCTCATGACCCGGGTGCGGGAGGAGGCGCTGCGGATCGGGCACCACCGTGGCTCGCTGGTGGGCCTGGCGGCCACCGGCGGCGTCATCACCTCGGCCGGGCTGGTCCTGGCGGGCACGTTCGCGGTGCTCGGCACCCTCCCGCTCGTGGCGTTCGCGGAGATCGGGTTCGCCGTGGCGTTCGGCGTGCTGCTGGACACCCTGATCGTGCGGTCGGTGCTGGTCACGGCGCTCAACCTCGACATCGGCAGGGCCATGTGGTGGCCCAGCGAACTCAGCAAGCAGGAGGAGCCGGAGCCCGCCGAGGCGCCGGTCGCGGTACCCGTCTCCTGACGCGCAGACCGAGATGCCCGGATCCTCCGCGATCCGGGCATCTCGCGCTAGCGTGGCCGCACGAGCGTGCACCACTCGTCGCGGCTTGAGGAGCTCTCGGTGACAGATACTCTCAGCAGCACCGCAGCCCCCACCCGGTGGTGGGCGCTCGACCCCGAGGCCGCGAGCGCGCAGCTCAGCACGGATCTCTCGGCCGGCCTGACTGCGGCGGAGGTGACGGCCCGCCGGGAGCGGTACGGGCCCAACACGCTCACCGCGCAGGCCGCGCCGTCGGTGTGGTCGGTGGTGTTCGCGCAGCTGCGCGACCCGATGAACATCATGCTCGTGGCGGTCGCGGCGGTGAGCGCGGCGATCGGGCAGGGCTCGACCGCGCTGATCGTCGGGTTCCTGGTCGTGGTGAACGTGGTCATCGGCGCCCGGCAGGAGATGCTCGCCCGCAAGAGCGTCGACGCGCTCGCCACCATGCAGGAACCGCAGTCGCGCGTGCGGCGGGACGGTGCCCTGGTACAGATCCCCGCGAACGAGCTGGTGCCCGGCGACATCGTGGAGCTCGAGGCCGGCGACATCGTGCCCGCCGACGGCCGGCTGCTGCGGACCGCCACGATGGAGACGCAGGAAGCGGCGCTGACCGGCGAGAGCACGCCGATCGGCAAGGACGTGATCACGCTCGCCGACGAGGAGGTCCCGCTCGGCGACCGCGCCAACATGGCGTTCCAGAACACGTCGGTCACCCGCGGCACCGGCACGATGCTCGTCACCGCCACGGGCATGACGACGCAGATCGGCAACATCGCCACCCTGCTGTCGTCGGTGGAGAAGACGAAGTCGCCGCTGCAGCGCGAGCTCGACAAGCTGACCAAGGTGCTCGGGGTCATCGCGTGGAGCGCGGTGGCGGTCATCGTGCTCATCGGGGTGCTGCGCGGCCAGTCGCCGAGCGACCTGCTGTTCCTCGCGACCGCGGTCGCGATCTCCGCGATCCCGACCGGTCTGCCCACGTTCGTGCAGGCCATGCTCGCGTACGGGGCGCGTCAGCTGGCCGACGCGAAGGCCGTCGTCGCGAACCTCAACGACGTCGAGACGCTCGGGGCGACCAGCTCGATCAACTCCGACAAGACGGGGACGCTCACCCTCAACGAGATGACCGTGACCGCTCTCTACACGGTGGGCCAGCACTTCACCGTCGAGGGCACCGGGTACGGCAAGACCGGCACGATCCTGCAGGCGGCCGGCGCGGAGGTCCCGGACCTGACCCCGCTGGCGTACGGCCTCTGCCTGGCCAGCGACGCCACCGTGTCCGACTCGGGCGCCGTGATCGGCGACCCGACCGAGGCGGCGCTCGTGGTGCTCGCCGCGAAGCTGGGCATCGACGCCGAGGAGAGCCGTCGGACGTACCCCCGCGTCGCGGAGGTGCCGTTCGACTCGGCGTACAAGTTCATGGCGACCGCCCACTGGCTGCCCTGGCGGGGCGACCGGTCGCTCGTCGAGGTGGTCAAGGGCGGCCCGGACGTCGTGCTGCAGCGCTGCACGCACGCCCTCGCCGGTCCCGGCCGGACCGTCCCGCTGGAGTCCATGCGCGCGGACATCGAGGCCGAGATGGAGCGGCTCGCCGAGCAGGGTCTGCGCACGCTCGCCTTCGCGGTGCGGTTCCTCACGCCGGCCGACGAGGCCGCGCTGGTCGCCGACCCGATGTCCTACGTCGAGGAGCTCGTGTTCGTCGGGCTGGTCGGCATCGTCGACCCGCTGCGGCCCACCGCCAAGGTGGCCGTCGACATCGCCCTGAAGGCCGGCATCGAGGTCCGCATGATCACCGGCGACCACGCGGTGACCGCGAGCGCGATCGGCAGGCAGCTCGGCCTCGGCCCCGGAGCGATCAGCGGACCGGAGCTGGCCGCCCTCACCGACGAGGAGCTGCTGGAGCGACTGCCGAACCTGCACGTGTTCGGCCGCGTCACCCCCGAGGACAAGCTCCGGCTGGTCCAGCTCATGCAGAAGCAGGGCCTGGTGGTCGCCATGACGGGCGACGCGGTCAACGACGCCGCCGCGATCAAGCAGGCCGACATCGGCGTCGCGATGGGTTCCGGCAGCGAGGTCACCAAGCAGGCGGCTCGCCTGGTGCTCACCGACGACAACTTCAGCACCCTGGTGCACGCCGTCGAGCTGGGCCGCAGCATCTACCAGAAGATCACCGCGTACATCCGCTTCCAGATGAGCCAGCTCATCGGTCTGGTGGTCCTGTTCCTGGCAGCCAGCGTCTTCGACATCGCCGACGGTGTCGCGATGACCCCGATGATGGTGCTGTTCCTCAACTTCTTCGTCTGCGTGTTCCCCGTGATCGCCATCATGCTCGACCCGGTGGGACCCGGGATCATGGACCGGGCGCCGCGCGACCCGGACGTCGGGATCACCAACGGCCCCGCCGTGCGCCGCTGGATCATCAACGGCGCGATCCTGTGCATCGCCTCGGCGATCCCGCTGGTGCTCGGTCCCGACACCCCGGCCGCCGACCACCCGACGGCGTCGATGACGATGGCGTTCGTCGTCATGGGACTCGGTTCGGTCCTGTCCGGCCTCGTCCTGCGCCGCGAGCCGGAGTCCGGCCTGGCCGCTCCGCTGCTGACCGCGGTCAAGGTGCTCTCGGTGCCGGTGATCCTCGTCGTGCTGGCCACCGAGCTGGACTTCCTGCAGCGGTGGCTCACGACACAGCCGCTCACCGGGTCCCAGTGGCTCGCCTGCCTGGGGCTCGCCCTGCTGCTGCCCGTCGTCGCGGAGATCGACAAGGTGCTCATGCGCCGCAGGGCCACCCAGCCCGTGCTCGCTCCCCCGGAGGCGGTGAGCCCGGCGCGCGCCCGGGCCTGAGACGAGGGGATCGACATGACCACCACACCGGAGGGCGACACCGCAGCGTCCGCGGGGAATCCCCGACTCGCCATCCTGCTGGCGATGGCGATGTTCGTCCTCGTGGTGGACACGTCGCTGATGAACGTCTCCATCTCGGCCGTGGTCCGCGACCTCGACACGACCGTCAGCGGGGTGCAGTCCGCGATCGCCCTCGAGGCGCTGGTCTCGGCCGCGTTCATCCTCATCGGCAGCAAGATCGGCGACCTGTTCGGCCGCAAGAGGGCCTACGTGGTGGGCCTGCTCGCCTACGCCGTCGGCGCCCTGGCCATGACCCTCGCGCAGAGCCTGACGGCCATCATCGTCTTCTGGGCGGTCATCGGCGGGCTCGGTGCCTCGCTGCTCCTCCCGGCGATGCAGTCGCTCATCCACGGCAACTTCGCCGGTGCCGCCCAGCGCAAGGCGTTCGCCCTGGTCGGCGCGGCCGCGGCGATCGCTGCGGCGGTCGGCCCCCTGCTCGGCGGGTTCATCACCACCTACCTGTCGTGGCGGCTGGCGTTCCTGCTCGAGGTCGTGATCATCGCCGTCGTGCTCTCGGGGATCCGCCTGGTCAAGGACGTCCCGTACACGGGATCGCGCCACATCGACGGAGTCGGCGCCGTGCTCTCGGTGCTCGGCATGGGCGGCGTGGTGCTCGGCATCCTGGTCTGGCAGGAGGGCGGCGAGTCCGTGGCCGCGATCCTGGCCGTCGGCGTGGTGGCGCTCGGCTCGCTCGTCGTCTGGCTCCGCCAGCGCAGGCGGCTGGCGCAGCCGACCCTGATCGACCCGGACCTGTTCGCGTCCAGGGTGTTCCGGTTCGGGATCACCGAGCAGTCGCTCCAGCAGATCGCCCTCGGCGGCACCATGATCGCCCTGCCGATCTACCTCCAGGTGGTGCTGGAGTACAGCGCGATGGGGGCCGGGCTGTCCATCGCACCGCTGTCGCTGAGCATGTTCGCCGTCGCGCTCGTCGCCGGCAAGAAGGCCGGCACCCACAACCCGAGCGGCATCATCCGGTGGGGTTTCGCGCTCCTGCTCGTTGGCGTCGCGGCCGTGATCCTCGTCGTGCCCCGGGCGGACTCCGGCTGGTGGCTGGTGCTCCCGCTGCTCGTCGCCGGGTCCGGGCTCGGTCTGCTGGTGTCGCAGCTGAACAACTACACCCTGGCGCCGATCTCCGAGGAACGCGTCAGCGAGGCCGCGGGCATCAACTCCGCCGCCGGCTCGTTCGGGCTGTCCTTCGGCCTGGCGTTCGCGGGCGCGATCCTGCTGGCCGCGCTCGCGACGATCTTCACGTCGATGGCGTCCCAGAGCACCGTGCTGGACGCCGCCGAGCAGACGCAGGTCGCGCAGGTGCTGGAGCACGACGCCCAGGTGGTGAGCACCACCGACCTCGAGAACCTGCTCGTCGGTCAGCCGCAGGACACGCAGGACGAGATCATCCGGATCAACACCGAGGCCCGGCCGCTCGCCCTGCAGATCGCCATGCTCGTCCCGCTGGTCGCCGCGCTCGCCGGCCTGCTGGTCTCGTTCCGCATGGCCAGGCTCCCCTACGTGCCACCGGCCGCGCCGGTCGAGGCCGCCGTCTGGGGATGAGACAGCACACCCACCTCTCGGAAGGACAGCCATGACTGAGACCCGGAACTCGTTCGCGGTGGGGGTGACCGTCTTCGCCGCGGTCCTCATGCTGCTCGTCGGGACCTTCCAGGCCGTCGAGGGCCTGGTCGCACTCCTCGGCGACACGCTCTACCTGGTCGGTCCGGAGTGGACGTTCTCGTTCGACGTGACGACGTGGGGCTGGATCCACCTGATCACCGGGATCGTCGTCGCCGTCGCCGGGTACTTCGTGCTCACGGGAGCGGTGTGGGCGCGGAGCGTGGCGGTGTTCCTGGCGTCCCTCAGCGCGCTGGAGAACTTCCTGTGGCTGCCGTACTACCCGGTCTGGAGCGTCATCGTCATCGCGCTGAACGTGTTCGTGATCTGGGCGCTGACGGCCCACGGCCGCGACATCACCAGATAGTCAGTCGCCGATCATCGGGGGCGGCGCCTGCAGGTCGTAGGCACGGAACAGCACGGCGTTGCCGACCCCGATCGCGCGTCCCTGCATGCTCGTGATCATCGAGAGCAGGTCGCGGGGGGCGGGGTGCCCGGGCAGCCCGGCGAGGTACTGCTCGTGCGCCTCCAGCGACGCGATCCCAGCCTCCAGCGCGTCCCCGGTGACGTCCACGCCGTGCGTCGGCCGGGGGTCGCCGCCCACCAGCAGCCAGCGGACCTGCCACGGCTCGAGGCCGTCGTCGTCCAGCAGCTCGGTGAACACCCACCGGTTCCCGGCGTCGCGCACCGCGTCGAGCGTGGCCAGCCCGGCCACACGGTGGTCGGCCATGTTGAGCCCGGCGACGAACTCGACCTCCCACGACCCGGTGAGCACCACATCGGGCCGGTACTCCCGGATGCGCCGGGCGATGTCCCGCCGCAGGGGCAGCCCGTACTGGAGCACGCCGTCGGGGTGCTCCAGGAACCGCACGTCCGTCACGCCCACCGCGGCGGACCCGGTGATCTGCTCGCGGGTGCGGATCTCGCGGGTGCGGTCCGGCGGGGACGCGTCCATGCCGGCCTCCCCGCGGGTGAGCACCAGGTAGGCCACCTCGACCCCCCGGGCGGTCCAGACGGCCACCGCGGAGGAGGTGCCGTACTCGACGTCGTCCGGATGGGCCACGACGCACAGCACGCGGCGGAACTCGGCATCCGGCAGCGCCGGCAGCAGCTCGGGCATGCTCACGACGCTAGCGGGGAGCGAGCACGCTCTGGAAGGCCTGCAGGGCGGCCGGCGAGAAGAGGACGAACCGCACCAGCTCGATGCCGTCGGCCCGCGGGTGCCCCTCGGACCACCCGGCGTCGGCGCCCTCCTGCCAGGCCCGCACGGTACGGACCGCGATCCGGGCCACGTCCTCGATCGCCCAGCCGTACACACCCGCGCTGACCGCGGGGAACGCGATCCTTGACGCGCCGAGCTCGACGGCGAGCTCCAGCGGCCGCGCGAAGCAGGACGAGAGCAGGACGGGATCGGTCTGCCCGGCGTGCCGGTTCGGGCCGACCGTGTGCACGATCCAGCGGGCGGGGAGCCGGAACCCGGGGGTCGCGACGGCGTCGCCCACGGGCAGCCCGTCGGGCAGCGTGGTCCGCCGCAGCTCCCGGCAGGCGGCCAGCAGCTCCGGACCTGCGGCGGCGTGGATCGCGCCGTCGACACCCCCACCGCCGAGCAGGGACGAGTTCGCCGCGTTGACGACGACGTCGACGTCCTGCGTCGTGATGTCGCCCCGGACCGCCTCGATCAGCACCCCGCCATCATGACCCGCGGACATGGGTAAGGCCCCTCGGACGCTTACTCCGAGGGGCCTTCACCGGTGCTCAGGCTACAAGGCGGCTGCGCGCGGACGGGTGAACGACACGCGGCTCGTCCACAAATTCTGTCCACAGCCCTGTGTTAACCGGATGTTTCCGCAGGTGAACCTGTGGACAAGGTTGTGGGCGCAGCGGTGGATAAAGAAAGGTCCAGGAAGCCCTTGTGGCCCCTTCCCCAGGAGGACTAGAAATCTCACATCGAGATCGACAGATCGAGAACCACAGGTGAAGGACCCCACCCGGGTCGACTGAAACCGCAGGTCAGGTGGCCTCTTCGGAGCTCACGTGGACCGGGTGGACGATCGCTCGGACAGGACCGGAACCTCGACGCACAAGCCCCTTCGGGGACGCGAGCAGGCGGCGCAGAACGCCCTTCGGGGAGGTGGCGCCGGTGGGGACAGGCTGTGGATGTCGGGCTGACCGGAGAACGGACGACCACATCGTCGTGGCAACACGACGACCCGCGGATGACGACGCGGGGGCCGTCAAGGCGCCGGTTGGTTGCTCGCAGTCGTCCCGCCCACGGTGGGCCGCAGGCGTCGGAGCCCCTCGGGGCGAGGATGCCGGTGGCGAACCGGGTGACGGGACGTAGTCGCACCGTCAGAGCGGCGTCGGTCTCCGGTCCGCCGGGGACGGAAGACCTGCGAACACGGTAGGGCCCCTCGGACGCTTACTCCGAGGGGCCCTCTCCGTGTGACACGACCGTTCGGGGTGCCGGCCCTCCGCGGGCGATGAGCTCGAGATCACCACGGCCGCGGCGCTGCGGCCAGGAGGGGATGCCGTGACCACCTCGGCCGATCTGTACCCGTCGGAGCAGCGGGCGAACCCTCGATGGGTCGCCCGCGCGATCGGGCTCCTGGTGCTGTGGCTCGTGTGGACGTTCGCCATCGCCGCCGTGCTGCTGCTCACCGGGACCGCCGGGAGGGAGTCCGACTGGCTGGTGGCCGTCGTCGCGATGCTGACCGCGCTCGCTCCGACGTGGCTCGTCGTCCGGGCGGCGCGCCGACGCTGGGCGCTCCTCGCAGGCTCGGCCGTGGTCCTGCTCGCCATCGGGCTGGCGCTCGGCACGCTCGGCGGTCCGAGCCTCGCCCGCATGACGAGCGTCGGTGCGTCCCTCCCGGTGGCGACCGGTGCGCACCTGATGACCACGTCGAGCGTCGAGAACGCCCTGTGCCTGCAGGAGTGCTCGCGCGTCGTCCACCTGTACGCCGTGCCGGACGCGGGCGCGGCCCAGTCGGAGGTGGGCGCGGGCCTGGTGGCGTCCGGGTGGCGGGCGGAGAACGCCGGTGGTTTCTGCCGCGACGGCTTCGGGGTGACGTTCGTCGACGGCGCCGACAGTGCCGTGGTCGACCCGCCCGCGGCGCCGACCGGGCTCGAGCTGCTGAGCGTCGTGACCACCGACTGTGGGCACATCTAGCCCGTCACGCGTCGGGCACGGACTCCAGCAGGATCGTCACCGGGCCGTCGTTGACCAGCTCGACGGCCATGTCCGCGCCGAACACCCCGGTGGCCACCTCGAGCCCACGGCCACGCAGCGCGTCGACGACGGCGTCCACCAGCGGCTGCGCCACCGGACCGGGGGCGGCGGCGTTCCACGTGGGCCGGCGGCCCTTGCGGGTGTCGGCGTAGAGCGTGAACTGGCTGACGACGAGCACGGGCGCACCGACGTCGACCGCGCACTGCTCGTCGCGCAGGATGCGCAGCTCCGCGATCTTCCGCGCGATCAGCTCCACCTGCGCGGGCCCGTCCCCGGGGGTCACCCCGACCAGCGCCACGAGACCGGGCCGGTCGATCCTGCCGACGACGATCCCGTCGACCGTGACCGACGCGCGCGTGACGCGCTGGACGACCGCCCTCATGCGCCGAAGGCCGCGACGACCTCGCCCACCGGGGCGCCGTGGCCCAGCACGGGCGTGAGCCCGACGGGCTCGACCAGCGCGGGGTCGACGCCGGCCACCACCAGGGCAGCGGCGAGGACGGCCGGCCTCGGGCGCGCCGAGCCGTCGACGATCTTCACCGCGACCGCCCCGCCGTCGGGCAGGCCGGCCGCGTAGACGCCGTCGGCACCGTCCTTGGCGACGAGGCCGGGGACGGCCTCCATGAACCGCGTGGCGTCCCGGCCGGTCCCCGCGACGTGCCAGGGGTGCGCGGCCATCGCGCTCCCGACGCGCGCCTCGAGCCCGTCACCCGACGCCAGCCGCGCGAACGACCGGGCCAGCCCGCGCAGCGTGGTGGAGAACAGCGGGGCACCGCAGCCGTCGACCGTCGCCCGCTCCACCGGGACCCCCGTGAGCTCGCCGATCACGTCCCGGGTGGACCGCTGCAGCGGGTGCCCGGGGTCGAGGTAGTCCTCGGTGGACCAGCCGGCCGCGACGCACGTGGCGAGCATCCCCGCGTGCTTGCCCGAGCAGTTCTGGGTGAGCGGCTCGGTGCCGTGCCCGTCCGCGCGCCACTGCCACGCCGAGTCGGCGTCGAGCGGCCAGTCCGGGGTGTTCCGCAGGTCGTCGGGACCCAGGCCCGCACCGGCGAGCAGACCCCGGACGACGTCGAGGTGCCCCGGCTCGGCGTTGTGGCTGGCGCACACGAGGGCGAGCGCGGCGCCGTCGACGTCCAGGCCCGCGCGGAGCATCGCGACCGCCTGCAGCGGCTTGAGCGACGACCTCGCCCAGATGGTCTCGTCCGCGTCGCCGAGCACCAGGCGCTCCGACCCGTCAGGCGCGAGGACGACCACGTGTCCGGCGTGCACGGACTCCACGAGCCCCCCGCGCAGCACCCGCGCCAGCGGGACCGCGTCCGTGCCGATGTCGGGCACGCTCACCAACCGCCGGACGGACCGCTCGGGCCTCGGGGTCCACGACGGCGCGAGTACGGCGCCACGGCGGGCTTGACGTCCACGAGGTAGACGATCGCGCCCACTGCGGCGAGCAGGGCCAGGAACGACGGCAGGTGCGGCACGCCGGGGATCGGGATCACGCTGAAGGACACGGCCGTGGCGACACCGACGATCGCCCCCCAGAGCCCCTTGGTCCGCTTGCCCGCCTGCGGGAACGCGCTCGCGGGCCGCCCGAGCAGGTCGATGAGCGCCCACAGGCTCAACCCGAAGATGGCGATGTAGAAGACGACGAAGATGACGACCTGCGCGCTGGCGATCACGGGGTGAGCCTACGAGACGTCACGGCACCACGAGCAGCCCCTCGGCCCGCGCCGCGGCGACGAGGTGGTCGTCCCAGGCCGCGACGACCAGGTCCGGGGACCGCAGCTGCAGTGCCGACGCGAGGTGCAGGGCGTCGGCGGCACGCAACGGGTGCCTGCCGACCAGTGCCGCCGCCGACGCGGTCACGACGTCCTGCAGCTCCAGCACGTGCAGCGCGGGCCACAGCCGCTCCCACGCGGCCAGCGCCTGTGCGGCGGCCTCCCGGTCGAGGCGTCCGGCCCTGCGGCCACCCGCGAGCACCGCCCGCACCTCGGCGTCCGCCAGGCGTGACGTCACCACGAGGTCGGCGCCGTCCCAGAGCGCCGCGACGAGCGCGGACCCCGGCTCGGCGACGCAGAGCTTCACCAGCGCACTGGTGTCCAGGTAGACGATCGCCATCTCAGCGGCGCAGCCGGCGGACCAGGTCCGAGACCCCGCCCTTGGCGGCGGACCGGTCACCCGCGCGGGCGGCGGGCCGCGGCAACGACGCCGGAGTCAGGAGACCGTCCCGCTCGAGCCGGCTGAGCAGGTCCGCCGACTCGATGCCGCTGAGCCGTGCCACAGGGATCCCGCGCTCGGTGATCACCACGTCCTCCCCGGCGCGCGCCGCCTCGATCCACTGCCTGAGCTCTGCGCGCAGCGCGCTGACCGGGACGTCCACGCAGCGACCGTACCGAACCTGAGGGGCCGCGGGTCAGATCTGCGGGAGGGATTCGCGGGCGTCCCGCGGTGGGACGCCGGCCGCCTCCAGCAGGTCGACCACCAGCGAGCGCTGCAGCAGGACGAGGCTCTGCACCTGCCAGTCGCGGGCGGCCAGCTGGAACGGGTCGAGCGCCCCGGCGACGGCGAGCAGCTGCGACCGCGCCCGCTCCGGGTCGCGTCCTGTACCGAGGGCGGCCGCGAGCTCGTCGGCCGCGCGCGCGGTGTCCTCCACCTGCGCGGCGATCGTCGTCAGGTCGTGGCTCTGCGCGTCCACCGTCGACCGGGACCGTCGCGCCAGCACACGCGCGTTGCGCATGGCGCGGTCGATGAGCACGGCGTTGCCACCGAGCCCCGCCAGCTCGTCGCGGTACTTGCGGATCGCCGGTGACACCCGGGCCAGGTCGGTCGCACTGGTCGCGGTCTCGGACCACTCGTCGAGGGCAGGCTGGGACGCCCGCCCGCGCACGAGCGCGTCCTGCACGTCGGCCGTCGACCCGGTCCGCAGCCCGCTGGCCAGGAGGCGGAGCACGGCGGCCAGGTCCTCCACCGCCGCACGCGCCAGGGTCCGCAGGTGCCGCCGGGGGTCGCGCGGGGTGAGCAGCGCGACCGCGAGCGCCACCGCACCGCCGATCGCGGCGTCGATCCACCGGCCGAGGGGGCCACCGGTCGCACTGACGGCCGGAAGGCCGACGATGACCAGCGCCTGCACGCCCGCCTGCGTGGTGAGCATCCCACCCCGGTCGAGGAACCGGGCCAGGATCGCGGCGATGAACAGGACCACCGCGACCTGCCAGGGGCCGTTGCCGATGAGGTGCACCAGCAGGTCCCCGAGCCCGACGCCGATCGCCACCCCGACCGCCAGCTCCGCCACGCGCCGCACGGACCGGTCGGTGGTGAACCCGAGGGCGATCCAGGCGCTGACGGGCGCGAAGAACGGGAACGGGTGGCCCACGGCGTACTTGGCGATGGCGAACGAGATCGCCGCGGCCAGCGACGCCTGGAGGATCGGGAACCAGGCCGCCCGGACGCGGGACGACCCCTGCCGGACCCGCGCCCTGATCACCAGGCGGGCGCGTGAGTCTGTGCCCGTCACGAGGAGCTCACAGCATCGGGTGCTGCCCCAGGCCGCGGGTCAGAGGTCCGCGGGCGGCCGGCCGGTCCACGGACACCCCGTCACCGGGCACGATCTGCTCCTGCCCGGCGGCGACCGCACCGGCCTCGCTGTCGACCACCAGCTCGGTGTCCGACGGCACCGACCGCTTGACCACGGCGAGCGCGACCGGTCCGAGCTCGTGGTGCCGCGCGACGGTGGTCACCTGCCCGACCACCCGTCCGGGCTCCTGCGAGCTGTCCGTCTTGACCACGTCGTGCACCGCGGCCCCGGGCTCCGGCAGCAGGTGCCCGGATCCGTCGAGGTGCAGCATCACCAGGCGGCGTGGGGGCCGGCCGAGGTTGTGCACGCGCGCGACGGTCTCCTGCCCGCGGTAGCAGCCCTTGGTCAGGTGCACGGCGGTGCGCAGCCAGTCGAGCTCGTGCGGGATGGTCCGGTGGTCGACCTCGTGGGACGCGCGCGGGCGCCACGCCTCGACGCGCGCGGCCTCGCTGGCCCACGTGCCGACGAGCGGCCAGCCGGCGGCCTCCCGGGCACGCACCTCCTCGACCAGCCGGTCGCGCGGCACCAGCACGAGCCGCCAGTCGCGGTCGGCACCGGGGTGCTCGTCGTCGGCCGGCCCGTACCGGGTGCCGCCGACCGCGGTGGTCGGCCACGGGTCACGCCAGGTGATCGGCTCGTCCGCGGTGCCCTCGGCATCGACGGGCTCGCCGATCGCCGCCCAGTCGTCGGTGACGTCCGCGATCTCGACCCGGAGCATGAACTTCATCCGGTTCAGCCACGCGGCCAGCCCGATCGGCGTCTCGGTGAGCAGCCAGGTGGTCTCGCCGTCGTCGACCACGCCCGCCGCGTGCTCGACGTGCCCCTGCGGGCTGAGCACCAGCAGCTCCGTCGACGTGCGCGGGGCCAGCGTGGTCAGCTCCTGCGACGTGATCGAGTTCAGCCAGCTCAACCGGTCGGGCCCGGTGACGGTGACCACGCCCAGGTACGACTGGTCGACCACGGCGCCGCCGCGCGACAGTGCGCGCTGCTCGGCCGTCGGGTCGCCGTAGTGCCAGGCGACGCCGTCGTCGGGACCTGCGGCCCGGACCGCACCCCGGCGCGCCAGCAGGGGGCTGACGTGCCGCGGCGGCTCGCCGTGTGCCGCAGGGGTGTCGACGGGTGCGTCGGTGGTCATCAGGCCTCGTCGTCGGTGAGGGCCTCGACGCGCGCGAGGCGGCCGGAGGCGTAGGACTGCATGGGGTGGCCGAACGCCGCGAGGTCGTGCGCCCACATCAGCTCGCCGTTCACCAGGCCGTACAGGCGCTTGCCGGCACTGACCTCGGCGCCGCTGGCCGCGCGGACGATCGCATCGCTGACCAGGTCGATGCGGCCCTTGCCGACCGCGCCGATGTACAGGGCGACATGCCCCGACGGGTCGGCGACCAGCAGCTCGACCGGGTGCTGCTCCTCGGTGAGGCCCCAGTCGGTGGGCCGCTCGGGCGGGATCCGCCAGTAGCCGGACTCCGTCTGCCACACCGGCGCGGGGGGCTCGTCCTCGAGCGCGGCCGTGGAGGACGGCGCGACGACGAGCCGGATGGTCGACGTGTACGACAGGTACGGTCCGCCGTCGCTGGCGATGACGATCTCCTGCGTGAACGTCGCCTCGTCGATGCCGGGGTAGTCGACGACACCCTCGCCGCGCCAGGTGCCGAGCAGCCAGGCCAACGGGTAGACCTCGGGAGCGAGCCCCTCGGGGTCGGGCAGGACGAACGGCACAGCGGGCCTCCCAGTCAGTCAGGGCATGACGTCAGCGCTGGCCCTTGTAGAGCCGGTAGACGACGAAGCAGGCGAACCAGCCGATCACCAGCGTGGCCGCGACCAGCAGGCCGATGAAGACTCCCTCGAGTGCAGTCATGCCGACGATCCTAACGAGAGCGCACCCCTAACCTGTTCCGATGACCCCCACGCCACGCCCCCTGGTGATCAAGACCACGTCCGGCACCGAGCGCCCCGAGGCCACCAACCAGGCCTTCACGGTGGCCGCCGCGGCGGTCGCGGCCGGTGCCGAGGTCAGCCTCTGGCTCACGGGCGAGTCGGCGTGGTTCGCGCTGCCGGGGCGCGCGGGCGACCTGGTGCTCGAGCACGCGACCCCGCTGGCCGAGCTGCTGGAGCTGGTGCTCGAGGGTGGTCGCGTGACCGTGTGCACGCAGTGCGCCGCGCGCCGGGGCATCGGTCCGCAGGACGTGCTGCCGGGCGTCCGGATCGCGGGCGCGGCGGTGTTCGTCGAGGAGTCGCTGGCGGAGCGCGCGCAGGCGCTCGTCTACTAGGCCTGCACGGTCCTGCGCGTACGCAGCCGCAGACCCAGCAGGTACAGCTCGCAGCCGAGGCACAGCCCGAACACCGCGTTGAGGAACGCCGCGACCAGCGCGAACACCGCGGCGACCGGCACGGCGACGGCCACCCCGGCGAGCCCGAGCACCAGGCCGATGCCGGTGATGATCAGGCCGACCAGCTGCGCGAACGTCGGTGGGCGGGGGTCCTCGAGCTCGGTCGGCGGCGCCAGGCGCGGGCGGACGAGCTTCTTGAACACCCAGCCCTGCCAGGTGCGGCCGATGCCGCCGAACGCCCCGAGCGCGAAGCTCCCGACGATCACGGCGAGGACCACGGAGGCGGCGGGGGTGGTGCCGAGCAGCAGCACGGCGACGAGCAGGACGAGGGTGACGGCGGCGCCGAAGCGCGGACCGCGGGGATCGATGCCCGCGGGGGCGTCGGTGCGGACGGGGGTGCTCATGGGGGCTCCTGGGGTCGTGCGAGGGGTGGGGGTCCGTCGGCCGGGATCACCGCACGGCCGGCAGTCGCCCCTCGAGGAGCGCGGCGTCAGACGGCGGAGACCCCGCCCGGACACGACGCCTCGAGCGCAGCGAGCGCGTGGCGGCGGTCCGTGGCACCGGACATGCGACCGACCACGACGCCGTCGGCGTCGAGCAGGAGCGTGGTCGGGGTGCGCATGATGCCGAAGCGTCGCACGAGATCGAGGTGCTCGACCACGTCCATCTCGACGTGTGAGAGGCCCTCGTGCTCGGACACCACCTGCGCGAGCACCGCGTGGGTGCGGCGGCACGGTGCGCAGACCTCGCTGGAGAACTGCACGAACGTGGCCCGGGTGCCCAGCGGGCTGCCGACCTCGCCGGCCGTGAGCCGCGAGTCGTCCTCGACGTCGGCGGGTGCGGAGGCGAGCAGCGCAGGGTCGACCGCGGTGTACCTGCCGTTGCGCGCACGCCACCACAGCCCGAGCACGGTGGCCAGGGCCAGCACGGCGACGACGAGCAGCAGGCGGGGCACGGTCAGCCCACCAGGACCCGGCCGACGACGTACACGAGGATGCCGGTCACCGTCACCGGCAGGGTCACCGCGGCGAGCGACGGCCAGCGACGCTCGAGCGAGGGAAGCTGGTCGAACAGCGCGTGCAGCGTGGCGACGAGGATGCCGACCGCGAGGCCCAGCAGCGCGCCGGCGAGGGGATCGATCCCGGGGAGCAGCAGCGCGCCCAGGGTCCCGGCGGCGGCCGACGCTCCCGCCGTGACCAGCGCACCGACCCACGGCGCCAGGTGCAGCGCCACCACGGCCGAGCCCACGGCCAGCGCCAGCGCCCCGGCGACCACGATCGGCTCGCCCCCGGGGATCCGCCCGATCGCGACCCAGCCGGACACCGCGACGGCGACGAGCGTCCCGGCGACGGTCCCCGACACCGACTCGACCAGCCGGGTGCGGCCGTCGCGACGCAGGAGCTCGTTGACGAACGCCAGCAGGATCGCCGCGGCGAACACCACCGGCAGGTCTCTCAGGTACGGCTGCGTGAGGGTGAGGTGGACGACGGTGACGGCTCCGACTCCCCCGAGCGCGACCACGGCGGCGGAGCCCGGGATGAACGGGAGGCCCGCGAGGGCCGGCCAGCCGAGTGCGAAGACGATCGCGAGCACGGCGGCGGTGATGCTCAGCGGGAGGCCGCCGAGGTAGCCGGCGACGGCGACGGCGGCGGCGAGCACGGCCGTCACGACCGCCCGGGTGGCGAGCTGCATGGGTCTCCTACCGTCCCGCGGGGGTCACGGGCGCCGACAGCGATGGCGCGCACGGGTGACCGGTCAGCAGGGAGGGGAGGAGCACGCCGCCGATTGTCGCATCTCGTCACCGTTTCACCGGCGTTACGGGTCATCCGTGTGGGGGATGCCACGCCAGCCCTCGACACCCGCGCGCAACCTGGCCGTAGCGCGCGGTACCGTGGCCCCCACTCGCACGCGGGGAGGTTCCAGGTGGCAGATCTGCTGCTGCTCACTCCAGCGTCCGGGGGCTCCGCCCAGGTGCTCCCGGCCCTCGGTCTGTTGTCCCATCGCGTCCGTGTGCTCCCCGTCGAACCGTCGGCTCTCGTGGACGCACCGGATGCGGACATCGTCGTGCTCGACGCCCGGCGGGACCTGGTCACCGCCAGGACCACGTGCCGGCTGCTGCGCGCCACCGGTCTGACCGTCCCCCTCATCCTCGTGCTCACCGAGGGCGGCCTCACGGTCGTCACCGCCGAGTGGGGCGCGGACGACATCATCCTGGAGACGGCCAACCCAGCCGAGGTGGAGACGCGGTTCCGGCTCGTCATGGAGCGCGCGGCCACCGCGGGGTACGACGACGCCCCGCAGGAGATCTCGTCGGGCGAGCTCACCATCGACGCCGGCGGCTACACGGCTCGCCTGCGCGGTCGGCCCCTGGACCTCACGTACAAGGAGTTCGAGCTCCTCAAGTACCTCGTGCAGCACCCGGGTCGCGTGTTCACCCGCGCCCAGCTGCTGCAGGAGGTCTGGGGCTACGACTACTACGGAGGCACCCGGACGGTCGACGTGCACGTCCGACGCCTGCGCGCCAAGCTCGGGCCCGAGCACGAGCAGCTGATCGGCACGGTCCGCAACGTCGGCTACCGCTTCGACCCGCCGAAGGACCGCCGCGGCGCCGTCGAGGGTCGCGCCGAGCTGCCGGAGCCCGCGGAGGCGTAGCCCGCTAGCCTGACCCCAGGTGTGCCGGGAAGCCTGGTCGGCAGTCGCGTCCGCCTGCCCGGAGGTCCATGTGCCCACCCCCGCCCGCCGCCTGTTCGCCCCCCTCTCCCCCGGCTCCGAGCGCAACCTGCTCGACACCCTGCGCGAGGAGCGCGTCGGCGGCGCGCTGCTGCTGGCCGGCACGGTCGTCGCCCTGCTCTGGGCCAACGTCGATCCGTCGTCGTACGCGGCGGTCTCCGACACCGTCGTCGGGCCCGCGGCACTGCACCTCGACCTGACCCTGGCCACCTGGGCGACCGATGGCCTGCTGGCGGTCTTCTTCTTCGTCGTCGGCCTCGAGCTCAAGCGCGAGATCGTCGCCGGCGAGCTGCGCAACCCCCGCACGGCCGTGGTGCCCATCGTCGCGGCGGTCGGCGGCATGCTCGTGCCGGCGATCTTCTACCTCGCCGTCAACCTGACGGCGGCCGACGGGAACGCGCGCGGCTGGGCCGTGCCGACGGCGACCGACATCGCGTTCGCGGTCTCGGTGCTCGCGATCGTCGGCCGCAGCCTCCCGAACGCCCTGCGCGCGTTCCTGCTCACGCTCGCCGTGGTCGACGACCTGCTCGCGATCGTCGTGATCGGCGTGGTCTACACCGAGTCCGTCTCGGCCCTCTGGCTCGGCGCCGGCGCCGCCACCGTGGTCGTGTTCGCGCTCGTCGTCCGGCGGGGCTGGGTGAGCGGGTGGCTGCTGGTGCCGCTCGGGGTGGTGGCGTGGGCCGCGGTGCACGCGTCCGGGGTGCACGCGACGATCGCCGGCGTGGCCCTCGGACTCGTCGTGCCCGGCACGCAGGAGGCCACCCGACGTGCGCTGCACCTGACGGACCTGCCGGCCGAGTCGCTGGCCGAGCGGTGGGAGCACACCTGGCGCCCGCTGTCCGCCGGCATCGCGGTGCCGGTGTTCGCCCTGTTCGCCGCCGGGGTCACGCTGACCGCCGACGCGCTGCAGACGACCTTCGCCGATCCCGTGGCACAGGGGGTGGCCCTGGGACTGGTGCTCGGCAAGCCGATCGGCATCCTCGGCGCCACCTACCTGGTCGCCCGGTTCACGCGCGCCGCGCTCGCCCCCGGGCTCGGCTGGGCGGACGTCGCGGCGATCGGGCTGCTCGGCGGGATCGGGTTCACCGTGTCCCTGCTGGTGGGCGAGCTGGCGTTCGGGGCCGGCAGCCCGCACGACGATCACGTGGTGGTCTCCGTGCTGGTCGCGTCGCTCGCAGCCGCCCTGCTCGGCGGCGGCGCGCTCGCCCAGCGCGACCGACATCACGCCCGGGAGGCGGCCACAGCCTCCCGCACCGACCGCGGGAACCGGTAGGTTCGCACCGATGAGCACCGTCGACTCCGCCTCGCTCCTCATCGACGGCCCCTGGGAGCACCGCTACGTGGCCGCGAACGGCGCACGGTTCCACGTGGCCGTGGCCGGACCCGACGACCGGGACGCACCCCTGGTCGTCCTGCTGCACGGCATCCCGCAGTTCTGGTGGGCGTGGCGGCACCAGCTCCCCGCCCTCGCGGACGCGGGGTACCGCGTGGCGGCCATGGACGTGCGCGGCACGGGCGGCTCGGACAAGCCGCCGCAGGGCTACGACGTCCCCACGCTGGCGGCGGACGTGGCCGGTGTCATCCAGTCGTTGGGCGCCGCGGACGCGGTGGTCGTCGGCAGCGGCACGGGCGGCGAGATCGCGTGGGCGATGGCCGGTCTGCACCCCGACCGGGTCCGCGCGGTCGGCGCCCTGGCCGCGCCGCACCCGCTGGACACCCGCGGGCACCCGCGTGCCGCGGTCCGCCCGGCCGCCCTGCGGCGGCTCGCGTTCGCCCAGCTCCCGTCCTTCCCGGAGCACGCGCTCATGGAGGGCGATCTCGTGACCCGCCTGCTGCACGAGTGGGGTGGCGCGCCGGGCTGGCTGGACGCCCGCGCCGAGGCGACGTACCGGTCCGCCGCGCGCGTGCCGTTCGCGGCGCACAGCCAGATGGAGCAGCTGCGCTGGCTGGTCCGCTCGATGCCCCGTCCCGACGGCCGGCGCTACCACGCGGACCTCGAGGAGAACACGCGAGCCCTGCCCGTGCTCCAGCTGCACGGGGGTCGGGACGGTCTCCGTCCGGCGTCGCACGCCACCCTGTCCAAGGACACCGCCGCGCTCGTCGCCTCCCGCTACCAGTTCGAGCTGCTGCCGCAGGTGGGGCACTTCCCCGCCGAGGAGGCCCCCGACCGCGTCACCGAGCTGCTGCTGGCCTGGCTGCGAGAGACCGTGCCCGTCATGGCTTGACGAGCGCCGCCGCCTTCACGGGGTCCAGCTCCCCGATGCCGGCCGACGGGCACATCGACACCACCGGGCAGGCACCGCACGCGGGCTTGCGCGCGAAGCACGTGCGCCGGCCGTGGAAGATCAGCCGGTGCGAGGCCATGGTCCAGTCCTTGCGCGGCAGGAGCGCGCCGAGGTCCTTCTCCACCACCACGGGGTCCTCGCTGGTGGTGTAGCCGAGCCGCTTCGACAGGCGCATGACGTGGGTGTCCGTGGTGATGCCGGGGATCCCGAACGCGTTGCCGAGCACCACGTTGGCGGTCTTGCGCCCGACGCCGGGCAGGGTGACCAGGTCCGTCAGCCGCGGCGGCACCTCTCCACCGAACCGTTCGACCAGGTCCCGGGACAGGCCCGTGACCGACTTGGCCTTCGCGCGGAAGAACCCCGTGGGCCGCAGGATCTCTTCCAGCTCCTCGGGGTTCGCAGCGGCGAGCGCGGCGGCGTCGGGGTAGCGCGCGAACAGGATCGGCGTGGTGAGGTTCACGCGGACGTCGGTGGTCTGCGCCGAGAGCACCGTGGCCACCAGCAGCTCGAACGGTGAGGTGAAGTCCAGCTCGCAGCGTGCGTCCGGGTACCGCACGGTCAGGGCACGGTCGATGCGGCGCGCGCGCCGGGTGCGGGCAAGGGGCGACTCGATGTCTGCTCCGATCACCTCGGCAGCGTACGACCCGGTGCCGACACCCGTTCGGGGAGCCTCCGCCCTCCTGTGCTGCTCCCATGGGGTGATTCGGCGGCGCACCAGGGGACCTGCGCTCAAGGTCGTCCCGTACCGGGCCGAAACGAGACAACGAGCCTGTCCGACGTATCCGTCTGAGGAGGACCTGTCCGCATGACGCCCCCGGTCGAGCAACGGGTCCGCGATCTCCGCCTCGACCGGCGCGCGCTGCGTGCGGAGCACGCCCGGGTCACCTGGTGGCGCCGGCTGGTGCGGGCCCGCCTGGACCTGGCGGTCGCCCAGGCCGCCCGCCCCCAGACGCTCGGTGAGGACGTCGCGTTCCAGCTCCCGCTCGAGGTCGGCCTCGACGTCCCGCGCCCGGCGGCGCTCGCCGCGGTGCTCGCCGATGCCGGGACCGACGGCGTCAGTGCCGACGTGGGCCGCCTGCACGAGCTCCGCGCCCTGGACGAACAGCTCTCGGCGTACGCCGCTGGTGTCGAGGCCGCCCTGACCCGCGCCACCGACCGCCTCATCACTCGGCTCGCGGTCGATCCCGGCGTGGTCGTCGCCGGCCTTCGGGAGCCCTTGGGCCGCGGATGACGCCCACCATGGGGCAGACTGAGAGCCGCGCAGGCCGCTGACCAGCAGTCGGTGCATCTGGACCCAAGGTGAACGATGCCGCGACCGGGACGATCCGGGCAGCGGCCAGAGAGGTGAGGTCCCCGTGGAGGACGACATCGTGCTGTCGGCGCCGCTGTTCGCCGGGCTCGACCAGGAGTCGTCGGAGGCGCTCGTCGCGTCGATGAAGCCGATCGACATCGCCCGTGGCGACGCACTGTTCCACGAGGGCGAGCCCGGCGACCGGCTCTACATCGTGCGCGAGGGCAAGATCAAGCTCGGTCGACGCTCCAACGACGGACGCGAGAACCTCCTGGCCGTCCTCGGCCCGGGCGAGATGTTCGGCGAGCTCAGCCTCTTCGACCCGGGCCCCCGTACCGCGACCGCGACCGTCGTCGCCGACGCGGTGGTGCTCGAGCTCGGCCACGGCGACCTCATCCGCTGGCTCCAGGACAAGCCCACGGTGGCGCCGCACCTGCTCCAGGCGCTCGCCCGCCGGCTGCGCCGCACCAACGAGGCGCTCGCCGACCTGGTCTTCTCGGACGTCCCCGGTCGCGTCGCCAAGGCGCTCCTGGACCTGTCGACCCGCTTCGGCGAGAAGGTCGACGAGGGCATCCGCGTGGCGCACGACCTGACGCAGGAGGAGCTGGCGCAGCTCGTCGGCGCGTCGCGCGAGACCGTGAACAAGGCGCTCGCCGACTTCGCGGCGCGCGGCTGGGTGCGCCGCGAGGGCCGCGCGGTGGTGCTGCTCGACGTGGAGCGGCTGGAGCGCAGGGCGCGCTGAGCGCGCTGAGCGCAGGAGGTCAGCGCGCTGAGCAGGCGTCAAGCCAGCTCGACGACGATCTCCACCTCGACCGGCGAGTCCATCGGCAGCACGGCCACGCCGACGGCCGAGCGCGCGTGCACCCCGGCGTCCCCGAGCACGGCGTGCAGCAGCAGGCTCGCGCCGTTGAGGACCGCGGGCTGACCGGTGAACGCCGGGTCGCTGGCCACGAAGCCGACGACCTTGACCACGCGGACGATGCGGTCGAGCGCGTCGGCGCCGTGCGGACCACCCTCGGCGGCCACCACCGCGGCGACGGCCGCGAGCGCGTTGAGCGCGGACGTCCGGGCGTGCCCGGCGGCGTCTTCCGGGGTGATCAGGCCGGCACCGACGCCGACCTTGCCGGTCGCGGGCAGGGCCCCCGCCACGAACGGCAGCTGCCCGCTGGTGTAGACGTACGACCCGGACCGCACCGCCGGAACGTACGCGGCGAGCGGCAGAGCCACCTCGGGGAGCTCGAGACCGAGCTCGGCGAGGCGCGCGGCGGCGCCCATCAGGACTCCTTGGGCCGCTTGAGGTAGGCCACGAGGCCTGCGTCGGGGCCCTGGATCACCTGCACGAGCTCCCACCCGTCGGCGCCCCACTGATCGAGGATCGCCTTGGTGGCGTGAATGATGAGCGGAATCGTCGCGTACTCCCACTGCGTAGCCATGCGGCTCACCCTAGGGCCACGCGCCGGTGTCGGAGCGCTCTCACGAACCGTCCACGGCGTCCGACCCCACCAGCTCGGTCCGCCAGGACCGCACCTCCGGGCGGCGCCGGAGCAGGGCCCGGCGCTCGCGCTCCGTCATGCCGCCCCAGACCCCGAAGTCCATGCGGTTGTCGAGCGCGTCCGCCAGGCAGGCGAGCCGCACGGGGCAGCTGGTGCACACCGCGCGGGCCTCCCGCTGGGCGGCACCCTCGACGAACAGCGCGTCGGGCGCGAGCTTGCCCTTGCCGCATGCCGCGAGCGCGGTCCAGTGCGTGTCCTGCACGAGTGTGGTCACGCATCCTCCCGAGCACGCCGACGGGGCGTGCCGTGGCAACCGCACCCGAGTCCTGCCGGGAAACTAGCGCTCCGACGACCACTCTGGCGAGACTCCGTTCGGGTCATTCCGTCAGATGGACGCTTGACCGGGTCGGAGCGGGTGCAGTCACGAGCGTCGAGGGCATGTGCAGGTCCCGTGCAGGTCGGGGGCGTCGGGCCCGATCCGTGGCGGCCCTGACAGGGGCGCCTACTACCCTGACGGCATGCCGAACCCTGCGCGCCAGCGCGGCCGACAGGTCAACGTCTTCCAGGCGTTGGCCCTCCTGCTCACCTTCGCGCTCGTCGCGGGCGTGGGCGGGGTGCTCGCCGCCGGTCTCGTCCTGCCCGGAGTCGCGGTCGCCAACGGCGTCACCGACCTGACGGTCACCGCGTTCGACGACCTCCCGACCGAGCTCGACGAGGGCACCCTTCCGGAGAAGTCGGTCATCAAGGCCGCGGACGGCACGCTGCTGGCGACGTTCTACCAGCAGAACCGCGTCGTGGTGCCGCTCACCGAGATCTCGCCGCTGCTCCAGCACGCCGTGATCGCCACCGAGGACAAGCGGTTCTACCAGCACGCGGGCGTCGACCCCACCGGGATGCTCCGCGCGTTCGTGCAGAACCAGGCGAACGACGGCGGTCAGCAGGGCGCCTCGACGCTCACCCAGCAGTACATCAAGAACGTCCTCATCGACGCAGCCCTGGCCAAGGAGACGAAGGCCGAGCAGCTCGAGGCGATCCAGGCGGCACGCGAGGCCGACGGGACCGAGGGGTACGCGCGCAAGCTGCGGGAGGCCAAGCTCGCCATCGCGCTCGAGAAGCGGCTCACGAAGGACCAGATCCTCGAGAAGTACCTGAACATCGCACCGTTCGGCGCCTCGGTCTACGGCGCCGAGTCGGCCGCGCAGTACTACTTCTCCAAGCCTGCCAAGGACCTGAACTACCTCGAGGCCGCCACGATCGCGGGCGTCACGCAGAGCCCGACCAAGTGGGACCCGGTGCTGAACCCCGAGGCCTCGCAGGAGCGGCGCAACCGCGTGCTCAAGCTCATGTACGAGCAGAAGTTCATCACCCAGGCCGAGTACGAGGCCGGCCGCGCCACCCCGCTGGCGGACACGCTCCACCCCTCGCCGCTCAAGCAGGGGTGCATGTCCGCAGGCGACGTGGTGCCCGGCTCCGGCTACTTCTGCGACTACGTCACCAAGGTCATCAGCAACGACCAGGCGTTCGGTGCGACCAAGGCCGAACGCATCAAGCGTCTCTACCGTGGTGGCCTCACGATCACCACGACGCTGCAGCCTGCCGAGCAGGCCATCGCCGACGCCGAGGTCAAGAACGGCATCCCCGTCGACGACCCCTCGGGCGTCGCCAGCTCGATCGTCGTCGTCGAGCCCGGCACCGGGAAGATCACCGCGATGGCGCAGAACCGCCTCTACACCGCGGTGGCCGAGCACGGGGACCGCGAGACGCCGGTCAACTTCAACACCGACAACGCCTACGGCGGCGCGTCGGGCTTCCCGCCCGGCTCGACGTTCAAGCCGTTCACGCTCCTCGAGTGGCTCAAGCAGGGGCACAGCCTCAACGAGACCGTCGACGGCAGCGTCCGGCCCCTGAACCAGAACATGTTCACCTCCTGCGGCGCCAAGGGCCGCAACGAGAAGTGGACGCCCGGTAACGCCGAGGGCAACGGCAAGACGATGACCGTGATGGACGCGACCAAGAACTCGGTCAACCTCGCGTACCTGACCATGGCCATGCAGCTCGACCTCTGCAGCATCATGGACGGCGCCGCGCAGATCGGGATCCACAAGGCCGGCGGCAAGTCGGGCGAGGGCAACGCGGACCCGTACCCCGCCAACGTGATCGGGAGCAACTCGATCGCCCCGCTGTCGATGGCCGCCGCGTTCGCCGCGTTCGCCGCCAACGGCACGTACTGCGCGCCCATCGCCATCACCAGCGTCGTCGACGCCGACGGTGTCGAGCTGCAGGTCCCGAGCGCCGGCTGCAGCCCGGTCATCGACCCCAAGTACACGAGCGCCCTGACGTACGCGCTGCGCAACGTCTGGCAGGGCACGGCCGACGGTGTCACGCCGCCGCCGTTCCCGACCGCCGGCAAGACCGGGACCACCAGCCACAACGAGCACACCTGGTTCGTGGGCTACTCGCCGCTGCGCGCCGCCGCGGTGTGGGTCGGCTACTCCGACGGCATGCGGCCGGTGCAGAACATCACCATCAACGGCAAGAAGATCAGGTACACGTACGGCGCGACCATCGCCGCCCCGACGTGGAGCAGGTTCATGACGCAGGCGCTCGCGGGTGCCGCCAACCCCGACTTCGCGGCACCCGGCGACAAGGAGGTGTTCGGCGAGAAGGTGGCCGTGCCGTCCGTCATCGGGCTCGGTGAGGCGGACGCGCGCAACAAGCTCTCCGCCGCTGGGTTCCGCGCGTCGATCGCTCCCGCGCAGGTGCCCTCCGCGCTCCCGGCCGGGGCGGTCGTGTCGCAGAGCCCGTCCGGCACCGCCGTGCGGGGCTCGTACGTGCAGCTGACCCTGTCCAACGGGCAGCCGCCCGTGGCACCGGTCGACCCGAACCAGCCGGGCGGTCCGGGTCAGGGTGGCAATCCTGGGAACGGTGGCGGCGGCGGCCGAGGCAACCCGTAGTGGGTGCCACGACGACCACGCTCGCCCGCACCGCCGGCGCCGTCGCCCTGGCCGGTGCGGGCGCGCTCGCGTACGCCTCGCTGATCGAGGTCCGCTGGTACACGCTGCGCGAGGTCACCATCCCGGTGCTGCCGGCCGGCCAGGACCCGCTGCGCATCCTGCACGTCTCCGACCTGCACCTGACCCCCGGCCAGCGCAAGAAGGTCGAATGGGTGCGCGACCTGGCGTCGCTGGACCCGCACCTCGTGGTGAACACCGGCGACAACTGGGCGCACCTCGACGCGATGCCGGCCCTGCTCGAGGCGCTGGAGCCGCACCTCGCGGTGCCCGGCGCGTTCGTGCTCGGGTCCAACGACTACGTGGCGCCGATGCCCAAGAACCCCGCGCGCTACCTGCTCCCGGACGCCCGCTCCGCCCCGCCCGCCCGCCCGGCCGAGCTGCCCTGGCGCGAGCTCACCGCCCGTTTCCGGTCAGCGGGGTGGATCGACCTCACCAACCGCCGGGACGTGCTCAAGGTCGACGGCCGCGTGCTGTCGCTCGTGGGCACCGACGACGCGCACCTCGACCGCGACCGCTTCCCGGCGGCCGGCGGTGACGACGACGCCCGCACCGGGTCGACCCCCGTGGACCTGCACCTGGGCGTCACGCACGCGCCGTACCGACGCGTCCTGGACCAGCTGCACGCGGACGACGTCGATCTGGCGATCGCCGGGCACACGCACGGCGGCCAGCTCGCCCTGCCCTTCTGGGGCGCCCTGGTGACCAACTGCGACCTGGACACCCGCCGCGCCAAGGGCCTGCACGGCTGGCCCGGTCCGCGTCCCGACCAGCCGGGGGGTGCGGGCTCCACGTGGATGCACGTGTCCGCGGGGCTCGGCACGTCGCCGTACGCGCCCGTCCGGTTCGCGTGCCGGCCGGAAGCGACGCTCCTCACGCTCGTCGCTGCGTGATCCGGTTTCGTCGCACGGGTGGTCGTCGGCTATCCTTGCCAGGCTCCACGGGGTGTGGCGCAGCTTGGTAGCGCGCTTCGTTCGGGACGAAGAGGTCGTGGGTTCGAATCCCGCCACCCCGACAGACGAGAAAGGCCCCTGATCAGCAGATCCGCTGATCAGGGGCCTTTCTCGTGCGCTCAGCCGCGTGGTCGCAGGTAGGCCGCGTGACCGTCGGCGACGCGGATCCGCACGTGGGTGGAGGAGGTGGGGTCCACCAACCCCTCGACCGTCTGGCCGCCGTCGGCCGTGGAGATGTCGAGAGCGACCGCCTTCCCCGTCCCGTACACCGTGACGTCCCCGTCGCTCGCGTGCGCGTCGACGTCGCCGCGGACGCCCGAGATCTCGGTGCGACCGTCGCTGGAGCGGGTGGTGGCGGAGCCGGCCACGTCCGAGACCGTGATCGCACCGTCCGCGGAGGACACCGACACGGAGCCGCTGACGTCGGCGACGTCGGTGCGGCCGTCCGCGGCGCGCACGGTGACGTCGCCGTCGATGTCGGAGACGTCGGTGTCGCCGTCGCTGGTGTGCACGTCGAGCGGGCCGCTCAGCCCGGTCGCGGTGACAGAGCCGTCCCGGGCGCGGACGATCACGGAGGTGCCGTCGGGGACGGTGACGTCGAGCGACGCCGAGCAGAAGCCGGGCCGCCACCAGTCGCAGAGGTACTGCACCCGCAGCTGGTCGGCCAGCTCGTCGACCGAGTAGTGCGCCCGGGTGAGTGCGGTGGTCGCGGTGCGCTCCACCTCGACGCGGTCGCCGCCGGTGGTCACGGTGATGTGGCCGTCGGCGACCAGCTCGACCACGGGCGCGGCCGCGTAGCTGGCAGTGTCCGACCGCGTCGTCGCGTCGTCGGACCCCAGCACCAGCAGGTCGACGGCGCTGAAGCCGGCGGAGACCAGCAGGAGGCCGCCGACGATCCCGCCGGTCCAGGTCAGGGCTCGTGCGCCGGGGCTGCGCGGGGTCGGACCCGCGGGGGCGGCCGGCCGCTCCAGGGTGGTGGTCATGGTCGTTCTCCGATCGTGGGTTCGTGCTCCAGCCAGCGCAGGACGGCGAGCACGCGGCGGTGGTCGTCGGCGGCCTGCGGGAGGTCGAGCTTGGTGAGGATGGAGGTCACGTGCTTCTCGACCGCCGGGAGCCCGACGACGAGACGGTCGGCGATGGCCGCGTTGGAGCGGCCCTCCGCCATGAGACCGAGCACGTCCCGCTCGCGCGGGGTGAGGGTCTCGAGGCCCGAACGCCGGGTCCGGGCGAGGATCTGGGCGACGACCTCGGGGTCGATCACGGTGCCGCCGGCGGCCACGCGGCCGAGCGCGTCGAGGAACTCGTCCACGTCGGCCACCCGGTCCTTGAGCACGTAGCCGAGGCCGCGCACGTCCCCCGCGAAGAGCTCGCGGGCGTACCGCTGCTCGACGTACTGCGACAGGACCAGGACGGGCAGCCTCTTGTGCAGGCTCCGCAGGTGCACCGCGGCCCGCAGGCCCTCGTCGGTGTGCGACGGAGGCATCCGGACGTCGGTGACCAGCACGTCGGGGAGCTCGTCGTCGGGCCCGAGGGCGGCGACGACCTCGTCGGCGGTGGTGTAGCCGGTGACCCGGTGCCCCTCCGCCTCGAGCAGCCTGGTCAGGCCGTCGAGCAGGAGGACGGAGTCCTCGGCGATCACGATGCGCACGGCACCTCCACGGTGAGTCGGGTGCCGGCTCCGGCCGGGCTGTCCAGGTCGAACGTGCCGTCGAGGGCGGCGACACGGCTGCGCAGTCCGTCGAGCCCGCTGCCGGGCGCCGCGGTCGCTCCCCCGCGGCCGTCGTCGGCGATGACGATCCGCAGGAGGGCGTCCGGGCTCACGGTGGCGGTGACCGTCACCTGCTGGGCGTCGGCGTGCTTGGCGGCGTTGGTGAGGGCCTCGGCGACCACGAAGTAGGCGGCGGCCTGTGCGGAGGTGCTGGCGCGGCTGAGCGCCGGTGGGTCGGGCACGTCGACGCGCACCGGGACCGGGCTGCGGGCGGCCAGTGCGGACAGGGCGGCGTCGAGCCCGCGGTCGGTGAGCACGGCGGGGTGGATGCCGCGGACCAGGTCCCGCAGCTCGGCGAGCGTCTCCTTGACCTCGCGGTGCGCGTGCTCGAGCGCCGCGGCGGCCTCGGGGTCGCTCGACACCTTGCGTCGGGCGGTGCCCAGCTCGACGCCGAGCGCGACCAGCCGCTGCTGCGCGCCGTCGTGCAGGTCGCGCTCGATGCGGCGGCGCTCCTCGTCGGCGGCACCCACCGCGGCCGTGCGGGTCTCGGTCAGCTGGACCGCCCGCCCCTCGGCCTGGGCGGCCCTGGCCTGCGCCTGCCGCGCCGCCTCGAGCGCCTCGGCCCGTGCGGAGGCGCCCAGCAGGGACCGTCCGGTGCGCAGGATCGCGAGGGACCCGGCCTGGGCGGCCAGAGCCGCGATCCAGGCGCAGGCGAGCGCCGCCGGGACCATGAGGACCAGCGGGAAGGGTGGATGGGTGAGCCCGTTCGTCGCGGCGACCACCGGGTAGACCAGGCCGCCGAGCGCGAACCCCCCGGCGACCGTGACGACGACGCTCTGGACCGTGAGGAGCAGGCCCGCGACCACCACGTAGGCCGAGTGCGCCCAGGTGCGACTGTCGGACAGGATCGCCCACCACGAGGCCCAGACCCCGTCACGCCGCGGGTAGGTGGGCGCCGAGATCTCGACCGCCAGCTGGGCCTGCAGCCGCGTCCGCTCGAGCTGCGCGAACGGCCGGCCCGCCCACAGGGTGGCGACGAACATCGGGATGCCGATCAGGACCGCGACCAGGGACAGGGACACGGACAGGGCGACTGCGAGCCCGATCGCCGCGATCAGGAGGACGACGGAGCCGACGACGAGCTGCGAGATCCCCCGCCACGTCGCGACCGACACGGGGGCCGCGGCCAGGGCGCGGAGGTCGGTGAACGCGGGGGCGACGACGCGCAGGTCGTCGGACACGCTGCCCGGGGACGTCGGTGAGGTCATGACAGTGACGCTAGGGGTCCGGAGCGATCGGCTGACAGCCTGACCACCCACCAGCACGCGGTGGGGTTTCCCCTACCCCGCGCAGGACGGGCCGGCCCTCCCAGTGAGGACCGGCCCGTCCGTCACGCGACTAGCCGAGGGTGCAGGTGGCGCCGTTCAGCGTGAACGCCGTCGGGTTGGTGTTGGTCCCCGTGTGGGAGCCGTTGAACCCGATGTCGGTGCTCTGGCCGGCACCGAGGGTGCCGTTCCAGGCGGCGTTCTTGGCGGTGACCGCCGTGCCGGACTGCGACCAGTCGGCACTCCAGCCCTGGGTGACCTTCTGGCCGTTGGCGAACGAGAACCCGAGGGTCCAGCCGTTCAGGGCCGTGGAGCCGGTGTTGGTCACCTTGACGGAGGCCGTGAAGCCCGTGTTCCAGCTGCTGGCGGTGTACGCCACCTTGCAGGAGCTGGTCGTCGTCGGGGACTTCGTGGTGACCGAGAGGGCCGAGGACGCGGCGGAGACGTTGCCCGCGTTGTCCCGTGCCCGGACGGTGTACTGGTACGCCGTCGCCGCCGTGAGGCCGCTGTCGGAGTACGACGCCGCGGTCGGCGTGCCGACCTTGGTGGTCCCCCGGTAGACGTCGTACCCGGCGAGGCCCGAGCCACCCGTGTCCGTGGACGCGGTCCAGGTGAGGGCGACGCTGGTCTCCGTGACGGTCGTCGCGACGAGGCCCGCAGGCACCGACGGGGCGATGGTGTCCGTCGTGGTGGCCGGCAGCGTGGTCACCGAGAGCGCGCTCGACGCCGCGGAGATGTTCCCCGCCACGTCTCGCGAGCGCACGGTGTACGAGTACGCCGTCGCCGCGGTGAGGCCGGTGTCGGAGTACGACGTCGTCGTGGTGGAGCCGACCTTCGTCGTGCCCCGGTAGACGTCGTACCCGGCGACGCCGGAGCCGCCCGAGTTGTCGGTCGACGCCGCCCAGCTCAGCGTGAGGCTGTTCTGGGTGACCGCGCTCGCGGCGAGGCCCGTGGGGACGCTCGGCGCGACCGTGTCGGTCGGCGTGGCCTTGGTGGTGACGCTGAGCGCCGAGGACGCCGCCGACACGTTGCCGGCCACGTCCTTCGCCCGGACCGTGTACGAGTACGCGGTGGATGCCGTCAGGCCGGTGTCCGTGTACGACGTGGTGGTCGAGGAGCCGACCAGCGCGCCGCCCCGGTACACGTCGTACCCGGCGACGCCGGAGCCGCCGGTGTTGTCCGTCGAGGCCGTCCACGAGATCGTGGCCGACGTCGCGGTGGTGGTGCCGACGAGCAGACCGGTCGGGACGCTCGGGGCGACCGTGTCGGTCGGGGTCGGCGTCGAGAACAGCCGGTCGTAGTCGGCCATGGCACCGGCGACGGCCGTCTGGGCCCAGAACCGGTGGAAGCTGAACGTCGGCGCGGCGCCGCCGTCCAGGTACGCCTGGACCTTGGACCACTGGGGGTCCTGCTTGTACCAAGAGCGGATGTCCAGGAACGAGACGCCCGGCTTGATGGCGTCACCGTTGGGCATGGTGCCGGTCCAGCCGACGGGGATGTAGACCCCGTTGCCGCCCGCGACGTAGGTGTCGTCGAACCGGCCGAAGTCGGTGCGGGTCTCCGGCGCCGAGACGCCCAGCGGGTCCTGGTTCGAGGCCCAGATGGCGTCGAGCAGGGCCTTGACCTTGGTCTGGATGGCCGTGTTGCCGGACTTGGCGGCGTAGAACAGGAGCGTCCGGGCGGTGTCGCCGGCGACGCCGACGTCCTGGCCGCTGCTCTTGACGACGACCTTGAGACCCGAGTTGGAACCCGGGCTCGCGGCGTTCCAGGTGTCCGGCTTGCCGGTCCAGGTCAGCTCCGAGGGGACGGACCACGTGGAGCCCGAGACCGTGATGTTGGCCGCGGCCCACGGGGCCCACTTGTCGAGGATCGCCTTGGCCTGCGCGTTGCCCGACGCGTAGTACAGCTCCGCGACGCGCTGCATGCCCCACGCCTGCATGCCGAACCACTGGTTCGACGGCGGGTCGTTGTAGACCGGGGCCTCGGTGTAGCCCATGCCGTAGAAGGTCGGCGTCCCGGCCGGGGGCGTCGCGTACGCGCCGTCCCAGCTGTTGGTCGCGCCACCGGCGATGCCGCCCTCAGGGGCCTGCAGCCACTTGTAGAACTCGAGCTGGCGGGTCAGCGAGCTGGCCCAGTCCGACTTGGCCGTCGGCGACTTCGGCGTCAGGGCCGCGTCGGTGGACAGCACCCAGGCCGCGAGCGGGTTCTGGTAACCGAAGTGCGCGTGCGAGGACCCGATGCGCCAGGCCCAGCCGGCCGACGAGTCGAGCGCGCCGCCCCAGGCGTAGTACCAGGAGAGCAGGCCGTGCGCGCTCTCCTTGCCGGAGCCGGCCGGGCAGGACGGCGAGGTGCAGCCGACCGCCTTGAAGTACTTGTCGAACAGCGCGTAGCGCAGGTAGTCGCCCATCTTGGCGGCCTTGGCCACCGTGCCGGCGACCTGCGCCTGCTTGCCCTGCGCGGTCGCCCACTGGTTGGCCCAGTAGACGGCCTCGATCGCACGCGCGTCGGCGTCGGGGGCGTTGGTGTACTTCCACTGCTTGGCGTACGAGGCGTCCTTGGTGAACAGGTCCAGGTAGCCGTTCGTGCCGCCGTACTTGAACTCCTCGCACGACGGCTGCGGGACGGTCTCCCAGACCGACTCCTGCGGGCCGCGCTGGAAGGTGTTGATGTAGGAGGTGCCGGTGGCTGTCGGGCCGAGCTCGCAGCCCGCCCCCGGCGTGGCGCCGAACCCGTACTTGTTGTCGACGTCTGCGAGCCAGTGCATGCCGTACACGTCGGAGTTGCCGTAGGTGGCCTTCAGCTCCGCGCCGATCGGGTCCTTGCCCGACGTCACGCCGCTGTTCAGCTGCGACGGGTAGCTGCTCGGGTGGTTGAACTCCGAGGCGTACGTCGCCGGGCTGTTCGGGTTGTAGAACGAGTTGGTGGGCTGGTCCGCGCTCGTCGGGATCATGTACTTCTCGAGCGTGTCCCACGAGTGGTTGAACGGAGCCCAGTCCTCGGTGACCTGGCCGTACAGCGCCTCGAGCCAGACCCAGTAGGAGTACGCCTCCGACGTCGTCTCGTGCCCGTAGTCGGGCGCCTCGACGATGAGGGTCTCGACGGAGTGGTACGGGATGCCCTGCGCGCTGAAGTACCCGTTGGCCGGGTCCTTGAGCTTGTCGTACATGGTGAGGAACCGCTGGGTGTACTCGCCGTCGGCCACGGCGGCCTTGACGGGCGCAGCGGCCGGCACCGAGACGGTGGCCGGGCCGGCGGCCATGGCGGGCTGGATCCCGCAGATGGCCAGCAGCGATGCTGCGCTCAGGGTGGCCGTGGCCACCCAGGCAGCTCGCCGTCGGGTCGATGAGGACATCTACTCGTACCTTTCTGGCTGTCGGGCGCGCCCCCGCGTCGTCGCGGGTACGCCCCGCGCCCCGCACGCAGGCGCGCGTGGGCGGTGACGGAGGTGCACGGAGGAACTGGCCGACGGTGCCGGGACGGCCCGCAACGGTGCGGGCCTCCGGGCAGACGGCGGCCGGGTCGGCGCCCACTTTCCGGCGGTGCACAGCCAGCGTCCAGACTCCTAAACGATTCGAGTGGGAGCGCGACCACATGGTCCTCACGACCACCGGAAGAAGCGCGCCGCCACCGGCACCCCGACGGCCGTCCAGGCGGCCATGACCAGCAGCGACGCGGTGGGGAACGGCTGGCCGTACCAGGCCGCGGCGAGCGCCTCGCTGCCGGCACCGAGAGGCGTGTAGCCGGCGATCGTCTGGATCGCGTCGGGCATCAGGGGCAGGGGCAGCCAGACCCCCGCGAAGAACAGCGAGGCGAAGTACACGGTCATCCCCCACCCGGTGGCAGCGGCGGCGGTCGGTGCCAGTGCCGCGATCACCGCGCCGACCGCGAACGCCGACAGCACGGTGAGCACCAGGGCGAGGAGCAGGACGAGTGGCTGGGCCGGCGCGCTCACGCCCACCACCGTGGCGCCGAGCACGTACATGAGTGCGGCGGCCACCACGAGAGCGCCCAGGTTCACCAGCAACTGCGCGACGAGGATCCGCGACGGCGGCACGGGCGTGGTCGACAACCGCTTGAGCACGCCGCGGGCGCGGTAGCCAGCGACCGTCGTCGGGAAGGTGGACAGGGCCACGGTGGCGACCGCGAGCGCGAGGACGGTCGGGGCGTAGCCGGTGATGCCGTTGATCTGCGACAGGACCGGGTCCTTGTCGTCGAACGGCAGGTCCGCCCACGGCATCACGAGCCCGAGGACGGTGAGCAGGACGGCCGGGAACAGCAGCGCGAAGAACGCCCCCGACGGCTCCCGGACGAACAGCCGGGACTCGACGACGGTCAACCGGGTCAGTGCGGTGGTGCTCATGATCGGACCTCCACGGGAGTCGTGAGTGCTACGAAGGCGTCCTCCAGCGAGCTCTGCTCGAGGCGCAGGTTCTCGGGGCGGATGCCGTGGCGGGCCAGCGCGACGAGGACGTCCTGCACGACGTTGTCGTGGCCGCGGACCTCGAGCTCCCCTCCCCGCTGGGTCATTGCGCCCAGTCCGTCGAGGAGCCCGGGCGGCACCGGCGCGGACGGGCGGAACCGCAGCACCTGCTCGGCTGTCGCCCGCGCCACCAGCTCCGTCGGCGTCCCGGTCGCGACCACCCGGCCGGCGTCGATGAGCGCGATCCGGTCGCACAGCCGCTCGGCCTCCTCCATCAGGTGCGTGACCAGCACGATCGTCACGCCGCGGTCACGGATCCGCTCGACCACCTCCCACGTGTCGCGGCGCGCGTGCGGGTCGAGCCCGGTGGTGAGCTCGTCGAGGATGGCGACCTGCGGGTTGCCGACGAGGGCGAGCGCGACCGAGAGCCGCTGCTTCTGACCCCCCGACAGCTGCTCGAACCGCGCACCGGCCCGGTCGGTCAGCCCGAGCTCGTCGAGCAGCTGCGCCGGGTCCGCGGGGTCCGGGTAGAACGACGCGTACAGGTCGAGGGCCTCGCGGACCACCAGCTTCGGCTGCAGCTGGCTCTCCTGGAGCTGGAGGCCGACGACCTGCCGGAGGCTCTCCCGGTCCTTCTGCGGATCCAGTCCGAGGACTCGGACCGTGCCGGAGTCGGCGTGACGCAGCCCGCCGATGATCTCGACGGTGGTGGTCTTGCCGGCCCCGTTGCGGCCCAGCACGCCGAAGATCTCGCCGCGGTGGACCTCGAGGCTGACGTCGTCCACGGCGACCGTGCCGCCGTAGCGCTTGTGCAGGTGCTCGACCTGGATGACGGGCATGGCGGGCTCCTTCAGGGTGCGGGGTGCCGCGGGAACGGCCGACGGCCGTTCCCGGAACGACGGGTCGTGTCAGGAGGTGCGGTTGGGCACGGCCGCACCGCGCGTGAGGCGGTCGAACGCGACCGCCATGAGGCCCGCGATCAGCAGGGTCACCGCGGCGCCCACGAGGAGCGGCTGGTCGCCGCCGAACCACGCGGACGTCGAGAACGGACCGGCGTCCTGTGCGAGCAGGGCCGAGACCAGCAGGATCGGGCCGGCGGTCAGCGGCAGCGCGAGGGTCCCCCACCAGCCGCCGAGCCGCTGGTAGGACATGCCAACCAGCAGCCCGGACACGTAGGCGACGAGGAACAGCAGCGCAGAGCTGACGAACAGCGTCGCGACGTCGGTGCTGTCGGGCGAGAACCCTTCGACGATCCGCCACTGCCACCCGAACGCGTCGAACACGGCGCGCTCGACGACCAGCAGCCCGGCGAACACGACCCCGTAGACGAGGGCCAGGCCGGAGGCGGCGAGCAGCGACCCGCGCGCGAGGCTGCGCCGGGTCAGCCCGGCCGCGACGTGGACCGGCAGGTAGGCGGCGGTGATCGCGATGAGCACGGAGAACGGGAACCAGATCGCGCCCTGCCGAGCGAACGCCATGACGCTGTTGTTGACCTCGCCCACCTGGTTGATCACCACGAGCGCCCCGGCCACGACGACGATCGCCATGCCCCAGGCCCATGCGGCCAGGTACAGGTTCATCCAGAGCAGCCACGTCGCGGTGGCACGCACGGAGCTGCGGGTCGGGAGACGTGCCGCGTCGATGCTCATCGGGACTCCTCCGTGGTCGGGGCGCCGGCCGGACGGTCGGTCAGGTGGACGAACAGGTCCTGGAGCGCCACGGGTCCGAGCTCAAGCCCGTGCTGCCGGGCCAGGGCCGCGTCGTCGGGCCGCGCGCCGATGAGGGTCGCCTGGGCGGTGCGACCGAGCTGCTGCCGGGCGACCACGTCGCGCCCGACGACGAACGCGGTGACCGCGTCGGCCGGGCCGGTGACCGTCACGCCGCCTGCACGGAGAGTCTCCGCGTCGGACGCGGTCAGCACGGTCCCGCGGTCCAGCACCACGACGTCCTCGAGCAGCCGCTCGATCTCGCCGATCAGGTGGCTGGACAGCACGATCGTGCGCGGGTGCTCCACCCAGTCGGACAGCAGGGCGTCGTAGAACGCGTACCGCGAGGGGGCGTCCATGCCGAGGTGGACCTCGTCGAGCAGGGTCAGCGGGGTTCGGCTGGCCAGCCCGACCACCACACCGAACGCCGACCGCTTCCCCCGCGAGAGGCGGTCGGGCCGGCTGAGCGGGTCGAGCTCGAAGCGGTCCATCAGCGCGTCCGCCAGCTGCCGGGAGAAGAAGGGGCGGCGGTCCCCGAGGAACCGGAGCGTCTCCCTGAGCTTCTGGTCGTTGGCGACATCACCGCTCTCGCGCACCAGGCACGTCCCGGCCAGCACCCGCTCGTTCTCCCACGGGTCCTCCCCGTCGACGAGGACGCTGCCGGAGGTCCGACGGCGGAACGCCGCCAGCACCGACAGCGCAGTCGTCTTGCCCGAGCCGTTGCGGCCGAGCAGCCCGGTGATCACGCCCGGCCGGAGGCTGAACGACACCGCGTCGAGTGCGGTCGTCGAGCCGTAGCGGGCAGTGAGGTCGCGGACCTCGACGCCGAACCCGGTCATCGCTGGTCCCCCGTCGTCAGCCGCGCGACGATCTCGTCCGTCGTGATCCCCAGCACCCGCGCCTGCGCGAGCATCGGCTCGACGACGTCCGCGAAGAACGTGGCCCGGCGCTGCTCGAGCAGACGCTCCCGAGCGCCCTCCGCGACGAACATGCCGATGCCGCGGCGCTTGTAGAGGACGCCCTCGTCGACCAGCTCCGTGAACGCCTTGGCGGCCGTCGCGGGGTTGATCCGGAACGTCGTCGCGTACTGCGTGGTGGACATGACCTGCTCCTCCGCTCCGAGGGCTCCCGACAGGACGTCGGCGCGGATCTGGTCCGCGATCTGCACGTACAGGGGGTCACGACCGTCGAACACGGTGCACCTCCCGCCCGTTCAATGGTTCATTACATGACCAACTAACCACAGAACCCAACGCACGCACAAGAGCCAACGTCTGAGCATCTGGCTGCCAGAGCACCCACTTCCTCGGACGTCCGCAGATCCGGTCGCCGGGACGCCCGACCATGCGGACGCTGCGGTGGGGAGAGAGGGCAACGTCCGCAGGTTCGGTTGCCGGGACGCTCGGATGTGCGGACGCTGCGGGGTGGACGCGGCAACGCCCGCACCCGCGGCGGGGGCGGGCGTTGCCGTGGTGCTGCGTCAGACCGTGGTGAGGCGCTCCGCCGCGACCAGCTCGGCGATCTGGACCGCGTTCAGCGCGGCGCCCTTGCGGAGGTTGTCGTTGCTGATGAACAGCGCGAGACCGCGGCCGCCCTCGACGCCCTCGTCCTGGCGCAGCCGGCCGACGAACGACGGGTCCTGGCCGGCGGCCTGCAGCGGCGTCGGCACGTCGGTCAGCTGGACGCCGGGCGCGGTCGCCAGCAGCTCGGCAGCGCGCTCCGGCGACAGAGCGCGGTCGAACTCGGCGTTGATCGACAGCGAGTGGCCCGTGAACACCGGCACGCGCACGCAGGTGCCGGACACCAGCAGGCCGGGCAGGTCGAGGATCTTGCGCGACTCGTGCCGCAGCTTCTGCTCCTCGTCGGTCTCGAACGAGCCGTCGTCCACCAGGTTCCCGGCCAGCGGGATGACGTCGAACGCGATCGGCGCGACGTACTTGACCGGCGCGGGCAGCGTCACGGCCGACCCGTCGTGCACCAGCGCGAGGGTGTCCTGGGTGACCGCGGCGCGGATCTGGCTGTCCAGCTCGTCGGCCCCCGCGAGGCCCGACCCGGAGACCGCCTGGTACGTCGAGACGACGAGCCTGCGCAGGCCGGCCTCGTCGTGCAGGACCTTGAGCACCGGCATCGCGGCCATCGTGGTGCAGTTCGGGTTGGCGATGATGCCCTTGACGGCCCCCGCGAGCGCACCCGGGTTCACCTCGGACACGATGAGCGGGACCTCGGGGTCGCGACGCCACGCCGACGAGTTGTCGATGACCAGCGCACCAGCCGCGGCGAACCGCGGGGCGTGCACCTTCGAGGCCGCGCCGCCCGCGGAGAACAGGGCCACGTCGATGCCGGACAGGTCCTCGGTCTCGACGTCCTCGACCACGACGTCCGTGCCCTTCCACGGGAGCGTGGTGCCGGCCGAGCGCGCGGACGCGAAGTAGCGGATCGAGTCGACCGGGAAGTCGCGCTCGTCGAGCAGCCGTCGCATGACGCCGCCGACCTGGCCGGTGGCGCCGACCACCGCGATGTTCAGTCCCATGGCCCTACCGTCCCGTCCCGCCGTACACGACGGCCTCGTCTTCCGTGGAGTCCAGCTCGAACGCGGTGTGCACCGCGCGGACCGCCTCGTCGAGCGAGTCCGCGCGGGTCACCACGGAGATCCGGATCTCCGACGTCGAGATCATCTCGATGTTGATGCCGGCGTCCGACAGGGCTGCGAACAGCTTGGCGGAGACACCGGGGTGCGACTTCATGCCGGCGCCGATCAGCGACAGCTTGCCGATCGTGTCGTCGTACTGCAGCGACGCGAAGCCGATGTCGGGCTGGTGCTCGGTCAGCGCGGCCGTGCCGGCGGCACCGTCCGTGGCGGGCAGCGTGAAGGAGATGTCCGTCAGGCCCGTGGAGGCGACCGACACGTTCTGCACGATCATGTCGATGTTCACCCCCGCGCCGGCGACCACCTGGAAGATGCGGGCGGCCTTGCCGGGCACGTCGGGGACGCCGACGACCGTGATCTTGGCCTCGCTGCGGTCGTGCGCGACGCCGGCGATGATCGGCTGTTCCACAATCTCTCCTTCGGCAGCGGGCTGGTCCGTCACCAGGGTGCCCGTATGAGTGGTGAACGACGAGCGCACGTGGATCGGTACCCCGTACCGCCGGGCGTACTCGACGCAGCGCAGGACCAGCACCTTCGCCCCGCTGGCCGCGAGCTCGAGCATCTCGTCGTAGCTGACCCGGTCGAGCTTGCGGGCGTTCGGCACGATGCGCGGGTCCGCGGTGAACACGCCGTCGACGTCGGTGTAGATCTCGCAGACGTCGGCCTTGAGGGACGCCGCGAGCGCGACCGCCGTGGTGTCCGAGCCGCCGCGCCCGAGGGTGGTGACGTCGTTCGTGGTCGGGTTGACGCCCTGGAACCCGGCGACGATGGCCACCGACCCCTGCGCGAGCGTCTGCCGGATGCGGCTGGGCGTGACGTCGATGATCCGCGCCTTGCCGTACGACTCGTCCGTGATCACCCCGGCCTGCTGGCCGGTGAACGACTTGGCCTCGACGCCGAGGTTGTGGATCGCCATGGCCAGCAGCGACATGGAGATGCGCTCGCCGGCGGTCAGGAGGATGTCCATCTCGCGCTGCGGCGGCAGCGGGGTGACCTGCTGGGCGAGGTCGATGAGCTCGTCGGTGGTGTCGCCCATGGCGCTCACCACCACGACGACGTCGTGACCGGCGCGCTTCGCCTCGGCCACCCGCTTCGCGACGCGCTTGATGCTGGCGGCGTCGGCGACGGAGGAACCGCCGTACTTCTGCACGATCAAGGCCACGGGAGAGCTCTTTCGCGGGCTCGGACAGGACCGGGCGAGTGTACGGCCGTGCCCATCAGGTGGGCACTGAGTTTCAGATGGCGGATCACGGCCGCTCAGCCCTCCACAGCACCTGCACAGACGCCGCCTCCGAACGCTCCCCCGGGGCCGGGCCGAGGCCTAGGTTGGCGCCATGTCGAGCACCGTCGATGACGACACCATGACCGCACCGCCACCCGCGACGCCCCCGCCCGGAGCCGGCATCGAGGTGCGCGGTCTGCACCGGGCGTTCGGGCAGGTCAAGGCGCTGGACGGCGTCGACCTGACCGCGCGGGCGGGGGCGGTCACCGCGCTCGTCGGCCCCAACGGCTCCGGCAAGACGACGCTGCTCCTGGTGCTGGCGGGCCTGCTCGTCCCGGACGCCGGCTCCGTGACGGTGGCGGGGTACGACCCGATCGCCCACGGCCCGGCCGCCCGCGCGCGGACCGGGTGGATGCCCGACACGTTCGGCACGTGGGACTCCCTGACCGCCCGCGAGGTGCTGCTGACGTTCGCGGCCGCGTACCGGCTGTCTGCGGCCAGGGCCGCCGAGCGGGTCACCGAGCTGTTGGCCACCGTCCACCTCACCGAGTTCGCCGACCGTCCCGCGAGCGTCCTGTCCCGCGGCCAGAAGCAGCGCCTCGGCCTGGCCCGCGCCCTGGTGCACGACCCCGCGGTCCTGCTCCTCGACGAGCCCGCCAGCGGCCTCGACCCGCGCTCCCGCGTGGACCTGCGGATCCTCCTGCGCAGGCTCGCCGACGAGGGCCGCACGGTGCTGGTCTCCAGCCATGTCCTCTCCGAGCTCGACGAGATGGCCGACGACGCGGTCTTCCTCTCACGCGGCCGCACGGTGGTCCCCGACGCCGGTCCGGGCGGCGGCCGCTCCTGGCACGTCCGCGCGCTGTCGGTCGAGGCGCTCACGTCCTGGCTGACCAGCACCGGCGCGGCGTGGCGGCCCGACGAGGCGCCGGTCTCCCCCACCGGCTCCGGCGGCGTGCTGCTCGAGGTCGACGGTGAGGAGGGTGCCGCGCAGCTGATCCGCGACGCGGTCGCCGCCGGGGTCGCGCTCGTGTCCGTGGTGCCGGCCGGCGGGGCGCTCGAACAGGCCTATCTGACCCTCGAGGAGGACCGGCGATGACCATGTCCGAGGTCGAGCTCGAGCACGAGCCGTCGACGACGCCACCTCGCGCACCCCGTTCGGCCACCTGGGGGCTCACCTGGCACGGCGTCCGCACGGTCGCGGTCCTCGAGCTGCGGCAGCGCGTGCGCTCGACCCGGTGGATCGTCGCGCTGATCGTCTGGTTCGTCGTGGTCGGCGGTATCACGCTGCTCACGTCCGGGGCCATCTCGGCGATCACGGCGGGCGAGTCGTCCGTCGACCGGCCGACCAACGGCCCGCTGCTGTTCGGTGCCGTCACGTTCCTCGTGCTCGGCCTCGGCCTGCTGGTCACGCCGACCCTGGCCTCCACCGGCATCAACGGGGACCGCAACGCCGGCACGCTGGCGACCCTGCAGGTCACCCTGCTGACCCCGGCCGAGATCGCCGCCGGCAAGCTCCTCGCCGCCTGGGCCGCCGCCTGCGCGTTCCTGGTGGCCAGCCTGCCGTTCTTCGGGATCGCACTCGCCCTCGGCGGCACGCCCGGCACCGCGCTGCCGCGCGTCATCATCCTGGTCGCGGTCCTGCTGGCCGCGGTGTGCGGCATCGGCCTGGGGTTCTCCGCCCTCACCGCGCGCACGGCCGGCTCCACCGTGCTCACGTTCCTCACGGTCGCCGCGCTGACCCTGCTGACGCCGATCCTCTTCGGGCTCACCTACCCGTCGATCTCGCGCACCCAGACCGTCGAGGTGTCGACCGTCCCGCAGGACTGGACCGGTGAGGTCGACGCCGAGTGCGAGATCCGGCTCGAGGAGCGATCCGTCACCCACACGGAGCGCACCTGGTGGCTGCTGGGCCTCAACCCGTTCGTCGTGCTGGCGGACGGCGCGGGTACGACCGAGTACACGAGGTTCTCCGGCAACGTCAACGACCCGCTCGGTGCCATCCGGGACGGGGTCCGTGAGCTGCGTGCGGGCCCCACGATCCCGCTCGATGAGTGCTGGACCGACCAGACCTCGGTCGACGACAGGACCGAGACGGCCTCGCGCACGCCCGTCTGGCCGTGGGGGCTGGCCGTGTCCGTGCTGCTGGGCGCCGGCGGGTTCGTGGTCGCGGTCCGGCGGCTGCACGTGCCCACCCGCACGCTGGCTCGGGGGACGCGCGTCGCCTGAGCCGACCGGGTGACAGCTACGGTGCGCGACCCCGGCTCGCCCCTACGGTGTGCCGATGTCGAGCAACGGTCGGGTCTCCTGGGCGGGGTCGCGCGCCGTCGCGGCCACCCAGCTCCGGCACCGTCGTCGGACCACCCGATGGGTGCGCGCGCTGCTGGTCTGGTGCGGCGTGCTGGCCGGCGTCCTGCTCGTCGCGGTCGCTCTGCTGCCCTGGCTGCTGCCCTCCGTCACCAGCTACTCCGGCACCGCCGCCGGCCCGGGTTCGGTCGGCCAGGTCCTCGGGTTCGGCGAGCTCGAGGTGACGCCGGGACCGACGCTCTTCGCGGTCGTCACGTTCACGATGCTCGCCGGCGCCGTGGTCGCCGGCGCCACGCTCACCGCGACCGCACCCGCCGTGACGGCCGCACCGGCCGACCGGGCGCTGGGGACGTGGCTCGCCAGCTGGATCTGCACCTGCGGCCTCGTCGCCGCCGGCGTCCCGTTCCTGGTCCTGACGCTGGTCGCCGGTGGTGGACCCCCGAGCGCGGTCGTCCGCGTGACGCTGGTGGTCGCGCTGCTCGCCGCGGGGGTCTGTGGCGTCGCGGAGGGTCTGGCCACCGCCGGGCGCGCGCCGACGCGGGTGGTGCGCATGACGGTCGGTGCCGTCCTGGCGGTGACGCTGGTGACGCCGGTGCTCGTCGCGATCGCAAACCCCCTGGTCACGACGACCGGTCCGGTGCAGGTCTACACCGTGCTCCCGTCGTCGCCGGCCAACACCGACAACCCCACCTGCGGGTACGAGCCGGCCGTCCGGCGGATCGCGCACACCGAGCGCTCCTGGTGGGTGCAGGTGGTCAACCCGGTCGTCCTGGTGGCCGACGCCGCGGGCACCCCGGACCCGGGACCGATGAGGCGCAGCGCGGTGGCGTGGCCCATCGACCCGCTCGACGGGATCCGCCGGGGCGCGCGCCTGCTGCGGGCCGGATCACCCCTGCAGCTGGACGAGTGCGCCAGCATCGTCTCCGACGAGCACATCGAGCAGTCCGTCGCCACGGGGCCGTTCTGGGGTTGGGGTGTGGCGTTCTGGACGATCCTGGGCGCCGTCGGCGTCGTGCTCGCCGCGCGTCGACAGCCTGCCTGAGACCGCCCGGCCGGGTCAGGGCTGCAGGGCGTCGTACTCCGCCTCGGCGACCGTGCCCCTACGTCGCCTGGACCGGTTACGGCTGTAGCGCGTCGTACTCCGCCTCGGCCGCGACGTCGTCCTCCACGTCCAGCCGCAGGTGCGCCAGCATCGTCTGCAGGGTGCGCAGCACGCTCGACGCGCGCTCGCCCCAGTCGGACAGATACGAGAACTGCCACCACCAGAGGGCTTCGAGCACGCCGCCGGTCTCGTAGTGCCGCAGGCCCTGGGCCAGCGCCCCGGCGATCGCGACGAGGTCGCCGGACACGCTCGCCGGCTGGACGTCGACGCCCAGCAGCGGGTCGACCACCTCGGCGTACTCGTCGATGCCCTCGAACACGTTGGCCAGGTTGGCCCGCAGGGGCTCGACGTCCGGGTCGGGGCCGAGGTCAGGCTCGAAGCGCTCCGAGGGGACCACGTCCGTCGTGGCACCCAGCCGCGCGCCCGCCGCGAGCACGTCGCTGACCGCGAGCAGCAGCAGCGGCAGGGACGCGTCCGGGTTGGCGCCCGAGGCGACCTCGGTGATGGTGGTCAGGTAGCTGCGGGTCTCAGCCGCGACCGCCTGGGCGATCTCGCGAAGATCGGCGTCTGCCGTGGTGCTCATGTGCCCGCTCCCCTACGCGCTGATCCGTCGTCGGCCCTCGAACGCGCGGCCGAGGGTGACCTCGTCCGCGTACTCCAGGTCCCCGCCGACCGGCAGGCCCGACGCCAACCGGCTGACCGTCAGGCCCATGGGGACCAGCAGTCTCGCCAGGTAGGTGGCCGTGGCCTCGCCCTCGACGTTGGGGTCCGTGGCCAGGATGACCTCGGTGACGGTGCCGTCCGCGAGCCGCGTCATCAGACCGGCGATGCGCAGGTCGTCGGGGCCGACGCCCGCGATCGGGTTGATGGCCCCGCCGAGCACGTGGTACTTGCCGCGGAACTCGCGGGTGCGTTCGATGGCGACGACGTCCTTGGGCTCCTCGACGACGCAGATGGTCACCGGCGAGCGGCGCGGGTCGCGGCAGATGCGGCACTGCGGCTCCTGCGCGACGTTCCCGCAGATCTCGCAGAACCGGACCCGCAGCTTCACCTCGGTGAGCGCGTCCGACAGCCGGCGGACGTCCGCCGGATCGGCCGAGAGGATGTGGAACGCGATGCGCTGGGCGCTCTTGGGACCGACCCCGGGCAGTCGCCCGAGCTCGTCGATCAGGTCCTGGACCGCGCCTTCGTACACGCCTGCCAGCCTACGGGGTCGGTGGGGTCCCGCCGTCGGACGCCACCAGCTCCACCTCGAACCCCTGGGCGTCCTCGAGGTAGGCCGCGTAGTGCTGCGGACCGCCCGCGAAGGGGTGCCGGTCCGCGAACAGCAGCGACCAGCCGTGCGCGGGGGCGGCCTGGACGAGCGCGTCCACGTCCGCGCGCGAGCCGCCCCAGAGGGCCAGGTGGTTCAGGCCGGGTCGGAGCCGGTCGTGCGGGGCCGACGCCACGTCCGGACCGGACTCGAGCACCACGTAGGGCCCCGTGTCCCGTCCCCAGCTGACGCCGTCGGGCCACCGGTCGCGCACCTCGTAGCCCAGCCGCGACAGCAGCCAGCCCCAGCTCCACTCCGCCGCGCTCAGGTCACCCACCCAGATCTCCAGGTGGTGCAACGCACCGGGCGACGCGTCGGTCACGACGAGCCGTCGTCCAGCTGCTCGTCGATGACCGTGCCGCCGAGCATCTGCGCGACCAGCGGCGCGCCCATCAGGCTGGACGAGGTGATGTCCGGGTCGTCCGGCGAGGGGTCGTCCGGCACGCCGGGCACCATCCGCGACGCCGACTCGCGTGCCGCGGCCATACCGCGCTCGCGAGCGGTGCCGGCAGGTGGCAGGGCGATGTCCTGCGGCGGGGCGCCCGGGGTGGCCGGTTCGCCGGGCTCGTCGTCCGGGGGCTCGGGCATCGGGGGCTCGTCGTCCCACGATGCCGCCGCCTCGGCCGGGGTCACCGCGCGCGGGTTGGCGCGGTCGTCGGGTGCGGGTCGCGTCGTGGCCGGTGCCGCCGGAGCGGCGCTCACCTGCTCCGCGAGGATGCCCTCGACCCGCACGTCGAACCCGAGCGTCTCCCGCACGGCCCGGGCGACGACATCCGCGTGCGCGCCGTTGCGGAACGTGGTGGCGAGGGCCGGGTTGTCGAAGGCCACCCGCAGCGTGGTCGCGTCGAGCTCGGCGACCTGGGCGTTCCGCGGGTCGATGAGCGCCCACGTGACGCGGCGCAGGCCCTTGACCGTCTCCAGGACCTCCGGCCAGCGGCGGCGGAGGACCTCGGTGTCCGGTCCGCCGGAGGAGGCGCGGGCGGGGGCCGGTGCAGGTGCGGGTTCCGGTGCCGTCGGAGGGGCTGGGGCCGGCTCGGGGGTCGCGACCTGCTCGGGCTCGACGGGCTCGACGACAGCCGTGGGCGGCGCGGGATCCCACGGCGGGCCGTCGTCGGCGTCGCTGGTCGGCGACTCGGCCGGCACCTCCGTCGGCTCCGGGGCAACCGTCGGTCGAGGCGACTCGGTCGGTGCGGCAACGGGTGGCGGAAGCTGTGTCGGCACCGGCTCGGGACGCGGGCTCGTCCCCGCACTCGTGGGCGCGACAGCAGCCGCCTGCGGCGCGACGGCCACGGGTGCGACAGCAGGAACCGGCGGAGCGACGGCGATGGGTGGGGCGGCGGGGACCGGCAGCGCGGGAGCCTGCGGTCCGGCGACCGGCACGCGCACCCCCGCGGCGCCGTCGGCGGGCAGGCCGCGCTCCAGCCGGTCGAGCCGGGCACCGAGGCCCGAGCGGGTGTCCTCCGCCGCGGGCAGCAGCAGCCGCGCCATGAGCAGCTCGAGGTGCAGGCGGGGGGACGTCGCGCCGGTCATCTCGGTGAGCGCCGCGTTGCACAGGTCGGCGGACCGGGACAGCTCCGAGGCGCCCAGGTGGCGGGCCTGCAGGCGCATGCGGTCGAGCTGGTCGGTCGGGACGTCGCGCAGGGCGGCGTCCGCGGCGTCGCCGGAGGCCGCGATGACGATGAGGTCGCGCAGCCGTTCGAGCAGGTCCTCGACGAACCGCCGCGGCTCGTGGCCGGTGGAGATCACGCGGTCGACCACGCGGAACGCCGAGGCCCCGTCGCGGGCGGCGATCGCCTCGACCAGGTCGTCCAGCAGCGACGCCTGCGTGTACCCGAGCAGCGCGGCCGCGCCCTCGTACCCGACCTCACCGCCGCCGGAGCCGGCGATCAGCTGGTCCAGGACGGAGAGCGTGTCGCGCACCGAGCCACCGCCCGCGCGCACGACCAGCGGCAGCACGCCGGAGGCCACCGGCACGCCCTCGCTGTCGCAGAGCTGCTGCAGGTAGGGCACCAGCACGTCCGGCGGCACCAGGCGGAACGGGTAGTGGTGGGTGCGCGAGCGGATGGTGCCGATGACCTTGTCCGGCTCGGTCGTCGCGAAGATGAACTTGATGTGCGGCGGCGGCTCCTCGACGATCTTGAGCAGCGCGTTGAAGCCCTGGTTCGAGACCATGTGGGCCTCGTCGAGGATGAACACCTTGTAGCGGTCCCGCGCGGGCGCGAACGTGGCGCGCTCCCGCAGCTCGCGGGCATCGTCGACACCGCCGTGGCTGGCCGCATCGATCTCCACCACGTCGAGGCTGCCCGGTCCGCCGCGCGCCAGCTCGACGCACGACGGGCACACGCCGCAGGGGGTGTCGGTCGGGTTCTCCTCGGTGTTCTCCGCGCAGTTCAGGATGCGAGCGAGGATGCGCGCGGAGGTCGTCTTGCCGCAGCCGCGCGGGCCGGAGAACAGGTACGCGTGGTTGACCTGACCGCTGCGCAGCGCCTGCCGCAGGGGCGCGGTGACATGGTCCTGACCGATCACCTCGGCGAAGTTCTCGGGCCGGTACCGCCGGTACAGGGCTGTCGTCACGCCACGAACCCTAGACGCCCTTACCCACACACGTTCAGTCGGCCCGCACCACCGTGTCGGCCAGCACGGACCGCAGCAGCGGGCGGGACGTCTCCGTCGCCGCGTAGACCAGCGCGCACCCGCCGACCAGGAACCCGACGAGCATCAGGGGTCCTTGCGGGGACGCCACGGCGGCCAGCCCGAGCAGCGGGTAGAACATGACGAGCGCGGTCAGCGCCGACCCCACGGCGACGAACAGCAGCGGCACCAGCACGGTGCGCCGACGGACGGAGTCGTGCAGCTCGACGGGGGTGCCGGCGAGGTTCTGCAGCGCGATCTCCCGGCGCCGGTCGAGCACCGACGCGGCCTGCGCGATCCCCGCGGACACGGCGGCGAGCAGGAAGGCGACGACGAGCGTGACCATCCCGCCGGTCACCAGGTCATCCATGAGGATCGCGCCCTGCGGGTCCTGCGAGGTGTCGATCGCGGTGAGGGACGGCAGGACGGCGAGCGCCCCGGCCACGAACCCGGCGAGCCCGAGGCCGCCGACCACGCGCCACGCGCCCTTCGGGTCGTCGAGCAGCCGACGGGCGGCGAGCAGCCGCGCGGGCGTGGACGCGCGACGCAGCTGCACCTTGCCGACGAGGCCGAGCACCCACGGACCGACGGCGTTCAGGGTGGCGAAGCCGACGGCCAACGCCCCGATGAGCGCGGCCGCGGCCGCTGCACCGAAGGCACCGGCGACAGAGCTGACGACCATGAACGCGCCGATCCCGACGACGGCGACGACGGCACGCAGCCAGGTCATCTTCTTGGGCGTCTCCCGCCGGGCGACGCCCAACGGCGACACGCTCACGCGGCGCAGCGAGAAGGCCCCCGACAGCGCGGCAAGGACCGGCACCGCCACCAGCGCGATCGCGAAGCCCTCCCACCCGACCCACAGCTCGGCGACGCTGAACGTGGTGCCCTGGAACGGCAGCAGCGCGCACACGGGGAGCAGCGCGGTGTAGAGCAGGATGCCGAGGACCGCGCCGACGAACCCCTGCCACGCGGTCTCCGCGACGGTGAGCCCGACCACCTCGCGGGGTGTCGCGCCGAGGAGGCGCAGAGTGGCCAGGCGGGCGTCCCGACGAGCCACCCCCAGGCGGGCGGCGGCGCCGGCCAGCGTGATCAGGGGGACCACGAGGAGGACGACGGCGATCCACGCGAGGATCACGTAGACGCTGCGGTCGTCGCCCTGCCCCTGCGGGACCGGCAGCTCCGCACGGGACGCGAACCCCAGCAGGCCGCCGACGACGCTCAGGGTGAGTCCGGTGGTCACGGCGAACGCGGTGATCGCGAGCCCCGTCGTGACCTGGGCGTCCCGACCGCCCGCCCGCTGGAACCGAGGTGCGAGCGCGAGGACGGCGTTCACCGCGGCACCTCGGCGGTCGCGCCGACGACGAGCCCGTCGCGCACCTCGATGCGCCGGTCGCACCAGTCGGCCACCTGGCTGTCGTGGGTGACGACGACCAGCGACGCGCCCGCGGCCTTCGTCGTCTCGGTGAGGATCCGCATGACGTCGTGGCCGGTCGCCTGGTCGAGCGCACCCGTCGGCTCGTCGGCGAAGACGACCGCGGGGCCGGTGATCAGCGCCCGCGCCACGGCCACCCGTTGCGCCTGCCCGCCGGACAGCTCCCCGGGGCGACGCCCCTCCATCCCGGCGAGGCCGAGCGACCCGAGCCATCGGCCGGCCAGCTCGGTGGCGTCGCGCCGCGAGGTCCCCAGCAGCATGGCGGGCAGCGCGACGTTCTCGATCGCCGGCAGCTCGGAGAGCAGCTGGCCGAACTGGAACACGAAGCCGTACCGCCGGCGGCGCAGCAGCGACCGGTCGCGGTCGGACAGCCCTCCGACCGGCAGCCCGTCGAGCGCGACCGTGCCGGAGTCGGGCGGCAGGATCCCGGCCAGGCAGTGCAGGAGCGTCGACTTGCCCGAGCCTGACGGGCCCATGACGGCGAGCGACTCGCCGTCGTGCAGGTCGACGTCGACGCCGGCGAGCGCCGTGGTGGAGCCGAAGCGCTTGACCAGGCCGCGGGCGGACAGGCGAGGGGTGGCGGTGTTCATGCCGCCAGGCTGCCGGGCCGAGTACGTGCACGACATCGACCTGCGGGCCCTCCCGTGGGGCCGCGTCCTGCACCCAGGGACGGACGCCCGTCGTCCCCTGGCCGGACGGGTGACCGGGGCACCAACCACCCACTGGCCCGCCGGCATGCGGGGGCCGTCTCCTGACCCGAGCTCAGACGAGCAGGGCGATCCCGGCCAGGACCACCGCACCCGCCCCGACGACCGAGACGACCACGCGCGCCCGCTGCGGGAGCCGCTGCCCGAACACCCCGCTCCCGACCGCCAGCAGCAGCTGCCAGACGAGCGACGCCACGCCCGCACCGACGACGAACGCGACGACCGACGTGGTCCCGGCGACGCCGAGGGCGAGCCCGACCGCCACGGTCGTGAACGTCAGCGCCGTCAGCGGGTTGATCGCGGTGAGCCCGACGAAGCGCACGTACGCCACCAGGGGCGACGGCCCGGCGGACGGACCGGTCTCCGCCAGCGGCCGGCGGGCGGCGCGGACGGAGGCGACGAGCCCCACCGCCCCCACGACCACGAGCACCACCGCACCGATCCCCCGGACGAGCGCCGCGTGCTCGTCCAGCACGCGGCTGACGGGCGCCCCCACCGCGACCGCCACCACCGCGTACGCGAGATCGACGGTCGCGATCCCGCAGGCCGCGCCGACGGCCACCCGGACCCCGTCGACCAGGCCGGTGCGCAGCAGGAGGACGCCGACCGGTCCGACGGGCATCGCCACGGCCAGGCCGGCCAGCACGCCGAGGAGGAGGGGTGACGACACGCGCTCAGCCTGCGCACTGCACGGGTCAGCGGTCACGCGCACTCTGCGGAAACTCACGCGCGACTGCGATGATCCTCGGATGGACTCTGTCGACGACGCAATCCTCCGCGAGCTGACCGCGGATGCGCGGTTGCCGTACCGCGAGCTCGGGCAGCGGGTGGGCCTCAGTGCCAACGCGGCGGCGAACCGTGTCCGCAGGCTCGTCGAGACCGGGACCATCCGCGGGTTCACGGTCGTGACCGCCGAGTCGCCCGCCCGCCCGGGCGCCGGTCTCGAGGTGTTCGTCGAGGTGCGCCTCGCCGACGGGACCAGCAACGAGTCCTTCACCGCCGCGCTGGGCCGGGGCTTCCCGCAGGTGCTCGACGCCGTCCACGTCACCGGCTCGTACGACTACCTGCTGCACGCCGTGGTGGCGGACCCGGCGGCGCTGGACCTGTTCGTCCGCCGGCTCAAGCGCGAGGCCGGGGCGGGTCAGACGTTCACCCGCCTGGCGCTGCGGGCATAGAAAGGACCCCCCGCACACCCGCCAGAGCTCACCTGCCCTTGCTGCCTTCCGGCCCTGGGGGAGTTCAGCGAGATGACGCCGCACGAGGGGTCTGCCGGAAATCCTAACCCGTCCCGCCGGTGAGGATGACACGGTCGGTGAGCCCCGCGAGCGTCGACAGGTCGAACCGGGCGGCCCCGGGCACGAGGGCGTTCGCAGCACCGGCGGCCGTCGCGAGCCGCAGCGCGTCCGGCAGGTCCAGCCCCTCGTCGAGCGCCCGGACCAGCGCACCGAGCAGCGAGTCGCCGCTGCCGACCGGGTACGTCCCGACCACGCCGGGCAACGACGCGTGCAGCGTGCGCACGCCGTCGGTGGCCCGCAGCCCGGCCACGCCGTCGGTCACCACGACGAGGGCGCCGGTGCGCGCGTGCAGGGCGTCCACGATCGCCGCCAAGGGGGTGGTGACGGCGAGACCGAGGAGCTCGCACGCCTCCGCGCGGTTGACCTTGAGGAGGTCCGGCGACGCCTCCTCCAGCAGCCCCCGCAGCGCGGGACCGTGGCTGTCGACGGCCAGGCGGACGCCGGCGCGGGCGACGACCGCCGCCAGCCGGACCAGGGCGTCGGCCCCGAGCGACGCCGGCACGCTCCCGCTGACCAGGCACCACCCGGGACGCCCGGCGAGCAGGTCGTCGAGGACGTCGACGAGCTCGGCGTAGGCGTCGGGCAGCACCGGCACCGCGTGCTCGTAGATCTCGGTCAACCCGTCGTCCGACCGGGCGAGCACGCTCACGCAGGTGCGGGTGAGCCCGCCGCCGTCGACCACCCGCAGCTCGACCCCGTCGGCGCGCGCCAGGTCCGCGACCGTCGTCCCCGCGCCACCGCCCAGCACGGCCACGGCCGCCACCGAGGAGCCCAGCGCCGCGGCCGCCCGGGCCGCGTTGAGCGCCTTGCCGCCCGCCACCCGGTGCACCTCGAGCGGGCGCTGGATGCCGGTCAGCTCCTCGACGACGTACGTGACGTCCAGCGACGGGCTCACCGCGGCGGCCGTGATCACGCGGCTCCGAGGTCGGCGAGCGTGGCCTGGCGGCCGGTGCCCCCGCTGCCGAGCGTGGACAGCGAGCCCGCCGCCGCGGCCCAGCGCAGCCGTTCTGCCTCGTCGGCGACCCCGTGCGCGAGGGCGGCGAGGTAGCCGGCGTCGAAGCTGTCGCCCGCACCGGTGGTGTCGACGACCTCGACCGGCAGGCCGGGAGCACGAGCGACGGCCCCGGCAGCGTCGACCGACCAACCCCCGTCGGCCCCCGCCTTGACCACGACCCGCGGACCGCGCGAGGCCAGGTCCCGGGCGATGTCGACGTCGGCACCGGACCCGAGGGCGCGGAGCTCGGACAGGTTCGGAAGGAAGACGTCGACCAGGTGCAGGAGCTCGAGGACTCCCGCCCACCGGCCCGCCGGGTCCCAGTTGGTGTCGAGGCTGACGGTGACGCCTGCGGCGCGGACCTCCTCGAGGAGGCCGGGCAGCTCGGCCGCGAGCGACGGCTGCAGGAAGTACGAGGCCACGTGCAGGTGCGCCGCACCGGTGGCCGAGAGCGCGGCCCGCACCTCAGAGGCGCGCAACGAGGGGATGGTGCCCGGCACGGTGAGGATCGCGCGGTCGTCGGGTGCGGACAGGATCACGGACAACCCGGTCGGCACGTCCGGGTCCACGGCGACGTGCGTCGTGGAGACCCCCGAGGCCGCGAGCGCGTCGAGCTGGAACCGGCCGAACGCGTCGTCGCCCACCCGCGCGACCAGCTGCGTCGGGACGCCGAGCCGCGCGAGCCCGCACGCCACGATCGACGCGCTGCCGCCCAGCACCAGCTCACCGGAGTCGAGCAGCTGCTCGGCCTGCCCGAACCGGGGCACGACATCGCCGCGCAGCACGAGGTCCACGTTGGCGTCGCCGGCGACCAGCACGGGCCTCATCCTTTGAGCCCGGAGAACGTCATGGTCGCGATGAACTGCTTCTGGGCGAGCACGAAGAAGGCGATGAGCGGGAGGGTCGCGACGACGTTGCCGGCCATGAGCAGCGACCAGTCGGTGCGGCGGTCCCCCTGGAAGTTGGTGATGCCCAGCTGGAGGGTGAAGGTGCTCGGGTCGTTGATCGCGATGAGCGGCCAGACCAGGTCGTTCCAGGAGCCCAGCAGCGTGAAGATCGCGAGGGTCGCCATCGCCGGCTTGGCCAGCGGGAGGACGATCCGCCAGAACACCGCGAGGCGCGAGCAGCCGTCGAGCACCGCGGCCTCCTCGAGCTCGGCGGGCAGCGACAGGAAGAACTGCCGCATGAGGAAGATCCCGAACGCGGAGGCCAGCCAGGGCACGATCGCGGCGCCCAGGGTGTCGATGAGGCCGACCCTGGCGAACATCACGTACGTCGGGACCATGAGGAGCTGGGTCGGGATCATGATCGTGGCGACGATCGCGAGGAACCCGAACGTCCGGCCGGGGAACCTCAGGCGTGCGAACCCGTAGCCGGCCAGCGAGCAGAGCACGAGGTGGGACAGGACCCCGACCGTCGAGACGATCACCGTGTTGAGCAGCCAGCGCAGGATGTCGGACTCCGCGAACAGCTTGGCGAAGCCGTCGAGCGTGAGGGTCGACGGGATCAGCCGGGGCGGGAACTTGTTGATCTCGGACGCCGGCGTCAGGGCCGTGAGGAACATCTGCACGAACGGCAGCGCGAACAGCAGGGCCACCGGGGCAAGCAGGACGTGCCACCACCAGTGCCGGCGGCCGTGCCGGCGCGGGGGTGCGGCGTCGGAGGTGACCGGCGTGCGCGACAGCATCTGCACGGCCATCAGAACGCCTCCACCTTCGCGCGCCTGGAGTACAGGACGACCCCGCCGGTGATCACGAGCGTCACCGCGAACAGGCCGTAGGCCACCGCCGAGGCGTAGCCGAACTCGAGGCTCTTGAACGCCGTCTGCCACAGGTAGTAGACGATCGTCTGCGTCGCGTCGAGCGGTCCCCCGCGCGTCGTGGTGTACACGAGGTCGAACAGCTGGATCGCCCCGATCACCTGCCACACCGTGACGAAGACCGTGACCGGTGCCAGCTGCGGGAACGTCACGTGCCAGAACGACTGCCACCGGTTGGCGCCGTCGATCCGGGCGGCCTCGAGCAGCTCGGCCGGGATGTCCTGGAGCGCTGCGAGGTAGATCACGGTGGTGAACGCGGCCTGCCCCCACAGCGACATCAGGGTGATGACGACCATCGCCTGCGAGGGGTCCTCCAGCCACCCCTGCTGCGGCAGGTGCAGCGCGCGCAGGACCGTGTTGGCCAGCCCGAACTGGGGGTTGAACAGGTAGGTGGTGAGGATGCCGGTCGCCGCGGCGGACGCGACGAACGGCAGGAAGATCGCCGTCCGGTAGAAGCCGATGAGGACCAGCGACCGGTTGAGCAGGAGGGCGAGCGCGATGCCCAGCAGCACCGAGGCGGGCACGAACAGGGCCGTGTAGAGGACGGTGTGCCCGACCGCGTCACGCAGGGCGGCGTCCGTCACCATCTGCTGGTAGTTGCCGACCCCGACCCACGTCGGCGTCGAGAAGCCGTCCCAGCTCTGCAGCGACAGCCAGAACGCCCAGGCCGCGGGGAAGATCGACAGGCCGAGCACGATGAGCATCGCCGGGGCGACGAACCCCCAGCCCTGCAGCCCGGCCCGCCGACGCGCCCTGCGGCTCCCCGGTCGGGTCACCGCGGCGTGCGGGGCGTGCGCCTGCGGGAGGAACGCACCACGGCGTCGGGCGGGGGCCGTCGCGCTCGCCATCGTCACCCTCCGAGACCCTGCGTCGCCGTGGCCGCGGCCTCCTTCAGCGCGTCGGCCGGATCGCCCTGACCCTGCATGACCTGCGAGATCGCCGATCCGATGGCCTCGGAGAGAGTGACGTAGCCCTTGACGGTCGGCCGGGCGTGCTTGGAGTTGACCATGTTGGCCGCCATGACGTCGAGACCCGGAAGAGCGTCGACCTGGGCCAGGAACTCCGGCGACTCGGCCTCCGACGAGCGCAGCGGCAGGTTGCCGTAGGCCACGTTCCACCTGATGTCCTGCTCGGCCGCCGTGAGCCACTTCGTCAGCTCGTACGACCAGTGCGCGCGGTTGGCGTCCTTGTGGTCGAACAGCACCCACAGGTCCGGACCGGACACGCTCTCGTGGTTGCCGTCCACACCGGGCAGGGGCACGACGCCGTAGGAGGTCTTCGCCGTCTGCAGGTCGTACAGGGTCCAGGGGCCTGACGTGATCATGCCGATCCGGTCGCTGGCGAACAGCTGGGCGGCCTTGGTGTCGGTCTGGTCGAGGTAGATGCTCTTGTCGTCGACCGCCATGTCGCGCAGCAGCGTCAGCCCCGTCACACCCGCGTCCGAGTCGAACGTCGCCGTCTTCTGGTCGTCGGACAGGATCTCGCCGCCGTTCTGCCACAGGTGCGGCCAGAACTGCCACGTGGTCTCCTCCGAGCCCGACACCGAGTAGCCGTAGCCGTACGTGTTGGTGCTCGGGTCGGTGAGCTGCTTCGCGGCGGCGCGGAAGTCCTCCCACGTCCAGTCCTCGGTCGGGTGGTCCACACCAGCAGCGTCGAACACGGTCGTGTTGTAGATGAGGGTGAGGTTGTCGACGACGGCGGGGAAGCCGATGGTCGTGCCGCCTCCCGGCTGGGCCGTCTGGCGCGCCGCCGCCGGGAACTCGTCCCACGTCACGCTCGGGTCCGCGACCTGCTCGGTGATGTCGAGCGTGCGCTTGGAGGCCTGCAGCTCGCTGGCCCACGAGCCGTACGCGTAGGAGATGTCGGGGTAGGTGTTGCCGGCGAAGCCCGCCGACAGCTTCTGCAGCAGCTCGTCGGTGGACGGGGCGCCCGAGGAGATGTCGACGGTGACGTTCGGGTGCAGGTCCTCGAAGTCCGCGGCCAGCCCCTCGAGGATCGTCTCGGCCTGGTCGGCCTGGCCGGTCCACCACGTGATGGTCGTCTTGGCGTCGGGGTCGAGCTCGGTGGCTCCCTGCGCGGTGCCGGAGCAGGCGGTCACGGACAGGGACGCGACGACGGCGGTGGCGGCCGTCAGGGCGGCGAGGCGGTTCCGGTGCGAGCGTTGGGGGGTCAACGTCGTGTCTCCTCGAGTCGGTGGCGCGCGGGTCTTGGTCGGGTCAGGACAGGACGACGGAGCGGGTCAGGTGGCGTGGCGTGTCCGGGTTGAGGCCGCGGCTCTCGGCCAGCGCGACGGCGAACCGCTGGGCCTGCACGAGCTGGACCAGCGGGTCCTCGTCGGTGGCCAGGACGCGGGCGCCCGTGGCCTCGATGTCGGCGACGATGGCGGGGTCCGCCGTGCCGAAGATGGTGACCAGCGAGCCTGGGTGGGCGACCGCGATGGGTCCGTGCCGGTAGTCGAGGACGGGGTACGACTCGGACCACGCCTGTGCGGCCTCGCGGACCTTGAGGGCGGCCTCCTGCGCGAGCCCGCAGGTCCAGCCGGTGCCGAGGTAGACGACGTGGTCGATGCCGTCGACCGGCACCGGCAGAGGAGCGTCGAGGGCGCGCTGCACGGCGTCCACCAGGCCGCCCGTGGCGTCGCCGAACGCCGTGCGGGCGATCGCCAGGAACGTCGTCGGGAAGCGCGTCTGCACCACCGACTCCTCGTCGGCGTAGTCGAGCACCAGGACGTGGTCGGCGCGGCGGGCGATCGGGCTGTCCGAGACCCCGACGACGGCGGCGACGGCGGTGCCAGGCTCGACCAGGTCGAGAGCGGCGAGCACCTCGCTCGTGGTGCCCGACCGGCTGATCGCCACCACGCGGTCGTAGGTGCGGCCCGGCTGCCACTCGGAGGCGTAGGCGGCGTCGGTCAGGCCCAGGCCGGCGCGCTCCCGCAGCACCGCGACGGACTCCGCGACGAACGCGCTGGTGCCGCACCCGAGCACCAGGACGCGGTCGCCCGGACGGCCGAGGATCTCGCCGGTCGTCGCGGCGTCCCGCAGGGCGCGCGCCCACACGGACGGCTGGGTGGCGATCTCTCGCGCGGTGGTGCTGGTGCTCACGGGTGCTGCCTCTCTGCTCCGGCGACCGGGTTGATCTCGGCGCCGTGTGCGCAATACTGCGTACCGAACTGATCGATCCGCAATGAAACTGCGGCAAACGCTCACTATCCGTGAGCGCCCGGGAAAGGACCGTCCTTGTGGGTACGCCCGACTGGACCGCCGCGGCACACCTTCGCCTGGCCGCCTGGCACCCCCGCAGCAGGCTCGCCGTGCGCGCGACGTCGGTGGAGCGCAGCGCCGTGGCCTGCATCGACGTGCACAACCACCTCGGTCGGTGGCTGACCCCGCCGGGCTGGACGGCGCCGTCGGTGGAGGAGCTGCTCGCCCTGATGGACCGTCGCAACGTGGCGACGGTGGTCAACCTCGACGGCATGCACGGCGACGAGCTGGAGGCCAACCTCGACCGGTACGACCGCGCGCACCCGACGCGCTTCGCCACGTTCTGCCAGCTCGACTGGGAGCTGCTCGGCCGCCCCGACGGCCCCGCGCTGCTCGCCGCGCAGCTGCGCGACTGCGCCCGGAGAGGCGCCCGAGGCGTCAAGGTGTGGAAGAACCTCGGGCTCTCGGTCCGCGACGCCACCGGCACGCTCGTGCTGCCCGACGACCCGCGCGTGGTCGGCGTCCTCGCGCTGGCCGGCTCGCTGGGCCTGCCCGTGCTCATCCACACCGCGGACCCGGTCGCGTTCTTCGACCCGGTCGACGAGACCAACGAGCGGATCGACGAGCTGCAGGCGAACCCGGACTGGTGGTTCGGGGACCACTCGGTGCACCCGACGTTCGACCGGCTGCTCACCGCCCTGGAGACGCTGGTGCTCGCAACGCCCGGGACCAGGTACATCGGCGCCCACGTCGGCTGCTGCGCCGAGGACCTCGACCGCGTCGAGCGCCTGCTCGCGGCCGCGCCGAACTGGAACGTCGACCTCGGCGGCCGCATGGCCGAGCTCGGGCGCCAGCCGCGGCGGACCCGGCGCCTCCTGGAGCGGTTCGGCGACCGGGTGCTGTTCGGCACCGACGCGTTCCCCCTGACCGACGAGGCGCTGACCACCCACTTCCGGTTCCTGGAGACCGACGACGAGGCCTTCGACTACGCGCCGGGCGAGGCCGTGCCGCCGCAGGGCCGGTGGACGGTGTCCGGGCTGGGGTTGTCGGGTGCGGTGCTCGAGGCCGTCTACGCGGGGAACGCCCGGCGGCTGCTGGGGCTCTGAGCGGGCCTCAGGCGGCGTGGATCGTCGCGCAGGTGGCGGCGACCGTGGCGGCGATCGCCTCCCGGGCCGGGCCGAGGTAGCGACGGGGGTCCGTGAGGCCGTCGTCGGCGGCCAGCGCCCGGCGCACCTGCGCCGTCAGGGCGACGTTGAGGGCCGTGCCGATGTTGATCTTGCGGATGCCCGCGCGGACCGCGGCCTGCAGCGTGGCCGGCGGTACCCCCGAGGACCCGTGGAGCACGAGGGGGACCGGCACCGCGGCCGCCAGTCGGGCGACCAGGTCGAGGTCGAGGTGCGCGGTGGCCGTCGTCATGGCGTGCACGGAGCCCACCGCCACGGCGAGCCCGTCGACGCCGGTGGCCGCGACGAACGCCGCGGCCTCCCCCGGATCGGTCCGGACCCCCGGTGCGTGCGCGCCGTCCTTGCCGCCGACCTCGCCCAGCTCGGCCTCGACCCACAGGCCGACGTGGTGGGCGGTCCGGGTCAGCGCGGCCGTCGTCGCGACGTTCTCGTCGTACCCGAGGTGGGACGCGTCGACCATCACCGACGAGACGCCGTAGCGAGCCGCCTCCGCCACCCCCTCGCGCAGCAGCCCCGCATCCTGCAGGTGGTCCAGGTGCAGGCCGACGCGCACGGTCGCCTGCTCGGCGAGCTCGTGGCAGGCCGCCAGGAGCGGACCCGGGTGACCCTGCCGGTACCGGACGGCGTTCTCGCTGACCTGCAGCAGCCCCGGCAGGCCGGCGCGCTCGAGGCCCGCGACGATCCCCTCGGCGTGCTCCAGCGTGATGACGTTGAACGCCAGCACCGCGGTGCCGCGAGCGACCGCGTCCGCGATCAGGTCCGCGGTGCGCGCAGCGGTCACAGGAGCGCCCGCAGAGGTTCGGGCAGCAGGTCGCCGTGGGCGGTGACGAGGTCGTTGCACAGGGCCCAGATCTGCGCGGGCGTCAGGGTCGAGCTCGCGTTCCCGTCGACGAGCACCGCCTGCCGGACCAGACGCGGGTCGCCCGTGCGGGCAGCCTCGACGGTGAGCTCGGCCACGGACAGGTAGGTCCGGTTCAGGGCGGCGCACTGGACCGGGAGTGGTCCCATCGCGATCGGCACCACACCGAAGCCGTCGACGTGCGCGGGGACCTCGACCGCCGCGCCCGCGGGGAGGTTGTCGATGAGCCCGCGGTTGGGCACGTTGACGTGGATCTCGCGCGTCGTGCCGGTCAGGATCGAGTGGATGATCTGCGGCGCGTACTCCGAGGCACCGCCCTCGAGAGGCAGGTCCGCGCCGGCGTCGAGCAGCGCCCTGGCCCGCTCGTACTCGGCCACGTTCTCGCGACTGATCCCCAGGTACTGCAGCGGCTCGATGCGGAACCGGTCCACCTGTGCGTCGGACCGCAGGAACCAGGACAGGTACTCGGCGGAGTGCTCGCTGGTCTCGGTCGGGTAGTAGCCGATGCGCCGGAAGATCTCGACGCGCACCCGGCGCTCGAGCTCGGGGTCGGCGGCGATGCGCTCCTCGAGCCGCGGGTAGAGGTCCTGGCCGTCGAGCGTCGTCCAGTCGCGCAGCCAGGACTGGTGGTTCACGCCGAACGCGCGGAACCGGGTCTGCTCGACGTCCAGCCCGAGCAGCTCGGCGAGGTCGTGCGCGGTCCAGTAGACCGAGTGGCACAGCCCGTAGGTGCGGATGTCGGGGGCGACGACCGAGGCCCACCAGACGTTCATCGCCATCGGGTTGGTGTAGTTGAGCAGCAGCGCGTCGGGGCAGACCGCGCGCATGTCGTCGAGGATCCCGGTCAGCACGAGGAACGTGCGCAGGGCCCGGAAGACGCCGCCGACGCCGGTCGTGTCGCCGATCGTCTGGCGGAGCCCGTGACGCGCCGGGACCTCCAGGTCCGTGATCGTCGCGTCGATGCCGCCGACCTGGATCATGTTGATGACGAACTCGGCGCCGTCGAGGGCCGTCCTGCGGTCGAGGCTGGCGCTGATCCGCGCCGGGTGCCCCAGCTGCTCGACCAGCCGGTGGGCGGTGCCCTCGGCGACCGCCAGCCTCGCCGGGTCGACGTCGTGCAGAGCGAGCTCCAGGTCGAGATCGCCGAAGCGCAGCAGGTCCGCCACGAGCTGGCGGGTGAACACGACGCTGCCGGCGCCGACGAACGCGATCTTGGCCATGCTGGGATGATCGCCGCGCTGATCGATTCGTGCAAGAATTCCTCGTTCGATCAGTCGAAGTGATCAATCTGAGTGAGCGAGGGGCAGATGTCGGTGGCCGAGGACGTCCCGCGGGCGACGTCTCGCAAGCGCTCGGACCGGATGGTGGCGGTCCTCGGCATGCTCGAGTCGGGCGAGACGGTCACGCTCGCGGAGCTGACCCGGACGCTCGGGGTCTCGTCGGCCACCGTGCGCCGCGACCTGGCCGACCTGGAGGAGCAGGGCCTGCTGGTGCGGACCCACGGCGGCGCCCGCGCGTTCGCGACCGCCCGCACCGAGGTGCCCGTGCGGCTGCGCGACTCGCAGTTCCGGCTGGCCAAGCAGCGGATCGCCCGGCGCGCCGCGGAGCTGATCCCCACCGGGCCGTACAGCGTGGCGATCAGCGGTGGGACGACCACCGCGGAGGTGGCGAAGGTGCTGGCCAACCGGCCCGACCTGGCCATCGTCACCAACGCGCTGACCACCGCGATGGAGATCGCCTCGCGGCCCAACCTCAAGGTGATCATGACCGGCGGCGTCGTCCGGTCCACGTCCTTCGAGGCGGTCGGCGTCCTGGCGGAGAACACGTTCAACGCGATCAACGTCGGCACCGCGATCCTGGGCACCGACGGCATCAGCGCCGCGGGCGGTGCGACCACCCACGACGAGACCGAGGCCCGCACCAACAACGCGATGGTGTGCCACGCCCAGCGCGTGGTCGTCGTCGCCGACGGGTCCAAGGTCGGACGGGTGACCCTGGCGAAGATGGCCGACCTGGCGCAGGTGCACGTCCTGGTCACCGACACGACCGCCGACCCCGACGAGCTGGCCCGCATCGTGGCCGCGGGCGTCGACGTGATCGTCGTGGAGCTGTAGCCCCACCGTTCACGCACCGGTGATTCGCCCGACTCACGCGGTGCCTGCTTTGTGGGCAGACTGCCGGTATGGCGACTGACGGGGTTCCCGGCGAGGCCGGCGTGCCGCACGAGGCGGCGGAGACTCGCTACGACTACGACCTGGTGGTCATCGGCACCGGCCCGGGCGGGCAGAAGGCGGCGATCGCGGCCGCGAAGCTCGGGCACAAGGTCGCCATCATCGAGCGCCGCCACATGATGGGCGGCGTCTCCGCCAACACGGGCACCATCCCGAGCAAGACCCTGCGCGAGGCCGTCATGTACCTGACGGGCATGGCGCAGCGCGAGGTGTACGGCGCCAGCTACCGCGTGAAGTCCGACATCACGATGGAGGACCTGTTCGCGCGCACCCAGCACGTGATCGGCCGCGAGCACGAGGTCATCCGGGCCCAGCTGCTGCGCAACCACATCGACATCCTCAGCGGCACAGGCTCGTTCGTGGACGCCCACACGCTCGGGGTGCTCGACGACGACGGGATCCGCCGCACGCAGGTCACCGCGCGGTTCGTCGTCATCGCCACCGGGTCGCGTCCGCACCGGCCCGACACCGTGCAGTTCGACGGGCGCACCGTCCTCGACTCCGACGGCGTGCTGGCGCTCGAGAAGGTGCCCAACTCGATGGTGGTGGTCGGCGCCGGGATCATCGGCATCGAGTACGCGTCGATGTTCGCGGCGCTGGGCACCCGCGTGACCGTCATCGACAAGCGGCCCGCCATGCTCGAGATGTGCGACCCCGAGGTGGCCGAGTCGCTGAAGTTCCACCTGCGGGACCTGTCGGTCTCCTTCCGGTTCGGGGAGGAGGTGGCGGGCGTCGACAGCAACACGCACGGGACCGTGACGCGTCTGGTGTCCGGCAAGCGGATCGCGGCCGACGCCGTCATGTACTCCGCCGGCCGGCAGGGGCAGACGGTCGCGCTCAACCTGGAGGCCGCCGGCCTGAGTGCCGACTCCCGTGGGCGCATCGCGGTCGACGACCAGTACCGCACCGCGGTGCCGCACGTCTTCGCGGTCGGGGACGTCATCGGGTTCCCCGCGCTCGCCGCGACGAGCATGGACCAGGGGCGCCTGGCGGCGTACCACGCGTTCGAGGAGCCGGCCCGCGAGCTGCAGTCCGTGCAGCCGATCGGCATCTACACGATCCCGGAGATCTCCTACTGCGGCCGCACCGAGGAGGAGCTGACCACGCAGACCATCCCGTACGAGGTCGGCGTCGCGCGCTACCGCGAGCTGGCCCGCGGGCAGATCGTCGGCGACTCCTACGGGATGCTCAAGCTCCTGGTCCACACCGAGACGCGCGAATTGCTGGGCGTGCACATCTTCGGGACCTCCGCCACCGACCTGGTGCACATCGGGCAGGCGATCATGGCGTGCGGCGGGACGGTGGACTACCTCGTCGACACCGTCCTGAACTACCCGACCCTGTCCGAGGCGTACAAGGTCGCGGCGCTCGACGCGACGAACAAGATCCGCCAGGTGGCCCGGTTCAGCCTCTGACGCTTCAGGGCGGTCCGGCGCGTGCCGATGTCGGGATCATGACGACCGCCCAGCCCGGCTGGTACCCCGACCCCGAGAACCCGGCGGGGGTGCGCTGGTACGACGGGGTGACGTGGACGGAGCACCGCGGACCGGCCGTCGCCGCGGCAGCACCGGCGTGGTCTCCGCAGCAGGCCGCGTGGCCACCGGCACCGGCGAGGAGCGGATCCCGTGGGGCGATCGTCGCCGTCTGCATCGTCGGCGGCTTCTTCGCACTCATGATCCTCGCGGCGATCGCCATCCCGGTGTTCCTCAACCAGCGCGCGAAGGCCGAGGTGTCGTCGCTGTCGACCGTGACGTGCGAGTCTCTCGGCGCCGAAGCGGTCGCGACCTCCCAGGCCAACGTCACGGGGGGTCAGATCCCGCTCACCTCGGTCAGCGGGCTCACCATCGCCCAGGACAACCGCGCGACGGTCCGGCGGCCCTCACCGGGTGCTCAGTCGTTCGTGCTCTCCTGCTCCGGGACCGCTCTGTGGCAGGACGGCGTGTCGACTCCCCTGCTCGTGGAGCTCGACATCGACTCCGCCGTGCAGCACGTGGTCACGTTCACCTGGGACGAGTGACGCCGGGTCGCACCGGCACCGTGACTGTTGACGGGACGGGCGCGAGTCCCCACGATCGAACTCGTACGGCGCCCCGACCTGACTGAACGGCCAGCCGGGCGGTGGCGGGCGTCGGCCGCGGAGGATCGCCATGACCTCGCCCGTCTCGCTGCGCGACTTCGACGCGGTCCTCTTCGACCTCGACGGCGTCCTCACCACGACCCGCACGGTCCACGCGGCGGCGTGGAAGCGCATGTTCGACGAGTTCCTCGCCGAGTGGGACTCGACCCACGGGACCCACCTGCCGGCGTTCGACGAGCTGTCCGACTACGCCTCCGCCGTCGACGGCAAGCCGCGCGAGATCGGCGTCCGTGACTTTCTCGCCTCCCGCGGCATCACGCTCCCGCCAGGCACCCCCGACGCGCCGGCCGAGGAGCAGTCCGAGTGGGGGCTGGGCAACCGCAAGCAGATCCTCGTCGAGGACGAGATCGCCCGGAACGGGGTCGAGGCGTTCCCCGGGTCGGTCGCCTGGGTGCGCGAGCTGCGGGAGGCCGGCCTGCGGACCGCCGTGGTCTCGAGCAGCCGCAACTGCGCGGCGGCCCTCGAGGCGGCGGGCATCGCGAACCTGTTCGACGCCCGGGTCGACGGCGAGACGATCCTCGAGCTCGGGCTGCGCGGCAAGCCTGCCCCGGACGGGTTCCTCGAAGGAGCGCGCCGCGTCGGCGTGACCCCCGAGCGTGCCGTCGTCGTCGAGGACGCCGTCGCGGGCGTCGCGGCGGGCCGAGCCGGAGCGTTCGGCCTCGTCATCGGCGTCAACCGCGACAACCACACCGAGGAGCTCCGGGCCAACGGCGCCGACCTGGTCGTGGACGACCTCGGCGAGCTGCTCGCCGCTCCTGACGAGGCGGTGCACCGCTCCGGACCTCGGCGCCACCGCCTGATGGCGGCGGCGCGGCGCATCGTCGCGGCCTCCTCCGACTACCCGGCCGACCCGTGGCAGCTCGTCGAGCGGTCCTACAACCCTGCCTTCGTCGAGCAGACGGAGACGCTGTTCGCCCTGTCCAACGGGTTCCTCGGCATCCGCGGGGCGTTCGAGGAGGGCACGCCCTCGATCACCCCGGACACCCTGCTCAACGGGTTCCACGAGACCTGGCCGATCATGTACCCGGAGACGGCGTTCGGCTTCGCGACGACGGGTCAGACGATCCTGCCGGTGCCGGACGGGACGACGATGCGGCTGCTCGTCGACGAGGACCCGGTCACCTGCGAGACGACGGAGGTCGACACCTTCGAGCGCGTCCTGGACATGCACCGCGGAGTGCTCACCCGCACGGTCGTGTTCCGCCTGCGCGACGGGCGGCGGTTCCGCGTGCACACCGAGCGGCTCGTGTCGCTCGCTCGTCGTCACCTCGCGTGCATCCGGTACGAGGTGACGGCCCTGGATGCGCCGGGGCGGCTCCTCGTCTCCTCCGAGCTCGTGACCCCGGCGACCACCGCGCCGACCGACGAGGTCGGCCTGGACCCCCGCCAGAGCCGCGCGCTCGCCCACGACGGACTGCGGCCGGACGTCGAGCAGGTCGACGGGATGCGTGTCGTGCGCACCTACCGGACGCAGAGCAGCGGGCTCGCCGTGGCGGCAGCCATGGACCACGAGCTCGACACGCCGGCCCTCGCCCACGTCCGCACGTCGCTGGACGCCACGCGCGCGACCGTCGTCGTCGAGGTGGACGCCCAGGTCGGCGTCACCGTCGGGCTGACGAAGTGGCTCGGCTACCACTACGGCGCGGAGGACTGCGCCGTGCTGGCGGACCGGGCGAGCCTCACGCTGCACCAGGCGCGGGCGGCGGGGCGGGACGTCGTGGTCGCGGAGCACGAGCGCGAGGTGGCCGACTTCTGGGGACGCAGCGAGATCGTGTGGGAGGGCGCGAGCGCCGCGCAGCAGGCGCTGCACATCAGCCAGTTCGCCCTGCTGCAGGCGTCGTGGCGCAGCGAGGGCCACGGCGTCCCGTCGAAGGGCCTCACCGGGACCGGCTACGAGGGCCACTACTTCTGGGACACCGAGGCGTACCTGCTGCCGTTCCTCATCCACACGTCCCCGGACGTGGCGCGCAGCCTCCTCATGCACCGCGTGCGCATGGTGCCCGACGCGCGACGCCGGGCGGCCGAGGTGGGGTGCTCGGGCGCGCTCTTCCCGTGGCGCACCATCAACGGCGAGGAGGCGTCCGCGTACTACGCGGCGGGCACCGCGCAGTACCACATCAACGCCGACATCGCGTATGCCCTCGAGCAGTACGTCGAGGTCACGGGTGACACCGAGCTGCTGGTCGAGCACGGTGCCGAGCTGCTCGTGGAGACGGCCCGGATGTGGGTGGACCTCGGGTTCTTCTCCGACCGGCTCGACGGTCAGTTCGTGATCCACAAGGTCACCGGGCCCGACGAGTACTCGACCGTCGTCGACAACAACCTGTTCACCAACGTGATGGCGGCCCAGAACATGCAGGCGGCCGCCGACGCGGTGGCGCGGCTGCGGGCCGAGTGGCCGGCGGACCTGCAGCGGCTCGTGGAGCGCGTCGGCCTGCGCGACGACGAGGAGGGCCGGTGGCGGCGCGCCGCCGAGCGGATCTACGTGCCGTACGACGAGAAGGCAGGCGTGCACCTGCAGGACGAGAACTTCCTCGAGCTGCCGCTCTGGGACTTCGCGGGCACCCCCGAGGAGAAGTACCCGCTGCTGCTGCACTACCACCCGCTGCACATCTACCGGCACCAGGTCATCAAGCAGGCCGACGTCGTGCTGGCCACCGTGCTGCTGCCCGACCGCTTCACGGCCGAGGAGCGCCTCCGCATCTTCGAGTACTACGACCCGCTGACCACGGGCGACTCGTCACTGTCGGAGTGCATCCAGGCGATCGCCGCGGTCGACGTCGGCAAGTACCGGACCGCCGAGGAGTACCTCGTCGACGCGGTCGCCGTCGACATCGCCGACACGGCTGGCAACCTGCAGGACGGCGTGCACGTCGCCTCCGCCGGGGGCACCTGGATGGCGCTCGTGCAGGGGTTCGCCGGCTACCGGTGGCGCGGCACGCGGTTCGCCCCGATGCTCCCGACGCGCGGACGACGACTGCGGTTCCCGCTCCGGATCCGCGGTTCGGTGCTCCAGGTGGACATCGAGCCGGAGCGTGTGACGTACACGGTCCTGAGCGGCGGACCGGTGTCGGCGTCCCACCACGGGGAGCCGTTCACCGTGTCGTCCGGCTACCCCGTGTCGTTCTCCGGCGTCTTCCACACGAGCGACGACAACGCGCCCGTGGACGACGAGCCGGTCACCTCCCGCGCCTCGTCGCCCGCCGTCTGAGAGGCCCCGCAGGTTCGGGTACTCTTGTGCGGCGTCGGAAGGCACGGGGTTGGTAGTCGTGCCTCTGCTGACCAGGAGGATTCGCCTAGTGGCCTATGGCGCACGCTTGGAAAGCGTGTTGGGTGAAAGCCCTCGGGGGTTCGAATCCCCCATCCTCCGCGCACCGAAGGGCCCGTGAGCAGCTGCTCACGGGCCCTTCGCCATGCGGGAGGCCGACCGTCAGCGCCAGAACTCGATGAGCTCGCCGGCGAGCGCTCGGCCCAGGTCGTGGCCGGCGCGCGCGGCAGCCGGACGCAGCGACGGATCCATCGCGTTGGCGCCGAACAGGTGCTCGGAGGCGCTGTCCGGGACGACCGTCTCGACCCTGCTCCCACCTGCGCGGAGTTCGTCGACCTGCGCTGCCAGGTACGTGCCCCACTCGGGCGGGTACAGCGAGCGGCCGCCCAGCGGCGACAGCACGAGCACCCTGCGGTGCCCGGCTGCCAGGTCGGCGTTCTCGGCGTTGGCGCGGTAGCCGCCGTCGATGAACCAGCCCTCGCCGATGCCGTAGGCGGAGCCGCCGCCGGACGTGCTTGCGGCGACGGCGTCGACCAGGTCGACCCCGCTGTCGCGGTCGAACACGACCGGGTCGCCGGTCCGGGCATCGACGGCCGTGATGAGCACCCTGCGCTGCGGCCAGTCCTCGGTGGGCAACCGCGCTGCGACGACGGCGCGCCACCGCTCCGGCCAGGAGCCGTCCGACGCCGCGGCCGTGGCGAGTGCCGCTGCGCCCATCCTTCGACGCAGGTCTGCGTGGTCCTCGGACGCGGAGATGATCCGCGTGAACTTCTCCAGGTGGTCGGCGACCGACCCGGCACCAGCCGGACCGGTCCGTCGCGGGGGTGCAGCGGCAAGGGTGGCGGAGTACAGCTCGGTCGGGCTCGCGCCGGCGAGCTGGGCCGCGGCCGTCGCACCGGCCGACGTGCCGATGGTCAGGTCGGCTGTGGTCACGTCGAGCCCGGCGTCGGACAGGCCCGCGACGACGCCGATCAGCCAGGCGTTGCCTGTCGATCCGCCGCCGCCGAGGACCACCGCGCGCTCGCCGGCACCGCGGACCCGGCGCGTGGCGTCGAGCTGCGACCGATCCCGGTCGGAGGCCGTCGTCGACGGGGACTGCAGGGGTGAGGAAGGTGGGGTGTTCATGGGAGTCGCCTCTCGGGAGAGCTGCCTGGTGGGCGCTCCCGGTGGCGACTACGTCAGTCGCGCGATCGTGGGCTGCGAGGGAGCACCACTGTGGACACTGCGTTCACGGGTCTCACCTCCTGCCGATGGATCGTCGATCTCCGGAACTGTCGCACAGCCGCGACGGTCAGACAACGGGGACGGGACCTTCTGCCCTACCCGCCCCCGAGCGCCCGACGAAGGCTGAGAACGCGCGATGAGGCGTCCGCCGCCAGGCGGCTCCGCCCTCGCCCGAGGGAGTGAGCGTGATGGCCCCAGCAGGGACGGCCGCGTGCACCTCGTGCGGTGACCCGCGATGACCAGGCATGTGGTGGTGCTCGGCGCGGGGACAGCCGGGACGATGGTGGCCAACAAGCTGCGACGCCGGCTGGATGACACGTGGGTGATCACGGTGGTCGACCGGGACGATGCCCACCCGTACCAACCGGGTTTCCTGTGGGTGCCGTTCGGCGGCTCGGCCGAGGGGCTGGTCCGGTCGCGGCATGCGTTCGTGCACGACGGCGTGGAGCTGGTGCTCGAGGGCGTCGACCGCGTGGATGCCGCGGCCCGCGAGGTGCTGCTGCTGGACGGACGCCTGCTCCCCTACGACTACCTGGTGATCGCGTCCGGAGCGACTCTGCGTCCGGACCAGACCCCGGGAATGCTCGGTCCGGAGTGGCGGCGCAGCATCTTCGACTTCTACACGCTCGACGGGGCGAAGGCCCTGGCCGGCGCGCTGCGGGGCTTCCGTGGCGGGCGCCTGGTGGTGCACATCACGGACGTGCCGATCAAGTGCCCGGTCGCTCCGCTCGAGTTCACGTTCCTGGCCGACGACTGGCTGCGTGGGCGCGGGCTGCGCGAGAACACGGAGCTGGTCTTCGTGACCCCGCTGGACGGAGCCTTCACCAAGCCCGTCGCGTCCGCGCACCTGGGCTCGATGCTCACCGACCGCGGGGTGCGCGTGGAGCCCGACTTCCTGGTCGAGCACATCGAGGACACGACGCTGGTCTCCTACGACGGCCGCGAGGTGCCCTTCGACCTGCTGGTCACGGTGCCGCTGCACATGGGCGCCGAGTTCGTGACGCGCTCCGGGCTCGGCGACGAGCTCGGCTTCGTCCCGGTCGACAAGCACTCCATGCAGTCCGCCGCGGACCCGCGCATCTTCGCGGTGGGTGACGCGGCGGACCTGCCCACCTCGAAGGCCGGATCCGTCGCGCACTTCTCCGTGGACGTCCTGGTCGACAACCTCGTCGAGCTCGCTGCGGGTCGCCCGATGACCCACTCGTTCGACGGGCACGCCAACTGCTTCGTCGAGTCCGGCGACGGCAAAGCACTCCTGCTCGACTTCAACTACGAGACGGAACCGCTGCCCGGCACGTTCCCGGCGCCCTACGTCGGACCGATGAGCCTGCTGAAGGAGACGCGGACCAACCACCTCGGGAAGCTCGCGTTCCGCTGGGTCTACTGGAACGTCCTGCTGCCCGGACGCCCGATGCCACTCGCTCCGGCCATGTCGATGGTCGGCAAGCACGTCCCCACCACCACGCCCGAGGAAGAGGTGCGCCATGCCGGTCACCACGCTTGACGGTCACCAGGTCCACGTCGACGCGGAGGGCTTCCTCACCGACCTGTCCGAGTGGGACGACGAGCTCGCCTCGGTCCTGGCGGCCCAGATCGGCCTGACCCTGACCGACGAGCACCGGGCGGTGCTCACCTTCCTGCGCGACGACTTCGCGCAGCGCGGCGAGACCGCGACCCTGCGGCGGGCGTCCGCCGGCAGCGGGGTTCCGGTCAAGGACCTGTTCCGACTCTTCCCGCAGAAGCCGGCCAAGAAGATGGCGTACGTCGCCGGCCTTCCCAAGCCCGTGGGCTGCGTCTGACCCGGCACGACGACGAGAGGCACTGCCATGACCACCACCGAGACCGAGCCCGCCGTCGTCCCTCAGTTCGGCGCCGACGAACCCAGCGGCCGCACGCTCGCGATCATCTGCTCCAAGGGCAACCTCGACATGGCCTACCCCGGCCTGATCCTGGCGAACGCCGCCCTGGGCGAGGGGGTCGAGACCCACCTCTTCTTCACGTTCTGGGGCCTTGACATGATCACCAAGGCGACGATGGGCGACCTGAAGTTCACCATGCTCGGCAACACCGCCACGCACATGCCGCAGGGCCTGGGCGGCCTGCCCGGGATGACCGCGATGGCCACCTCCCGGCTGAAGAAGGCGATCGCCGACCTGGACGTGCCCGACGTGCCCGAGTTCCTCGAGCAGATCGTCGCGTCCGGCGGCCACCTGTGGGCGTGCCGATTGTCCGCGGACATGAACCACCTGACGCTCGACGACCTCGACCCGGACGTCGAGGGCATCATCAGCGCCAGCGACTTCATCGAGAAGACGGACGGAGCCCAGCTCCTCTTCATCTAGGAGGCTTGCTCTCCGCGCACCCGTCAGTCGACGAGCACCCTCTCGCCGCGGCGCGGGACCGTGACCGCGCAGTCGCGGTCGTCCCGGATCCGGTCCGCGAGCGCGTGGGCGGCCTGCTCCTCGCCGTGCACGACGTACACCGTGTCGGGTGCCGTCGTCATCTCCCGGAGCCACTGCACCAGCTCGTCGGCATCGGCGTGCACGGAGAACTCGTCGTCGTGCACCACCTCCGCGCGCACGGGCACGTACCTCCCGAAGAGCTTGACCTCCCGGGCTCCGTCGGCCAGGGCGCGACCCCTCGTCCCCTGGGCCTGGAAGCCGGTGAGGACGACGCTGTTGTGCCGGTCGGGAAGCCATTCGCGCAGGTGGTGGACCACCCGCCCTCCGGACGCCATCCCGGACGCCGAGACCACGATGCACGGCGAGCGCGGCTGGTTGAGCTCCATCGACTCGCCCGGGCTCCGCGCGAGCCGGAGGGTCGGCAGGTCGACCAGGTCGGGGCCGATCCCCTCCTTCAGGTCACCCCGCGCGGCGGCCTCCCGGTAGACGTCCAGTGCCGCCAGAGCCATGGGGCTGTCGACGATGACGGGCACCTCGGGGATCGCCCCGCGCTGCAGCAGATCCGAGATCGCTCTCAGCACCAGCACGGTCCGGTCGATGGCGAACGCCGCGACGAGCACCGACCCCCCACGAGCGATCGTCCGGCGCACCGCATCGGCCAGGTCCGCGTGCTCGACGTTCACCGAGGGATGTCGTCGGTCGCCGTACGTGGACTCGATGACGACGGTGCGCGCATCAGGCGGGGACGCCCTCGGGGGCAGCACCGGGTGCGAGGTCCGCCCGAGGTCGCCGGAGAAGAGCACCCGTGCGTCTCCTGCGCAGACCAGGACGCTCGCCGAGCCCAGCACGTGGCCGGCCGACGACAGCACCGCGCGGACGCCGCCACCGAGGTCGATCTCCTCGCCGTAGTCGGCGGACCTGAACCGGTCGATGGCGTTGTCGGCGTCGGCCACGGTGTAGAGCGGCAGCGGCGGGTCGTGACGGGAGAACCCGCCGGCGCGGGCGTACTGCGCGTCCCGCTCGTTGAGGTGACCGCTGTCCCGCAGGACGATGGCGGACAACGCACTCGTACCAGGGGTGAGCCACACCGGTCCGCGGAACCCGTCCCGGACGAGCACGGGGAGATACCCGCAGTGGTCCAGGTGGGCGTGGGTGACGACGACGGCGTCGATGCTCTCGGGGGGCACGGCGAACGGTTCCCAGTTGAGCCGGCGCCACTTGCGTTCCCCCTGGTAGAGACCGCAGTCGACGAGCAGGCGGTGCCCGTCGTGCTCCAGCAGGAACGCGCTCCCGGTGACGGTCCCCGCTGCGCCGAGGAACGTGAGGACTGTCTGTTTGTCGTCCACCTCAGGACTCCCGCCTCCGGCACCCGCCGGCGCGAACCACCCCCGCACGATCAGGCTCCCTGACCGCGCCGGTCGACGGACAGGGCCGGAGGTCCCGCCGTTCGAACAGGGGACGTTCTGTGCCAGACCTGCGAGTAGCGGCTCGACGCGATGGTGACGCCGTCAGCCAGCCGGACGACGGCGAGCCGGGCACCCTCGCCGTGCAGAAGCTCGAAAGGCTCTTCCTCCCTCGCTCGCCCGACGTCGCGAGGTCAGGCCGGCGCGACCCGGGCGGAGAGCCACGCGAGCGCGCCCTGCGCCGCGACGACGCCGGTGCTGAACGACGCCTGCAGCAGGTAGCCGCCGGTGGGCGCCTCCCAGTCCAGCATCTCCCCCGCGACGAACGTTCCCGGAACACGGCGCAGCATCAGCGACTCGTCGACCTCGTCCCACGCGATCCCGCCCGCGGTCGAGATCGCCCGGCCGATCGGCATCGGCGACGTCACCCTCACCGGTACGGACTTGACCAGCGCGGCCGTCGTGGCCGCGTCGCCCGGCAGCGGTCCCCCGCTCGACTCGCGCAGCAGCGAGATGCCGACCGGGTCGAGAGCGATCGAGCGGCGTAGCCAGGTGGAGCCCGAGTCCTTCGGGCGGCGACGCTCCTGCAGGCGCTCGGTCAGCTGCTCGACCGTCAGGTCAGGTCGGAGGTCGACCTCGAGGACGCAGTGCCCGTCGGCGTCGACGGCGTCGCGGATCGCCGCGCCGATCGCGTAGACCGGGCCGCCCTCGAGCCCGGTCCGGGTCACCATCGCGTCGCCACGCACGGGCCGTCCGGTGTGGCCGCGGACGCTCAGGGCCACGTGCTTGAGCGGCGTCCCCTCGAACCGGTCCGCGAAGGTGCTGGTCCAGTCGACCCGCACCCCGACGTTCGCCGGCCGCAACGGTGTCACCGCCACGCCGCGCTCGGAGAACGGGCCGAGCCAGCCGCCGTCGGAGCCGAGCCGCGGCCAGGACGCCCCGCCGAGCGCGAAGACCACGACGTCGCTCGTGACCTCGACCTCCGCCCCGTCGGCCCCGGTGAACCGCAGGCCGCCGGGGTGGTCCGTCCAGCCGAGCCACCGGTGCCGCCGCTCGATCCGGACGCCGAGGTCGGCCAGGCGCGCCAACCACGCGCGGACCAGCGGGGTGGCGCGGAAGGACCGCGGGAACACCCGCCCGCTCGACCCGACGAACGTCGGCTCGCCCAGGCCGGCGCACCAGTCGCGCAGGTCCTGCGGGCCGAACACCTCGAGCATCGGCGCGAGCCGTTCGGCGGCGCTGCCGTACCGCGCGAGGAAGGGGTCGCGATCCTCCGAGTGCGTGATGTTCAGCCCTCCGTGGCCGGCCAGGAGGAACTTGCGGCCGGGCGAGGGCATCCGGTCGTAGACCGTGACCGTGACACCGGCGCGGGCCAGCACCTCGGCGGCGATCAGCCCCGCGGGTCCACCGCCGATGACGGTGGCCGTGGTCATCGACCGAGCCGGAGGGAGCAGCGGACGGGGCGCACGCGCCGACGCTAGCCCACCACCCGGCCGCAGAGCTGCGGACGCGCACGGTGCGCGCACGCGGTTGCGGCGTCGCACGCGCGAGTCGTCGACCCCCTAGCGTGACTCCCAGCGCCGGAAGGAGACGACGATGCCCGCACCCGAGCCGCCCCCGATCCCTTCCCCGGCGGTGCGCGCCCAGATCCTGGCCACCGAGCACTGGAGCCTGCTGGGCACGCGGAGCACCATGTGGTCCGAGGTGATGAGCCGGATCACGATCCACCTGACCGTCGTGTCCGCGTCGCTCGTCGTGCTGGCGCTCGTCGCGCAGACGTCCGGCTTCGGGACCCCGTTCCGGATCCTGTCGATCGGGCTCGCGTCCGCCGCACTGATCCTCGGCACGTTGACCGCCGTCCGCGTGATGAACGCGAGCCACGACGACAGCGCCCTCATCCTCGGCATGAACCGCATCCGGGCGGCGTACGTGGCCCTCGACCCCGGCGTCGCCGACTACCTCGTGACGTCGTGGGAGGACGGCCGCGCGGGCCTGATGGGCACCTACACGATGGGTCTGCGTCGTTCCACGGTGAGCCACGTGCTCGGCAGCACGTCGATGTTCGTGAACGTGGTGAACGCCCTGGTCGCGGGCACCCTCGGAGCGCTGGTGGCCAACGCGACCGGCGCGGGCGCCACCGTCACGGCCGTCGTGGGCTCGCTCTGTGGCGTGCTCTACCTCGTTGCGTGGCTCGAGTACGGCCGTCGCACCTTCGTGGAGCCCCGCGCCGGGGCGTGACAGTCAGGAGGACTGGTTGATCCGGACCATGTTCCCCGACGGGTCCCGGAACGCGCAGTCGCGCGGGCCCCAGTCCTGCTGGATCGGCTCCTGGAGGACCTCGGCACCGGAGGAGCGCAGGGTCTCGAAGGTGGCGTCGAGGTCGTCGGTGCTGAAGACGAGCATCGGCAGGACGCCCTTGGTGAGCAGCTCCTGCATCACGTCGCCGTCGGCCTGGGAGCGGCCGGCGTGCGGGTCGGACAGGACGATGCCGAGGCCGGGCTGGGCGTCGGTGCCGAGGGTCACCCAGCGGTGCTCGCCGGAGGACACGTCGTTCTGGACCTTGAGGCCGAGGGCGTCGCCGTAGAAGGCGATCGCCTCGTCGACGTCGTTGACGGTGACGTTGGTGTACTGGAGTGAGATCGTCATGACGACGACGTTAGGACGCGGCCTCAGCCGGTGCTTCTCTGATCCTGCTCGATGTCCCGCTCGATCCGTCCCGAGCCGGCCGCGTGTGCGTCTTGACCACGCACGTGGGCATCGCCTTGACCGCCGCGTGCTCGTGCCGCCGGTAGGCCGTGGGGCTCTCGCCGACGATCTCGGTGAACCGGGAGCTGAACGAGCCGAGCGACGTACAGCCGACCGCCATGCACGCGTCCGTCACGCTCATGCCCGCGCGGAGCAGCGCCATCGCGCGCTCGATCCGGCGGGTCATCAGGTAGCTGTAGGGCGTCTCGCCGTAGGCCGCGCGGAACTTCCGGGAGAAGTGCGCGGGGGACATCAGCGCCTTCTGGGCCATGGTCGGGACGTCGAGCGGCTGGGCGTAGTCGCGGTCGATCAGGTCCCGGGCACGCCGCAGGTGAGCGAGGTTCTCGAGCTCCTCCGGGGTCATTTTCCGACCGTAGCATCGGGCCCCGACGGCGTCTCGGGGTTGTCGGACGGCTCCCGTCGGGCGATCGCGAGGACGTGCCTGCGCTCGAACGTCACGGTGTCGCCCGCGTGCAGCCCGCGCAACTCGGCCGGGTCGGAGCGCAGGGTCCCGACCAGCTCCTCGTCGCCGACGGCGGTGACGCGGACCCACACCCGCTCCTCGAGCCCGTCGCGCGGCACGACGACCAGCTTCACCGCGTCCCCCACCTGCAGGGCGGACGTCGCCTCGACTCCGGGCACCCGGGCGTGCCGCTGGACGGCGTCGGCCAGGGTCCACGGGGTCGAGCGTCGGAACAGGTTCACGCCGGGAGCATAGGTCGGCTCACCCGCGCGGCAGGACCGTGAGGACGCGGACCAGGTGGTCGCGGAACTCGGTCATGAACGCGCGCAGGAAGTCGGCGGTCGACGCGTCGTGCACCGCGCCGTCCGGCGTGAACACGTCCGGCGAGAAGTGGATGTACGCCTCGGGCGACGTCATCTGGCGGGCGTTGCAGAAGCTGAGGACCGCGCGCAGGCTCTGCTGGCCCACCGCGGTGCCGATCTGGCCGATGGACGCCCCGATCACCGCCGCCGGCATGTGGTCGAAGGAGTTCTGCCCCCAGGGCCTCGACGCCCAGTCGATGGCGTTCTTCAGCGCCCCGGGGATGGACCGGTTGTACTCCGGCGACACGAACAGGACCGCGTCCACGGCACCGATGGACGCCTTGAGCGCCGCGGCCTCGGGCGGGTAGTCCGCGTCGAAGTCCGGGCTGTACAGGGGCAGGTTGCCGATGGGCAGCTCGACGAACTCGAGGTCGTCGGGCGCCAGGCCGATGAGCGCCTTGGACAGGACCCGGTTGATGGACGTGGACGAGAGGCTTCCGACGAAGTACCCGACCGTGTAGGTGCGAGGCATGGGTGTTCCGTTCCGTTCCCGGCGACCGTGGTCGTGAGGCCGGCCGTCGACGTCGACGAGTGCACGAACCTGACGCTCTCCACGCTACGTCCGCGGCGCGCTGAGTACATTGCGAGACGGCAGGCGCTCCGGAGCTGATCCCCAGGAACCACGATGATCGTTCGTCGCAGGGCCGGACTGACCCTCGGGCTGCTCGCCGCGGTCGCGATGGCCGCCTGCACACCGCCGGAGCCCGAGCTCGCCGGTGAGCACGTCGACGTCGTCGGGCTGTGGAGCGGCCCCGAGTACGACGCCTTCGCGACGGTCGCGTCCACCTGGGAGGCCGACACCGGCGCGGTCGTCGACTGGCAGGGCTCACAGGACATCGCGCGCGACCTGGCCACGCGCCTGGAGGCCGACGACCCGCCCGACCTCGCGGTCCTGCCGAACCCTGGCCTCCTGCACGACCTCGCCGACGAGGGCGTGCTGGTCCCGCTGGCCGTCGACCAGTTCGACCAGGACTACTCACCGGCCTGGCTCGGCCTCGGCAGCGACCACGGCGAGCTGTACGGGGTGTTCGCCAAGGTGTCGAGCAAGGCGACGGTCTGGTACGCGCCGCGCACGTTCGCGGCCGACGGCTACGACGTCCCCGCGACGTGGGACGCCCTGACGACGCTGGCCGACCGGATGGTCGCGGAGGGCCGCACCCCGTTCTCCGTCGTCGCGCCGAAAGGTCCGGGCTCCGGCTGGGCGCTCACCGACTGGGTGTCGCAGCTGGTGCTCGGCGCCTGCGGCCCGGCGCGCTACGACCAGTGGGTCGCCGCCGAGATCCCGTGGACCGACGCCTGCGTCCGGGGCGCGTTCGACAGGTTCGCCGCGCTCGTCACCACACCGGGGTACGTGCTGGGAGGCACCGAGGCGATCCTCACGACGAGCGACGCCGACGGGGTCCTCCCGCTGTACACCGACCCGTCGACCGCTGCCCTGTACTCCATGGCCTCGTTCGCCCAGGGGTTCATCACCTCGGCGTACCCGGACCTGGTCCCGGGCGAGGGCTACGACTTCTTCTCGTTCCCCGCGGTCGATCCCGGCAACGCGGGCGCGATCACCGTCGGCGGCGATGTCGTCGTGATGATGACCGACACGCCCGCCGCCCGGTCGTTCCTCGCGTTCCTCGCGGGCGCCGACGCGCAGACCGCGTGGGTGGAGCTCGGCGGCTACACGTCCGCCAACCGGAACGTCCCGCCGGACTCCTACGCCGACCCCGTCGCCCGCTCCATCGCCGAGCAGCTCACGCAGGCCGAGGTCACCCGCTTCGGCGCCGGCGACCTCATGCCCGCGGAGGTGCAGCGTGCCTGGTGGGCGGGGATGCTCGAGCTCGTCGAGGACCCGACGACCCTGGACGCACTGCTCGCCGCCCAGACGCAGCTCGCCGCAGACGCGCGCTGACCGGTCAGACCGCCAGCGCTCGCACCATCTCGATCGTGTCCGCCTCGGCCGCCGTCTTGTCGTCCCGGTACCGGACCACCCGCGCGAACCGCAGCGCGAGCCCGCCCGCGTACCGGCTCGACCGCTGCAGCCCGTCGAACGCGATCTCCACCACCTGCTCCGGCCGCAGGTGCACCACCCAGTCGTCCAGGGACGACGTCGCCAGCTCCGTGAACCGCTGCGTCTGCCAGCGCAGCATCTCGTCGGTCATCCCCTTGAACGTCTTGCCCAGCATCACGAACCCGTCGCCGTCGCGAGCGCCGAGGTGGATGTTCGACAGCAGCCCGTGCCGCCGCCCCGAGCCCCACTCGACCGCGAGCACGACGAGGTCGAGGGTGTTCCGTGGCTTGACCTTGACCCAGGCCGCCCCGCGCCGGCCGGCCTCGTAGGGGGCGTCGGCCGCCTTGATGACGACACCCTCCTGGCCGGCGCGCACCGTGTCCGTGAAGTAGGTGCGGGCGACCTCGACGTCCGCGGTCACGGCGCGCTGCACGACCGAGGCCCCGGCGACGGCATCGAGCGCGTCGAGCCGGCGGAGCAGCGGGGCGTCGATCAGGTCGACACCGTCGACGTGCAGGCAGTCGAAGAAGAACGGCGTCAGGGTCACAGCGGCGGCGACCTCGGAGTCCTTCGTCGCGGAACGGGCCGACGTCTCCTGGAACGGTCGCGGCCGCCCGTCCGGACCGACCGCCAGGGCCTCCCCGTCCAGCACGAGCTCGGACGCCGGCATGGCCCGCACCACCGCGACGATCTCCGGGACGCGGTCGGTGATCTCGTCGAGGCTCCGCGTGAACACCCGCACGTCGTCGCCCTGCCGGTGCACCTGGATGCGGATGCCGTCGAGCTTGCTGTCCACCACCACGGGTCCCGGACCGAGGCTCGCCCAGGCGCCGTCGACGTCCGGCGCCGACTGCGCGAGCATCGGGCGCACGGGCCGCCCGACCACCAGCGTGAAGGCCGCGAGCGCTGCCGCCGGGTCCGGGGACGTCAGGGCGGCGACCGCGACCGGCTCGGTGTCCCCCGCCATCATCGCCGCCCTGCGCACGACGTCCGGTGGCACGCCCGCGGCCTCGGCGACCGCGTCGAGCAGCAGCGCGTCGAGCGACCCCTGCCGCAGCTCGCCGCTGACCAGCCCCCGCAAGAGCCGCTGCTCGTCCGGCGTCGCGGCCCCGAACAGCGCCGCCGCCTGCGCGCTCCGCGCGGTGCCGGAACCGGGTCCGACCAGCAGCGACATCGCCTCGAACGCCGTGTCCACCTGCGCGACTGTGAGGCTCGGGGTGTCGGTCGGCGCCGGCAGCGAGGTCAGCGACCGCCAACCGAGACCGGTCCGCCGCTGCCGCAGCTGACCGCCGAGGTACCGCGACACGATGCCGACGTCCTCCGCCGGGGTGCGCCGCAGCAGGTCGACCAGGAGCGCCCGCTTGGCCAGGCGCGACCGGGTGGTGGCCAGCGCGGAGGAGGTCGTCGCGAGGTCGGCGAAGAGCATGTCGGCATCCTCCCGCCGTCCGCCGACATCCGCCGCCGCTCAGACCAGCTGGAGCGTCCGGTCCGCGAGCGCCAGCGTGATCGTCTGCCCCCAGGTCGCGGTGAGCCGGTCGGCCTCGAGACCGTCGCCGAAGACCACGAGCGCGTCCGACTCCACGACCACCGTCAGGGCCTCGCCGTCCACCAGCCGCCCGGCGGTCAACGACGTCGCTGTGGAGGGCGACGGCCACGCCTCGCGCACGAACCAGGCGAGCGCGCGGTCGGCGGTCCCGGGGAGCTCGACCCCTCCCCGCCGCTCGCGCTGGATGGACGCCGCCCATCCCGTGGCCCCTGTGCCGGTCGCGGCGATCAGGCCCGACGACGACTGCGACTCGACGGTGCCCGCCGCCGCGATCCGGTACCGCGCGGACTGGTGGCTCGGGTGCCCGACGAAGACCTCGTTGAGCGCGTCGAGCGACTCCCCGTCATCGAGGGCCGCGCTCACCATGGCCCGCGACTGCACCCGGGCGGTCCCCCGGACGACGGCCCGCAGCAGGTCTGCCGTCTCCCTCGGCCGGTGCGTCACCAGCACGCCCGCGTTGCGGCCGGGCTCCGGGTCGATCCCGACGACGACCTGCGTGCCGACGTACTTGGCGACGTTGGCGACGAGCCCGTCCTGCCCGACGACCACGACGACGTCACCGGGCTCGAACCCGAAGCGGTACAGGTCCTCCCGTTCGACGTCGCCGCGGCGCCACTCGCCCGGGACGGCCGCGCGGACCTCACCGAGCGCCGCGTCCTGGGCGTCGTGCCGCACCTGCACGTCGGCGAGGCTGCGCCCGCGCGTCCGCAGGAAGAACTCGGCCTGCCCCCGGGTGCCGTGCCGTTCCAGCAGCCCGTCGAGCTCGGTGCGCCGATGGACCACGACGACCCGGGGCGCGAGGACCACGTCACGCCCCCTTCGCGCCGACCAGCCCGGCCAGCGCGCCGGTCACCAGGTCGGGCGTCACGGTGAGGTTGCCGATGCTCGGCAGGTTGCCGGCCAGCTCCCGCATCGCCAGCGCCGCGAGCACCTCGCGGTCCACGCCTGCGTAGGCGGCGAGCCGGGCTGCCTCGGCGGCGCCCTCGGCCTCGCCGACGATCCGCGTGCTGTGCGCGTTCGCCTCGGCCAGCAGGCCCTGCCGCTCCGCCGCGGCGTTCGCCTCGATCAGCGCGGCGGCCGCCGCCTCGCTCGCCCGGGTGCGGGCGTTCGCGCCGTCCTGGGTCACCAGCTGCTGCTCGCGCAGCGCGAGCTCGATCCGGTTGGCCAGCTCGTTCTCGGCGATGGCCCGCTCGCGCTCCACCGCGAGGGCCCGGCGCTCGAAGGTCGACTTGTCGGCCTCGCCCTGCGCCTGCTCGCGCGCCGGCGTCTGCAAGAACCGCTCCATGTCCGCCTCGGCACGTACCGACCCGATGCGAGCGCCGAGCACCTCGATGCCGGTCGACGCCAGCCGCTCGTCGGCGCGCAGCCCCTCGGTGACCAACCTGCGCAGCGCACCGCCGCCCGAGGTCACGGCCTCCAGCACGGTCATCCCGGCGAGCGCGTCCATGACCTGGCCGGTCGCCAGCTCGCTGAGCAGGTGCGCGACCTGCTCGAGGGGGTTGCCCGTCCAGCGCCCGGTGTCCGGGTCGATGGCGAAGTCGAGCCGTCCGGCCACCAGCGCCGGGTCCTCGAACCGGAAGCTCACGGTCACCTGGACCGCCACGTCCTGGAAGTCGGCGGTGCGGGCGTGCGCCACGAGGGGCAGCTCGCGGTCGTCGACGGGGATCTCGCTGATCACCGCCGAAAGGGGCCGGAACCAGAAGGCCAGCCCCGCGCCGTCGTGCCGGAGCCGCCCGGCGTGCAGGTGGAGCACGTGCGACGTGGGCGCCGTGCGCAGGTGGCGGGCGAACGGGTAACGCTTGATGGTGGCCATCTCAGGTCCTCTCCAGTATTTATCGTCATATCGACCTTAACCAGTGCTGCTTGTTCTCGTCAATCTGACGATATAAAGTCACCCGCATGCCGTTCCCGCCGTTCGCCGTGACCGTGGACCTCGTCGCGCTCACGGTCCGGGACGAGGCGCTGCACGCGCTGCTGGTCACCCGCGGCGAGGAGCCGTTCCTCGGTCGGCCCGCGCTGCCCGGCGGTTTCGTGCGCCCCGACGAGGACCTCGTCGACGCCGCGACCCGCGARCTGGCCGAGGAGACAGGCCTGCAGCGCGGTGGCGCGCATCTGGAGCAGCTGGGCTCGTACGGCAGCCCGCACCGCGACCCGCGCCTGCGCGTGGTCTCCGTCGCCTACCTGGCGCTGGCCCCCGATCTGCCTGACGCGCGTGCCGGGGGCGACGCCGCGGCGGCCGGCTGGGTCCCCGTCGCCGACGCCCTCGAGGCCGACCTCGCGTTCGACCACCGCGCGATCCTCGCCGACGGGGTCGAGCGCGCCCGCGCCAAGCTCGAGTACACATCGCTGGCCACCGCGTTCTGCGGTCCGGAGTTCACCGTCTCGGAGTTGCGCCACGTGTACGAGGCCGTCTGGGGCGTGGCGCTCGACCCGCGCAACTTCCACCGCAAGGTCACCAGCACCGCCGGCTTCCTGACGGAGACGGGACGCACCGTCGTCGACGGCCCCGGTCGCCCCGCCGCCCTCTACCGCGGCGGCCCGACCATCGCGCTGCACCCGCCGCTCACGCGCGACGGGGGCTAGGCGTCGATGCCGCCGTCGACGTACAGCCAGCGACCGTCCTCGCGGACGAACCGGCTGGTCTCGTGCAGCCGTCCGCGCTGGCCGATCGCGGTGCCGTCCTCGAGCCGGTAGTGCGCGACGAACTCCACGGTGCCGGTGTCGTCCCACGGGCCGCCCGCGTCGGTGCGGACCACGTCCAGCCGACGCCAGACCATGTTCACGTCCAGCTCGAGCTCGTCGGGGCGCGTGCTCGGGTGCCAGGTGACCAGCAGGTAGTGGGTGGCCCCGGTGGCGAAGCCGGTGTACCGGGAGCGCATGAGCGCCTCGGCCGTCGGCGCTCGGCGCCCCTCGGAGAGGTACTGCCCGCAGCAGTCGCCGTACGTGTCGCCGGACCCGCACGGACAACGGTCGTCGTGCTCGCTCATCGGCCTCCCGCCTCGTCGTCCGGGCGAACCTAGCAACAGTTCCCGCCGTCCGCGGCGGGGAGTGTGAGCAGACCGATTCGCGTCCCACGTTCCGGTCAGAGCCATGTTGCCGTACGGTTGTGCCTGTAGTCGCAGTGAATCGCTTGTCATGACGGCCAAGGAAACTTGGCAGGACGTTCTCGAGGACCACCTCGGAGACGGACGACGAACACCGTGAATACCGGTCCCGGTCACCCGGGAGTTGTCCATACCGCACGTGAGAGAAGAGAACATCATGCCTGTTGGCACCGTGAAGTGGTTCAACGCCGAGAAGGGCTTCGGCTTCATCGCCCCCGAGGACGGCGGACCCGACGTCTTCGCGCACTACAGCGCCATCACCACGAGCGGCTACCGCACGCTCGAGGAGAACCAGAAGGTCCAGTTCGAGGTCACGCAGGGCCCCAAGGGCCCGCAGGCGTCGAACATCACGCCTCTCTGAGCTGATCTGAGCTCATAGCTCCAACGCACGAGACCCCGGCCTTGTGGCCGGGGTCTCGTCGCATCATCACCGAGGCGCCCCCGATCCCGCTCATCTCCGACCGCACTCGCGCCGCGCACCCTCGCACGACCGACAGGACGGATGCCCATGAGCTCCTCGACGCTTACCCCCACACCCGCGCGACCCCGTGACAGAGCCGTCAGCGACTTCACCGAGCTGACCCGGACCGTGCAGGCCGCCGGCCTCATGAAGCGCCGTCCCGCCCACTACGCCGTGCGGCTGTCCGCCGCCGTGCTGGCGGTGCTGGGCCTGATCGCCACGATCATCCTGGTGGGTGACTCGTGGTGGCAGATCGCCGTCGCGTTCGCCGCCGCCGTGATCCTCACGCAGGTCGCGTTCCTGGGCCACGACGCCGCGCACCGCCAGATCTTCTCCGACGGCCGCGCCAACAACTGGACCTCGCTGGTCCTCGCCGACCTGTTCGTCGGCCTCAGCTACGGCTGGTGGCAGCGCAAGCACACGCGCCACCACGCCAACCCGAACAAGATCGACTACGACCCGGACATCGAGCTCGAGGCGCTGGCCTTCACGCCGGACCAGGCCGCGAAGCGGACGTCGAAGCTGTCCGTCTGGTACCTGAACCACCAGGGCTGGTTCTTCTTCCCCCTCCTGTTCCTCGAGGGCGTCGCCCTGCACGTGGCAGCCGTCAAGCGGCTCTCGTCGCGGGACAAGCTGGAGCACCGCGCCGCCGAGATCGTCATGATGACCGTCCGCCTCGTCGGTGGCACCGCGCTCGTGTTCCTGACGATGTCCTGGCCGATCGCGCTGGTGTTCCTGGCCGTGCAGATGGGTGTCTTCGGGTTCTACATGGGCGCCTCGTTCGCCCCGAACCACAAGGGCATGCCCCTGATCCCCAAGGACTCGCGCCTCGACTTCCTGCGCCGCCAGGTGCTGACCAGCCGGAACATCGGCGGCGGCAAGTGGGTCGACATCCTCATGGGCGGGCTCAACCACCAGGTCGAGCACCACCTGTTCCCGTCGATGCCCCGTCCGTCGCTGCGCCGCGCCAAGCCGATCGTCGAGGCCTACTGCCGCGAGCACAACATCCCGTACGTGCAGGTGTCGCTGCCGCGCTCGTACACGATCATCGTGAAGTACCTGAACACTGTCGGTAAGCCGGACCGCGACCCGTTCAACTGCCCGATGACCGCGATGTACCGCGTCTGACGCTCCACTCCACGAAGCCCCCGCCGCCCTTCCGGGCGGCGGGGGCTTCTTGTATTGGCGAGGGTGCACGACTCTGACGAACCCCCGGTGCGGCTGCCCGCTAGGAGAGCGAACGACGGGTTCGTTCCTGTCGCTGGAGCATGCGCCAAGCCCGTGGCCCGCGGCTGGTGGAGCTACGCGTCGTCGCTCGTGCGGATCAGACGGGCCTTCTCCCAGGTGCGGTACTCCAACAGCTCGGCGTAGTCGAAGCCATCCCCCAGGGTGCCGGCAATCTCTGCCTCACTCCGGCCCTCCGCCTCGGAGGCGGCCAGTGCCCTGCGAAGCGTCCGCTCGTCGGCGCGTGCGCGAGCGACCAGGTACAGCCAAGCCAGACCACCCTCGACCTCGTCGCACTGCACGACGAACTTCGCACCCTTGTACTCCTGGGCTTGGATCCCGAACCACTGGTCAGCGGCGATCGACGTGATGTCGATGCCCGGGTCGAGCCCTGAGCTCAGCGACATGATCAGCCCAGAGACGAACCGGGTCGGTTCGACGGGGCGGCCGATCAGGGCGCCGTCGCCGGCAGCGACTCGGCGGGTGGCACGCACGATGATCTCGTCGACCTCGGCACGGCCGTCTTCGCCGCACGAGCACACCATGCCCAAGTCGATCCGCTCGGCTGCGTCGGGGGTCGAAGTCGTCACGGACCGAACTGTTCCACAGCCCGTGAGACGTGAACTCTCGGTCGGTGGATCGCACCGGGTACCCACGCAGAAGGGCGCCGGCCGGTATGACCCCGGTCGGCGCCCTCCGGGCCGCGCGTGCCCACGCAGCCCCTGCGATGCTCAGTCGAGCATCGAGATCACCTGCTGCGCCTGGTACCCGAGGATCGCCCGCGCGGCCGGAGTGACCGTCGACAGACGCGTACGCGGCGTGAGCAGCTCGATGTAGGCCTTCAGCGACTTCACGGCGACCTTCTCGTTGCCGACGTCGGCCGCCTTGTCGGCCACCTCCACCGCCGCGAGCAGACCCGCGGCCGCCACACCCTTCACTGCTCCGGCGGCGATCTGCGCCTCGGTGGCGTCACGCAGGGCGTCGATGCTGCCCGGCGCGTAGAAGGACGCCACCGGCACCTGCGTGTAGTCCGTGTCGGAGGCCAGGTAGAAGCCCACGTACGACGGCTGGTTGTAGGTGGTCTGCTGGCGGGCCACCTCGACGCGGTACTGCGGGTCGTGCATGAGCGTGTACATCTTCGTGTGGCTCAACCCGGTGCTGGTGAACAGCCGGATGGCCGACGAGTCCTCGGTGCGGACCAGCAGCTCCTCGCGCGAGTCGCCCAGGACGTCCGCCACCAGCGACGGGTTGCCCTTGGTGCCGTTGTTCGAGCGCGTGCCCGTGGCGGTCAGCTGGCGGCCGCGGGTCCAGTCGTCGATCGTGACGTCCTGGGCGGCGGAGCCGTTGACGATCTGCGTGGTGCCGTCGGGCATCCACCGGATGCTCATGTTGGTGCCGGGGATCGGGCCGGGGGTGACGACGCCCGACGCCGAGTACAGCCCCAGCGAGTCGGTGCCGCCGGGCAGGCTCGCCCAGACCTCCAGCCCGCGCAGCGACGGGATCACGTCGCCGACCATCGACCGGCCGGTGTCCCTGCCGGAGTACACGCCGAACAGGACCTCGCCGGTCTTGGCGTCGCGCAGGGCCATGCCGTAGGGCGCGAACGTCGCCCCCTCGTGGGCGGTGTAGATCTCCAGACCAGGGCGATCGGGGTCGATGTCGGTCACGTGCATGGCGTCGCCGTGCCCGAGGCGGACCACCTGGCCCGGTGCGGCGCTACCGGCCGGCAGCGTGTCGAACGACGAGTACAGGACGGAGCCGTCGTCGTCGATCGTCGCCGCGCCGTAGACGATCTCCTGCTTGCCGTCCCCGTCGACGTCCGCCGCGGACAGCGAGTGGAAGCCCTGCGTGGTGATCTTCCCGTAGACGGGGTCGGTGCCGTCGCGGCCGTGCGGGCCGTCGTTGAACGGGTTGGTCATCGGCACGTGGCCGGAGTCGACGTACCAGCGCTCCTTCAGCTTCTTGCCGTCCCAGTCGTACGCGACGAGCGTCGTGCGCGTGTAGTACCCGCGGGCGAACACCGCCGAGGGAGTCTGCCCGTCGAGGTAGGCCACACCGGCCAGGAAGCGGTCGACCCGGTTGCCGGGCTCGATGCGGGCCATCGCGTAGTCGCCCCACAGCAGGCCGTCGTCTCCGCGGCCGGGCTTGTAGTCGATGGTCTGGAGCTCCTTGCCGTTCGCCCCCGCGAACACCGTGAGGTACTCGGGACCGTCGACGATGAAGCCCTCGAAGTTGCGCAGCACGTTGCGGGCGCTGCGCGCGGGCGCGTAGACGTCGACGAAGTAGGTGGCCAGCGCCGTCGCGTCCTGCTGCGACAGCGGGTACGCGTACTGCGGCGCGATGCCCAGCGCGGCCTCGACCGTCGACGGCCAGTGCCCGGCGACGACCTCGGGGTGGCTGCTCCAGCCCTGGAGCATGGTGACCAGGTGGTCGAAGTACCCCTGCTTGCTCAGCCGGTAGTCGGTGGTGTCGGTCACGCCCGCGTCACGGTCGCGCTCGGGGATCGAGACGAACTTCTCGCTGGCCACCGAGCCGTCGGCCGCGTACCGCGTGATCTTGCTGCCGGGGGCCGTCTTCATCATGAGCTCGGCCTTGCCGTCACCGTCGTAGTCGTAGACGGGGAACTGCGTGTAGTGCGCCCCGGCGCGGATGTTCACGCCCAGGTCGATCCGCCACAGCTGCGTGCCGTCCTGCTCGTAGGCGTCGACGAAGACGTTGCCGGTGTAGCCGACCTGGCTCACGTCCTTCGAGTTGGACGGGTCCCACTTGACGATGTACTCGTACTGCCCGTCGCCGTCGACGTCGCCGACGGACATGTCGTTGGCGGAGTAGGTGTACGCCTCGCCCACCGGGGTCACCCCGTCGGCGGGCTTGTGCAGCGGGATGTCGAGGCTCGGTTGCGCCCACGGGGTCGCCTCGGCGCCGTCGACCTCGGCGCCGTCGACGACGGCGGCGACCCGGTAGCGGGACGTCGCGGTGCCGGCGGGGTCGACGAAGTTGGTGGAGTCGGAGACCGTGCCCAGCCTCGTGCCGTCGCGGTAGACCGCGAAGTCGGGGCCGGTCAGGCCCGTCGCCGTGGCCCCGGTGACCTCCGTGGCGAGCAGCCGCCAGGACAGGAACACGCCCTCGCCCGTGACCGCCGCGACGAGCCCGCGATCGAGGCGCTCGAGCGTCAGCCCGTCGGGACCCTTGGTCGGTCCGTGCCCGAGCGTCCCGCTCGCCGGTGCGGCGGAGGCGGGGGCGGTCGTCAGCGCCCCGACCAGCAGCACCGAGCCGGCAAGCAGCGCGGTCCCGGTGAGCGTTCGTCCTCGTCGTTGCAGCAGACTCATCTTTGAATCCTTTCAATCGGCTAGGCGTCCCCCACGTCGAGTGCGTGCTCACGAGAGGGGAAGTCGGGGGCGCCTTTGACCCCGACCGCCCACGACCGTATCGCCTGGTTCACCCGAGTCAACCCGGCCTGCGACATTCGCCGGATTCCGTCGTCGGGAGCGCTCCCGACGACGGAAACCGCTATCCAATCCGTCGGTCGCAGACGCTCGCCGGAGAGGTCACCCGCAGGGTGGGCACGGGCGACCTGCCCGTCACCTAGACTCCCAACCGTGATCTTCAAGGCGGTGGGCGAGGGCAGGCCCTACCCGGACCACGGGCTCGAGACAGCCAAGCAGTGGGCCGAGGTTCCGCCACGCCAGGTGCGGCTCGACGAGCTGGTGACGACCAAGCGCACGCTCGACCTCGACGCGCTGCTCGCGGAGGACTCGACGTTCTACGGCGACCTGTTCGCCCACGTGGTCCAGTACCGCGGCGTCATGTACCTGGAGGACGGCCTGCACCGGGCCGTCCGGGCCGCGCTCCACCAGCGCGCGCTGCTGCACGCACGGGTCCTGGTGGTCAAGTGACGGAGCAGGACCGCGGCCGTCAGCTGCGTCGTCGGCACATGCACGAGCGACAGGCCGTCATCTTCGGCGTCCTGCTGGCCGGTCTCGCGCTGGCGGGCCTCGGCGCCGCAGCGGTGTTCACCGGCAGCCTCAACCTCCCGGTGTTCGCGCGCGAGTTCGCCGCCGAGCCCTCCCCGACCGCCACGCAGGACCCGTACCCGTGCCCGCCGGCCGGCGCGTTGCCGGTGCCCGCCGCCCAGGTCGGCGTCAAGGTCTACAACGCGACCACCCGGGTGGGCCTCGCCGGCGCCACCGCGGCGAGCCTCGCCGAACGCGGTTTCGTCATCGTGGTCACCGAGAACGCCCCCGCCACGTACGACGGCACGGCGCGCATCATCTTCGGCACGGCGGGCGTGGCCCACGCATACACGCTCGCTGCGCACGTCGACGGGGCGGTGCTCGTCCTCGACGCCCGCACCGACGCCACCGTCGACCTGGCGCTGGGCGGCGAGTTCGCCGAGCTCAACCCCCTCGAGGGCGTGGTGCTCGACCCCGCCGTCCCGCTCGTCGCCCCGGAGGGCTGCACCCCCTTCGACCAGGTCGTCGCCCCGGAGGCCCCGGCCGTGACGGAGACCCCCGCCGCAGGCTGATCGTGCGGCGCCCCCGTGGTCGTGCGACGGTGGAGGCATGACCGCGGTCGCCGACCGCGGACGACGTGGGAGGTCGACGATGACCGAGTCGCACTACGGCCCCGATCCCGTTCCCGAGACGGCCCCCGAGGCCCCGCCGGCGCCCGACGACGTCGAGTCGGCGGACGCCTACCTCGATGCCACCCGCCCAGCGGTGTTCCCGGTCGCCGGCGCCACCACCGGCACCGTGCCGCCGCCGCTGGATCCAGGTCGGACTCCCTGATCTCACAGGGAACAGCGCCACCCCGGCCACCACGCGCGGGCTAGCCTGGGAGCCCTGCCTCGTCGCCGGCTCCCCACGGGCCCCGCACCCCGGAGGTCGCGCTGCTCCGCCGACTGCTGCACTCCCCGACTGCCGTCTGGGTCGCCTTCATCCTCGTGCACGGGTGGCTGGCGCTGGTCGGGCTCGTGCTCATCCCCCAGGACGCGTTCTGGGACCTGGACCTCTACCGGTACTGGATGTGGCTCGGCCTGAACGAGGGGCAGTGGCCCGTGCTCTCGGGCACGTGGGTCTACCCGGTCGGCGCCATCGTGCCGATGCTCCTCGCCGCGCTGGGCGGGACCGGCGGCGGGTCGTCGTACGCCGACGTGTGGGCGCTGCTGGTCACCCTGCTCGACGCGGCCGCGCTGGCGGTGCTGCTCCAGGTGCGCCGCCCCGGCCTGCCCCGCAGCGGCACGACGACCGTCGGCGCGTGGTGGTGGCTCGCGTTCCTGCTGCTGCTCGGCCCGGTCGCGATGGGTCGGCTCGACGCCGTCATCGCCCCGGTGGTCGTCGTCGCCCTGACCCTCGCGCTGAACCACCCCCGCATCACGTCGGCGCTCCTCACGGCCGCAGCCTGGGTCAAGGTGGCCCCGGGCGCGCTCCTCATCGCCGTGTTCCTGGCGGTGCGTCGGCCGTGGCGCAGCGTGGTCGTCCCGGCCGCGGTGGTCAGCGTGGTGGTGGTCGGGACGGTGGCGGCCCTCGGCGGGCTGCCCCAGGTGATGTCGTTCCTCACCGAGCAGGACCAGCGCGGGCTGCAGATCGAGGCACCCGGCGCCACGCCCTGGCTGGTCACCGCGCTCTGGGCACCCTCCGTCACCCGGGTGCTCAACGAGCCGCTGGTCACCTGGGAGCTCCACGGGCCCGGCACGCAGGGCGCCGCGGACGTCCTCGGGGCCCTCTTCTTCCTCGCGCTCGGCGCGGCGACGCTGCTGCTCTGGTGGCGTCGCGAGCAGCTGGGTGACCGGCTGTGGTCCGGCGGGATCGTGCGCACCGAGCTGCTGGTCCGGGGGGCCATGTTGCTGACGCTCGCGATGATCGTGTTCAACAAGGTGGGCTCGCCGCAGTACATGGGATGGCTCGCGCCGCCGGTCGCGGTCGCGCTGGCGCTGCGGCTGCCCGGCTGGCGGACCACCGCGTGGCTCGTGCTCGGCATCGCCGGTGCGACGCAGGTGGTGTTCCCGTGGTTCTACGACGGGGTGGTCCTCGGCGCCCCCGCGGTGACGATCGTGCTCGCCGCGCGCAACGTCGCCCTCGTGGCGCTGCTGGTGCACACGGTGATCGCGCTGGTCCGGCCGCTGCCCGACGATCAGCCCGAGGCTCTGCGCCGCCAGGACCGGATCACGAGCGCCAGCCCCGCCGCGTAGCCGACCCCGAGCACGCCGAGGTACGGCACGTAGAACCGCCGCAGCACCGGGTGCGCGATCGCCGCCGCCCCGCCGATGCCGGCACCCATGGCCAGCGCCCGCGCCCCCCGGGCGCCCGCGGTGTGCACGGCGAGGGGGATCCGCGGGACGCCCGCGTCGCCTGCGGCTGCGGCGTAGAGCTTGACCGGCACGCCGTTGGCCGCCTGCTTCCAGACGCCCCGCGCGCCGACCGCCATGTGCTCCGCCGCCGCGGCACGCATGCTCGCTGTGGTCAGGGGTGCCGGTGGGCGCATGCCGCGCCGGGTCAGCTCGGAGGTGACCAGCACGCCCGCCACCGACCCCGCCGTCAGCCACCCGACGGCCGGCAGGATCCGGCGCGGGTTCGCGACACCCACGACCGCCAGGTACATCTCCATGGTCACGGGCCAGCTGATCCCCTCGGCGAACCCCCAGGCGGCGGCGCCGGCCATCCCGGCCTTCCCCTCCATCGCGCGGTGCAGCACCTGCCACGTGCGGGACTCGGACCACGTCGCCGGCCCCTCGGCCAGCAGGGCCTCCAGCTGGTGGACCACCGGGGACATGTCGTCGTCGTCGAGGTCCTCCGGCTGGATCGGGTGACCGAGACGCACCTCGACCGGGCCGGGGTGCAGGCGGCCGCCCTTGGGCAGCAGGTCGTGGGTGCCGACGATGGCCACCGGCAGGATCGGGACGTCGAACTCGCGCGCGATCCGGACGGCCCCGCTGCGCAGCTCGCCCAGGCGACCGTCCGTGCTGCGCGTGCCCTCGGGGAACACCAGCAGGCTGGACCCGGTGCCCAGCACCGCCTGGGCGCCCTCCACCAGCCCCGCGTATCCCCCGCCGCCCTTGCGGTGCACCGGGACCGCTCCGATGGCGAGCTTGAGCCCCAGGCGCATCCACGCCTTGTCGAACCAGTAGTCCTCGGCCGCCACGACGACGGGCTTGTACGGCGCGGGGAACGCGGCGATCAGGGCCGGGGTGTCGGCGTGCGAGCTGTGGTTGGCGACGATGACCATCGCCTCGTACGGCGCCGCCCCGCGCACCTTGTACCCGCCGACCAGGTGGAAGACGTTGCGCCAGAACGTGTGCCGCGCGGCGCCCGCGAGGTTGAACCCGGGCGGCAGGCCGACCCGGCGACGGGCGGTCATGCGAGCACCGCCGCGAGCGGGAGCACGAGCAGCAGGGAGTCGACGCGGTCCAGCAGGCCGCCGAACCCGGGCAGCCACGCCCCGGCGTCCTTCACCCCGGCGCGGCGCTTCACCATGGACTCCAACAGGTCTCCTCCGACGCTCCCGAGCAGCACGGCGACGTACAGGCCGGGCGAGGCGGAATCGAGCACGACCAGCACGATCGCAGCGCCGACGGCGGCTCCGACCATACCTCCGACGGTCTTGTTCGGACTGAGCCGGGAGAGTGGTCGTCGCGCCCAGGCGAACCGGCGCAGGCCGGTGCCGCCGCACCAGGCCGCGATGTCCGTGGCGGCCGCCGCGAAGCACAGCAGGTACGCGTCGCTGCCGACGAGCACCAGGTTGGCGAGCGACCAGCACAGCCAGATCGACCCGAAGGCGGTCAGCGTGGCGCGCTCGAGCCCGCGCTCGGAGTCCCCGGTCAGCAGTGCGGGCACCGCGCAGAGCAGGGCCACCAGGGGCACCAGGGCGAGCAGGTCGGGGGCGAGCCACGCCGCCATCGGATAGGTGACGGCGAGCACCAGCAGGAGGGTGGTCTCCGCGCGGGGCAGGCGGACCATCGCGGCGAACTCGCGCACCGCCTGCAGGGCCAGCAGCGCGGCGAGGACCGCCGTCGGGCCCGGTCCGAGCCACATCGGGATGCCGATCACCGGCAGGATCAGCGCCCAGGTGGTCCAGCGGCGGCGCAGCTCCGGCCTGCCTGACAGGAACACCGGGATCGCCGCGACCGCGAGGATCACCACGCTGACCGTCAGCAGCCAGACCGCCCGCCCCTCGAGGTCGAGGTGCCAGGCGGCCAGACGCAGGTGGAGCTCGAGCTCCGGGATCACGCGAGGACCCGGCGCAGCTGCCGCAGCCGCGTCGAGGCGGTGGCCAGCGACAGCCCGACCGTCACCGCCAGCAGCAGCGGCGACAGCCCTGGCGCCGCCACCATGAGCACCACCGCGAGGCACCGCTCGGTCTTGCCGAACGGTCCCCCGTTGAGCCGTGGTGCACCGGCCCCCGCACCGGCGAGCGACACGAACGTGGGCAGGGTCGCGACGACGGCCGCGACGAGCACGAAGACGACCGCGGCACCGCCCTGCAGCCGCCCGAGGAGCACAGCGAGGCCCGCGAACATGAGCAGGTCGCTGACCCGGTCGCCGATCTCGTTGACCACGAATCCCCACGGCCGGGACACCCCGCGCGCCCGGGCGACCGCCCCGTCCAGGTTGGCGCCCGCGAGACGCCCGGCGAGCAGCAGGAGCGCCAGGGGCCACGACCCGAGGGCGATCGCGACGCCCGCGGCCGCGGCGCTGAGCACGCCGAGCCACGTGAAGACGTCCGGGGACACGTCCCGGTCCTCGGCCCAGCGGACGATGCCGTCGAGTCGCCGGGTGTACCAGGGCTTGAGTGCGTACAGGCCGCGCATGCCGGGACCCTAGCGGGCGTCAGCCCAGCTGCGACGCCACCTCCGAGGCCACGAGCTCCAGGTGGTCCAGGTCGTGCAGGTCCAGCACCTGCAGGTACACGCGCGTCACGCCGAGCTCGCGGTAGGACCCGATCCGGTCGACGACGGCGGTCGGCGTGCCGGCAAACCCGACGGCCCGCACCTCGGTCACGTCCCGCCCGATCGCGGCCGCCCGGCGGGCCACCTCCGCGTCGTCGCGCCCCGCGCACAGCACCTGTGCCACGGAGAAGACGAGGGTCGACGGGTCGCGGCCGGCCTCCTCGCAGGCCGCCCGGACGGTCTTCACGCGACCCTCCACGTCGGCCGGCGCGGGGAACGACATGTTGAACTCGGCGGCGTACCGGGCGGCCAGCGCGGGCGTCCGCTTCGGCCCGCTCCCGCCGACGATGATCGGCACGGGCGACTGCACAGGCTTCGGCAGCGCGGGCGAGTGCTTCACCGTGTAGTGCTCGCCGGCGAAGTCGTAGTGCTCCCCCGCCGGCGTGCTCCACAGGCCGGTGATCAGCTCGAGCTGCTCGGTCAGCAGGCCGAACCGCTTCTCCGGGAACGGGATCCCGTACGCGGCGTGCTCCTGCGCGAACCAGCCGGCGCCCAGACCGAGCTCCACCCGGCCGCCCGACATCTGGTCCACCTGCGCCACCTGGATGGCGAGCACGCCGGGGTGCCGGAAGGTGGCCGACGAGACCAGGGTGCCCAGCCGGATGCGGCTGGTCTCACGGGCCAGCCCCGCCAGCGTGGTCCAGGAGTCCGTGGGACCGGGCTGGGCGTCGCCGTCGCCCATCCGCAGGTAGTGGTCGGAGCGGAAGAAGGCGTCGAAGCCGAGCTCCTCCGTCGCCTTGGCCACCGCCAGCTGGTCGTCGTAGGAGGCCCCCTGCTGGGGCTCGGTGAAGATGCGCAGATCCATGCGGACCAGCCTCACACAGTCGCCGCGCGGCAGCGCACCGTGCGACGGTGGGGCGGTGAACGCTGGATTCCCCGTCATCGCGCCCGGCCGCCATCCCGCCGACGAGCCGTTCGCCGTCGCCGACTGGCGCCGCCGCGTGGCCGCGATCTACGCGGACGTCCGCCGGATGTCCGCCGACGACCCGTCCTCCGCGCACGCGATCTGGGTCCAGCGGCGCGACGAGCTGCTGGCCGAGCACCCGGCATCCCCGCTCGACGCCGCCGCGAAGGCGTCGTTCGAGGGCCTCGACATCCCGCAGTACGACGCGGCCTACCGGTTCGAGTGCGAGATCCGGCCCGCCCCCGCCCAGCGCCTGGACGTGAGCACGGGGACCGACGGCGTGGTGCCGTTCGAGCGGATCGCCGACGTGGAGGTGGGCGGCCTCGGGACCCTCGCGGTCTGGCGGCTCCGCGGGTACGCCGGTGGGCTGTTCGTGCCCGTGAAGGACGCGTCGCCCGACACCTACGGCGGCGGTCGGTACCTGCTGGACACCATCAAGGGGGCGGATCTCGGCATGGCGGGAACACGGCTCGTGGTCGACCTGAACTTCGCCTACAACCCGTCCTGCGCCTACGACCCCGCGTGGACCTGCCCGCTGGCCACCCGCGCCAACACGCTCGCCGCGGAGGTCCCCGTGGGCGAGCGGGTGTTCGCATGAGCGCCCTGACCTCGATGTGGGCGTGGGACAACCCCGTCCCGCGGTCCGTCGACGCCCGCGGACGCGACTACGCACCCGCCGAACCCGCCGCCCTCGTCGCCTTCTGCCAGGAGCGCGCGATCCAGCGCGTGTTCCTCTCCGCACCGTGGGCCGCCGACGAGGGACCGGTCGGCGACTGGTTCGGTGCCGCGACCACAGCACTGCAGGCCGCCGGGGTGGCGGTCGGTCCGCTCGGCGGCGACCCCGGGTGGCTCGGTCAGCCGTCGCTCGCGGTGACCTGGGCGCTCACGGCCCTGCGATCGGGGCCGAGCGACAGCCTGCAGCTGGACGTCGAGCCGTGGGCCACGCCCACCTGGTCCACCGACCGTGACCGGCTCTGCGCACAGTGGTTCACCCTGCTCGACGGCGTGCTGGCGGCGCTCCCGGCCGGCGCCGGGCTGGGCGTCGACACGCCGTGGTGGCTGGCGCACGAGGCGTGGGAGGGGGGCACGCTGCTCGACGCCGTCCTCGCGCGCGTGGCGCGGGTGGGTGTCGTCGCGTTCAGCGACCACGCACAGGGGCCCGACGGGATCGTGGCGCTCGCTGCCCCGGCGGTCGTCGCGGCGTCGTCGGCCGGGCTGCCGTTCACCGTCGGGGTCGAGACGGACACCGCCGAGGTGGCCGGGGGCGCGCAGTACACGTTCATCGACGAGGGCCCCGTCGTGCTGGAGGCGGAGACCGCGTTGGTCGCCGACGCCTTCGGCACCCTCCCCGGCTACGAGGGCGTCACGGTCGAGCACCACCGCACCTGGCGCGCGCTGCTGGGGCTGGACTGACCGGGATGTCTGTTTCCCCTGGTCACGGCCATGTTTCGGTTTGGCTGGATGCCAGGTGATCGTTACCTGAACGGCGCGGTCGCGTGACCGTGCCGTGCTGGTCCCGGTCCTCGCGGACCGAGACGCTTCAGTCCTCGATCACTGGAGGCACTGATGCGCGGTCGGTCATTCACTCGGACACAGGCACCCACCCGCGTGGTTGCCGCCGTGGCTGTGGTCGCTCTCCTGGGCGCGCTCGGTGCCTGCAGCACGGACGGCTCGACCGACGCCTCGTACGACCAGGGCATCGCCTACGACGACTCCGTCGCGCCGGAGGACTGGCGCCAGGTCCCGGTGGACGAGCAGGAGGAGTACGACGACTCCCCGGAGCAGCCGTTCCAGGACGTGACGACGAGCCCGCTGTCGACGTTCGCCTCCGATGTCGACACCGCGTCCTACAGCAACCTGCGCCGCCAGCTGCGCCAGGGGGTCGCGCCGGAGGGCGTGCGGATCGAGGAGCTGGTCAACTACTTCGACTACGACTACCCGACGCCCGACCCGAGCGCGGTGGACCCGTTCACCGTCACGACGCAGATCGCGGACGCGCCCTGGGCGCCCGACCACCAGCTCGCGATGATCGGCGTGCAGGCCACGGCCGCGAAGGCCACCAGCCGGGGCAACAACATCGTCTTCCTGCTCGACGTGTCCGGTTCGATGGACGAGCCGAACAAGCTGCCGCTGCTCGCCGACTCGTTCGAGCTGCTGGTGGAGCAGCTCGACGAGGACGACACCGTCTCGATCGTGACCTACGCCGGCAGCGAGCAGGTGCTCGCCGACTCCCTGCGAGGCGACGAGCGCGGCGAGCTGGTGCGGATCCTGCGCGAGCTGCAGGCAGGAGGGTCGACCGGTGGCGCCGCGGGCCTGCAGACCGCGTACGAGCTCGCGGCGAAGAACTTCGTCGAGGGCGGGAACAACCGGGTCATCCTGGCGACCGACGGCGACTTCAACGTCGGCCCGTCCACCCCCGAGCAGCTCACCGACCTGATCGAGGAGCACGCCAAGTCGGGCGTCTACATCTCCGTGCTCGGCTTCGGGATGGGGAACCTCAAGGACAACACCATGGAAGCGATCGCCGACCACGGGAACGGCAACTACGCCTACATCGACACCCTCGACGAGGCGCGCAAGGTCCTGGTGGACGAGTTCGACTCGACGATGTTCGTCGTCGCCCAGGACCTCAAGGTCCAGGTCGAGCTCAACCCCGCGACCGTGGCCGAGTACCGGCTGCTGGGCTACGACAACCGCCGCCTGGAGGACGAGGAGTTCGACGACGACACCAAGGACGCCGGCGACGTCGGCGCCGGGCACGCAGTGACCGCCTTCTACGAGCTGGTCCCGGCTCGAGGCGAGTCGCGCCACGACGACGACCTGGACTACCAGAACACCGAGACCGGGAGCTCCAGCGACTTCCTGACCGTGCACGTGCGCTACAAGAACCCGGGCACCACCACGAGCACCGAGGTCGTCTTCCCGGCCCGAGCCAGCGCCTACGACACCAGCCCCACGGCCGACTTCAGGTTCGCGTCCGCGGTCGTCGAGTTCGGCCTCGCGGTGACCGACTCGCAGTATGCCGACGACGCCGACCCCACCCGGGCACGCGAACGCGCCCAGGCCGCCCTCGGCGACGACCCCTACGGCCTGCGGTCGGAGTTCGTCACCCTGATCGACACCTACCGGGAGATCACCGGCTGAACGCCGTCGGTCAGACCTGGCAGGTCGGGCACCAGTACAGCTTGCGGCCGGCCATCTCCTCGACGACCACCGGGGTGCCGCTGACCAGGCACGGCAGCCCGGTGCGGTGGTACACCCAGTGCCGCAGGGTGGTGTCCGTGGCGGACTGTGCGCGCTCCGCTGCCGACAGGTCCTCGCGCGTCAGGATGTAGCCCCGCTCGATCCCGTCGGCCAGCAGGACGGCCCAGTCGTCCCACAGCGCGCGGGCCACCTCGCGCGGGACGCGGCGGCCGGGGGTGTGCGGGTCGAGGCGGGCGCGGAACAGGAGCTCGGCGCGGTAGATGTTGCCGATCCCGGCGACCACCGTCTGGTCCATGAGCAGCTGGCCCACCGCGACGTTCCGGGAGGTCAGCCGGTCCACGACGACCTCCCCGGCGGCGGCCGGGTCGTCGGTCGACGCCGGGTCCGGTCCGAGCCGGCCGATCGCCGCAGCCGCCCCGCCCGGGTCGAGCACCTCGCACGCCGACGGACCCCGCAGGTCGGCGACCGTCGCGTCGCTCGCCAGCCGCACGCGGACCTGACCGACCGGGTGCGGCGGAAACACCACCAGCCCACCCTCGTCGGCCGGCCCCTCCCGCTCGTCCTCGCCCATCCGCACGGCCCGGCGCAGCCGCGGCGCCCCCATGCTGCCCGCCGCGAAGCCACCGGGCGTCAGCGGGGTCAGCGACCCGTGGAAGTCCCACGCGCCGTACAGGCCCAGGTGCACGCGCAGCACGTCACCGGACTCGAACGTGCAGAACAGCTGCTTGCCCACCGCGTCCGCGGACACCATGACCTGCCCGTCGATCCGCGCCGCGCCGGCCGCGAACCTGCCCTGCGGCGAGGTCACAGCCAGTCGCCGACCGACGAGGTCCTGCGTGAGCTGACGGGCGATGCGGTGGACGGTATGACCTTCGGGCACGCTCCGAAGGCTAGGCGACCCGCAGGCGCTCCGCCGCGATGGCAGCCTGCGCCGCAGCCCCGGCGGCCACCGCTGCGCTCTTCTCGTCCTCCTGGCGCTCCAGCATCTGCTGCTGCGCCAGCGCGGCCGACTCGAGCACGGCGGTGATCTCGTCGCCGATGAGCTCGTGCCGCTCGAGCAGGGCGTCCCGGAGCGCCTCGACCAGGTGGCGGTGCCGGGACAGCAGGCGGCGGACGGTGCTGCGGGCGTCGTCGAGGACGGCCTCCAGCTGCGCGCGGGCCTGGGAGTCGCTGAGCACCGCGGAGACCAGGTCGTGCGGCGTCGCGGCGAACGAGATGAGCGACCCCGTCATGCCGGCGGCACCCACCATCTGCGCGGCGGTGCGGGTGGCCGACGCGAGGTCCCCGGCAGGACCGGTGCTCGTCTGGCCGAAGAACAGCTCCTCGGCCACCCAGCCGCCCATGGCGATCTGCACGAGCGCACGCAGGTCGTAGTGCGAGTGCGTCCAGACCTCCTCGCAGTCACCGTGCGCGAGCAGCCCGAGGGCGTCACCGCGGCGGACGATCGTGAGCACCTCGAGCGTGCGGTTGGGGGCGGCGAGCCAGGCGGTGACCGCGTGGCCGGCCTCGTGGGTGGCGATGAGCCGCTCCTCGGCCTCCGTGTACCGGACGGGCTGGCCGATGCCCACCATCTCGGTGATCCGGGCGTGCTCGATGTCCGCGTACGTCATGGCCATCGAGCCGCGGCGCAGCGCGTTGACCAGCGCCTCGTCCAGCAGGTGCTCGATCATCACCGGTGTCCAGCCGTTCGTCGCGGCTGCCAGCCGGTCCCGCAGGGCCGTGTCGTCCAGCTCGGAGTCCGTGGACCGGCGTGCCAGGAAGTGGTCGACGAGCGCCCGCCGACCGACCGCGTCGGGCGTCGCGAACGTGAGCCGCCGGTCGAATCGCCCCGGACGCAGCAGGGCCGGGTCGAGGGAGTCGGCGCGGTTGGTGGCGGCGATGAGCAGGATCGGAGCCTTGACGGGCTTGCGCTGGCGCATCTGACGGGCGACCGGGAGGAGCAGGTTGGCGCGCGCGATGAACCAGTTGACGAGCTTGTCGGACGTCGTGGGCTGGTCGAACGACTGCATCTGCACGAGCAGCTCGTTGACCACGCCGCCCGTCCCCTCGCTGATCACGGCGTTGGTGACCACGTGCGGGACCCGGAAGGCGTCGAACGGGCTCGTGGCCACCGCGGCGGACGACAGGCCACCGCGGCGGATGGCGATCGCGTCGATCTCCTCGATGAACCCGATCGCGCCGCCCTCCGTGCGGGCGGCCTTGCGCAGCGCCTTGAAGTACGCGCGGATCTTCTTGGCGGTGGCGCCGTAGTACATCGACTGGAACGACGTCGCCGAGACGAACAGGAACGGCACCCCCGCCTCGGCGGCCATCGCCTTGGCGGTCATCGTCTTGCCGGTGCCCGGCAGGCCCTCGAACAGCAGGCCGCGGCGCGGGGTCCCACCCATCTGCTCGGCGAACTGCTTGTGCGTCTGGAACAGGTCGATCGAGCGGCGCACGTCCTCCTTGACGGGGTCGATGCCGATGACGTCGTCCAGCCGGACGTCCACCTGCTCGGGCCGGTAGACCACGTGCGGGGAACGGGCGGTGCCCACCTGCGTACCGACGAGGAGCACCAGCAGAGCCGCGAAGAACAGCACCGGGACCAGGATCAGCGGGTCGATCTGCGGCATCGGGGGAAGCAGCGGCCGGTTCAGCAGCGCACTGCCGATGACGTACGCCTCGACGGCGATGACGAACGCGGCGAACCGGTACACGCGCTTGCGGCGGACCCGGTCGCGCTCGAGCGCGATGTCGTGCGCACCCCGTCGGATGGGGGAGACGATCTCGTCGGCCACAGGCGTGCCTTTCCCTCGGCGCCTGGGTTCAGACGACGCTGCGTCGCGGGAGGTGCGATCCGCCCATGGTCGGCCCGACCGGGTGAGTCGGCAAGATCGGACATATCGGACCACCCGAACGGTCCAACGCTCACCCGTCCGTGCGCAGCGTCCTGCGGAGCGCCTCGACCTCGACGGCCCCGAGCCCGAGACCGGCCGACAGGTACCCCTCGAACGACCCGAAACGCTCGCGCACGAGGGCCAGCGCGGTCTCCAGGTACTCCGCACGCACCTCCACCAGCGGGCGCAGGTCGTCCGGGTTCCCGCCGGCGTCACCGACCTGCTGGAGCAGCGGCGCGTACGTCGCGCCGACCGCGGGACCGACCGCGAGGTACTCCTCCATCGCGCCCTCCTCGTCGACCCCCGCGGCCAGCAGCAGGACGGTCGTCCCCCACCCGGTGCGGTCCTTGCCCGCGGTGCAGTGGAACAGGACCGCCCGGCGCTCGGCGTCGATCACCGTGCGGACCAGTCCCGCGTACGCCTGCCGGGCGGCCTCGCCGATCACGAGGCGCCGGTAGACGGCGAGCATCTGCCCGGCCAGGTCGAGGTCCGCGAGGGCGTCGGCACCAGCGCCTGCCAGCACGGCGGGGAGCTGGGCCGCGGCACCGCCAGGCAGGTCCGCGAGCGCGTCGAGCACCCGCAGCCGCGCACCCGCGGGCATCCGGTCGGGGCGGCTCGACCGCTCCGCCTCGGTGCGCAGGTCCACCACGGTCCTGATCCGCAGCCCCGCCAGCACCGCGTCCGTGCCGACCGACGGGTCGGCCAGCTCGGCCGAGCGGAACGCGACCCCCGTCGCGACCGTCCCGCCGTCGGCGGTGGCGCGGCCCCCGAGGTCGCGCAGGTTGGTCACGGCGGGTGAGAACAGGACGTGCGGGTCGGCGGCCACGGGCCTCAGGATGCCGAACCGTGGCGCAGCCGTGCCACCTGCACCAGCAGGTAGTCGCGCTCGGCCAGGCTGGTGGTCCCGCGCGCGGCCAGGAGCAGCTGGTCGGCGGCCTCGCCCGGCCGGCCCGCGCGTTCCAGCAGGTGTCCGCGGACGGCCGCCAGCCGGTGGTGCCCGGGGAGCCGGTCGTCGAGCGTGGCCAGCAGCCGGAGCCCGGCGTCGGGGCCCTGGACCATGGCGAGGGCGACCGCGCGGTTGAGCGTGACCATCGGGTTGCCCGTCACGCGCTCGAGCAGCGCGTACAGGGCCAGCAGCTGCGGCCAGTCGGTCCCGTCGGTGCTCGGCGCCTCGTCGTGCACCGCGGCGATCGCGGCCTGCAGCTGGTACTCCCCCACCGCGCCCCGCGCCAGGGCGTCCTCGAGGAGCGCGGTCCCCTCGTCGATCATCGCCCGGTCCCAGAGCCCGCGGTCCTGGTCCGTCAACGAGACCAGCTCGCCGCGCGGTCCCGTGCGGGCGGGGCGGCGGGCGTCGGTGAGCAGGACGAGCGCGAGCAGGCCCGCCACCTCGGGGTCCTCGGACAGGCTGCCGTGCAGGGTGCGGGCCAGCCGCAGCGCCTCGGCGGCGAGGTCGGCGCGGGCCACCGACGAGCCCGTCGTGCTGGCGTAGCCCTCGTTGAACATCAGGTAGAGCACGCGCAGGACCGCTCGCAGCCGGGCGGGGTAGTCCTCGGGCGACGGCATCCGGAACGGACCGTCCAGCTCCCGCAGCGCCCTGCGCGCCCGGCTGAGCCGCTGCGCCATCGTGGTCTCCGGCACCAGGAAGGCGCGGGCGATCTCCGCGGTGGTCAGCCCGCCCAGCGAGCGGAGGGTGAGGGCGACGGCGGACGCCGGACTGAGCGCGGGGTGGCAGCAGCCGAACAGCAGCAGGAGCGAGTCGTCGGTCTCGATCGCGTCCCCCGCGTCGACGGCCTCCATGGTGCCGACGAGCTCCTCGCGCCGGCGTCGCGCCTCCTCGCTGCGGTACCGGTCGACCAGCTTGTTCTGCCCGACGACCACCAGCCACGCCCGCGGGTTGTCCGGCACGCCCTGCGCCGGCCATTGCGTCGTCGCGGCCAGCAGCGCGTCCTGCAGCGCGTCCTGCGCGTCCGCGAGGTCCCCGGACCGGCGGACCAGCACGCCGAGGACCTGCGGCGCCAGCTCGCGCAGCAGGTCCTCGAGGGGCGGGTCACTCGACAGGAGCAGGCGCCTCCATCAGGGCGCGGACCTCGAAGACCTGCTGCATCGGGACGCCGTCGGGGCCGGGGGCGGCCGAGGCCTGCGCGGCGATCGCGACGGCGCGGGCCTCGTCCTCGACGTCGACCATCCAGTAGCCGGCCAGGAACTCCTTCGACTCCGGGAACGGTCCGTCGGTGACCACCGGGGCGGACACCCCGTCGCTCGTCACGAACTTCGCGGAGTCCGGCCACGCGAGACCCTGCCCGTCGACGAACTCACCGCTGGCCACCAGCTCGGCGCCGAGGTCGTGCTGGAACTGGATGTGCCGCTGCACGTCCTCGGGAGCCCACTGGTCGATCGGGGGGACGCCCTCGACGAAGTAGTTCATGAGCAGCATGTACTTCACGGTGTGCACTCCGTCTCTCGGGGCCCGGCGGCCCCTCTCGTGGGGTGGTCGGAGCCGCGGGCGGGTTCTCGACATGCATCCTGTCGGGGATCCGGCGGCGGCGACAGGTGCCGAGTTGGCCGTCGGGCTCGGCGGGGCGCACGATGGCCCGGACGACGGGGGTGTGCGGGTGGTGCGCACGACGATCGCGGCTCTGACCGCGCTGGCCGTCCTGGCACTCGCCGGGGCGTGCGCGGACGCGCCCGTGGCCGCCCCTCCCGCCGCGGTGGTCGTCGCTGCCCCGGTCACGGTCGAGAAGGCGTCCCCGCCGGCCGTCCCCGCGCCGCCCGCCGCCGACCTCGCCGCGCTGCCGGTCATCGACCTCCTGCACGTCGTCCCCGGCCTGCCCGGCACCGACGGGCTCCCCCAGCGCGCCAACGACGACCCGGCGCTCGGCCGCTGGCAGACCGCGATCGTGGCCCGCGACACCGCCGCCCGCGCCGCACCCGCCGGGGCACCGGTCGGCGTCGTCCCCGCCCTGACGCTCGAGGTCCGCACCACGCTCCCGGTCATCGACCAGCGCGGCCGGTGGCTGCGCGTGATGGCGGCCACCCGCTCCGCGCTGCCCAGCCAGGACGTCGCGCAGGTCAACGGCCGCAGCGTGTGGATCGACGCGGGTGACACCGAGGCCGCCGGCACCGACTGGTCCATCCAGGTCGACGTGGCCGCCCAGACCATCACGGTCGACGACGGCACGACCACCCACGTGCTGCCGGTCAAGGCGACCGGCGCGCCCGCGACCCCCACACCGCACGTCCCCGCGTTCCTGCTGGGCACCCGCTGGCTCGAGCCCGGCACCACCACGCCGCGCGTGCTGCTGCTGTCGACGCAGAGCGAGACGATCGACCACTACGACAAGCCGACCGGCACCGCCGTGACCGCCATCCACACCACGACCCTGCGCGGCACGGGTGCGGTCTCCAACGGCTGCGTCCGGGTGGGCGACGAGGTGCTCGACCTGGTGTGGCAGGCGCCCGCCGGGACGGTCGTCACGACGGTCGGCTGACCGTTCGACGCGCGGTCTGCGCGCGGCACACCTAACCTCCGGGAATGCGACCGCTGCCCCTCGTCCGCCGCCGTGCGCTCCTGCGCGCCGCCGCGTTCGGGGTCGCGTTCACGGTCCCGGTGGCGGTGCTCGCGTACGTGGTGCGCGCCGAGGTGGACGACGTCCTGCGCCTCGACCAGCAGGCCATCGCGGCGGCGACGGACTTCACGCGCGCCCACCCGGACCTGCAGCAGGCGCTGATCGTCTGGCAGCAGGCGTTCCAGGCGAAGTGGGTCAACCTCGTCGCGACCCTGGTCTGCGTCTGGGTGTGGCGGCGGCACGGCCTGACCACCCGGGCGCTGTGGGCGTTCCTCACGGTGATGGCGGCCTGGGCGCTGCAGCTGGGCGCGAAGGGGCTGGTGCAGCGGGCGCGGCCGGTGGTGGACGACGCCCTGGAGCACGCCCCCGGGTCGAGCTTCCCGTCCGGCCACGCGACGAACACCGCGGCCGTCGCCCTGACCCTGACCCTGCTGGTGTGGCCGCTGCTCGGCCGTCGCGGACGGGTCGTCGTCCCTGTCGTCGCCGCCACCTGCACCCTGCTCACCGGCCTCGACCGGGTGATGCTCGGCGTGCACTACCCCTCCGACGTCGTCGCAGGGTTCGCACTCGGGACTGCCCTCGCGGGTGCGTCCTACCTCGGCTACAGCGGCTGGTCCGCGACCGCCCCCGACCAGGAGACGTGATGCACACCTTCCTGCACCGCTACGAGCTGGACTCCTCGGCGCCCACCCGCAAGGAGGCGTGGCGCGACTTCGCCGTCCGCGTCCTCCTGCCGGCCGTAGGCCTGTGGGTGGTGGTCGTCGGCGTCGGGTTCCTGATCACCGGCCCCCTGGACGACCTGCCGGGCGAGGCCGTCGTCAACGAGTGGTTCGTGGCGCAGCGCACCGAGACGCTCGACGCCGTCACCGCGGTCCTGTCCGCCATCGGCACCACCGAGTTCATCATCGGCGCGTGCGTGCTGTTCGTGGCCCTGTTCTGGTGGCGGACCAAGCAGTGGTGGGTGGCGATCATCCCCCCGCAGGCCATCGCCGTGCAGGCCCTCGTCTTCATGACGGCCGCCCTGGTGGTCGGCCGCGAGCGCCCCGAGGTGGAGAAGCTCGACGAGTCGCCGCCCACCTCCAGCTACCCGAGCGGCCACACGGGTGCGTCGACCGCGTTCTACGTGGTGCTCGCGATGCTGGCCCAGCGCATCGGCAACCGGGCGCTGCGCATCGTGGTGACGGTCGTCTGCCTGTTGATCCCGATCGCCGTCGGGACGGCCCGGCTCTACCGCGGCATGCACAGCCTGACGGACGTGTCCATGGGCATGCTCAACGGCCTGGTGTGCGCGTTCCTCGCGTGGAACTACCTGCGCCGGGACACGTCCTCGGCCGACGCCGGGACGTCGACGGCGGACCGGCGCCTGAGCCACCGCTGACCGGCCGGCGCCCCCTTCTCCCGGTCCTGCGGCCGGGGCTAGGGTGACGAGGGACATACGTCACGAGACGGACACCTCGGCGCGTACGGCAACGGTGGCGCGGGCGCGAGGATCCGTGGACGAGCGCGACCCCGGGGGGAGGTGGCCGTGCCTGCGATCCCGCAACCCCGGCTGGGTGTCGCCGCCCCGCGCGTCGAGGTCCTCCACCAGTTCCGCGTGGTCGTCGACGGCCGCGACGTGCCGCTCTCCGAAGGGGGCCAGCACCTCGTCGCCTGGCTCACGGTGCAGGACCGGCCCCGCTCCCGGACGAGCGCCGCGAGCGCGATGTGGCCTGAACGCCCGGACACCGACGCCACGTCGTCCCTGCGCCGCGCCCTGTGGCGGCTCAACCGCGAGGCACCGGGGCTCGTCGAGCGCGACCACCAGCAGGTGTCGTTGGCCGCTGACGTGGAGACCGATCTCCGGGACGTGGGTCGCCTGGCCGACGCGGCGCAGGACGGCACCGTGCGCGCCACGACGACGACGGTCCGGCTGCTCGAGGGGGATCTCCTGCCGCACTGGTCGTTCGACTGGCTCGACGTGCACCGCGAGTCCTTGCGGCAGCTGCGGTTGCACGCGCTCGAGGGGCTCGCCCGGTCCGAGCTCGACGCGGGGCGCCCCGCCGGCGCCCTCGCCGCCGCCCTGGCGGCCGCCGCGGTGGAGCCCCTGCGGGAGAGCGCGCACCGGATCGTCATCTCGGCGCACCTCGCCGAGGGGAACGTCGCCGAGGCCCTGCGCCACTACTCCCGGTACCGCGACCTGCTCTGGTCGGAGCTGCGCCTGCGGCCGGGACGCCAGCTCGAGGCGATGCTGCCCGTGAGCGTGGCGCCGCTCGTGCGGCTCGACTCCCGGCGCCGGTCGCTCCAGGCCTGACCGCCCGCGGTCCCGGCGCGCCCTGCGGGGACGCTCCGAGCACGTTCCGGAGACGCTCCGGAGACGTTCGGAGCACGCCGTCGCCACCAGGCGTGCACGCGGGCGGCCACATCGTGCGATCAGCCGGGGCACGGTCGGACGACGTGCCCGGAGAAGACTCGTCGAACCGGCGCCTGCCCGGCGCCTGCGCAGCCGATCTGGAGGCCACCGTGTCCGTGCAGACCACCTACCCCGGGGTGTACGTCCGCGAGCAGAAGTCGGGCAACGCCACCATCACCGGCGTCTCGACCTCCGTCACGGCCTTCGTCGGCGCCGCGCGCAAGGGCCCCGGAGACACGCCGGTGCGGCTCTCGGACTACGCGAGCTACCTGCGCCAGTTCGGGGACCCGATCAGCACGGCGCAGCCCCTGGGGGACGCCGTCGGGCACTTCTTCGCCAACGGAGGCAGCCAGGCGATCATCGTGCGGGCGCTCGGCGCGGGCGCGGGCGCGGCCCTGCGGGCGCTGCCCGCCGTGAACGGGCTGACGGTGACCCTGACCGCGCGGTCGCGCGGCGCGTGGGCCAACGGTGCCGGGGCCGGCACGGCGGCGCAGAGCGGCGTCTTCGTCGAGGTGGTGGCCGCCCAGGACTTCCCCGCCGACCGGTTCACGCTGGTCCTCACGGAGTGGGCGCCCGGAGCCGGCGGCGGCCCGGCGTCGGTGACGACCAGGGAGACCTGGGCCGAGCTCTCCATGTCGCCCGCATCCACGCGGTACGTCGGCACCGTGCTCAACGCGAGCACGCTGGTGACGGCGACGGTGACCGGTGCCGCCGCCCCCGCGCCGTCGGCGGGCCGGTCGACCGGCGCCCTGGCCCCTGCGAACGTCTCGGTCAGCGGCAAGGCCCTGCGGCTGTCGGTCGACCAGGGGCCCGCCACGGACCTCGTGCTGTTCCCCGCGGAGTCGCCGCCGCAGTCCCACACGCTGGCCGAGGTGCGCGACCACATCAACGCGGCGGGCTCGATCTGGCCGGTCGTCGCGAACATCTCGGGCGGCAACCTGGTGCTCACCAGCAAGACCAGCGACCTCAACAGTGCGGTCGTCGTCGGCCTCATCGGCATCAACGACGCGTCGGCGGACCTCGGGCTGGGCGTGGCTCGGGGCGGGTCGGAGGTGAGCGCGAGCGCCGCCTACCGACCGGCCGTCGCGGCGCTCTCCCCGCTCGCCACGGGGTCCGACGGGTCGACGGTCGGTGCCGCGCAGATCGTGTCCGGCACGGTCGGGCAGGGGATGCTCGCGCTCGACGCCCTGGACTTCCCGCGGTTCAACCTCCTGTGCCTGCCGGGCGTGACCACGGCCGACACCGCGTCGGTCAACACGGCCCTCGACTACTGCCGTCGCCAGAACGCCTTCTACGTCGTCGACCCGCAGGCGGGCCTCAACCCCGCCCAGCTGAAGACCGCCGCCAACCTGCTCCGGGCGCAGGGCGCGCACGGCGCCGTGTACTGGCCGCGCCTGGTCACCCCCGACGCCGGACCCGACGGCTTCGGGGCGAGCGGAGCCGTCGCCGGCGTCATGGCGCGCACCGACGCCAACCGGGGGATCTGGAAGGCGCCTGCGGGTCTCGAGGCCGGCATCGCGGGCATCGTCGGCGTCACGGCACCGACGAACGACGACGTGTCCGGCGAGCTCAACCCGCTCGGCATCGACGTCCTGCGGACGTTCCCCGGGGCCGGCACGGTGGTGTGGGGCGCGCGCACCCTCGCCGGGAGCGACGTGCTGCAGAGCGACTCCAAGTACGTCCCGGTCCGCCGGTTGACCGACTACCTCTCCGCGAGCCTGTACCTCGGCACGCAGTTCGCCGTGTTCGAGCCGAACGACCCCGACCTGTGGGCGCAGCTGCGGCTGGCCGTCGGCGGCTTCATGCGCGGCCTCTTCCGTCAGGGTGCCTTCCAGCAGTCGGAGCGCCGGTCGGAGTCGGACAGCTTCTTCGTCATCTGCGACTCGTCCGTGAACCCGCAGACGGAGATCGACAACGGCCGGGTCAACGTCGTCGTGGGGTTCGCGCCGCTCAAACCGGCCGAGTTCATCTTCATCACCATCACCCAGCTCAGCCAGGCGGGAGAGTGACATGGCCGAGTTCAGCGTGAACGCGACGCGGTTCGACCCCTACAAGAGCCACATGTTCCGGGTGAAGTGGGACGGGGTCTACGTCGCGGGCCTGTCCAAGATGTCGCCGCTCAAGCGGACCACGGCGCCCGTCTCGCACCGCGTCGGCGGAGACCCGAGCCACGACCGCAAGAGCCCGGGCCTGACCACGTACGACGCCGTGACCCTGGAGCGGGGCGTCACGCACGACCTCGCGTTCGAGGCGTGGGCCGCCAAGGTCTCGAGCCTGTCGCAGCCCGGGATCTCGCTCAAGGACTTCCGCAAGGACCTCATCGTCGACGTCTTCAACGAGGCCGGTCAGAAGGTCCTCAGCTACAAGCTCTACCGCTGCTGGGTCTCCGACTACCAGGCGCTGCCGGCCCTCGACGCGTCGGCCGCGGCCATCGCGATCACGAGCATCAAGCTCGAGCTCGAGGGCTGGGAGCGCGACGTCGCCGTGACCGAACCGGCCGAGGTGGCCGTCTGAGCAGGGGCCGGACCGACGAACGGGGTGAGGAGGCACGACCGTGGCGGTCGCAGTGGAGCACCCGCGCCGCAGCCGCACCGCCGCCCTGGCGAGCGCGCTCGCCGGCTCTCGCGCGCTGCTCGACCAGGCCGTGGCGGCCCTGCGCGCGTGGCCTCCCGCCGACGACCTCGCGGCCGCGGGCGTCGCGGACCCCGCCGACCTGCCGGTCTCCCTCGCCGACCGGGCGCTCCTCACGCTGCACGAGGAGGTCGTCGGCACACCCCTCGAGCACACCGTGGTGTGCCCCGCGTGCGGCGAACGGACCACCCTCCCGCTGTCCCGGGCGGACGTCGGCGAGCACGACCGGCGCAGCGCGTGGACGGGGGCCGGTGCGGGCGTCCGGGAGCCCACCTGGGCCGACGTCCTCGCCGCTCGCGGTGACCCCGAGGCGCTCCTGCGCCGGTGCTGCGTGGGTGCCGGCGGGACGTTCGACGACCTCGCGAGGGTCGAGGGGTCGCTCAGCGGTCCGCTGCACGCGGACTGCGCCGCGTGCCGGAGCCCTCTCGAGGTGGACGTCGACGTCGTCGCGCTGGTCCTGCGCGAGCTCGCCGCGGTGCCCGCCGAGCTGGACCACGACGTGCACGTGCTGGCATCACGGTACGGCTGGGACCTCGAGGTCATCGAGGCACTTCCGGACGACCGTCGGCGCCGCCTCGTGGATCTCGCCCGGGGGGAGCAGTGACCACCGCCGACGGGAACCTGGCGGCGCCGTCGGCCCCGGCGGGCGAGCCCGCTCCGTCGCGAGCGACGGGATCCGTCCCGCGGTCGGTCGGTCGCCTCGCCGCGCGGGTCGCGCTGCCTGCCGCACCCCTGCGACTGCCGCCCACCGTGGTGGTCCAGGACGAGCGGCCCGACGCCGCACCGCCCGAGGTCGTCGTCACCCGGGAGGTCTCCGACGCCCGGCCGCCCGCGATCGTGCCCGCGTCGCCGCCCGTGCTCCCCCGTCCCACCGCGGTCGCCGTGGAGCCCGCCGGGGCGCACGAGGCACCCCGGGCTCCCGCCGCGGCAGCCGGGTCGCCGGTCCCGCCGCGCGAGCGACCCACGGCGCCTCCGGTCGAGCCGCCGACCCGCGGTCTCCTGCAGCCCGCCGCGCACCCGGCGGTCGGGGTCGTGGCGGCCAGGTCCGCGCCGGCGGACACACGCGCGACGCCGACCCGCCCGCCCCGGCATACGGGCGTGCAGGCGCCGGCCGTTCCCGTCCCCGCCGTGCGCACCCCGCCGCACGCGGTCCCGGACCTCGTGCCCGCCGCAGGCCCGCCGACGTCGGGCGGGCACGCGGACGACCGCGCTGCACCCACCGCGCCGGGACGCACACCGGGCCCCGCGGGTGAAGGCGACCCGAGCACGCGCACCGTCGCGGACGTGTCGGCGGCGGCCGTCCCCCCACCGCGGTCGCGCGCGCTTCCCGCCCGCGAGCCGGCCGAACCGGCAGGCGCCCACCCGGCATCCCGCGAGCCCACCGCCCGGCCCGGCGAGCCCGCGGTGGTCCGCACAGCGCCACCCGCGCCACCGCCCGTGCACATCGGGCGCATCGACGTGATCGTCTCCGCCCCGGAGGCGCCGACCGACCCGTTCGCGGGCTGCCGGGCGATCGAGGCCGGCGTGACGGCCCGGCGCGGCGGTGGCTGGTGAGCCTCTTCACGCCCGGGCCGCCCGTCCTCGCGGGAGTCGACGAGGTGCTGCGGGTCGTCACCACGGAGGCGCTCAAGGGCCTCGCCACCCCGGTGGGGGTCACCGTCGGCCCGCTCGACCGCCCGGGCGACGACGCCCGGCTCAACTGGTTCCTGTACAAGCTGGAGCCCGCACCGGCCTACGCCAACATGGAGCCACCGGCCACGGGGTGGCGGACGCGGCGCGGGAGCCCTCCGCTCGCGCTGACGCTGCACTACCTGCTCTCGGCGGTCGCCAGCGAGCTCAGCGAGACCGGCACCGAGGACGACGTCGTGCACGCGGGCCTCTCCGCCCTGATGTCGGCCCTGCACGAGAACGCCATCTTCGGGGGCGCGACGCCCGTGGCGACAGCACCTGCCCGGACCCTCTCCGACGTCGCGCCGTCGCTCGACGGTCTGGTGGAGCCGCTCCGCATCTCGCTCGAGCAGGTGCCGCTCGAGACGGTGACCGCGATCTGGGGCGCCGGGGGCGCAGCCGTGCGGCTGACCGTCGCGTACGTCGTCACGCTCGTGACGGTTCCCACCCAGACCCCCTTCACCGCCGGGCCGCCGGTGCTCGAGCGCCGCGTGGGCGTGGCCCCGTCCCTGGCGCCCGTGGTCACCGCCGTGCGGCCGGGCGCCGCGCACGCCGGCCTCGACATCGCGGTGACCGTCCGCGGTGTGGCCGACACGCACGAGGTCACCCTCGGCCGTCTGGTCGGAGACCCGGACGACCCGACCGACGGCCGCCCCCCGAGCCAGCCGCACAGCACGGGGCCGTGGCGGCTCGTGGACGCGCCGTCGCGCGACGGGATCGTCGTCCGGCTGCCCGACGACGCGCTCGCCCCCGGGGCACGCGTGCTCGTCGTGACGAACCTCGCCGACGGGCTGCCGGCCGGCAGCGGCCACGCGGTCGTGACCGTGGTGCCGGCCGTGGTGGCCGCGGCGGCGCCGCTCGTCGTCGGAGCGGTCGCGACCCTGACCGTCCGCCACGTCGGGGACGGCGCCGACGCCTACTTCGGCGGCACGCAGGTGCCCTGCACAGTTGTCGACCCCACCCACGTCACGGTCGTCGTGCCCCCGCTCACGGGGCTCGTGAGCGCCGCGGGCACCGTGCCGGTCAGCCTGCGGTCGGGCACCGTCTCCGGCCCACCGACCGACCTGGCGGTGGCGCCGTGACCAGCACCAGCACGCGCAGCCCGCAGGCGACCGACGGCTGGCCGGTGGCCGGGTCGCGACCGACCGCGCAGGCCGTCCCGGCGGGGCTGGCCGACCCGCGGCTCGCCGCGTGGCGCACGCTCCTCGCGGCGGCGTGCGTGGAGGTCCTGCGCCGGTACGAGGGCGCGTGGGCGCAGGCCCCCGACGCAGCGGCGCGCGCCGCGGCCGCCGTCGGCGTCGTCGATCACCGACCCGTGCTCGACCTGCTCCCGTTCCCGAGCGAGGGCGAGCTCGCGCGGCTGGTCGCCGTGGCGGGGCTGACCCGGGCCGACGAGGCCGTGCTCGCCGCGACGTGGTGGAGCGCGGTCGACCCGCAGGTCGCCGTCCTGCTCGGCTGCGTCCACGACGACTCGACGCGCCGCCACGCGACCCTCGGCGTGCTCGCGCAGGTGCTGGCGCCGGTCGGGGTGGGCGTCCCGCTCGTCATCGGCGAGCACCACCCCCTCGTCCGGTCCGGCCTCCTCGACCCGGTCCCCGACGCCGCGACGCCCCTGCGGCTGCCCGCGGCGACGGTGGCGGTGCTCGCGGGCGACCGCGCGCCGGCGCCCGCGACCGGTCCCGTGGCGCCCCGGCTGGCTGGCGTCGCCGCGCGGGTGCGGCGCCTCCTCGACGCGGACGCCCGCGTGCTCGTGCGCTGCGCCGTCCCGGACGACCGGGCGCCCGTGCGGGACGCCGTCGCGAGCCTCCTCGGGATCGCCGTCGCACCCGTGCCCCGTCCCGCGCCCGCGGCTGCGCTCCTGCGCGCTCTCGGCCACGAGCTGCCCGCGGTGCTCCTGGAGGACGACACCCCGCCGCCCGAGGGAACCGTGCTCGCGCTCGGCGGGCCGACGTGCGCCTCACCGGCGGGCTGGCACGCCGTCGAGGTCCCGCCCCCGTCGCTCGACGCGGCCGTGCAGGTGTGGCGGGCGGCGCTGCGACGCGCCGGCCTGCGCGCCTCCGGGCCGGTGCTCGCCGACCTCGCCGGACGACTGCCCCTCGCCGAGCGGACCATTGGCGAGGTCGTCGCCGACGCCGCCACGGCGGCCGGGGCGCTCGACCGCCCGCTGCGACCGGACGACGTCACGGCCGCGCTCCGGGCGCACCCGCGGCAGGACCCGGGCGGCCTGGCGCGCCGCTCGGCGGCGTCGGTCGGTCTCGAGGACCTCGTCCTGCCCCGCACGACGCAGGACGCGCTCGCCGACTTCCTCGCGCACGCCCGGTGGTCCCCCGCCGCGCACGCGGCCCTCGGGCTGCACGGCGCCCGGGGTCGGGCGGTGATCGCGCTGTTCCACGGGCCGTCCGGCACGGGCAAGACGGCCGCGGTCGAGGCTGCCGCCGCCGCGCTCGACCGTGACCTGTGGACCGTCGACCTCGCGAAGGTGGTGAGCAAGTGGCTCGGGGAGACCCAGCGCCACCTGGACACCGTGCTGAGCCAGGCGGCGACGGCAGGGGCCCTGCTCCTGTTCGACGAGGCTGACGGGCTCTTCGGCAAGCGCGGGGAGGTCACCGACGCCCGCGACCGCTACGCCAACCTCGAGATCGACCACCTCCTGCAGCGCATCGAGCTGCACGAGGGGGTCGTGGTGCTCACCAGCAACCGCCCCGGCGCGCTCGACGACGCGTTCGCGCGGCGCATCCGCCTCGCCGTGCGGTTCGAGCTCCCCGACCACGCCCAGCGCGAGGAGATCTGGGCGCGGTACCTGCCGGACGCGATGCTGGAGGACGGTGCGAGCCGCGCCACGGTGGCCCGCGAGGAGCTCTCCGGGGCCGCCATCCGCTCCGCCGCGCTCGCGGCAGAGGTCAGCGCCATCGCTGCAGGGACCCGCGTCCGGGACGAGCATCTCGCCGCGGCGGTCGGGCGCGAGCTGGAGAAGAACCGGCGGCCGCCCACGGCGCGCTCCGCAGCGACGGGGGTCCGTCGGTGACCGCCGGCCTGCCGCGCGGAGCGGGCGAGGTGGCGGACCTGCGGGTGGAGGTCCGCGCCGAGCCGCTGCCCGGGCTGCTGCGACCCGCCCTCGAGGCCGTGCTCGCGGGAGGCGCGTGGCCGGCCGGCCCGGAGGCGGACGTGGCCGCAGCCGTCGCGGCACACGTCGCCGCGCGGCCCGGACCGCGGGAGGAGCCGTGCTGAGCCGCGGGATGCTCCTGTCCTTCTCCGACCCCGTGGCCGGGATGGTGCCGAGCCTCGTCCCGTTCCAGTACACGCCGGCCGAGGTCACGCGGGTGCTGCGGGTGCAGCAGGGCGGCGGGTCCGGGTCGGGACTGCGCGTCGCGGGCCCCCCGACCGAGTCGTACACGCTCAAGATCGAGCTGGATGCCCTCGGCGCGCTCGAGAAGCCGCTCACGGGCGCCCTCGGCATCGCTCCGCTGCTCGCGACGATGGAGGCGATGCTCGAGCCGGGCGGCGGGGGGCTCGCCGCCCTCGTCGGCGCCGTCGCGGGGGCCCTCGGCGGGGGTGCGGGGGCGCAGCCGGTCCCGGCGCCGACGCTGCCGCTCGTCGTCCTCGCGTGGAGCGTCACCCGCATCGTGCCCGTCCGGATCGACAGCATGACCGTGCGCGAGACCGGGTTCGACGGGCTGCTCCAGCCCGTGCAGGCGACGGTCGACCTGGCGCTGACCGTGCTCCGGGAGCGGGACCTGCAGTCCGACATGACGCTCGCCAAGGTCATGGCGACCGCGTACCAGGCCGTCCGGACCGCGTCCGCCGTCGTGGGCATCGCCCAGGGAGTGGAGCTGATGCTGTGAGCACCCCGACGCACGGCCGGTACTCGGGACAGGCCCGACTGGACGTCCCCCAGGACGACGGGACGACCCGCCCCCTGGTGACCCCGCGGGTGAGCGTCGCGCCGCCCGCCGACGTGCGCTACCCCGTCCGCGCCGGTGACCGCCTCGACCTGCTCGCGGACGCGGCGCTCGCCGACAGCACGCGATGGTGGTCGATCGCGGACGCGAACCCCGTCGCCGACGCGCTCGCCCTCGAGGAGCCCGGGACCCTGCTGGCGGTGCCCGATGCCTGACACGCGCACCGTGGTCACCGTCGGCGGGTCCCCGCTGACGGCCCAGCAGCTCCTCCTCGTGCAGACCGTCACGCTCGAGGAGTCGCTCGGGAGCCCCGCCAAGGTGAGCATCGCGGTCACCATGGAGACCGGTCCGCGGAGCACGTGGACGAGCCCGCTCGACGCGCTCGTCGCACCCGCCGAGCCGTTCACCGTCGAGGTGTCCCGCGGGGGCACCTCGTGCGCGGTCGACGCACGCAGCGTCAGCGCGAGCTGGTCGTTCGCCCCCGGCGGTGCGTCGACGCTCACGGTCGAGGGGATGGACCGCAGCGTCGAGCTGGACCGACGCGACGTCCAGCGCCTCTGGCAGGACACCACGGACGCGACCATCGCTCGCACGATCTTCGAGGACCACGGGCTGACCGCCCAGGTGGACAGCACCCCGACGGGCGCGGACTCCGACACGTACTCGCCCCAGCAGGCCGCGACGGACTGGACGTTCCTCAAGGGCCTCGCCGCGCGCAACGGGTTCGACGTGTACGTCGAGTCGGTGGACGGCGTCCCGACCGGCATGTTCCGCAAGATCGACCCGACCGCGGAGCCGCAGGCGCGGGTGGCGCTCGGCTACGGCGAGCACGGCGGCCGCGCCAGCGCCTCCGTGCAGCTGCTCGCCGGGCAGGAGGTGCACGTCACGCGCAGCGTCCCCGGCACCGCCGACACCGACGTGGCGAGCGACCCGGGCACCGGCCACGCCATGGGCACCCGGTCGCTCGGGGGCGTCACGCTGGTCCGGACCAACGCCGCCGCGGGGATGTCGGTCGTCGACGCCGCCACGACGGCGACCGCCATGGCCGAGCGCAGCGCGTTCGGCGCGACCCTCACGGTGACGCTCGCCACCCCGGACGCACCCCTGGTGCGCGCGCGCCGGACGCTGACCGTGGCGGGCCTGGGCGAGGCGCTCGACGGCCCGTGGCTGGTCCGGTCGGTCCGGCACACGGTGACGCCCGGCGGCCACACCCAGGCACTGGGCCTGGTGCGGAACGCCCTCGGCGATCCCGGCGCAGCCGGTGGGCTCGGCGGGCTCGTGGCGGCGGTCGGAGCGGGGGTGGGGCTGTGAGCCAGGACCACACGGGGCTGTTCACCGGGGTCGTGACCGACAACGACGACCCCGACGGCAAGTGCCGGATCAAGGCGGAGGTGCCCGAGGTGCTCTCGGGAGCGACGGGCTGGTGCACGCCGGCGCTGCCCTACGCCGGCGACGGCTGCGGCTTCGCCGTCGTCCCGCCGGTCGGCGCCGCGGTGCTCGTCCAGTGGCCCCGCGGCGACCTGTCCGCGCCGCCGGTCTGGTCGGGGGCCAGCTACGGCGCCGGCGCGGGCGTCGAGGGGGCCGGGCCGGACACGCTGATCATCCTCACGCCCGGCGGGCACCGCCTCGAGCTGTCGGACGACCAGACGGCCCTGACCATCACCTGCTCCGAGGGGCCGGTCATCACGCTCGACGGCAACGGCATCTCGATCGACAACGGGCAGGGCGCGACGATCACGATGGAGGGCTCGTCCGTGGACATCAACGACGGCGCCCTGGTGGTGAGCTGACGTGGGCGGCAAGGTGCTGACGACGGCGACCGTGGCCTCGTGCCCGCACGGCGGTCAGGCGTCCTTCACCGCGAGCCAGAGCGCGCTCAAGATCGACAGGTCGGCGGCGCTCGTCGCGTCGGACTCCACGAGCATCGCGGGCTGTTCCTTCATGATCGGCAACACCCCGAGCCCGTGCACGACGGTCCAGTGGCAGGGGCCCGCCACCCGGGTCACCGCGGGCGGCACGGCCGTGCTGCTCGACTCGAGCACGGGCCTGTGCATGAGCGCGGCGTCGGCCCCGCAGGGCAGCCTCCAGATCAGCTCCGTCCAGGGCAAGGTGACGGCCACGTGAGCTCGCCCCGCCGGTACGCCGCGCAGCCGTGGGTCGTCGGACCGGCCTGGCGGCTGGTGACGCGCGCGCCGCTGGAGCATCTCGACGACCTGGTCCGCCTCGTGCTCCTCACCGGCCCGAACGAGCGGCTGCACCGCCCGGGATTCGGCGCCGGCCTCGGCGCGTCGACGCTGTTCGAGCCCTTGTCGCCGGATGTCGCCGGCACCGTGCGCGCCCGAGCCCGCGGCAGCCTCGCGGAGTCGCTCGGCGACCGCCTGGACGTGGTGGACGTCCAGGTGCGGGTCGACGACTCCGCGTTGTCGGCGGTGGTCGTCTACCGGCCCAAGCCCGCCGGGCAGACCCGCGAGGTCACCCTCACCCTCCCGGCGGCCGCGCTGTGACCGCGGGGCCGTACGACGCGTGGACGCGGCCGCAGCAGCCGGAGGCCACGGCGGTGCTGCGACCGCGCGCGCTGTTCGCGTCCCCGGCGACGGTGCTCGGGCTGCGCGCGGCGTCGGCGACCGCCTCGGGGGCGGTGCGGACCGTGTCGGTCTGGCTGTACGGGGACCCGCCGGCGGCGATCACCGCGGCGGCGCTGTGGACCCTCACGAGCGGTCCCGGCGCACCGGCCGTGTCCGTCACGGGCGCCGGCACGCTCGTCCCCGCCGGCACGGACCCGGACGGCATCCCCGTGCCCGCCCACCTCGACCTGCCGGTCGCCGCGGTCGGTGCGCCGCTCCCTGGGCGGGCGCCGTACCGGCTCGGGGTCGATCCCGCGGGACTCGCCGTCCTCGGCCTCGGCCTGGACCCCCTGCGGCGGTACCTGCCCGTGCGGCTGCGTCCCGAGTGCGGCGACGCACCGGACTGCGTCACGGTGCCGGCCCAGCCGTCCCCGCTGACGCCGCCGGACTACGACACRCTCGCGCGGGACTACACGGGCCTGCGCGCGATGCTCCTCGAACGCCTGCGGCACCTGTCCCCCGGCGCCGACGAGTCGCCCGCCGACCTCACGATCACGCTCCTCGAGCTCATGGCGCACCTCGGCGACCTCCTCGCGTACCGGCAGGACCGGGTGGCGACCGAGTCCTGGCTGCCGACGGCCAGGCGACGCGCCTCGGTGACGCGCCACGCCCGGCTCGTCGACTTCGCGGTGCCGCCGGCGACGAGCGCGGCGGCCGTGGTGCAGGTGCAGGTGCGCCACCACAACGCCGGCCCGGGGGACGCGACGTTCGTCGTCCAGCCCGGCGACCTGGCGACCGAGGCGCCGGGTGACCCGGCCGAGGCGCCCGGAGCAGCACACTTCACGCTCGAGACCGAGACCCCCGTCACGGTCCGCTCGTCGCACGGCGAGGTCGCGCTCTACGACTGGGCGGAGGCCGACGCCGTCCTGACCGCGGGGGCCACGAGCGCGGTCCTCGTCCGCCCCGTCCCCGGCGACGGGATCCCCCTCGCCACCTGGCTCCCGGTGGGATCGCTGCTCGCCCTCGAGGTCGTCGCCCCCGGACCGGCCGGTGAGCAGGAGTCCTGGGCGCGGCGCGCGCGAGCGTGGCCACCGGCGGACGGGTCCGGTGGGCAGACCCGCGTGCCGCTGGTCAGCCACCCCGCCCAGGTGGTGCGCGTGACCCACGTCGTCGCGATCGACGACCCGCTCACGCCGGGCCTCCCGCTGGTCCGGGTGTTCTGGGACGGCGTCGACGCGCTGCGGCGCCCGGTGCCGGTGAGCATCGACCCGTCGGGCGGCACGCCCCGGGTGGGGGTCGCGCGGCTCGGGCTGCTCCCCGCGCACCACGGCCTGTGCGTCGACGGTGTCGGCGCGGTCGCACCCTTCGACCCGCTCACCGGCTCACGTCCGGACCCGGCGACCTCGCGCGTCTCCGACTACCACCTGGTCGCGGCGGCGGCCGAGGGGCTGTCGTGCGCACCGGGCGGGCGCCCGTGGCAGGTCGACACCAGGGTGGTCCTCCCGAGCGGGACGGTCGTCGGCGCGCCGCGCGTCACGAGCCTGCTCCGGGCACCGCTCGAGGGGTTCAGCGTCGCCGTCGACCACGACGACGACGAGCCACCGCGCCTGCGGTTCCGCACCGGTGCGCTCGGGCTCGTGCCGCCGACGTCGAGCGCCGTGACGGTGCGCTACCAGGTCGGCGCCGGGACGTCCGGGAACATCGCCGCCGGCACGCTCACGCGGCTCCTGCGGACCTCGTCGCCCGTGGGGCAGCCGTGCCTGTGGCTCCCGCCGGACGACAGGGTCACCGCGCGCAACGTCACGCCCGGCACGGGCGGCGCGGCCGCGATGCCGCTCGACACCGTGCGACGCGACGCCCCGCAGGCGTACGCGGCCGTGCCGCGGCGCGCCGTGCTGGTCGCCGACCTGCCGCAGTTCGCCGTGCGCGCACCGGGTGCCGCGCGCGCAGCCGCCCGGCGGTCGTGGTCGGGCTCGTGGCCCGTCGGTGTGGTCGCGGTCGAGCCGCAGGTCGAGGGCGACGACACGGCCGTGACGGCCGCCGTGGGGCGCGTGCTGGACGCGGTCCGGATGGCGGGGACCGAGACCGTCGCGCTCCCGGCGACCCCGGTCGGGCTGCTCGTCGCCCTCACGGTCTGCCTGACGCCGTCGGCGGACACCGCGACCGCACGCGTCCGGATCCTCGCGGCCCTGCGGCCGGGGCGCCCGGACGCGGTCTTCGACCCGGAGCAGCTGGCGCTCGGCACCGCGCTGCACGTCTCGGCGGTCGTGGCACGGGTCGCGGCGGTGCCCGGCGTCGACGCGGTGCGCGTCACGCAGGCCCGGCGGCTCTCCGACCCACCCGGCACGCTCGAGGGGGTCCTCGTCATGGGTCCGGCCGAGATCCCGGTGTGCGACGACGATCCCGCGGCGCCGGACCGCGGGCGCATCGAGCTGAGCATCGAGGGTGGACGATGAGTGCGCCCGAGCCCCGTCCGCTGGTCCCGCGGCCGGACCCGCCCCCTGGCCTCTCCCGCCTGCGCCGGCGCCTCGCCGACCGCGACGAGCTGCGGGACGCGCTGCTCGCGGCGACCGCCGAGGTGCACACCGGGACGGGGCCCACCCTCGGATCCCGTCTGGACGTGGCCGGCGACCCGGCGGTCGTCCTCGTCGCGGAGCTGTGGGCGCGCGTCGCCGACTCCGTCGCCGCGCACACCGAGCTCACCGCAGGGGAGCGCTACCTCGGCACGGCGCAGGACTGGACGGACCTGCGCCGCACCACCGACCTGCTGGGCTACCGGCCCGCCCAGCGCGTGGCGGCGCGCGGCTGGGTGCGCTGCACGACCGACGCGGGCGCGAGCCCCTCGGTCCCGGCGGGCACGCGCGTCCAGGCACCCGGCACCGCCACCACCGAGGCCCAGACGTTCGAGACGATCGCCGACACCGCGCTGCGCGCCGACTGGGCGCAGCTGGCCGTCACCGCCGTCCCGAGCCCGCAGGCGCCCCCCGGACGTGCGCTCCGGCTCCTCGCCGACCCGGGCTACTCGGCGGGCGACCGCGTGCTCCTCGTCGCCGAGAGGCCCACGACCTACGTCGCGATGCCGACCGTGTGGGGGGCGTGGCTGCACTGGCTCGGGGTCGTCCTCAGCGGCGCGACCGCCACGCGAACCGTCCGCGGGACCGTCCGGATCACCAAGCGCACGGACGACCTCGGGGCGTGCCTGCTCACCACCGACCGGCAGCTCGACACGCTCCTGGCACCCGCTCCGGGCACCACGTACGCCGCCTACCGGGTGCGCGCGACGCTCGCGCTGGCCCACCGCCTCGAGAAGCTCTCGTACGTGACGACGGCAGGTGCCGCTGCCGCCGCAGCGGTGGACTACGGCAGCGAGCCGGCCCCGGTGACCGCCACGCAGCTGCTCGTGGTGGACGCGAGCGCAGTCACGCCCGGCGTGGGCATCGTCGTGTGGAACGCCTCGCGTGCGCACGTGACCACCGTGAGCGGCGTCGACGTCCTCGCGTGGTCGGTGGCTCCGGGGACCAAGCACCAGGTGGGGCGCGTGACGCTGGCCCAGGAGCTGCCGGAGGCACTGCGGAACCCGAGCGTCGAGGTGGCGCTCGTGGACCCGCGCGTCGTCGCGCAGCACCACGAGCTGCCGCCCCTGGCCCCGGGCGTGCGGCGGCTGCGGATCCACCCGCGGCCCGCGGCGGTCCCGGGGCGCCTGGCGGTGCACACCTCTGCCGGCTGGGAGCTGGCGTCGTGCTCGCTCGACGCCGAGGACACGCCCACCGACGAGGGCGGGATGCTCCTCGTGCTGGGGACGCCGTTCACGGGGACCGCGGCGACGGCCGAGGCCACGGCCAACCTGGTCGCCGTGCGCCACGGCACCACGACGCGCGGACCGCTGACCACGACCGGCGGCACCAGCGTGGTCCCGGGCCCGGTGACGGGTGACGTCGCGCCCTCGGGCGAGGTGACGAGCAGCCTGTCCGTCCGCGTGGACGGCGTCGAGCTCAGCGAGGTCGGCAGCCTTTACGGTCGCGGCCCGGGGGAGCAGGTGTTCAGCACCCGGCTGGCCGCGGACGGCCGGCTCGTCCTGCAGTTCGGCGACGGTGTCGCGGGCGCCCTGCCGCGAGGCGACGTGGCAGGCACGTGGCGCGTCGGGGGCGGCCTGGGCGGCGAGCTCGACGCCACCCGGATCGACACCCTGCTGGGCAGCGTCAAGGGCGTCCGCAAGGTCGCCGGGGTCGGCCGGACGACGGGTGCCGCGGACCAGGAGGAGCCGCTGCGCATGCGCCGCGGGGCGGCCGCCCGGGTGCGCGCGCTCGACCGGGTGGTCTCGATGACCGATCTCGCCGACCTGGCACTGACCGTCCCCGGCACCAGCCATGCGGCCGCGTGGCGCGGTGCCGGACCCGCCGGCTGCCCCTGCCGGCGCGTCGGCCTGCACGTGGCGTCCCTGCGACTGACGTCCACGGGCGTGCGCGCACCGCTCGCGGCGGAGCTGGCGTCCATGGCGGGCTACCTCGACGCGCGCCGCGACACGACCGTGGCCCTGTGCGTCTGCGCCGGGGTCGCGAGCGCGGTCCGCGTCACGATCACGGTCGCGGTCGACCCGCGCCGCGAGCGGGAGGCGGTCCGTGCCGCAGTGGCGGCCGTGCTGACGGATCGGGCCGGGCCGCTGGCTCCGCAGCCGCGCGAGCTCGGCGTCCCGCTCGACGCCAGCGACGTGATGGCCGTCGTGCACACCGTCCCCGGGGTGCTCGGCGTGCTGGCGCTCGTCGTCGCGCCGGGGGTGCGCGCCCCCTCCGCGGCCGAGGCGGCGATCGCCCGCACGCCCGCGCAGCGCTACGAGCTGCTCAGCGTCGGCGACGTGAGGGTGGTGGTCGCGTGAGCCCCGACCTGCCGTCCCCGCGGTTCCTGCGGATGCTGCCGCCGGCAGCGCTCCAGCCGTGGCCGCCCCAGGACCCGACGCCGCCGGTGCTCGCGCTGCTCGCCGCCCTCGAGGAGCAGTGGCTGCTCCTGGCGGCAGACGTCGACTCGGTGCTCGACGACGCGTGGCCGGACAGCGCGGCCGAGTGGGCCCTGCCGTACCTCGCGGCCCTGCTCGGCCTGCCGCCCGACGCCGCACGCCGGGAGATCGCGTACGCGACCGCCCTGCGGCGTCGCAAGGGCACACCGGGGTCGGTCGAGGACTTCGCCGAGGTCGTCACCGGCTGGCCCACCCGCGTCGTCGAGGGATGGACGGCGACGGTGTGGACGCAGCAGCTGCGCCATCCCGTGCTGCGCACCGCGTCGCTCGACCTCCGCCGGGGCGAGCACCTGCTGCTGGGCACCGGCCTCGACCCCGCACGCCGGTCGGTGACCCCGGGCGGGCCGTACCACCCCGCCGCGGTCACCGCCCGGGTGCACCCGTGGCAGGTGCTGGGCTACGAGGACGTGCAGGTGGCCCCCCTCGGTGGCGGACGGTTCGCGCTGCACCCGCTGGGCGCCGCCGCACCCCTGTACCTGCGCCCGCGCCCGCTGCAGATCGCCAGCGACGCCGAGGACGAGCGCCCGCCCGGCGTGCCACCGGAGCCACGCGGCCCGCGGCAGGCGGGGGCGCTCCCCGTGCGCGCGACGTGGCGGGTCGTCGACGCCCTCGGTGACGTGAGCTACGGGCCCGTGTGGGCCCTCGGCGTCGACCATCCCCTCACGCGCGACGACGCCGGCGGGCCCGCGCTCCTGCGCCTGACCGTCGACGGCACCCCGCTGCCGTGGTCCCGGATCGGCCTCACGGGGCTGCCCGCCGTCGGCGCCCCCGCGCCCCTGGCCGGGCAGGTGCTCGTGGACCCCGCGCGCGGCGTCGTCGTCCCCGCGGCCGACGTGACGGGCACCCTGCGAGCCACGTTCTACCGCGCGGTCCCTGGACGCCTGGGGCCCGCGGCGAGCACGGCACAGCTGCGCGACGACGTCGGCGTGGTGGTCGTCGTCGACCCCTCGGGCGGGCCGCACCCGCCCGGGCAGACGGTGGTCGCGACGCTCGCCGCGGCGTTCGCCACCGCGACGGCGGCGACGGTCTCCACGAGCGAGCCGGACGCACCGCAGGTGGAGATCCGCCTGCTGACCAGCGACCGGCTCGCGGCCCCGGCAGCCCCCGTCACGGGCGCGCCGACGCTGCGGCGGTGGCGGGTCGTCGCGCCCGTCGGCGCCACGCCCGTGGTCGTGGGCGACCTCGACCTGCGGCTCACCGGCGTCGAGGTGGAGCTCTCGGGCTTCTTCCTCGACGGTGACCTGCGCGTGGGCCCCACGATGGCGGCGGTCGACCTCGTCGGGCTCACTCTCGACACGACGTCGGGCGGAGCCGTCGTGCTCGACCCGACCGCGTGGACGACACGGCTCACCGCCAGCCGCTGCCTGCTGGGACCCGTCCGCGCGGACCTGTCGGCGTTCCCGATCGAGCTCGTCGACTGCGTGGTCGACGGGTTCGGCGCGGCGAGCATGCCCTGCGGTGGCGCCCCGGGAGGCACCCCCGGTCGGCCTGCGCTGGCGCCCGCCGACCGCTTCCCGCCCGACCTCGTCGCCACGGGCGTGACGTTCGTCGGCCCGGTGGGCGCGGGTCAGGTCTGGGTCACGGACTGCCTCTTCACCGCCGCGCTGCGGTCGACGGTGACGTCGACCGGGTGCGTGCGGCACTGCCACCTCGGCCCGGTCGACGAGCCGCAGTCGCACCCGCCGGGCTACCGCTGCCTGACGGGGCCGCTCCCGCGGATGGGCGGGCTGGGCCTCGACTCGGCCGGGTACTGGGCGCCCGTGCTCGGCAGCCCGGGGTCGGTCCGGGACGGGCCACCGCACGCGCTCCTCACGGGCGCGAGCGACGGCGGCGAGATCGGCGCCTACCACCACGCACGTCGTGGACCGCTCGCCCTGCGTCTGGGCCAGCGGCTGCACGAGACGACCCCGATGACGGTGCACCCGCACCTGAGCCTCGCGCACCCGGAGGACTGACATGACCGGCGACTTCACGAGCGTGCCGCTACGGTCCGCGGACCGGTGGACCTCCGCACGGATGCAGCAGGGCCGCGTCCTGCTGGACACCGACTGGAACCTCAGCCTCGACGGGTCGGCCCGCGACGCACGACGGCTCGCGCGCGACGCCATCGGCTTCGCCGGCGTGCCGCGCGGGAGCAGCGCGTTCCGGGTCGACGTCGTCGGCGGCCGGCTGCGGATCCAGCCCGGGGTGATGTGGGTCGACGGGCTCGCGGCGCGCAACGACGCCGAGCTGCCGTACGCCGGGCAGCCCAACATCCCGGCCCTGCCCGCGACGGGGCTGGCGATCCTGTACCTCGACGCGTTCGTCGAGGAGGTCCAGGCGGCGGAGGACGAGTCGCTGCTCGACCCGGCGCTCGACGGCGTGGACACGACCACCCGGACGCGCGTCGGCTGGCGCGTCCGTGCGGTCCCGACGACGTCACCCGAGTGCGGGTCCGCGCCCCTGCCCGCCCCGCTCAGCACGGGCACGCTCGACGTCACCCGCACGTCCGCGCCGGCCAGCGCGGACCCGTGCGCACCTCCGGACGACCCGCGCAGCAAGCTCCCGGACGGCCTCCTGCGGATCGAGGTGATCGACGGCGGCACGGAGAGCACGGCACGGTTCGCCTGGTCGTTCGCGGACGGTGGCGACGCCGTCGCCGCCACGGTGGCCGGCACGGCGGTGACCCTGGTCCCGTCACCTGCGGTCGCGTTCCGACCGGGTGACCTCGTGGAGGTGTCGACGCTCGACCGGCGCGCCGACCGGCGTGACCACGGAGCCCTCCACGTGGTCTCGGTGGTGACGCCGGGCGCGGGCGGCGATCGCGTCACTCTCGCGACCGCGAGCCCGGTCACCGGCACCCTCCCCGGAACGTGCTTGCGCCGCTGGGACGGCCAGGTGGTCGGCGCGGCCGGCGGGGTGACCGCCACCCTCGGCGGCGCCGACGTCGGCATCGCGTTCACCGCGCACCCCGGCACGTACCTCCCCGGCGACTGGTGGGGCAGCCGGGTCCGTGGCAGCGCCTCCGACGCGGTGGAGACGCGGACGGCAGCCGCCCCCGACGGCGCGGTGCACGCGTGCGCACCCCTCGCGGTCGTCGACCTCGACTCGATGACGGTGCTCGTGGACTGCCGGCGCACCTTCCCTTCCCTCGTCGACCTCCGCTGCGGCACGTGCACGGTCGTGGCCTTTCCCGGCGACGACCTGCAGGCTGCGCTCGACGCGCTGCCCGACGACGGCGGCAAGCTGTGCCTCGCAGCGGGCACGTACCCGCTGCGCGCACCCCTGACCGTGACCGGCAAGCGGCGCATCGTCGTCGAGGGGGTCGGACCGGCGACGGTGCTCGTCGCCCGGCGGCACGAGGCGGTCCTCGTCGCGAGCGACTGCCGCGACGTGGAGGTCTCCCGCCTCCGTGTCGAGTCCGCGCTGCCGCGCGAGTCACCTCCGGGCCAGGAGCACCTGCTGGGCGCGCTGACGTTCCTGGGCGGCGACCGCATCCGGGTCCACGACTGCCAGGTCCACTGTCCCGACGGTCGTGCGCGCGCGCAGTCCGGCATCTACGTCGCGCCCGGCACGGAGGAGGGTCACCTGGGGGATCCCGGCTCGGTGGAGATCCGGGGCAACCGTCTCGAGATCGGCGACCAGCAGGTCGGCGTGCTCATCGCCTCCGCCCAGCGCTCGACGGTCGTCGACAACGACGTGGTGCTCTCGGCGTCCACGCGACCGCCGAACGACTCCGTCCACCGCCTGGTCGCCCGCGAGCTCGGACGGTTCGTCGCGCGCCACCTCGTCATCGACGACGAGGTGGGCCGGCCGGACCCGACGACGGGTGCTGCGGGTGGGGGTTCGGGTCGCGTCATCGCCCTGCCGGACGGGCGCGAGCTGCGCGCGACCGGCGCGGCGGACGTGCGGCGGGTCGCTGCGGAGTGGGCGAAGCGGACGACGACCGGACGGCTCGTGCGCGAACGTTCCGTGCGCGAGGCGCTCACGCGCTTCACGGTCGCGACGCTGACCGAGGGCCACGAGGTGGCTGTCGGCACCGCGGCCGGCCGCTTCCTCGCCGCCGCCGTCAAGGACGTCCGGGCGATCGGCCAGGGCATCGTGGTTGGCGGCTCGCGCGCGGACCTCGTGACGATCGAGCGCAACGCGGTGATCGGGGCGGTGCAGGGCATCCACGTGGGGCTGAAGGCACCGGGCCGGGACCGGCTCGTCGCCGAGCGCGTGGTGGTGAGCGGCAACAACGTCGTCTGCCGGGTGCCGTGGTTCTGGACCCGGCAGCGCCACGCGATCTACGTGGGCAACGTCGACAGCCTCACGATGGTGGACAACCACGCGGCGCTGACCAGGACCGGAGGGTCGACCGACGGGTCGGCGGTCGATGCCGTGCGCGTCTGGGGCGAGCTCGGCGCGTTCCTCCTGGTCCGCGGCCTGGACCTCACCGGTGACTTCCGGACCGGCGTGCTGGTCACGGACGTTGGACCCGGCCGCAACCGCCTGCTGCGGCACGTCAGCGACGTGCTGAACCTCGACGGGTTCCAGGCGTTCGACGTGCCGCCGTCCGTGACGACGGAGCGTTGCGTGCCGTGAGGCCCGGGTCTAGCGTGGAGTCTTCCGGGCATGCTGTTCACGTGCGGTAGCGGCAGCCGCGACCTTCGTGTCGAAGCGCTGTGGGGTTCGAATCCTCGCATGGCTGGTCCGGAGCGCAAGGGCGCCGACGTCGTCGGCGCCCTTCGCTCATGTCAGGGTCCGCCGAAGAGCACGAGGTTCAGTGGGAGCCCGAGGGCGTTGATCTCGGTGTCGAGCGCGAACCAGAGGTCGCCCCTCTCCTGCGGCGTCATCACGTTGTTCGGGATCCCGTTGATGGCGTTGCGCAGCAGGTCACGGGCATCCCCGAGCGTCGTGCGCTGCCCCGTGGCGACCCGCTGGTTCCACTGGGGGATCCAGCCCTGGTCGTACGCGCTGTGCACCGGCGGGCGCAGCAGGATCGCGAGCGCGCGTCCCGGGCTGTAGGCGCCGGGCCGTACCGCGTTGATCGCCGCCCCGATGGTCTGGGCGAGGACGTGGGCCGACTCGAAGTCGGCTCCGGTGACACCCGCGGCGGCGCGGACGCGCGGTGACGACGAGTGGGTTCCCGCCATGGTGCGCACACCCGGGATCTGGCTGGCCTCGAGCGCGGCCACGGGCGCCGACCGCAGCGGCGTCGACGGAGCCGTCGCCTGGTTCACGCCCGCGAAGCTGGTCTCGCTCTGCGCCGTGGTGCCCACCTGCTGCGACGCGACGGCGGACGCCGCCTGCGACACGGCGACGGGCGCGACCGGGGTCTGCGCGGTGGTGGCGACGGGGGTCGCGACCGGCGGGGTCGTCGTGGGCGCCGTCGTCGTCGGTGCCGTCGTCGTGGGCGCCGTCGTCGCTGCCGTCGTCGTGGGTGCGGTCGTCGTGGGCGCCGTGGTGGTGGCTGCCGGGACCGGCGCCTGCTGCACCGGCGGCTGGACCGTGCTCGACGAGACGGAGCCTGCCCCGGTGCGCGGGTCGCTCAGGCTGTACGAGCCTCCGGTCTCTGCCATCCGGAACGCCGGCGACGCGTTGGCGAGCCCCATCGCCCCCGCCATCGCGTACGCGCGCCCCGTCTGCATCGCCGACCGCCCGAACTCGAACGCGCGTGCCTCGCCGGGGGTGTAGCCGCGGGCGTCGCGGGGGGCCGCGGCCCGCTCGCTGGCCTGCAGGCGACCCGCGCTGCCCACGGCCAGGGCCACCGCGCTCGACTGGGCGGCCTGCGACCAGTCCCCCGTCTCGAGGTACCGGACGCCGCCCGCCGCGAGCGTGGGCGCGCCGACGCCCAGCGCGTACTGGGCCGCGGGCGAGCCGAGCGTCCGGGCGACGGCACCGGTGCCCCCGCCGAAGGCGCCGAGCCCGAGCCCGGTCAGCCCGCCCTGGAGAGCCATCTCGGAGCGGGTCCGGCCCTCCGGCGGCTCCTGCAGCAGGCCGCTCGCGGTGCCGCCCAGTCCGCCCCCCACGCCTTGGGAGACCGCTCCCCGCCACAGGTTCTGCCCGACCGACAGACCCTCCGCGCCCAGTCCGAGGTTGCGCGCGAGGCCGAAGGAGGCACCGCCGCCGAGCCCGATCGCCGCACCCTGCTTGCCGACGCGGATGCCCTCGTCCAGCCCGGTGCCCAGGGACTGCTCGACGCTGCGCCCCGCCGCGAGCTCACCCCCGGCGCCGCCGACGAAACCCATGCCGAACCCGCCGGCCCCGACGACCCCGCTCGTGCCGACCGCCGTCAGGCCCGTCGCGAGCAGGCCCGTCGCGCCCGTCCCCGCGACCCCCGCGGCCACCACGGGCGCCGCGACGATGGCGAGGATCGACAGGGCGATCGCCGCGGAGAGGTTGCGGGTGATCGTCAGACCCTGCACGACCGTGCCGGCCGCAGCCACGGCACGGTCGATGCCGGCCAGCACGATGCGTTGGGCCTCGTCGGCCTTCTCCACGGCGGTCAGGACGGCGTCGCCCATCGCCTCGAGCGAGCCTCGCTCCTGCGCGGAACGCATCCGGCTCAGCGCGATGTTCGAGTCGGAGAGCGGATCCAGCATGCGGGACTGGACGTCCACCGGGTCCTCGCCGCTCACCAGGCTCACCACGAACCCGACGTAGGGCTGATCCTCGTAGTTGAGCCGCATGTGCTCGCCCATGCGGAACTGGCTGCTCTCGTTGAGCTGGCGCGCCTGCCGCGCGGCCTCCGTGAGCGCGGCGAGCGCCTGCGCCCGCACCCGGTCCGCGGTCTCCTGCGGGAAGACGATGAGCTCCCCGCCCTGCATGACGTACGCCATCCCCGGCTGCTCCTGGTACGGCCGGATCGAGTCGATCATCGCGAGGTTCGTCAGCAGGCCCGTGCGGCCCCCCGCCGACGACGGCGAGAGAGCCTGGGTCAGCCGTGCCTGACGCCGCTCCGCGCTGGCGCCCGCGAGGTCCGCCGCCAGGCCGGGCGCCAGGGTGGCGAGCTCCTGCCGCAGGATCGACCGGTCCGCGCGCGTCAGGTCGGGGCGCTGCAACCACGACGAGATCCGGTCCACCTCGGCGCGGATCTCCGCGGGATCGGTCAGCTGCGTGCTCGTCTGCTCCCGCAGCACGCGGGGCATCTCGGTCTGCGCCGGCAGCTGGTCGGGTGCGGCGCCCGCTCGCCCGCGTCCTCGCCTGCCGCGCGGCCGTGGCCGGTCCGGCGCCTGCATCGCGCCCTGACGCCGGCGCAGCTCGGCGGTGATCGCCTCCTTCGCCTCGCGCATCCGGTCGTCCTCGGGGGAGCTCTCGACCTGGCGACCCAGCCACTCGTCGACCGCGTTGAGCTCGTCGAGCAGCTCGCTGTAGCCGTAGGCGCGGACGTCGGGGGTCGACTGGAGCCAGTCCGTCGCCGCGTGGGCCACGTAGGCCGCACCCGTCCCCAGGAGCGCTCCGGGCGCCGCGGTGCCGGCGTCGAACCCGCGGGCCTGGTGCTCCGCCTGCGTCGGCGTCGCGGCACCCGGTCGCGCCTGCTGGGCGGCATGGACCAGCTCGTGCGTGAGAAGCCGCTGCGGCACCTCCTGCCCCGGCCCGACGGCGACGGCCACGTCGTCACCGAGCGTGAAGGCCGAGGCGCCGGCCGCGCGAGCGGCGACGCGCACGAGCGGACCGGTGTGCAGCCGGACTGCGGAGAGGTCGGCGCCTGTCGCCCGTTCGACGCGTGCGCGGGCCGTCGGGTCGACCGGTCGGCCGGGCCCGGAGACGGCGCGGGCGGCGAACCGGTCGAGCTCGTGCTCCTGCCCGTGCCGGCGGTGGGGTGTCGGGGAGGTCTCACGCTCGTGCGACGGCTGCCGGGCGTCGCGCGCGGTGCTCGGCTCCGGCGTCGCGACTGCGTGCGAGTAGGCCACGGAGAGCTCCGTCCTGTCCCGACCCATCGTCCCGCTGCACAGGTCGCGGCACAACGGTCAGGGGTTCCGCCGACGAGCGGGGGCGGCGAACCGAGGCGGGGTGTCACACGCACGCACCGGTCGGTGTCTCCATGTCGAACCATCGACCAAGGAGCAGCCATGACCCCCCAGAACCGTGTCCCCCCGACCGAGATCACCGGCGCCTACGGTGCGGTCGTGAAGCTCGCCGCCCGCAAGATGCTGGGTCAGGTGCCCGACTCCTTGGGAGTGCTGTGGCACCACCAGCGGGTGCTGAAGGACACCATGGGCGTCGGGCGCAAGGTCGAGGGCTGGCGCGAGCTCGACCGGGACCTCGCGTCGTACGCGGCCATGGCCGCCGCCGCGACGGTCGGCTGCACCTTCTGCCTCGACTTCAACTACTTCCTCGCGCACAACCACGGGCTCGACGAGGCGAAGGTCCGGGAGGTGCCCCGCTGGCGGGAGTCGTCCCTGTTCAGCCCGCGGGAGCGCAGGGTGATGGAGTATGCGGAGGCAGCGAGCCTGACACCGCCCGCCGTCACCGACGAGCTCTCGGACGCCCTGCTGGCCGAGCTCGGTCCCGCGGCGCTCGTCGAGCTCGCCGCGCGAGTGGCGTTCATGAACATGTCGGCGCGGATGAACCTCGCGCTCGGCATCCACTCGGAGGAGTTCGCGGCGGCGTGCGGGCTGCCGCCGCTCGGCGTCCGGTCCTCCGTCCAGGGCGCGCCGTAGGCTCGCGCACGTGGCCAGCGACCCCTTCGTGGTGCACCGGAACCTGCTGTTCACGGTCGCGTACCAGCTGCTGGGCTCGGCCGGAGACGCCGAGGACGTGCTGCAGGAGTCCTGGCTCCGGTGGGCGTCGGTGGATCGCTCGGACGTCCGCGAGCCCCGCGCCTACCTCGTCCAGGTGGTGACGCGGCAGGCCCTGAACCACCTCCGGACGGTGGCCCGCCGCCGCGAGGACTACGTCGGCGAGTGGCTGCCCGAGCCTCTGCTGACGAGCCCCGACGTGGCGGACGATGTCGAGCTCGCGGAGAGCCTGTCCCTCGCGATGCTCACCGTGCTGGAGACGCTGGGACCGTCCGAGCGCGTGGTGTTCGTGCTGCGTGAGGTCTTCGACGTGCCATACGACAAGATCGCCGAGGTCGTCGACAAGACCCCTGCGGCGGTCCGGCAGATCGCGCACCGGGCCAAGGGCCACGTCGCCGCACGACGGCCCCGGGTGCGCGTCGTCCGCTCCGAGCACGAGCACGTCGTGGGGCAGCTGGTCACGGCGCTCAACACCGGCGACCTCCAGGGGCTCATGGACGTCCTCGCGCCCGACGTCGTCGCGGTCGCCGACGGCGGCGGGAAGGTTCGCGGCGCGGCCCGGCGGCCGATCGTCGGGGCCGACCGGCTCGCGCGTTACCTCGTCGGAGGGATGTCGAAGGCGGGTGGCGCGCTGCGCGCCTCGCTGACCTGGGTGAACGGGCAGCCCGCCGTCCGGATGGAGCTGGACGGGCACCTCGTCGGCGTCGCCGGCGTCACGGTCGCCGACGGGCGCGTGACGCACGTCTACTCGGTCGCGAACCCCGACAAGCTCGGCCGGCTCGACGAGGAGACCTCCCTCGGCCGGTGACGGGCGCCGTGCCATCATCGGCACGTGCTCCAGAACCCGGCGTTCACCTCGACCGACCGCTCCGAGCTCCGGCGGCTGGTCGAGGAGTACCCCTGGGCGGCCCTCGTCACCTCGACGGAGTCGGGACTGTCCGCGAGTCACTACCCGGTCCTGTGGGACCAGACCGGCGACGACGAGCTCGCACTGGTCACCCACCTCGGTCGGCCGGACGAGAAGAACCACCGGCTCGACGGCTCGGACGTCCTGGTGATCCTGCAGGGCCCGCACGGGTACGTCTCCACCCGGTGGTACCCGGAGGGCCAGTTCGTCCCCACGTGGAACCACGTCACCGCGCACCTCACGTGCCGGCCCGAGGTGCTGTCGCCGGAGGAGAACTACGCCGTGCTCTGCCGCCTGGTCGAGCACTTCGAGGGGGCCGACGAGGGCGCGCGGCTCCTGCCCGCCTACGACGAGTCCGCCCGCGCGGTGGCGCGGGGAACGGTCGGGCTCCGGCTGCACGTGCGCGGCGTCCGCATGCTGCGCAAGCTGAGCCAGAACAAGGCACCCGAGGTGGTGGCCGCGGTGGCGGACGAGCTGGACCGGCATCCGTTCGACCTGCACGCCGCCCTGGCGGCCGAGATGCGTCGAGCGCTGGACAGCCGCGACTGAGCGCCGTCGCAGGGGTTGATCCCACGCCGGAAGCTGGTGGCTAGGACGCCGTCGCCTCCGCGGGTGCTCGCAGGCCGAGCGCGCCCAGCTCGAGCGACGCCAGCGCACGCACGACCTCGGCATCCCCACGCCGCCACGCGTCCGCCGGGTCGTCGCTCACGCGGGCGAGCGCGCGGACCGGCTGGGTCGCGAGCGCCCGCAGGGCGAAGAGGTCGAGGTCCGCGGCCGAGTCGAGGATGCTCGTGGCCGCCCGTGCACGGCTGACGAACCGGATGCGGGAGACGAGCCAGAGCGTCACGACGAGCAGGACCGGGACCGCGGCGATCGTGAGCCCGAGCAGCAGCGCGAGCTGGTCGGCCCCGTCCTGGACCTCGACACCGGCCCGTGCGATCGAGTCCGCGGCGCCACCCGCCGCGGTGAACGGGGCCTGCGCGTCGTCGCCGATCAGCGGGACGCGCGCGACGGTGTCCCCGGCCGAGGTCAGGCTGTCCGACAGCGACGACCCGGCGGCCTCGAGCGTCCGCCCGGGAGCACCGAGCCGACCGACCACCGCGTGCACCCACAGCCCGGCCCGCACCCAGAGGACCACCCAGCAGACGACGAGCAGGTCGCTGACGATCTGGCGGGCACGGCGCCCCGGGGTCTGCGCGTAGAGGATCACGCGGCCATCTTGGCGCGCTGGCGCGCGGCCCGCCGGGTTGCCACCGCCGTGGAACCGGCGCGACTCAGATCATCGCTCGGCGTTCGACCACCGGGGCGAGGACTGCGCCGTCGGCCAGCCCCTCCCGGTGGACGGCGCGCCGCTGCACCAAGGACTGCGGCACGTCCAGGACCCGCTGGTTGCGGGATCCGCGGAATGCGAGCGTGAGGTCCTTCTGCGTGATCTCGAACCGGCCGTCGACCAGGACGTCGAGCTCGGCCAGCAGCGCAGCCTTGTCGTCCTGGCCCGCGTCGGCTTCGCCGAGCAGCTCCTCGAACGTGTACCCCGTCCAGCACCACACGTCCTTGGCCCGGCCGTGCTCGCGGCGCAGCCGGCGTACCACCCGGAGGCACACGTCGGTGTTCAGGAACGGCTCCCCGCCGAGCAGAGACAGACCCTGCACGGCCTCATGGGCGAGGTCGTCCGCGATCCGGTCGGCGAGCAGCTCGTCGAACACCTGCCCGGACCGGAAGCTCCACGCGGCCTCGTTGAAGCAGCCGACGCACGCGAACGGGCATCCGCTGGTATACAGGCTGCAGCGGACCCCTTCGCCGTCGACCATGACGAACGGCTTGTAGTCGGCAACGCGGTCCTGGCTCAGCAGGTCCGACCGCCACTGCCCTGGCCGCGGAGTTCTGGCCATGGTCAGTGCGCCACCCGGGAATCGTCGTCGTCCATGTGCTTGACCCGCGAGGAGATCTCGACGTGCCGCCCGCGGACCATGGGGCGCTGCTGCGGGTTGCCGAGGTAGCCGCACGTGCGCTTGACCACGTCGCACGTACGAGGGTCCTCGTTGCCGCAGGCCGGGCAGCGGAAGCCGCGCTCCGTCGGGAGGAAGTCTCCGCTGAAGTCGCACTCGAGGCAGTGGTCGATGGGCGTGTTCGTGCCGAGGTACCCGACACGGTCGTAGGCGTAGTCCCAGACAGCCTCGAGCGCCTTCGGGTTCTGCTGCAGCACCGGGTACTCGCAGTAGTGGATGAAGCCGCCCGACGTGTGCTGCGCGTACGCGGCCTCGAAGTCGAGCTTCTCGAACGGGGTCGGCGCCTTGCGCACGTCGTAGTGGAACGAGTTCGTGTAGTAGTCCTTGTCGGTGATGTCCGCGACCGGCCCGAACTTCGCCTTGTCGAGCCGGGCGAACCGGTCGGTCAGGGACTCGCTCGGGGTCGAGTACACGCTGAACTGGTAACCGTGCGTCGCGGTCCACGACTTCGCGTGGGCGCCCAGCGTGCGCAGGATCTCGAGCGTGAACTCCTTCGCCTGGGGGTTCGACTCCCATGCGCCGCCGAAGAAGGCGGCGGCAGCCTCGTACAGCCCGATGTACCCCAGGGACACGGTCGCGCGGCCGCCGCGGAACAGCGCGTCGACGTCCTGGTCGGGCGCGAGGCGCTGACCGAACGCGCCGTGCACGTACAGGATCGGGGCGTTCGCGGGGATGGCCTGCTTGCAGCGTTCGATCCGGTACAGCAGAGCGTCGCGCACGGTCGCCAGACGCTGGTCGAGCAGGGCCCAGAACGCGGCCGTGTCGCCACGGGTCTCGAGCGCGATGCGGGGGATGTTCAGGGTGACGACTCCGAGGTTCATGCGCCCCTCGACGACGTCGGCACCGGTCTCGTCCGACCAGCCCTGCAGGAACGAGCGGCAGCCCATYGGGACCTTGAAGCTGCCGGTGATCTCGACGATCTTGTCGTAGCTGAGGATGTCGGGATACATGCGCTTGGTGGCGCACTCGACCGCCAGCTGCTTGATGTCGTAGTTCGGGTCCGTCGGAGCCAGGTTGACTCCGCGACGCAGCGTGAAGATGAGCTTGGGGAAGATCGCGGTGCGCCGCTCGGCGCCCAGGCCGATGATGCGGATCTGGAGGATGGCCCGCTGGATCTCGCGCTCGAACCAGCCCTCGCCGAGGCCGAACCCGACCGACGTGAACGGCGTCTGGCCGTTCGACGTGAACAGGGTGTTGATCTCGTACTCGAGCGACTGCATCGCGTCGAAGATGTCCTTGCGAGTCTTCTCCAGTGCGTACTCGCGTCGGCGCGCCTCGTCCTCGATCCACCTGTCGGCATCCGTGAGGTGCTTGGCGAAGTTCTGCTCGGCGTACGGAGCGAGCAGCTCGTCGATCCGGTTGACCGAGCAGCCGCCGTACTGGCTGGACGAGACGTTCGCGATGATCTGCGTGATCTGTGCGGTCGCGGTCTGGATGGAGCGGGGCGGGTCGACCTGCGCGTTGCCGATCCGGAAGCCGCCCGAGAGCATCGTCTTGAAGTCGATCAACGTGCAGTTCGTCATCGGCGCGTACGGGTGGTAGTCCAGGTCGTGGTAGTGCAGGTCGCCCTTCTGGTGGGCGTTCGCCACGTGCGGCGGCAGCATCCGCAGCCCGATCGCCTTGCCGACGGCGCCGGCCGTCAGGTCGCGCTGGGTGTTGAAGACGTCGGAGTCCTTGTTGGCGTTCTCGTTGACGACCGAGTGCTCCTTGGCGACGAGCTGGCCGACCGAGTGGTTGACGTCGCGCGCCTTGCTGCGGGCGAGGTCACGCTGCACGCGGTAGTCGATGTAGGACTTGGCGACCTCGCCGAGCCCGGACTCCAGCAGGGTGTGCTCGACGACGTTCTGGATCTCGTAGATCTTGACCTCGCCGGTGAACCGTGCGGCAAGCTCGGAGATCGCCTGGTCGACGAGCTCGACGAGGTGCAGCTCGTGCAGCGGTCCGATCTCGCCGTACACGTCCGCGAACGCCTTGGTGAGCGCGGCGTGGATGCGCGAGGTCTCGAACGGCAGCGCCCGGCCGTCCCGCTTGAGGACCACGAAGGTGCTGGTGGCGGCCGAGGCGACGACGGGCGCGGGGTCCAAGGTGGTCATGTCGAACGGCTCCTGGTCCTGGTGGGCGGCGTTGGGCGCAAGCGTGCTGGCCGTCTCGCCCGGCAGCTGGGACGAAGGGCCTACGCCGGGGGGTCGCGACACAACCTGTGGTGTCCGACGCGGTGGCACGGCACAAGATGTGGGATCTGCATGGGTGTCCTTGCCGAGGTCAGACGGGGTGCCGATCCTGCCGAGGGCCGGCGCGTGCGACGTGGGCGCGGGTCGCGTCCGGGCACGTCAGGGCGGGTGAAACTCTCTGGTCGCGGCGTGTCGCGCGCAGGCCCTCGCCTGCCGCCGGCACAGGCCGAGCACGTGCTCGAGAAGCGCCCGTCCGACTCTCTGTCCCCGTGTGGAGAGTCGACCACGACGTCGCGGATGGCGACGCACGTGACGGTCGTCGCCGACCACCGTGTCGAGCCCGATCGAAGCCCGACCGCCCCACTTTCTCGACGAGCTCCAGGAGTGGCCTCGATCGGCGACGCGCGCGAAGACGGAGGATCGGGAACGACGAAGGGCCCCACGTCCGCATGATCACGCGGGTGGGGCCCTTCGGCTGGCGGTAGCGGTGGGATTTGAACCCACGGTGGACTTTCACCCACACACGCTTTCGAGGCGTGCTCCTTAGGCCGCTCGGACACGCTACCTCGGGGAGAACGGTACCTGGTCGGGAGCCTGTCCTCCGAATCGGCGTCGTACGGTGGTCGGGTGAGCACCGCGCACGACGCCGTCCCGATGACTGCCGGATCCCTGGCGGACGTCGTCGAGGTGCTCGCGGGCCACCGCCTGGCGGTCCTCACGGGCGCGGGGGTGTCGACGGACTCGGGCATCCCCGACTACCGCGGCCCCGACTCCCCGCCGCGCACCCCGATGACGTTCCAGCAGTTCACGTCGGACGAGGCCTTCCGCCGGCACTACTGGGCCCGCAACCACGTCGGCTGGCGGCACGTGCACCGGACCATGCCGAACGCCGGCCACCGCGCGCTGGCCGCCCTGGAGCACCGCGGGGTGGTCGCCGGGCTGATCACGCAGAACGTGGACCTGCTGCACGAGGCGGCGGGCTCCCGGCACGTGATCGACCTGCACGGGCGCTACGACCGGGTGCGGTGCCTGTCCTGCGGCACGGTGATCTCCCGCGCGGAGCTGGCCGACCGGCTGGACACGCTGAACCCCGGGTTCACGGAGGCTGTCGCCGACATCGAGATCGCCCCGGACGCCGATGCCGTCATCGAGCAGACCAGCGGGTTCGTCGTCGCGGCCTGCAGCGCCTGCGGCGGGATGCTCAAGCCGGACATCGTCTACTTCGGGGAGAACGTGCCGCGCGAGCGGGTGGAGCGGGCGTACGCGCTGGTCGACGGGGCCGATGCCCTGCTCGTGGCCGGGTCATCGCTGAGCGTGCAGTCGGGGCTGCGGTTCGTGCGGCACGCGGCTCAGACGGGCAAGCCGGTGGTCGTCGTGAACCGCGGGGCGACGCGTGGGGACAAGTACGCGGCGGTGACGCTCGACGCGGGCACCTCGGAGACGCTGACCGACCTGGCCGAGACGCTGCCGACGCCCGCTCAGTCGCGCTGAGCCTCGAAGAAGCGCTGCAGCAGCAGCCCGCACTCCTCGGCCCGCACGCCACCGACCACCTCGACGCGGTGGTTCAGCCGCCGGTCGCGCACCACGTCCCACTGCGACCCGCACGCCCCCGCCTTCGGGTCCCACGCGCCGAGCACCAGCCGCGGGATCCGCGCGAGCACCGTGGCGCCGGCGCACATGAGGCAGGGCTCCAGGGTGACGACGAGCGTGCAGTCGTCCAGCCGCCACCGCCCGAGCGTCTCGGCCGCCGCGCGGAGCGCGATGATCTCCGCGTGCCCCGTCGGGTCGTCCCGGGCCTCGCGCACGTTGCGTCCTCGGCCGACGACGTCCCCGGTCGGCCCGAGGACCACGGCACCCACCGGGACGTCGCCGGTGAGCACCGCGCGGCGCGCCTCGTCGAGCGCGCGGCCCATCGCCCAGGCGTCGGCCGTCTGCTCCGGACGGCGGGGCTCGATCATGGAGGCATCATGGCGCACCCGACGCCGGTAGGTTGAGCCCATGCGCCTGCACGTCGCGGACCACCCCCTGGTCGCCCACAAGCTCACCGTCCTGCGCGACGTCCACACCGCGTCGCCCACCTTCCGGCTCCTGGTCGACGAGCTGGTCACGCTCCTCGCCTACGAGGCGACCCGGGAGGTGCACGTCGAGTCGGTCGACATCGTCACCCCGGTCACCTCGACCACCGGCGTCAAGCTGGCCGACCCGCGCCCGCTCGTCGTGCCGATCCTGCGCGCCGGGCTGGGCATGCTCGACGGCATGACCCGCCTCCTGCCCACCGCCGAGGTCGGCTTCCTGGGCATGCAGCGCGACGAGGAGACCCTCGAGGCGATCACCTACGCCAACCGGCTCCCGGACGACCTGTCGGGCCGCCAGTGCTTCCTGCTCGACCCCATGCTGGCCACCGGCGGCACCCTGGTCGCCGCCATCGACTTCCTGCTGGCGCGCGGCGCCCGGGACGTCACCGCGGTGTGCCTGCTGGCCGCGCCCGAGGGCCTGGCCGTGGTCGAGCAGGCGGTCGGTGACCGGGCCGACGTGTCGATCGTCGTCGCGGCCGTCGACGAGCGCCTGAACGACAAGGCGTACATCGTCCCGGGGCTCGGCGACGCGGGCGACCGGCTGTACGGCGTCGTTTGAGGCGTCCACTCCCTGGGACGGCGACGAATCCTCCTTGGTGACGACGAGCGGGCGTGCGACAGTCGCCCCATGACCACGTCTGCGCTGCGCCTCGTCGCCGCGTATCCGTGCGCGTGTCATCGGTCCTGATCCCCCAGGCCCTGACCCCGAGCGTGGCCCGACCAGCCGCGCACTGCGCACCCGGAGACGTCTCATGGCACTGCCCACCCCGCTGCCCCGCCCCCAACCCGGGCTGCTCCTGTACGTGAGCCTGCCCGAGGGGACCAGCCGCGCGCCCGGTGACCTGGCCGAGGTGGCCGAGGTGCTGCGCGAGTTCGCCACCGAGATGCTGCCCGGCGCGGACACCTACACCGCCCTCTCGCTGGCGCCGGCCGGTTCCGACGACGTGCACCGCCTGGGCGACCGGCTCAGCCACCTGCGGCTCCTCGACGTCCTCGCCGACTCGGGCGACGCCGGCTGAGCACACTCCCCCGGTCGCAGGTCGGAGCACCTGTCCTTACCGTGGAGGGCATGCGCATCGCGATCGCTGGGGGCCACGGTCAGATCGCGCGACTCCTGTCCCGCGGGCTCACCGCGCGGGGGGACGTCCCGGTCGCGCTGGTCCGGCAGCTCGCGCACGTCGACGACGTCTCCGCGGACGGTGCCGAGGCGGTCGTCCTCGACCTCGAGCGCGCCAACGCGCTGGACGTGGCCGAGGCGATCTCCGGTGCGGACGCCGTCGTGTTCGCGGCAGGGGCCGGACCGGGCAGCGGCGCCGCGCGGAAGGACACCGTGGACCGTGCCGCCGTCGCGCTGCTGGCCGACGGCGCCGAGCAGGCGGGCGTGCGCCGCTACGTCCTCGTCTCGTCGATGGGAGCCGGTGCACCACCACCGGCGGGGACCGACGAGGTGTTCGCGGCGTACCTCGTCGCCAAGCGCGCCGCCGAGATCGACCTGCGGACGCGCGACCTCGACTGGACGATCCTGCGCCCCGGTGCGCTCACGAACGAGCACCCGACGGGTGCGGTCCTCCTCGACTCGTCCGTCCCGCGCGGCTCCGTCACCCGAGCCGACGTGGCCGCGGTGCTGGTGGCCCTCCTGCACGAGACGCGGTCGGCGGGGCTGACCCTGGAGCTGGTCGGGGGCGTCGTGCCCGTCGACGCGGCCGTCGCCGCCGTCACCGACAGCTCCGTCTGAGGTCAGCCGACCGGGGGCGCGGACCGCAGGGTGATCGCGCCGATGAGGTACTGGTCCCCGGTCGTCGTGGCGGTCAACGAGCTGACGTCGCACGCGAGCGTCACCTCGGCAAAGCCCTTGGCATCGGTGCCCAGCGAGTTGGCCGCTCGCCAGCCCGTCGCGGTGGAGTCGAACGCGTTGCCGCTCACCCCACCGGACGGCACGAGGGGGTGCGCGCTCCCCAGGCACGTGTCGCCCAGCACGAGACGGTCACCGCCGCTGGTGCGGTCGCCCTCCCACGCCACGACGCCGATCCGGGCGGTGCTGCCCGCCTCGGCGGCGAACTCGAACGCGGCCGCCGCGGCCGACGTCCCGATCCACTTACCGCCGTCGTACACCGTCACCGAGGCGGCCGAGCCGGGGTCGGAGTAGACGACGACCATCGACCAGCCGGCGTAGTAGGTCCGGTCCTTGTCGGTCGCGGTCTTGCTGACGGCCACGTCGGCCACCGACCAGTCGCCCGCGCCGCCGCGCTTGACCTGGTCCGTCACGTCCGCGAACGACTGGTAGTACTGCCGGCTCGCGTTGTCGGTGGGCTGGGCGATCACCGTGCCGGTGACATCCGTGTACGTCCCTCCGGGTCCGCGCAGCCGGGCCGACTCCAGCGGGTCGCTGAACTTGTCGTGCTCGCCCACGTTGGCCGACCAGTACAGCCCCGCGAAGACGATCTCTCGTCCGGCCGGGACGACGAGCCGCGCGGTCGACGACACCGGCACCTTCGTGCGTGGCGTCTTCGGGGCGGGGGGTGCCTCGTCGAGCGGCACCATGGTGAGCGAGTTGTTGTCGCGGTCGCCCTTGGTGAGTGCCGAGACGCACTCCGGCGCGGCCGGGTTGCAGGACAGCAGCGGTGCACCGATCTCGGTCACGTCGGCGTGCGCGAAGCTCGCACGGACGTCCAGCCCGGCCGACGCGGTCTGCACCGGCTTCTCTGCCCGCACCTCCGCGGCGCCGGCGGCGGTGACCGTGACCGAGGCGTTCTCCCTGGCGCTCCCCTGCCACGTGACGCGGACGGTCACCTGGACGGGCGTGCCCACCTCCACCGTGCCCAGGGCGCAGGTGACCGTGCGTCGGTTCGGCGACACGGTGCACCCGGTATCCGCGGCGGCGCCGGGTACGGCCCAGACCTGGACGGGCAGGCGGAGGGTGGCGACCGTCCCGGCGGCGTCGGCGCCGGTCGCCGTCACCGTGAAGGTCGCCTCACCGGTGCCGCCGGTCCGCAGGAGCACCTCGGGATCGTGCTGGCCGAGGGCGAGGACGGGCCCGCGTACGGCGACCGCCACCAGGAACGGGGCGGCAGCGTCAGCGTCGGGCGCCTGAGCCTGGACCGTGACGACACCGCCACCTGCCGGGAACGCACCCGCGACGGCCTGCACGGTGAGGGGCAGCTGGAGCGTGGCACCGGGGTCGATCCGCGCCGCCGTGCACACGACGGTCGGGGCCGTGCCCGCCGAGCAGCTCCATGCGCCGCTCACAGTCGCCGGCGAGCCGAAGCCGAGGCCGTCCGGTCGCAGCGTCACCTGCACGCCCTCGGCCGGCAGCTCGCCGGTGTTCGTGACCGTCAGGGGCACGGTGGTGGGGGTGCCGAGCGCGACGACCGCCGCATGCTGGCCGCTGACCGCCAGAGCGGCAGGACGCTGCAGCGTGAACGGCACGGTCACCGTCTCCGACGACAGTCGACCGCTCGGCGCGAACTGGAGCACGAGCGAGCGGGCGGTCAGGACGTCGGGCGAGCCCGCCGTGAGGCGGAGGGACAGGGGTGCGTCCGCGCGAGCACCGACGGCGACCGTCCGGCAGTCGAGCGCGGTGGTCCCGCTGCAGGTCCACGCCGAGCCGGGTGCGGCGGCGCCGGTGACACCCGTGGGCAGGACGACGGACACCGCAGCCGCACCGGCGGGCAGGCCGGTGCCGCCCACGTTGGCCACCGGGAGGTCCAGCTGCCGGGTCCGTCCGGCGACCAGCGGGATCGTGGCGGGCGCGGTGCGCAGGGTCAGTCGGGCGGGCGACGCGGCGATGACCAGCCGGATCGGCGGCGCGACGTACTGGATGCCGGCGCCCAGGACACGCAGACCGATCTCGCCGTCCGACCGGTCGAACGACTCGTGGATGGAGACGCGCAGCGGCAGGACCGACGTCGACCGCGCCGGCAGGGCGTCGAGCGTGCAGCGCGCCAGGTTCGTCCCGTCGCCTGCCACGCACACCCAGCCGGCAGACGCCGTCACGGCGAACCGCCCGGCCGAGAGCCCGGAGAAGGCGGCGGACGCGACGCCGTCGAGCACGACACCCTCCGGGAGCGTCACCTCGGCCACGAGGTCCGTCGCCGCCGTCCCGCCGTTGTTGCGGACGACGACCGCGAGCTCCTGACCGCCCAGGCCGGCCTCGAGCGCCAGACCGCCGGTCGGCAGCTCGACCGCCACGTCGGCGGGCGTCGGAGCCGGGGGATCCGACGGGTCGGTGGGATCGGTCGGGTCGGTGGGATCCGTCGGGTCGGTGGAGTCCGTGGAGCCGGGGACGCTCGCGGTCAGCGCGCCGTCGGGTTCCCCGGCGTCCTCGTCGAGCACGATCTCGTCGGGCAGCAGCTCGGTGGGCTCCGGCGTCGGGATGTCCGTCGGCTGAGGTACGACCCCGGCCCCGGCCGACGCCGACGGCTCGGGCGTCGGGGTGCTCGGGCTGGCGCTCGGAGAGGTCGTCGCCGTGGCGGTGCTGCCGTCCGGCGAGCTGAGCAGCGTGGCCACGCTGATGACCGCCACGGCCGCGAGCGCGACCCCGCCCACGGTGATCGCGGCGGCGCCGAGCGGGATCGCGGCCAGGAACGCCGCAACGCCTCCGGCGGCTGCCGCACCGCCCGCCGCGCCGGCTCCGACCACACCGACCGCCCCGGTCGCCGCTGCGCCGACCCCGGCCGTCGCCGCCGAGCCGGCCGCCGCGGCGCCGCCACCCGCTGCACCGCCGGCTCCCGCAGCTCCCGCAC